>NZ_CAXSSO010000001.1:765978-786858 GCF_964240115.1 Clostridium sp. HGF2
TTCTCCTGCACCATGATAAGCACAAAAGCGCTCTATATCAGCGCTTTTTTTGTTTTATAGGATAATAGTAAATAAATACACAGTATCGTGTATATCGGATATACATATAGCCGTAGTTGCTGTAGCTTACTTTTCCTCATGTCAGTATCTTTTCCCCTCCCGCAAATATTCCATATAGATACTGCAGGAGGGAAAGAAAATGCCTGCGGCAGAATATGACAACAGAACGCTGTGTTCTTGCAGCACATGAAATTGATGAAACATTGCAGGTAGGGAATATGCAGAGCAAGCAGGTGTATTATCCGAAAACCTGCAGTCCACAGGATAATCTGCAGCAGCTTTTTGATACCGGTATGGATTTACTGTTTCCGGATGTGCAGTGCAAGGGAGAATATCCATACTATATGAAACGCTTTTTTGAACAGAATAACGTTGTTCTTCCTATGCAGGAGGGAGATGAAGAGGTATTGAAAAAGGGGACTGTTGATTTCATGAGCTTCAGCTATTACAGCAGTATTGTATCAGGATATAACGGTGATTCCTTAAAGCTGCATACCTCCAATTTAATGGGTGCTGAGAAAAACAATTATGTGGAATACAGTGCGTGGGACTGGGCAATCGATCCAATCGGTATGCGTATTGCGTTGAATCATATGTATGACCGTTATCATTTGCCGATCTTTATCTCCGAGTGCGGCTTCGGTGCCTATGATCAGGTGGAAGCCGATGGTATGGTTCACGATGATTACCGAATTGATTTCCTGCAGAAGCAGTTGACACAGGTGAAGGAAGCAATTCGTGACGGGGTAGAGGTATTCGGATTTACCGCATGGTGTCCGATTGATCTTGTATCACAGACAACATCAGAATTTTCTAAGCGATACGGCTTTGTATATGTGGATTTGGATGATTATGGCAACGGTACGTATGAGCGTACACCAAAGAAAAGCTTTTACTGGTATAAAAAAGTGATTGCATCCAATGGTGAAGAGCTATAAGCCGTTATAAAACAGAATTCGCCTATCTTAACTAGAGGATAATTACGCTGTGAGGAGGGTACGACGCGATCATACGTTTGTGCCCTTTTTTGCAGGTGTTGGAAAGCGTCTGTCTGTTATCAGCAGGACGTAGTGTTTTCAGTTGCTTGAACCTTTTTCAGACAGGGCCAAGCAAACGGATATTTTATACCCATCACCCATAAATGCATAGCATAGAATACATCTGTACCTTCAGATAAAGCTGTAAAGCAGCCTCAGCCTGAGAAGCTGTTTTTTATGTTGTGAGAGCCGTTTGTAATACTTATATGATTTCAGGCCTGATCACATATGTGTCAATGGGAATGGCATATGTCTGGAAAAAATTCTATTTGATATTGATGAACCGATAGACTAAGGAGTATGCATTGCCGGCATATATTGTTTCTTGCTGGGAAATATTTCTTCCTGAAGTTGCGTTTTATGCCATTGTAACTCTGCGGGGAAACGATATAATAAAAGCAGAAAGAAGGAATGAACAATGACGACGATTCGACTTGGAAAAAAGCTTATCGCGCTGCGAAGAGACGCGAACATGACGCAGGAAGAGCTGGCTGCCTATATGGGTGTATCGAAATCCAGTGTTTCCAAGTGGGAAACCGAAACGACCCTGCCGGATATCCTGCTGCTGCCCCAGCTGGCCACTTTGTTTAATGTCAGTGTGGATGAGCTGATCGGATATGAACCGCAGCTGAGTATGGAGGCTGTAAACAAGCTGTATCTGCAGCTCAGTGCTGAATGGAGCCGGGACAGCGCCAATGCGTATGCTCACAGTGAGGAGCTGATACGCAAATATTATTCCTGCTTTCCCTTCCTGCTCCAGATGGCAGGGCTTTATCTCAATCACTACATGCTGCATGAAAAACCAGAACTGGTTATGAAGCGCAGTGAGGAGCTGTGTGACCGCGTGATTGCGGAAAGTGAGGAAAACAGTCTGGTAAAGGATGCGATTTCTTTGAAAATAACCTATTTGATTACCAGCAGACAGCCGCAAAAGGCATTGCAGCTTCTCGGTGAAGAGGCAAAGCCGATCGCACAGGACAGCGAGATGATTGCGGCATGCTATCAGATGCTGGGAAAGCCAAAGCAATCCAGCCGTATCTTTCAGATCTGCATCTATCAGCATCTGTTGTTCGTAATACAGGATATGGCCAACTATATGATGATGAATATGGAGGATGAGCAGCTGTGTGATGAGACCATGCACCGTATGCTGGAATTGCTGAAGCTGTTTCATATCGATGCACTGCATACCATCACCTCCACGATGGTTTATATGTCCTGTGCCATGGTCTATGCACAGCGCAGGGATAAGGAGTCCGCACTGCGAATGCTGGAACGGCTGATCGACGTGATTATCCGCTATGATCTTGCCCATATGAAGATTCATAGAGATACGTATTTTACAGAGGTGGAAGCCTGGATGGAATCTTTACAGCTGCGCACACAGGCTCCCAGAGACGGCGGGGTTATTCTGGACTCGCTGATTCAGGAGCTGCAGCCGCCTGTATTCGATTTTCTGAAGGGCGAACCGCGTTATCAGGCCTGCTTGCAGAAGCTAAAGGCTGAAAAGGAGAGAGCATAATGGATACACTTATGGAATATCTGCCGGCATTACTGCCGCTGATTCTGCTGGAGCTTGGTCTGGCAATATTTGCATTGATTCATCTGATTCGTCATCCACAGGTTAGGATTGGAAACAAATGGATCTGGATACCGGTTATTTTGTTTCTTCAGTTTCTGGGGCCGATTCTCTATTTTGTAATCGGCAGAGAGGAGCAGTAGCAATGGATGTATTAACACTACGCAATCTGCATAAAGCCTTCGGAAGGCAGAAGGTTTTGCAGGGCATCGATTTAACGGTACCGCAGCACAGTATCTTCGGGTTTATAGGAAAAAACGGTGCGGGAAAAACAACGACAATGAAAACGATTCTCGGTCTGGAAAAGGCGGATGCCGGGGAATTGTATATTATGCAGGAGCCGGTTGTTTTTGGAAATACCAGAACGAACCGTTATATCGGCTATGTCAGTGATGTCCCTGAATTTTACGGCTTTATGACAGCACGGGAGTATTTGCAGCTGTGTGCTGAGATATCCGGTCTTGCTGCGCAGAAGGCAAAGACACGGATTGATGAGCTATTACAGCTGGTGGGATTATCAGAGACCGGAAAAAAACGATGTGCCACGTTTTCCAGAGGGATGAAGCAGCGCCTTGCGATTGCGCAGGGGCTGCTGAATGAGCCTAAGCTGCTGATAGCAGATGAGCCGACATCGGCGCTGGATCCGCAGGGTCGCAAGGAGATTCTGACAATACTGGAAAAGGCAAAAGAGAAAACGACGGTATTGTTTTCCACACATATCCTGAGTGATGTGGAAAGCATTTGTGATTCCATCGCCATTCTGCATGAGGGAAAGATCGCCGTAAGCGGAAATTTACATGAGCTGCTGCAGATGAAGGGAACTGCATCGCTTTATGTGGAAACTAAGTGTGAGGAGGAGTGCTCGCTGTTGCTGGAAGCATTGCGAAAACGGGGCATTGCCGTACAACAGACACATCCGTATGCAGTGCAGTTGCCGGATCATATGGAAACACAGCAGCAGGTTTTAGCTATTATAAATGCGCAGGGGCTGCGGCTGCAGAGGCTGGAGCGCATGCGTCCGACTCTGGAACAGTATTTTCTGGAGGTGACAAAATGAAGGGATTCACAGCGTTTATGAAAAAGGAGCTGCTGGAGGCAGTACGTTCCTATAAGCTTGTCATATTATTGATTGTATTTGCAGCACTGGGATTTATGAATCCAGTCAGTGCACGTTATTTACCGGAGCTGGTCGCAGGCTTTCTGCCGGAGGGTATGCATATGGAGATTCCACAGCCTGTCGTACTTGATTCCTGGCTCCAGTTCTTCAAAAATACGGCGCAGATCGGCTTGATAGCAATCATTATTATGTGCTCATCCTCAATGGCGAATGAAATCGGAAAGGGGGTTCTGATACCGCTGCTGGCAAAAGGGATGCCCCGCAACAGCGTTCTTGCCGCAAAATTTATTTCCATATCATGCTTGTGGACATTGTCTCTGGGATGCTCATTCCTGATTACCTTTCTGTACAATTTCGTATTCTGGGAAAGCTCTCTCGTGCCGCATCTGTTTCCGCTTGTGACTGGGGTATGGCTGTTTGGTTTGATGATGACAGCCTCTATGATTCTGGGGGGCGTGTATAAGGGGACTGTTTCCGGAAGTCTGCTGTGTGCCGGCTGCCTGTTTCTGCTCTGTGTGCTGATAACGATGTTTGCTGCGGTGGCAGATTATTCACCCTTTGTGTTTTTGTCACAGTACCAGTCTTATCTTACCGATGGCATCACGATGCAGGAATTTCTGAAGCCTGCAGTCTGTGCAGTTACTGTTACCCTGCTTCAGCTGGCAGCGGCAGTTATTATATTTCATCGTAAAAGTCTATAATTGAAAAAGCAGTCACTTTTTACAGTGGCTGCTTTTCCCTTGTTCTTTCTTACTCCAGGGTGTTTGCAAATAGGAGGATGCAAATGCTATTGATAAATACATTCGTGTTGTATTCTCCTAATTTTGGATTACCCCATAAGGGAGTAGGATTTTTTCTTGTTACAGGATTCTTTTTCTTCTGGAAAGGGGAAAGAGTAGAATCAATGATGAAATCCCGAATCGTAATTGATCCGATGATAAGGGGAGGAGACGATTTGGTAAAACGATCATTCAGGATGAAAAATGATCATGGAATGAAATTATCACTGCAGCTTCAGAAAACAGATATCTCTGTTTTCTACCTTATCCTATGTTCAGAAAGGGCTGCAGTATTGGCAAAACACCAGTTCCATGCAGAAATTTCAGAAAATTATATCACACGCATAATATAATAGAAGGTATGGTGAGTTTGCAGCAGCTCTAATTACGAAAACCAGGCTGTATGCTCCAGATTTATGATATAATTTAAGAAATCAGTTATGCTTGCATACTGGGGAAGGAGGCTAAATAAGATGAATATAATGATAGGAAAGAGAGTACAGAGAAAACATGAGCTATATAGAAATGAACAAGGAAGCTTGGGAGGAAGCGTTCAACAATAGAATCAATGGCTGGGGAGATGCAGTCGTTGAAAACCTCCAGGCGTCATCCGCTTATTACATTCAGCCCGCATTACAGGCTGAGCTTGATCAACTGAATCTTGCTGGAAAACATGTTGCGCAGTTTTGCTGCAGCAACGGCAGGGAGCTGCTGTCCATCTGCAGACACTATGGGGCAGTCGGTACCGGCTTTGATATTGCAGAAAATCTGATTGCACAGGGGCAAATGCATGCAAAGCAGCTGCATGTACCATGTAGCTTTTTAGCTATGAATATTCTGGATATAGGAAGCGAATATCATCAGAAATTCGATGTGATCCTGTTTACGATCGGTGCAATTACCTGGTTTCAGGATGTAAACGCACTTTTTCAGGTGGTGTCCGACTGTCTAAAGCCAAAGGGCATTATGCTGCTTCATGATTTTCATCCACTCATGAATATGCTCCCTCTGCCGGGAGAGGAGTGCTACTGTGATGATGCCGTTAGACTGCTGGAGCACAAATATTTTACGGAGGAGCCATGGATTGAAAACAATGGGATGGGGTATATTTCCGGAGATTATGCATCCAAGACATTCACAAGCTTTTCACACTCCATTTCAGAGCTTGTTAACAGCACCATACAAAGCGGTATGAGTGTAAAGCTGCTGAATGAATATGATTATGATATCGGACTGTCGGATGTATATGATGCAATGGGCTTGCCGTTATCCATGCTGCTCATGGCTGAGAAAGTATAAACATATGACGCTAGCTTAGTCTTGAGTTCAGAAAATATAATAAAATAAGAAACGGGGAAGATACTCCGAATGCGTTTGAAAATCAGGCTGTTGATCTGGGATGCTGAGATCGATGCCTGATTTTTATTCATATAAAAGGCAGCAGCAGTCTCAAACAGAGTGAATATAATGATCTGCATACTGTGAACCATATAAAAAAGCCGATATTTACCGGCTTATCTATCAAAATGGTGCAGACGATGAGATTTGAACTCACACGAGCATACGCTCACTACCCCCTCAAAGTAGCGTGTCTGCCATTCCACCACGTCTGCGTTTCCTAAATGCCTATTTATCATACTATATTTTTCATGAATAATCCAGATGTTTTTGAAAAAAATAAGAGAATTGTATCAGGAACGGTATGGTTCACTGAGGAAATACGATACAATCAGGGATACCATAGAGTGAATCCGTTGATGATAGGTGGGAACGCTTACCTGAAAAATTCTTCAAAAATTCACATAGTACACATATTATTCACACATTTATAGTAGATAATAGGGACACGTAAAGAAAGGTTGAAATCATGAAAACGAAAAAAGAAATGAAAATCTCCAAGGCAAGTATCGTCTTTTATGTGGCCTCTGTTATCTTCCTGGCAATTGCCGCTTTTGAAATCTATCAGGCGTATCTGACGGTGGAAAGCTATAAAACAACATATACACTGCAGTTGACAGATATTCTCAATTTGTATTTCACCGGCTGTGTACCTTACTTTGGCTTCGCTTTTTTGGCCTATGGAATCGGTGAGGTTCTGAAGAAAATCAATGATCTGACAAGTACACTTCGTCTGTGTATCGAGGATGTAATCGAAGAAGAGGTGGAAGAAGAAGCAGAAGAGTTTGTTTCAGAGCCCGTAGCAAATGAAATGAAGAATGCCTGATATCAAGCAAAGCTGTAGCCTGTAAACGGATGCCGAAACTATATCGGTTTTCTGGATACAGGTTTTTTTTACTATTCTATTCTGCTTTCTGAGGTGACTCGCATCATAATATAAGAAATATGTCAGCTGATCGATTCCTTTTGTATATTGCTGTTTACAGATATATGCGAAATTTATTTCAAGCTGGAAACAGAAAGGTGAAAGGATCCTTGCTTTGTGGCTGATGCAAAGTGTTATACTGAATGGGAAGCGGAGGTGTATGTATGAAGGACTGGTTTCAGGTTGAAATGCTGGATGATACAACCTATGTGATTTCAGAGCATAAGCATTATGAAAAAACAAATTGTTATCTGCTGCTCGGAAAGCAGAGGGCTTTGCTGATTGACAGTGGTCTGGGGGTCGCGGATATTCGTAAAATAACAGATCAGCTGACTGCATTGCCGGTTACTGTAATTGCTACCCATGTGCATTGGGACCATATCGGCAGTCATGGCAGCTATATTGATGTACTGGTTCATGAACGGGAATATTCCTGGCTGAATGGAGAATTTCCACTGCCGCTTAATGTGGTGAAGCAGCAGCTGATGAAAGAGCCCTGTTCTTTTCCAGGTGATTTTCATTTGGACGCCTATACTGTATGGCAGGGAAATGCAGGCATTGTAAGAGATGGGGATATCCTGGATCTTGGGGTCGTCATATCCGTGTCCTGCATACACCGGGGCATTCTCCTGGACATATGTGCTTTTTTGATCTGGAACGGGAATGGCTGTACTGCGGGGATCTTATCTATAAAGGTGTTCTGTACTGTGATTATCCGTCCACTGATCCACAGGCATATCTGCTGTCGGTACAAAGGCTGCAAAAGCTAGCGCTTCAGCGCCTGCTGCCTGCCCATGATACAATCGAAGTGGGGCCTTCACTGATTCAGGAGACAGCACAGGCATGGGAAAAGCTGCAGGAAAAGGGTCTGCTTCAGCATGGCAGCGGAGAATTTCGATATGAAAATTTCTCCATTCGCCTATAGGAGGAAAAGGAACATGAGAATATTGATGCTACAGGGCTTGTATTGTACATCCAAGCTTTGGAAACAGGCAGCTTCCTGCCTGAAAGAACATGATTTGCTATTTATGGAGTATCCGCATGAGGTTACGTCACAGGCAGTTCAGGTGATGGATTTGGCTTCCTGGATTGCGTCACAGCTTCCCAGGGATATTGATGTTATAATCGGACACAGCATGGGCGGAATCCTTGCCCTGCAGCTGGTACATGATGTTGGTGTGCCGGTGAAATGCGTTATTTGCATAGAGAGCAATTTATGTCCGGCAGAGCCCTTTTATCGTAATCTCGTTATGAAGCAGAGTATGACAACACTGGGTGCTAAGCTGCAAAAGGAGATGGCAAAGGAAGCCGTATGGTATCAGGATACACTGGCGAAGCAGCTGCAGTAGCAGTTTGATTACAGTCCGCTGACGGATATTACTGTACCGATACATATGATCTATGGAGATCGCGGAATCTGTGAGTATGCCGATCGGATTCAGGATTTGAATCTACATTGGGAAACAGTAAATCGGCTGCAGTTTCATTTTATAAGAAATGCCTGTCACATGCCGATGCTGGAACAATGCGAGGACACATACCGCTGTATAGAGAACATCCTGTATGCGGCAACGGATAAACCCGCAGGTTGATGGCGATTGAATTGCACGTATAGAGCAATGGATACTGTATGTATCCCGCTTCGTATATTTACCGCATGGTAAATACGAAAATGCGAATGGAAGGAAGCCATCCTATAAGAACAAGTACAGGGGAATGCCGAACAAAAAAATCTCAAATTCTGTCACAGCGAACGGAAGAATTTGAGATTTTTATTGCGGCTTTACATATCAGTAGGAACAGTTTTCCTTTATTCCTGCTGTTTTTCCTTTTCCTGAATGACAAGCTCAGCAATCTGAACCGCATTGGTAGCGGCCCCCTTGCGAACCTGATCTCCACAGCACCAGAAGCTTAATGCATTCGCATGTCCGCTCATATCCTCACGAATACGACCGATAAACACCAGATCCTGATCAGTGGTATCCAGCGGCATCGGATATACCTGCTTCTGCGGCTCATCCACCAGTTTGACACCCGGTGCCCCCTGCAGCAGCTCCCTTGCCTTTTCCACGCTGATTTCCTTCTCAAACTCCACCATGATAGATTCGGAATGGGAACGAATCACTGGAACACGCACACAGGTACAGTTTACACAAAGCTCAGGATTACTCATAATCTTGCGTCCTTCGTTCTGCATTTTCATTTCCTCGCTGGAATATCCGGCCTCGTTGAAGCCGCCAATCTGTGGAATGAGATTATAGGCAATCTGATACTGGAAGGTATTGACTGCTACCTCCTTGCCATGTGCCAGCGCACCCACCTGCTGATTCAGCTCACGTATTCCATTGACGCCTGCACCGCTGACAGCCTGATATGTGGAAACGACCATACGCTTTGCATTTGCATATGCATGCAGCGGCTGCAGCGCAACCAGTGCGATAATCGTTGCACAGTTTGGATTGGCAATGATGCCGTGATGCTCATGTACTGCCTGCGGATTCACCTCCGGAATAATCAGCGGTACCTGCTCATCCAGACGGAAAGCTGAGCTGTTATCCACAACTACCGCTCCTTTTTCTGCGGCAATCGGAAGATATTTTTCGGCAATATCATTTTCTGCAGCTCCTAAAACGATATCCATGCCATCGAAGCTGTTTTCTGTCGTTTCCTCAACGATATACTCCTTATCGGCAATGGTAAGCTTCTTCCCTGCACTTCTTGCACTTGCCAAAAGATGCAGCTCACGGATTGGGAAGCTGCGCTCCATTAAAATCTTTATCATTTCCTGACCTACAGCACCGGTGGCACCGAGTATTGCGACCTTGTATGTTTTCATTTCACTCTCTCCTCATATTCTATCTATATGTTCTGTATGCACGAATTGTGAAGCATGCGGTGTTTCTAAACAACAAAATTGTTGTAGATGGTTTCCACTGTCTTCTCGTAATCCTTGTTTTCCACACCGACGATGATATTCATTTCATCCGTCCCCTGAGCAATCATGCGAATATTGATATTATTCTTTCCCAGCACAGCAAACAGCTTCCCGCTGATTCCCGGACGGTACATCATCTGACGGCCAACCGTGGCAATCAGGGAAATATTATCGATGATTTTGATTTCATCGGCATTGCAGGCTTTCTTCATATCGCCCACCATATCGTAAATGATATCCTTCACATCCTCGGAATTGACAACGATGCTGAAGGAATCGATCCCGCTTGGAATATGCTCGATGCTGATCCGGTAATTCTCACAGATTTCCAGCGCGCGGCGGATAATGCCGACTTCATCCGACATGTGGTTTTTATAAATGGCTATAACGGTGAAATTCTTTTTCCCTGCGATACCGGTAATCATCTGCTCGCTTGGATGATCATCTTTCTCCACGATGATGGTACCACCCTCCTCCGGATGATTGGTATTCAGGATATTGATCGGGATGTTTTTTTCCTTTACCGGAAAAATTGCCTCCTCATGCAGAACACTTGCCCCCATATAGGAAAGCTCACGCAGCTCGGAGTAGGTGATGGTGTTGATGCGTTTTGGATGGTGGACAATTCTCGGGTCAGCCATCAGTATGCCGGAAACATCTGTCCAGTTCTCATACATATCCGCATTCAGAATATCCGCCAGAATTGAACCCGTTATATCGCTTCCACCACGTGACATTGTACGCACGGTGCCATCCGGCAGTGCGCCATAGAAGCCGGGAATGACAAAACGGTCCAGCTTCTTCATTGTATTATCCATTCGGTACTTTGTCGCATCAAAATCAATTTTCCCATCATAACGGAAGGTGATGATATCCTTTGCATCCACAAATGGAAAGCCAAGATACTCCGCCATCAGCTTAGCGGTCAGATATTCTCCTCGTGAAACCAGATAATCCGTGGACATTGTCTTATTCAGCTGTCCTTTCAGCTTTGTGAGGTCCTCCTCAATCGGATAGCTCAGCCCAAGATCATTCTTAATGGAAATAAAGCGCTCCTCTATCAGATGAAACAGGGATAAATGATCGACGCTGTATTTTAAATGGGCCTCAATCAGATATAGCAGATCGGTCACCTTATTATCCTTCTTATGCTCACGTCCGGATGCACTGACAACGACAAAGCGCCGGGCCGGATCGCTTTCAATGATATGCTTCACCTTGCGGAACTGCTGTGCATTCGCAACCGATGAACCGCCAAACTTTGTTATTTTCATCATACTGCTAGTCATCCTCCCTTTCATAGATGCTGGCCATAAAGGCATGGACATCTGTCTTCAGCATCCGTTCCATCACCTGATGCATTTCATATACCTCAGCCTTCTGAATATGCAGATACTCCTGCCCTTCAAAGGTTTTCACCTCATAGCTGAAATCCTGCAGCTCATCACGTGCCGCCTCATCTGCGCGCAGGATGTAATCACGCAGACACAGTGTCTCATCATAGCTCATCGTATTGGTGAAGGAAGGATCCATGTGACAAACGCCTTCATTGAGGTCGATCAGATCCTGTACAATGGCGTTGGCAGTCGGAAGCTTTCCGGCACCCTGACCGAAAAACTTTAAATCTCCAATGGTTTTCCCATGCAGGGTAATCAGATTGTAATTGTCCTGTGTGTTGCTTTCCAGAGAACCGGCTTCAAACAGCACCGGCTCAACAACACAGCCATAACGGTTGGCGTTGCGCCGGGTTTTGGCAATCAGACGTACAGCATAGCCCAAAGATGAAAAATACGATACGTCCTGCTTCGTGATATTGCGGATGCCGAAAACCGGGAAGGTATCCGGAACATGGTAGTCATAAGCAAGGCTGGCAGAAATACGCAGCTTGTTGCAGATATCATAGCCGTCGATATCTGCGCTTGGGTCTGCCTCCGCATAGCCCAGCTCCTGCGCTTCCTTCAGAATATCCTCAAAGGATGCATGGTAGCGCTGCATGTGATCCAGAATATAATTGCTGGTACCATTGAAAATACCGTGAATGCGGTCAACCTCATCGATTCGCATCGCCTTTGCCAGTCCTTCAATCCAGGGAATTCCACCTCCGGTGCTTGCTTCATAGTAAATGCGGACATTGTGCTCTCTTGCGACATCTGTGAACTCCTTCAAATAAGCTGCGATTA
Organism: Clostridium sp. HGF2; assembly: GCF_964240115.1. Lineage (NCBI taxonomy): Bacteria > Bacillati > Bacillota > Clostridia > Eubacteriales > Clostridiaceae > Clostridium > Clostridium sp. HGF2. Next base: position 777,989 of record NZ_CAXSSO010000001.1, read on the forward strand.
CCGCTTTGTTGGCTGTAACGACATGCTTGCCGCTTTTCAATGCCTGCAGAATATACGTGTGGGCAGGCTCAAGACCACCCATCGTTTCCACGATGACATCCACAGAAGTATCCTGTAAAATCGTCCGGATATCATCACACATATAAGGAAGTGTTTTCGCTTTTCCTTTACGAATCAGTATATAGGATACGTGCAATTGTTTGGTGCTTTTTGTTACCGCGTGATCAATAATTTCCTTTACTCCCGAGCCAACGGTTCCATAACCGAGTATTGCTATATTCATATAATTCCTCCTCAATAAATTTTTGTGTCTTTGTTTCAAAAACACTTGTTTTTTTATTGCGAACATTGTATCATAGTAAAAAAAGAATTGCAAGACGAAAAAGAAGGAGATTGGAACATGGAGAAAATATATACAAGTACGAGAAACAAAGCGCTGGCGCGCACACCCAAGGAAGCGGTCGTAAAGGGAATTGCAGAGGATGGCGGTCTGTTTGTCTATGATGCGCTGGATACGCTGCGTCTGCCGCTGCAGGATATGATGCAGATGACCTATGAGCAGATGGCGGAAACTGTTCTGCAGCTGCTGTTACCGGATTTTACCGAGGAAGAAGTAAAGGACTGTGTGGAAAATGCCTATAAGGGCAAATTCAGAGATGAACACATCACGCCGCTTCATAAGGCGGGGAACACCAATATTCTGGAGCTGTTTCATGGTCCTACCTGCGCCTTTAAGGATGTGGGGCTGCGCATGCTTCCGCAGCTGATGAGCAAATCCCTGCAGCAGCATCCCGATGAACATGTCATGATTTTAACCGCAACCAGCGGCGACACCGGTAAGGCTGCCCTTGAGGGCTTTTTGGATGTGCCGCGTACCGGAATCACGGTCTTCTATCCGGATGAGGGTGTATCCAATATTCAGCGTCTGCAGATGGTAACCACCAAAGGAAGCAATACCTGTGTCTGTGCCATCAGGGGTAACTTCGATGATGCCCAGTCCAATGTGAAGCGGATCTTTCAGAATGCACAGCTGTCTGCACGGCTGAAGGAAAAGGGTATCACCTTATCCAGCGCGAACTCCATCAATATCGGTAGACTGATTCCGCAGGTTGTATATTATGTATATGCATATAAGGAAATGGTACGGACAAAGGAAATCACATTTGGGGAAAAAGTGAATTTCTGTGTGCCGACAGGAAACTATGGGAATGTGCTTGCCGGTTACTATGCAAAGCTGATGGGCTTGCCGGTAAACAAATTTATCGTGGCATCCAATTCCAATAATGTACTCTTTGACTTTTTAAAGGACGGTGTCTACGATCGAAACCGTCCGTTCTATAAAACCATCTCTCCGAGTATGGATATACTGATTTCCAGCAACCTGGAGCGGCTGCTTTACTACAAGAGCGGCAAGGATGCTGACTATATCGCACAGCTAATGAACGAGCTGGAAGCAACAGGACGCTATCAGGTGCGTGAGGACATTTTCACCTCTGTCCGTGAAGATTTTGCGGGCGGCTATTGTGATGATGCGGCATGTGCACAGAGTATGCGTGAATTTTATGAACAGAGCGGTTATGTTATGGATCCGCATACGGCAATCGCCTACAAGGTGATGAAGGATTATGAAAAAGAGGATTCCATGCATAAATGTGTGTTGCTTTCCACAGCCAGTCCATATAAATTTGCACCGGCTGTTTACGAGGCTTTGTTTAATGAGACAATCCAGGATGAGTTTGCCTGTATGGAAATGCTGCAGCAGAAAAGCGGTTCTGCGATGCCGAAGCCGCTGGCAGAGCTTGCGAAAATGGACATTTTGCACAGCCACCTGATTGATAAGGATGATATGCCTTCCTTTGTGGAAACCATCGGGGAGGAAATATTCCATGGTTAAGGTACGTGTTCCGGCAACAAGTGCGAATCTGGGAGTCGGCTATGACTGTCTTGGCCTGGCGCTTGACGATTTTGCGACCGTGACCTTTGAGGTAATTGCAGAGGGCTTGGAAATTGCGGGCTGTGAAGAAGCCTACTGCAATGAAGAGAATCTGTTTTATCAGGCATTTGTAAAGGGGCTCCAGTATATGGGGGAAAGCGTATCGGGAATCCGCATCACCGTGGATACCGATATTCCCTATGCCAGAGGACTTGGCAGCAGCGCAACCTGTATCGTCGCAGGACTTGCTGGAGCGAATGCCCTGTTTCATAACCGCATGAACCGCTATGAGCTCTTTGATCTGGCGACACAGATGGAGGGACATCCGGATAATATTGCTCCGGCCATCTTTGGCGGTCTGTGTGTTTCCTTCATGGAAGACGGGAAGCCGAATATGATTCGTTACGGTGTAAAACGCGATTTGCTGTTTGTGACAATGATTCCCGATTATGAGGTTAGCACCAAAGCGGCACGAGAGGTTTTACCGGATACCATGAGGTATCGGGATGCTGTCTATCAGATGGGGCGCTGTGCGGCATTGGCAAAGGCGATGGAAATCGGGAATGCCATGATTATGAGAAAAGCCTGCACAGATCAGATGCAGGAGCCCTACCGTAAGAAATTGATTATGGAATATGAGAATGTCCGCAGTCTGTGCAGGGAAACAGATATGATTACCATGTATATATCCGGAAGCGGATCGACGATGATCGCTCTGACCCAGGAGGAAGCGGCAGCCCGTGTGCTTGTTGAAAAAATAAAGAATCAGTATCCATCCTGGGATGCTCGTATTCTGCGTGCGACCTATGACGGTGTGCAAAGCGAGGTATGCTGATGGAGAAATACTATATTGTAGACAGTACGATTCTGCCGGATGTGCTGGACAAGGTCATTGAAGCGCGCTCCCTGCTGCAAAACGGTGAGGTAAAGCAGGTGAGCGAGGCTGTCAAGCGTGTCGGAATCAGCCGCGGAACATATTATAAATATAAGGACTATGTCTTTCTGCCAGCTCAGGGGATGAGTGAGCGAAAGGCTGTGATATCTCTTATGCTGCATCATGACAAAGGGATTTTGTCAGAGGTACTGAACACGATGTCGAGCGTCAATGCCAATATATTGACCATCAATCAGAATATTCCGATTCATGAGTGGGCGTCGGTGGTACTATCCTTTGATTTATGCGAAATGGCGGTATCCATCGATGAGCTACTGGAGCGTCTGCGCAGCTGCCGCGGTGTAAGCAATCTGCGTCTGATTGCAGTAGAATAACGTGACCGGAATGTGCGGATAAGAATCATTGCACAGGATGATTAGAAAGCGGGGAATCCCGCTTTTTCCATGCTGACGCTATTTATTGCATGGTGATAGATGTTCCGAATCAGGAGCTGTGGTTATTTTCTCAATCTATATTGTATGTACTAGCTGGGATAAGGGGAAAAACAAAGCCATCCTGTGACAGTAGACTCGTACTTGCAGGTGTATCCTCCATGGTTTCCTTTCTGTATGGGAAATTGCTCTGTGTACAGCAGCGTGCTTTGCTTTGTAAATGTCTGATTTTAAAAAAAGGTGATTTTCTTTTTTTCTGAAATATGGTACGATATAAAAAGCCATTTAATATATAAGGAGTATCCTATGAAACAGCTGTTAGAAAAACTAACGACATTGGCGGCATACACTGCTGCTGTCTGCACAATCGTGATTCTACTGGTTACGAGTATAAACATAAATTGCTTCAATAAGGGTTTTTATAAAACGGAATATGCATCACTGGAAACTGCACAGTCTTTAGGGATGACGGAGAAGGATCTCAACAAGGCAACGGATGCACTGCTGGATTATCTGCAGGACCGCCGGGACAATATTGATGTCACCGTAGCGGTTAAGGGGACGGAGACCAAGGCATTCAATGCGAGAGAATCCTCCCATATGGTCGATGTACGCAACCTGTACCGGTTTGCCATGGTGTTGAGAAATGTTGCGATTATTCTGCTTGTGCTTTCTCTGGTGTACATGGCGGTACGCTTGAAAAGTGGAATGCTGACGATTTTTAGTATCAATTATATGAAAACGGCGATACTGGCAGCGGTGTTTTTCGCGATGCTGGCAGGCTGGGCGTATGTTGATTTTGATGCTTTTTGGACTACCTTCCACAAGCTGGCATTCCGCAATGATCTGTGGCTGCTGAATCCGGCAACCGACCTGATGATCAATTTGTTTCCAGCACAATTCTTTTCCTCGATGGTATTTCGTATCGTGGGTATGTTTGCGACCGGATTCATCGGGCTGTTTGTATTCTGCTATCTTTTCCTGAGACATCAGCTTCATAAGCTTCATGGAGAACTGCATCATGACTAGACGTCTGATTCTTGCAAGCGCTTCTCCCAGGAGACAGGAGCTGTTACAAGACCTATCGTATCCCTTTGATATTGTTGCTGCGGATTGTGAGGAATATTTTGACCGTTCCCTGCCGATTGCTTCTGCGATCGAACAGATAGCCAGACAGAAGGCACTTACCGTATGGGAACAGCACCCCGAGGCTGTTGTTCTTGGTGCGGATACGATGGTGTGTTTCAAAGATCAAATGATGGGCAAGCCGGAGAATCGGGAGGATGCCTATCGTATGCTGAAGCAGCTAAGCGGTAAAACTCATACGGTTGTCAGCGGTGTGGCTATTGTTTGGAAAGGAAAAGCTGAGTTTTTTCATGAAAAAACAAGCGTGACCTTCTATGAGCTTGAGGAAGAACTGCTAGAGCGATATCTTGACAGCAATGAGCCATATGATAAAGCTGGAGCCTATGGAATTCAGGGAATGGGGAAGCTGTTTGTGCGAGAACTACGTGGAGATTATTTCAATGTTATGGGGCTGCCGATTGCTGCAGTTTACCGACACCTGAAAGCGTATCTGGAAAAAAACTAAAAAATTTTGTTTTATGGTTGAAAAAATCGGCAATGCCTATTATAATATAATAGCTTTCCAATCATAAAGCATACCTGCCGGTATAGTATAGTGGTAATACAGAGCAATGGTAATGCTCAGCGCTCAGTTCAATTCTGGGTACCGGCACCATAAAGTAAGTTAAGCCTTTAAATAAAGGCTTTTTTAATGCCTGAAAGTAAAAAGGACAAAAGAAATCACGAATGTGCTTAGCTTTGTGTTGATCCAGTCTTCTGTGGAGTTCCAGAGGTGATCTAGGGATTTCCACTGCATGGATTTCGGTAGGGCTTTCATGAAAACGATGAAGAATGACCATATTTGATAAACAGCTTATAGGGGGATGAATTCGCATGAAAACTCACATATGATCAGGGCAGTGATGCAGACCAAAAGCTGCTGAATAAATAGCAGCTTGAGCAAATGATTATTTTCATCCTTCATTGTATGCTATACTTCAAATAGTCATTCTGCGTATTCATTTCCCCACCAAAAACGATCGCAGGATGACTTTTTCTGTGGATTACTGAAAAAAATAGCAGAGAATGCATATTCTGTGGTAAAATAAAACCAGAAAGCGAGGTGTAGCTGTTCATGAAGAAAGTACTGCTCTGTCTGTTTTGCATGATGTTTTTCTTGCAGGGATGTGGTAAAGATCATGAGGGAGAACCGATTGAACTGACTCCTCAGGAAGTTTTAGTCAGACTGCAGGATCCGAAAAAGAATTCCTTCATGCTGTATATCACCTCGGATAACTGCTATTCCTGTGATGAGTATGAAAAAGTGATACAGGAGATAGAAGAAGAAACACCGTTTGAAATCTATTATCTCAAGATGGATACCAACGAAGAAGATACGGACATCAAGCAGTCTGTTGAAGAACTGCAAATAACGACAGGAAAAATTCAAAGCCTGCCGTCAACCTTTTACTTTTATCAGGGAAGTCTGCTGCCTGAAAATAGCAAAGAAGGTTATCTGGAAAAGAAGGACTTGTTAAAATGGCTGAACGATCTGCATTTACTACATTAAATCAGGATATTGCGACGGTTTCTTCAAAAGAGGAAATTGTACAGCAGCTCACGTCACTGGGAATACAGAAGGGAATGGTACTTCTGGTTCAGGCAGACCTGCAGAGACTGGGCTATTTAATTGGCGGTGAGCAGGCGCTGATAGAAGCACTGATCGATGCCGTCGGCTATGAGGGTACACTGGTCATGCCAACCTTTACTCCTCAGCTGCTTGATCCATCCTGCCAGAAAAAAACGGTGGAACGTGTTTACTGGGATGATGTGCGTGCGTCTTCTTTTCCGTTTGATCGAAAACTGAGTGCGCCCCAGGATGCGCTTGCACTACAGTTTCTTCGCAATGAAGGAGTTGTTCGTTCCTATCATCCATTGTACAGCTTTGCGGCATGGGGCAAATATGCGAAGCTGATTTGTGATCGTCACCCTTTGCATTTTGGACTCAGTAAGGATTCTCCACTTGGTAAAATTGTGGAGTTCAATGGATATACCATTCTGCTCGGCTGTGAATATGAAAGCTGTAGCATGTTTCATCTTGCCCGCTATTCGGGAGATCAACTTCCCATCCGTCTGGTAAGTGCTCCTATAGAAAATAATAAACAGACCATATGGAAGGATATGCTTGATCTGGATTATCATACAAAAAACTTCTCCGAAATCGGAGAAGCAATGGAAGAGCGAAGCGTTGTGAAAACCTCTTACATTGGGAACGGACGCTGCCGCATGTTCTCTGCCAGAGAAGCTATTACGCTAGCCACAGCCTATTTCCATATTCACAGAGACTGAAGCAATAATGCCACAGCCTGCTCCAGATAATGCTGATCTATGGTATCGAATCTGGCTAGGATAGGTGAATCTACATCCAAAACACCCAGCAGGGTGTTTTCTTTTATCAAGGGTACCACGATTTCTGAGTTGCTTGCACTGTCACAGGCAATATGGTTGGGGAAGGTGTGTACATTTTCTACCAGCTGTGTACAGCGTTGCAGCGCGCAGGTTCCGCAAACCCCTTTGCCTGACGGGATATGCATACAGGCAACCTTGCCTTGAAACGGACCGAGAACAAGCTCGTTATTTTTCATAAGATAAAATCCCGCCCAATTCAAATCCGGAAGCTCATGGAATAATAATGCTGCCATATTTGCCATGTTTGCAATCATATCATGCTCTCCCTCCAGCAAGGCTTGCAGCTGCTGCAGAATCAATTCATACTTTTTCTCTTTCATAATCCGACCTCTCTTAATATATAAGATATCGTATCATGAAAGTATAAAAAGAAAAAGCAGTTATCTATGGAAACTCATACCGCTTCAAGTAACAGGCATTAATAAAAAAAGAAGAAATAAATTTCCATGCAAGAAATTATTTCTTCCTCCTATATTTACAGCTATTTACAGCTTTATCAATTACGCGTGATTGAGTGAATAATTCCTATTAGGATAACTCACTTTCACTTTTTGAAAACTTCGTATAAGCCTTGGAAATGTTTTTTGCTGAATCCGCAGTCATTTTATACCAGCCCTGAGCTGTCATCATATTGAAGACATCTCTTTGCAGAGTGGATACACAGGTATAAACCTCATCGATTTTTGTAAACAGCTCATCATTGCTTGCTTCCTGTGTAAAGGTATTTAATTCAGCCTTCATATGCTTTAATGTAACAAGCAGGTTGGTAGCGATATCCTTATCGCCATAGCTCTTTGATTTATCAGCCATGTTATTTTGCCTCACTTTCCAGGATAGCCAGTAATGTCTGGTAGTGCTCCTTCAATTTTTCCTGTACGTTCTCAAAACAGGTTTTAACATCTTCACTTTGAATCATTGTGATATCATTGGCTACACGCTTATTCAAAACAAGCGTCTGATCCAGAATATCTTCCATATACAATACGTCTTTTGGTGTCAGCATAGTGTTCACTCGTATGACTCTATGTATCAGTCATACATCTCCTTTCATACAATAGTATGGTAGGAAAATTACACTTGTATGCATTTGCTTTCAAGGTTTTATCTGCTATAATAGATACTCACAGGAGGACGTCATGGAAATACAAGAAAGAGAATATGTATATATCCAGAGCTATAAGCATGATGGGAGTCTTCACAGAACCTGGGCAAAGGGTTATGTTATCGAAGCGAATGAACGGCGTATTGTTGCAGTAACCAATAAAACACTTGTCAGTGAATCGGACGGACGCAAGTGGGTGACCAGAGAACCGGCAATCTGCTTCTTTTATCCGGATAAGTGGTACAATGTCATCTGCATGATTCGTAAATCGGGTATCCATTATTACTGCAATCTGGCATCTCCATCACTGTATGACGGAGAAGCAATAAAGAATATTGATTATGATCTGGATGTCAAGGTTTCACCAACAGGGAAAACTACGCTGCTGGATGAGGATGAATATCAGGAGCATTCTGCGGAAATGGGCTACAGTCAAAAGCTGGATAAAGCAATTCACCACGGATTGGATCGTCTGATGGTGGATATCCGTCTGCAAAATTCACCATTTGAGCATCGGGAAATATCGGCATTGTATGATAAATACCTGCGCTATATGGATGAGGATAAAAGAATGAAATAAGGCTTCTATGCGGTATATGAAAGAAATATAACAAAAAAGTCAAAAAAATAAAAAAAGCTGTTGACACACAGGGATATGTGTTGTATTATATACGAGCGCTGATGAGATACAGCGGCGCACGAAATAGAAATTTCGGTCTTTGAAAACTGAACAGGAAACGTCAATTATTTGAGAAAACAATATTCTCGGTATAACGATAACAAAAATGAAATTCAAACGCAAGTCATGCGTTAGAGCTAAATCAAATGGAGAGTTTGATCCTGGCTCAGGATGAACGCTGGCGGCATGCCTAATACATGCAAGTCGAACGAAGTTTCAAGGAAGCTTGCTTCCAAAGAGACTTAGTGGCGAACGGGTGAGTAACACGTAGGTAACCTGCCCATGTGTCCGGGATA
>NZ_CAXSSO010000002.1:0-570663 GCF_964240115.1 Clostridium sp. HGF2
AAGAACAACCTATCATGATAAATCTTGCATTGGAAATCAGAATTCTATATTTCTTCATTCGCTGGTTTCTATAAACTTAGAAATGCGATATAATAGGAAGAGAAAGTGAGTGATATAATGAAAAAAGGAATTCCGTTAGGAATCATGAATTACAGAGAATTGAAAGAAAAAAATTATTATGTAGTTGATAAAAGTCTTCTGATTCAGGAATTTCTTGAGCGGATGGCAAAAGCCACGTTGGTTACACGGCCCCGCCGATTCGGTAAAACACTCAATATGAGCAGGCGCTGCCCGCCCATGGCGTGCTTGCAGAATTCTTCGATATCACAAAGAATTCAAAAGTAATTTTTGCAGATACTGCTATTATGAAAACAAAGTACGCAGAACATATGAACAGCTACCCGACAATATTTCTTTCATTTGCAGATGCAAAGGATAGTAAAAACCGGATTGTTGCATGCGTGAAAGAACAACTGCTTAAGGTGTATGATCAATACTCCTTTACATTGGAAAATTTGAGCATCTTTGAAAAGCCCCAATTTGATTCTATTTTGAAGGGACTGTCAAATTTGGATGATGGAAATCTGGAGACCGTTGATCGCGCCATCAGTTTTCTTATGACAAGGTGTCATCAATACTATGGAAAGCGGGTCATGCTTTTTATAGACGAATAGGCGCTGCCCGCCCAAGGCGTGACACGCCTTTTATAGAAGCTCATACGGGAGGTTTTTATGAAGATGTACGCGGGGCGTTTGCTGCTTTGCTTCATACCTCACTGAAATCCAGCGATGATTTGGAATATGCTATGATTACCGGGATACAGCGTGTTGCGAAGGAGAACGTTTTTAGTGATTTGAATAATATATTTGTATGCACAGTGAAGGATGCTGATTATGCAAGCTATTTTGGATTTACAGAGAATGAAGTTAAGAAGATGCTTGTTGATAACGGGATGGAGTATACAGCTGATGTAAAGGAAATGTATGACGGATATAACATAGGAGGCATCGACATCTATAATCCATGGTCAATTGTGAACTATGTATGCAAGAAGGTATTGGCTCCCTACTGGATCAATACCAGTTCCAATACAATGATCAAAGAAGCAATGCAAAGCTGTGAACAGGATTTTAAGGATGATTATGAGAAACTTATCAAAACCGGTACAGTAGAAACATTGGTGAATTTTGAAACCTCCTTTTATGAATTGAAAAATACATCCAGCTTGTGGGGACTATTTGTCAATGCGGGATACTTAACTGTACATAAGACTTTGGATGTACTTGAGGACATGTACTCCTTACGGATTCCCAATAATGAGATCGCAAGAGAATTTCAATCACTGACGGTGTTTTTTCTGAATGTGGATGAAACCACGGTGGCAAAAATGTTTCAGGCACTAAAAACACAGAACTGGGATGGATTTTTGAAGAATTATCAGAGAATGCTGCTGGAGTCTGTCAGCTATTATGATTTAAGAAATGAGAATTCATACCACTCACTGCTTTTAGGTATGTGTATGTGGCTGCGAAACGATTATGAAATCGTCAGTAACAGGGAAAGCGGAGAAGGACGTTTTGATATTTTGCTCAACAGTAAAAACAATGCTCTGCCATCTATGCTGTTTGAATTGAAATACACGAAGGATGAGAGCGTGAATCTGGAAGCATTAGCTGAAGCGGGTATGGAACAGATGAAAAAGAAAAAATATGGTATCGGTTTGGAGAACTGTGTTTATATCGCCTTGGCACATTGTGGAAAACGTGTTTTCATGAGCAGAGAATAAGATAATGAAAAGAAGTTTCGAGACGATTGTGTTTATGAAATAATCACAATCCACAAAGAAACTTCTTTTTATCTGTCGAGCTAAACGAGTGCCGCGGATTTAAATTATTGTACAGATACCATAGGACAGGCGATACCTGCTTCAGCAGTTTCATAGTCTGCGGATTTCATCTTTTCACTTCGCATATTTTCTCATGCTTTTGCAAGGTCAGACACGAATTGATATCAAACGCAAAGAGCCTTTGTATTTTCAATTATGAATCTTCATATTCAAAGTGAATTTCTAGCTATCGTATGATGGTTTAATTCCATATTTTACACAGCAGGCAGTTGACATTTTATGCAGCTTCCTGTACGATATAGGTGACTTAATAAAGAATCTTTAAAAAGAGGTGGTGATTTATTGGCTTGGAATCCCATACAGATGAAACAGGAGAATCTATCTGTTTTACGAAACGTATTTCTCAAGCAGCACAGTGCGACAAAGCCACAGCTGGCAAAGCTGAGTGGTTTAAGCGTTGTGACTGTTAATTCTTTGATCCATGAGCTTTTGGAAACCGGTGAAGTAATACAAAAGCAGATGCTTCCATCCGGTGGAGGACGACCCGCCCTGCAGTATCAGTACAATGGCCGTTATAAAATGGCATTAACAGCGTATATGTATGTTCAAGAGGGAAGAGAGCGGTTATTTCTGGAGGTTCAGGACTTATTTCAAAACATGGTAGCATCCGATGCCTATGAGATAGCGGATATGGATATTGATATGCTGGAGCATGCCATTTCAAGGTGGATGAAACAGTATCCGACAATTTCAGTTATGGTCTTCGGTATTCCCGGTACGGAGTATCAGGGAAAGCTGAAGGTTATGGATTATGCAATCTTCCAATCACAGGAGCTGTTCGCAAGACTGCGCAGCACCTATCAGATGCCTGTGCTTATAGAAAATGATATCAATGCGGCTTTATTTGGTTACTGTCAGCGGCAGAATATACGTCAGGAATGTACAGCGGGTCTGTATTTTCCAAAAAAGTATCCGCCGGGTTCGGCACTCTATATCCGCGGAGATATTTATCGCGGCGCGAATCACATGGTAGGTGAGCTTGACCAGCTGCCACTGGGCGTTGATTGGAGAGAACAGAATATCAGTGATGAGCAGCAGCTGCGTAACATGGATTTGCTTATACAAAGCATCGCCTGTATGTATGATCCGCATGCGCTTCTGATTTATTGTGACACAATGGATGAGGCACTGCTGAAGAAGCTGATTACTATCATGAAGACAGAGTGGAAGGTGCTGACGCCTCCAACGATGATCTTACGTAGCAGTATCCACGAGGATTTCTCACTGGGCGTCAGAGAAATAGCCGCAAGAGAGCTTTTTGATCAGATCATACGGAAAGAAAGAGGTACTTCATTATGAAAAAACTGGATCTGCATATGCATTCCAAATATAGCGACGATGGGCAGTATGAACCCATAGAATTATTGAAAATGTGCAAAGCTGCCGGTCTGGATATGATGGCCATTGCCGATCATAACAGTGTAAGAGGAAGCCGGATTGCACTTCGCCATCAGCAGGAATATGGAATCACCTGTATACCTGCAATTGAAATAGATGCTGTATCACAGGATGTCGGCTATCATATTTTAGGATATGGAATTGATGTTCATAATCCTGTATTTGATGAAATTGAGGAGCATGTGGCTTCTCAGGAACGCGAGGCAAGCAAGCGCCGCCGCCAACTGGTACGGGACATGGGGATCGCCTTTGATGAAAAGCGTATTCAGGAATTAAGTCCCGGCGGTATCACGACCGGTGAGGCGATTGGAGAAGCTGCTATGGAGTATGATGTGGAAAAGAAAAACCCGCTTCTGCAGCCGTATTATCCAGGGGGGGAACGCAGCGATAATCCTTTTGTGAATTTTTACTGGGATATATGCGCACCTGGGAAGCCGGCCTATGTGGAAATCTTCTATCCGAGTGTCAGCGCCATCGTGGAGCTGCTTCACCAGCAAAATGCATTGGCCATTGTGGCACATCCCGGGATGAATGCCAAAGAACAGATGGATCGCATACATGATCTGCTTCAACTCGGTGTTGACGGGTTTGAGGTGTTCAGCTCCTATCACAGTGAACAGCAGACACAGTTTTATTATAATCTGGCAAAGAGCCACGGCTTGTATATGACCTGCGGAAGTGACTTCCACGGGAAGACGAAGCCTGCAGTTCACATTGGTATGTGCAGCATGGAGGAAAAAGAAAATACATGTCTGGTGCGTAAGCTGGAAACACTGCGCATATGAGAAAAAGCTGCGGTTATGCTCTCAACCGCAGCTTTTTCCATGGAAATGTCCTGACGAATGCCGCTTTTTTACGTATAATGCAGGCAGAACCAAGGCGTTCATTCTCTCATAATATCATTAGATGTCAATACCTGCACGTTCCAGTCCGCCCTGTGAAAAGTGCCAGCTTTTGATATGTCTGCCCTTGCTCAGAAGTGTCACGAAAGCCTCACCCCTCAGGGTTTCCTGTATCCTTCCCTGCATGGCTCCCTGTTTCGGTGAAGCAAGCGTGTGTCCCTTTTCACCAAACAAGCGTATGCGCAGCTCCAGAGGATATTGCTTCAGCACGATTTGCTGGTTTTTCCTGTCCTCTGTGGCACGACACCCCAGATAGGTCGCAAAGCACAGCTGTTTTTCATGAACCATCAATACGCAGATACAGCCCTGAAAGGAGCCGGTGAGAAATGGAATATGTGCCAGAGAAAAGAAAAAGCAGGAAGCAGTGTCCTCACAGTTGTTTGACTGAAACCAGGCATAAGCGGAGGGAAACGAGGTACCGCGGTCCTTCTCCATATAGCCGCTGCCATGAATCTGAAAGCAGCGATTGTTCAGTCGGATTGTTCCGCTGACGGTGTGACGCAGAGAAATGATGGAATGCACACATTCCATAGACACATAGGAAAACGGACCCATAATGGTCGGTGCATACGGGGAAGTATGCAGCGGTGTTAAGGAGCTGTGCAGCAGATCCGCCTGCAGCTGCGACAGGCGCAGTGTTACGGAATTCATAGACAGCCGGTTTCCTCTGATGTTAAGCACAAACGGATGCTGCTGTATGGTTACAGCCTTCCATGGATACTCCACATAGCGGCTTTTCTTCGTATGGGTGTCAAGAAACTGAATAAATGCGCTTTTCTTAGCATTGCTGATCTGTAATCCGAAGATGATTGCAAAGCTGATTTCTTTGGTTTGAACACGTACATACCAGCCCTCAAACCAGGGCTTGTTTCCCTTTGGCAGATGCAGTGCGAATTCCTGTTCAAGTGATGATTTCATAAGCAGCCTCCCATGTCCATTCGTATATCGCATGGAATATTGTATGTAGGAAGGATGCTTCCTATACCCATGGATTCTTCTTTACGCAAGGAACTGTTTTTGAAAGATGCTTTTCAACTTTCTACAATAATAAAGAAACTGAGATCAGGGGGATGAACACTTTCATATCTCAGGCTGAACACAGGCTGTAATCTTTTTCTGAAGGAACAGTTAGATGTTCTGCCGGCTTCTTGCTAATGTAAAAGCGGTAAAAGTAAGAAGCTGTAATTCATCCATCTATCTAGTAGAATCCAGCTTGGATAAGGACAAAATAATATTGTATGGCAGTAATCTCATAGATTAAGAGTCCCCTTTATAGTAGCCTTGATTGATTTATTCTCCGCTGAATCGTAATCAATCATAAAAAAATGTTAAAAATATACAAAAAAATGGTATTGACAACGCTTTCAGCGTGGTGCTATACTGTAGGTGCGGATAAAGAAATGACTGGATTGTAATTCTTAACTTGATTTTAGGAAGCAAGACCTATCAGTAAATCCAAATTTTTGGTATGATAACGTCTTGCTTTTTTGTGTCTTATAAACATAAGCGAAATGAGCGGGATGTGCAGAAACGGATACTGTTAAAGCACAGTGCTTCATACATAAAGGTGAGGCTGTGAATTAAACAAGGAAAACAGGAGGGAAAGAAAATGGAAGTTTTATGTAGTCCGGTGAATGGCAAAGCTACAATGCTGGAGAATGTACATGATGAAATGTTCTCGGAAAAAATGCTGGGAGACGGTATCGCAGTAATACCGGATGAGAATGAATTGAGGAGTCCTGTGGAGGGAACGGTAACCATGATTTATGAAACACAGCATGCAATCGGTATTCAGACAGATTTGGGAACCGATATTCTGATACATATCGGTATTGACACCGTGCAGCTGCACGGGGTACCGTTTCAAACAAAAGCAAAGGTTGGAGATCGGGTTAAGCAGGGAGATTTGCTGACCATCGTAGACTGGGATATGATAAGAAATAAAAACATGGATGTTATTGTGCCGATTATTGTAACAAATAAAAGGGTTGATCAAATGAAAACAAATGGGGATATCAGAGTGGGGGAGCCTTTGTTTGAGATAGTGTAAGCGGGTGCTCATATGCAGATCAAGAAAATTTATAACAATAACATCGCCATGGTCAAAAACGAGGATGGGGATGAGGTCATTCTGGTGGGAAAGGGCATTGTATTCGGTTTGAAAAAAGGGGATGAAATTCAGGCGGAAAAAGCGGAAAAGAAGTTCGAGCTGAAGGGGGAGGCGAAGCATAAATTTGAAAAAATGATTCAGGATACACCAATCGACTATATTCTGGTATCTGAGGAAATCATTGCGTATTTCAAGGAGCACAGCACAAAAGAACTGAATGACGGTATTTATGTAACACTCACCGATCATATAGCGAACACCATAGAGCGCATACGACTGGGAATAGATTTCGACATGACGATGCTGTTAAATGTGAAGTCATTGTACAGAGAGGAATATAAGCTCGCTTTACATGCAATCGAAATGCTGCGCAACGCATTTCATCTTCATATCGATGACAACGAAGCAAATTTTATAACGCTGCATATCGTCAACGCCGAGCTTACCTCCAATATGATGGAAATATATACCATTACATCCATCCTGGAAAGCATCAATACAATTGTGTTGCAGAGCTTCCAAGTCGATGTACAGGATAATTATGATTTTGACCGGTTCCTCATCCATTGCCGCTTCTTTGTGCAGCGCATTGTCAATGCGGAAGCCGGTGTGCACCACTCAACGGCAAATCAGGCAATCTTTCAGATGATGAAGGAACAGAGTGTGCAGCAGTATGCCTGTGTAAATCAAATCGCAGAGATGCTGGAAAAAAAGTATGCATACTCTGTCAATGATGAGGAAAAATTATATCTTCTGATTCATTTGAATAAATTAACGAAGGACAGCGTTTAGAAAAAGAATCCTGAATAACATACAAAAAAAGCCTGCAGAGAGCTTTTGGAATACCGGTACAGCATTGCCGGCTTACTCTTGTTTCACTGGTTTCAAAAGAGATAGCTATATGTGGTATGTACCCGTATGATATTCCGGAAAGCCTGGGGATGAACGGCACTTTCAGCGGCTTGTATGTAGTCTTCAGGTTCTGATATAAAATCAGTGAGAAAGGGATATAGAGAAGTAAGCCAAGCGATACCATCTCTATACTAGGTGAAAGACACACAGCATTGGATGGTGACGGTAGATCCGGCCAAACCTCTTAGAAAATTTATTTTCATAAAAGGAGGAAAATTTATGGCAAAGTATACAGAAATGGCCAAAGGAGTCTTGACGAATGTTGGCGGAATTGAAAATATCACATTCGTTGAGCACTGTGCGACGAGATTGAGAATTCACTATAAGAGCAAAAACAAGGTAAATGTGGAGGCCCTGAAAACGGTGGACCGTGTTGTTGGACTTGTTGAGAAAGCCGGACAGGTACAGATTATTATCGGTCCGGAGGTCAATGATGCGTATAATGAATTTCTGGATGTTTCCGGCTTCAAGGTAACGGATGAACAACCGTCCGTGGGGAATGATTCGTCCGATGATGAGCAGGAAAAGAACTTCATGTATTATTTGAATGTCTTCGGAAACAAATGTGCGGCAATCTTTATGCCGATCATTCCGGCTATGATTACCGGAGGTCTGATCCTGGCTGTTAAAAACCTGCTGGTAAACTACTTCGGTATGAGTGCGGATGGCGGAACTGCGACGCTGCTTCTGAATATCTTCACGGCTGGCTTCTCATTCTTCCCGATCTGGATCGGATACTCCTTCGCGAAATCATTGCGTATGGAACCGATTATGGGTGGTTTTTTAGGAGCTGTACTGTTTGTATGCAGTGATGCGAAGGGGCTTGATTTCCTGGGACTCAGTGTGCCAACCGTAACCTATGCAGGCAGTGTGTTCCCTATCATTCTGGGTGTGGCTGTTATGTATTTCGTTGATAAGTTCCTGAAACGCGTCATTCCGGAAATGTTTGTGTATTTCTTAAAACCAATTCTAACTATGATCATCGTTGTTCCTATAACTCTGATTGTTTTAGGACCGATTGGTACCGTGCTAAGCAACAGTGTCGGTGCCGCAATTCAGGCAGTCATGAGTGTTGCCGGCTGGATTGCAATGCCTATTCTGTCTGCCCTGTATCCGTATATGGTTATGCTTGGGCTGGATAAAGCATTTACACCGATTATGGCACAGTCCATTGCGGAAATCGGCTATGATCCATTCAATATGGTTATGGGTCTTGTATCCAATCTATGTATTGGCGGCAGTGCACTTGCAGTTGCGTTCCATTTAAAAGATAAAGCGAAAAAGGGTATGATTTCATCCTTTGGTATTACAGCACTGTGCGGTGTTACAGAGCCTGCCTTCTACGGCTCCCTGATCATGCGTCCGAAATGTCTGATCGGTACTGCAATCGGTGCGGTATGCTCCGGTCTGATTGCCGGAATCTTCGGTCTTCAAAACTATGTTGTCGGAGGATGTCCGGGTCTGTTATCCTTCTTCTATTTCCTGCCCGCAGATGGTTCTACGGGGAATATCATCCTATATTTTGCAGTAGCGGTTGTTGCGATTGTCGTATCCTTTGTGGCGACCAGCTACATTCTTAAAAAAACAGATACTGTGAAAGAATAGAGTAAGAAAAGACTTTGACGAAACTGTATTTGTTGAAGTCTTTCTTTCAAATGAAACAAACAAAGGAACGAAGAACACGGAGGTAAGAAAATGAAGGTACTCGTCGGAGAGTTTGTCACAGAATCAAATGCTAATATTCCCACTATATGTACGATAAAGCAGTATGATATCGGACTTGGTGAGGATTGTATTCAGAAAATGGGAATCCGTGAAGTTTTTGAAAGGAACGATGTCACGCTGATACCCAGTATATATGCAAATGCCGGAGCTGCCGGTGTTGTAGAGAAAAGCGCATTTACGTATATCGAGCATATGTTTATCGATACGCTAAAAAAGAATTTGCATGAAATTGACGGTATTTTCCTGATGCTGCATGGTGCCAGTGAGGTGGAGGAGCTGGGGTCCGGAGATCATCATATTTTAAAGGAGCTGCGTAAACTTGCCGGTCCGTATTTACCGATTGCGATTGTATGTGATCCGCATGGAAATTTATGCAAGGAATATGCAGAATCGGCAACCATCCTGCGAAGCTATCGCGAGTCTCCGCATACGGATGCTGATGAAACAATGGAAAAGGTAGCGGAAATGCTATGTGGGCTGTTGAAAAAACGGCGTAATATTCATGCGGTATACCGCAAGCTTCCTTTGATTCTGGGGGGAGAACAAAGCGTATCTGCGGATGAGCCGGTCTTATCAATCAACCGGTATATGGATGAACTGGAGAAGGACGATCGTATCTTAAGCTGTTCCTGGCATGTTGGCTATATCCGTCATGATTGTGATGTCGCAGGCTGCGGTATCATTGTTGTTCCATACAGTGAGCAGGATTTGCCTTATGCACAGGAGGCTGCGGATCGTCTGGCTGCCTATGTATGGGAAAAGCGTCATGAGTTTCATTATACAGGCTTAACAGCTTCGCCTTCCAAAGCGTTGCAGATGGCACTGGATGTTCAGGATAAGCCGGTGTTTCTCACGGATTCCGGTGATAATGTAACATCGGGTGCAACCGGATGGAATACCGGTATACTGCGTCAGGTGCTGCAAACGGAAACGACAAAAAAATTTTTATTTGCGACCATATGCGATCCTGCCGCATACCAGACACTGTCCGCATGTAAAACAGGGGAGGAGCTTTCCTTTACTCTGGGTGTAGGCTTTGATGAGCTGAGCAGTGCTGTGGAGCTGGATGCTGTTGTGAAAAGCAGTGGAAAGCTGACAGGCTTTATGATGCATGATCATACCTCTGTTTTCGGACACTGTGTCAATGTTCATGTAAAGGGAACTTCGATCGATATCATGGTTGCGGATACCGGTTGGGCAGTTTGTGAGCTGCATCAGTTTGTCAGTGTAGGCATTGATGTCGATGCGTATGATGTTATCGTCGTAAAGCAGGGGTATATTTTTCCCGATTTCAAAGCAAAGGGGAAGCTTTGTGTCATGTCACTGACCGAAGGGGCAACTCTTCAGGATACTGCACGTCTGCCATTTAAACGTATCATGCGCCCTATGTTTCCAATCGATGATGTCTGAAGCATACCAAACGTATATACGGATTATATGACAGGAGGAGGAAGCAGATGAAAATTTTAGCAGCTAAATTTGTATTGGAGGCAAATGCCCATGTACCGATGAAATGTGATATGGAGAATGTGGCGTTGTCTTATGGAAAGGAAGCACTGTCACACATGCAGCTTGGCAATGTGTTTGATGCAGAGGATATAGATCTCATTCCGGTAATCTGTGCGGATGCCGGATGCAGCGGAGTGATGAAAACATCTTGTTTTATGTATATTGAGCAGCGCATTCTACAGGCTGTGAAAGAACATGTAAAGGATTTGGACGGTATCTATCTTCACCTGCACGGCGCAAGCTTTGTAGAGGATATCGGTTCGGGCGAGCATCACTTGCTGCGCTGTATTCGCAGGATTACCGGTCCCTATCTGCCCATTGCGATATCCTGTGATCCGCATGGAAATCTGACAAAGGAATATGTGGAGAATGCTACCATTCTTCGCAGCTTTCGGGAGGCACCGCATACCGATATTCCGGAAACTGTACAATTTGTATGCCGTGCACTCGTTCAGGAAATCCGCGATCGGATGAATATGCGTCCTGTATACCGCAAGCTTCCATTGATACTGGGAGGAGAACAGAGTGTTTCTGCGGATGAACCGGTACATTCCATCAATCAGTTTATGAATGAACTGGAAAAGGATGAGCGGATACTGAGCTGTTCGTGGCATGTCGGATATCTGCGTCATGATGCCCCGGAAGCAGGCTGTGGGATTGTCGTGGTGCCAAGCGCACAGGACTTTCAGCAATATGCTGAAGAAGCAGCAGATCAGCTGATGAACTATGTCTGGGGTAAGCGCCATGAATTTCATTACACGGGTCTTACCAGAGAACCGCAGGAAGCATTGCAGGCGGCTCTTGATTTTTCAGGAAAGCCGGTGTTTCTCACGGATTCCGGGGATAATGTGACCTCCGGGGCGATGGGGGCTAACACATTTATATTACGGCAGGTGTTAGCTTGTGAACATCTGACAAAACGCTTTTTGTTTGCCGCAATCAATGATCCCGCAGCCTATCAGCTGCTGGAAGCACATGATGTGCAGGAGCAGGTTCATTTACGCCTCGGTATGGATATGGATGAGTGTACAGCTGCGGTGGAGCTGGATGTTACGATACTTGCGAAGGGACGGCAGGAAGGAACGCATATGTATGGGGAAGAAGGAGATTACGGAGGTCTGGTTAGCGTATCGGTAAAGGATAAGCCGATAACGATCGTTGTTACGGATAATAATCATTCCTTTGTGGAAAAGCACCAGATGGACGCATGCGGTATCGACTGGGATGATTATGATGTCATCGTTGTTAAGCAGGGATACATCCATCCGGAAATGAAGGAAAAAGGAAAGCTGTGCATCATGTCCTTAACGGATGGGGCAACCTTGCAGGATACAAAGCGGATACCGTTCAAGCTGATTATGCGTCCGATGTATCCACTGGACGATATGTAGCACATGCTCAACAGAAATGATAAACTGGAAATACGGTATGAGAAAGGAAGGAATGTATGATTAAGTTAAAAGAAGTAGAGGCACCGAAACCGGAGGAGGGGCTTATCCCTGTCATGCTGAGCGATGAAACAATGCAGAATCGGAAAGCACGTCTGCTTGAAAGCATGCAGAAGGACGGCTTTGATGCAGTAGTCGTATATGCAGATTTGGAGCATGGCAGTAATTTTGAATATCTGTGCGGTTTTCTACCGCGCTTTGAGGAAGCGTTGCTTATTCTTCATGCAAATGGCAAGGCATTTATGGTACTGGGAAATGAGAATTTAAACAAGGCGGGAAAAGCCAGAATCGAAGCAGTACCTATTCATATGCCGCATTTCTCCCTGCCGAATCAGCCGATGCAGACAGAGAAAAGTGTTGCGCAAATACTGGCATCCTGCGAGTTGGAAGATGCAGAAAAAATCGGATTGATCGGATGGAAGAATTTTACCAGCCATGTGGAGGATAATCATCTGCTGTTTGATTTGCCGTATTTTCTTGTTGAGGCACTTAAGACGGTTTGCGGGAAAGCACAGTTTACCAATGCAGCGTATCTCCTCATTGGAGAAAACGGTGTTCGTACAACCAACAATGCGAATGAGTTTGCACACTATGAATACGGGGCAGCATTGGCAGGAAACTGCATACTGAAGACCATGGATCGCCTAAAGGTCGGTAAAACGGAAATGGAAATGGCAGAAACACTTGCAGCTGACGGACAGCGTCACAGTGTTGTGACCATCATGGCTACAGGAGCCCGTTTTGAAAAAGCCAATCTGTATCCGGGTAATAAACAAATTCAGTGCGGTGATAAAATTTCCATCACCACAGGATTTAAGGGAGGATTGCAGAGTCGTGCTGGCTATGCAGTGGAATGTGCTGAGCAGCTGCCTGAGAAGGAACAGGATTATCTAAAGGCAGTCGCGATTCCTTATTTTCAGGCAGTAAAAACCTGGCTGGAAACCATTAAAATCGGGATAAACGGAAACGATTTGTATGAGGCAGTTGAGACTGTATTGCCAAAGGAGGAGTATGGCTGGACACTGAATCCGGGGCACCTGTGCGCTGATGAGGAATGGATGTCCTCACCGATCTATCCGCAGTCTGAGGAAACATTACAAAGCGGCATGCTGTTTCAGATTGATATCATTCCAAGTGTAAACGGTTATGGGGGAGTCAGCTGTGAAAGTGGAATTTTACTAGCAGATGAGCAGTTGCGGAAGGCAATCGCAAAGGAATATCCGGCTGTGTGGGAACGCATCGTGAAGCGCAGAGCATATATGCAGGAAGTGCTGGGAATCCGTATTCAGGAGGATGTGTTACCAACAAGCATGGCAACGGCATATCTCAGACCGTATCTGTTGAAGAAAGAGATGGCGCTTGCCAGTGTATGAAGAACGTCTTCTTACATCGAAAGCAAGATCATGAAACCGGAAAAGCTGCGGATGGTGGTATGTGATATTGATAATACCCTTGTTGTAAAACATCATGCGTTGACAAAAAAAGCAAAAGAAGTTATCAGAAAACTACGTAAACGACACATCGTATTTGGTTTGGCATCCGGACGCTCTCTTGCAGAAGTGCGAAGATTGCTGCACCGCTGGGGATTGGAAGATGTTGATATGCTGATCTGTATGAATGGATCAACGCTTTGGGACAATCTTACGAAAGAGGAAGAAACATACTATAAACTGAAAAAGGAATGGATTCGGGAAATCATAGAAAAAATGTCCGTTTTCACTTGTAATCCCGTTATCTATCGTAATGATTGCATATATTGCAAAGAGATGGATGAGGTTGTGAAATAATCGGCTACATCAGCAGAAATGGAAGTAATTGAAGTTATGGATATGAAGGTGTTTTATCAGGAAGAAAATGCCAAAATCATGTTCCGGGTAAACGAGGAAGATATGCCGCAAATTGAAGCATATCTTACTGCTCATCCTTCTAAGGATTATCACTTTCTCATCGCAGGGTTTCCAAAGCATACGATTTGAAAAAATTCTGTGAAAAACATCAGATATCTACAGCTGAAGTTATGGCGTTTGGAGATACGACAAATGATCATACAATGCTGGAACCAAGTGGTGTAGGTGTGTGTTTGAAAAACGGCAGCGATGATACAAAGGCGATAGCAGATATCATCACAGACTATCCATGTGATGAGGACGGTTGGGCACGTTTTATGGAAATGTATGCAGAATGAAAAAGAAAGCAGAAAAACAACCCTATCTGTATTTGCGTCTTATTGAAATGCTGCTGGGTATTCTGATAACAGCAATCGGGTTATCCTGCATGATGAAATCACAGTTGGGACAGACTGCAATAACAGCTTTTACACAGAATCTAACTGCCATTACCGGTATCAAGAGTGGAACAGTACTGATTATATTCTTCATATCCTGCACAGGAGCACAGATTGTTATCCTGAAAAAGCAGTTTGCAAACATACAGTACCTTCAAATACCTCTGGCACTGCTGCAGGGAAAAATTGTGAATCTGATCTGTTATGATGTGCCCGGACTCTGTGACTGGTATCCGAAAACCTATATCGGAAAATGGCTGTGTATCTTTTCAGGTATACTCTTCTGTTCCTATGGTGTGGCTGTATTATTTCATGCCGATCTTGTTAAAAATCCATTTGAGGAACTGGCTATGGTCATATCCAGACGGCTGCGGATGGAATTTTGTATATTTCGAACCAGAATAGACATTGTTTTCATGCTGCTGAGTCTGTTTATGATTCTATGCTTCCATCTGGATTTCACGACAGTTAGAGAAGGAACATGGGTATGTATGCTCCTGTTGGGGAAATCAATGAAATATACGTTTCCTTTCGCAGCGAAAACATCGGTATATCATCGAAAAGTAAATAGGAAATACCAATATCAAGAAAACGTGACATAAACGAGTAAAATGATGCATCTAAGATGCAGGAATGGAGGCTACTATGCAAAATATAGAAAAACAAAAATTTTTATGGGGCAGTGCCACAGCAGCGTATCAATGTGAGGGAGCATGGGATGCGGATGGAAAAGGCTTAGGGGAATGGGATGTATTTTCCCATGGTAACCCGTTGAATATCAATGGTGCTACAGGGGATGTATCCTGTGATTTTTACCATCACTATAAGGAAGATATTGATATGCTGAAGGCAGGAGGACAGAATACATACCGGTTTTCCATCTCCTGGGCAAGAATCCTTCCGAATGGAAGAGGTGCTGTAAATCAGGGGGGGATAGATTTCTATAACAGGGTTATTGACTATTGTCTGAAACAGGGTGTGGAGCCGAATGTGACCTTGTTTCATTATGATTTACCGGAAGCAATTGCAAAGGAAGGCGGCTGGGAAAATCGTGCCATCGTAGATGCGTTTGCAGAATATGCAAGGGTCTGCTTTACCGCCTTTGGTGACCGTGTAAAGCTGTGGGTCACGATTAACGAGCCGAAATACTATGCATATTGCAGTCATATGGTAGGGAATTATCCTCCCAATCACCGTCATGATTTTAACCGCTATTTTACGACGGTCTATCATGAAGCAGTCGCCAGTGCGAAAGCAGTGGCAATCTACCATTCGCTGAAGCTGAACGGGTCAATCGGTATTGTGCATGATTCCAGTAATGTGGAGGTAGCACCGGATACGAAGGAAAAAGAACGTGTTCATATGATTGCGGATCTGTTTTATAACCGTATCATATTAGACACCGCATGCAAGGGAGAATTTCCGGGCGCACTGATTTCTTTGTTGCGGGAGTATGGAATCGATACCAGCTATATTAAGTTTGAGGATATGCTGGTATTCCTACAGGGGAAAGTGGATTTCCTTGGGTTGAACGTATACAATCGCTTTTATATTACGGACTACTCAGCAGGGGAAACGGAGGTCTTCCATAACAATAAGGGGGCAGGCTCCAATGCAAAAGAGGGAATCCGTATCAGGGACTGGTATGAAACAGCGATCGATCCAAATACAAAACGGAATCTATGGGGAAGGGAAATCTATCCGAAGTGCATGTATAACACATTGATGGAAATTAAAGAACGCTATGGGGATATTCCTGTGTATATCACAGAGAATGGTCATGGCTGTTATGAAAAACCAAACGATGAAGGCTATGTGGAGGATGATGAGCGTATCGAAATGATGCAGGGATATATTGACTATATGTTGAAAGCGATGGAAGACGGCTGCAATGTAAGGGGGTACTATGCCTGGTCTACGATGGATTTATACAGCTGGGTTAACGGTTATGAAAAGCGTTACGGGCTTGTACGGGTGGATTTTGATGATCACAACAGGCGATATCCGAAAAAGAGCTATTACTGGTTCAAAAAGCTGATTGAAGATTATCGGAAAGCAGAAGAGGAATAATCAGCCTGTATGCTTTGAATTTTACATGAATACTGTCATACTTGTTTTGAAAAAGAACATGTGAAGCATGAAATCAGATCACAGAGCAAGGCATATCAGGAAAGATGGTAGCGTCTTGCTTTTTGATATATGCATGAAATAAAAGAGGTGTTTATATGCTGCTTACACAGATTTTGAAAAGAGGAGAACATTTTTCAAACATAGACAACATCATTGCATCCTATATATTGGAAAAAGGGGAGGAGCTGAATACTGAGACAGTACGCTCCATTGCAGAAAATACATATGTTTCACCAGCTACTGTGATGCGTTTTTTTCAAAGACTGGGCTATAACGGATATCGCACATTCAAAAAGGACTTTTTGGAGGAGATAACATATTTTTCTTCGCATTTTCAGAATATCGATCCCAATCTTCCCTTCCTGCCGCAGGATGATGGAAAGGTGAGAACCAATAAACTGGCTGCTTTGTTTAAGGAAACCATTGATGATGTCTTGGCGCTGACGGATTACGCAATGCTGCAGAGAGCATATCACATGATTGCAAAGGCGAAGCTCATTTATGTATACAGTGCAGGGATACAAATCGGGCTATGTGAAATTTTCAAGGACAAAATGATAAAGATAGGAAAGACTGTCATTGTATCGAATGTTATAGATGAACTATACTACAGTGCCTGCTTTACACAAAGGGACGCTGCATTTATCCTAGTATCCTATTCCGGAGAAACAAAAACCATTTTAGAGGTTGCCGCAAAATTAAAAGAACGCAGTATCTCATGGATTGCTATTACCTCTTATGGTAATAATACGCTTTCGAAATATTCGGATTGCTGCTTGTACGTATCAACACGGGAAAAGATAAATGCCAAAATCGGTGATTTTAGTTTCAATATCTCTGTACTGTTTCTGATGGATGTTTTATACTCCTATTACTTTGCTTCAGACTATTTTGGAAATTATCAGAGCAGACGAAACTACCTAACAGGCTTTGAACAGAATCGAGGGAATATGAAGAAATCGATTAAAAATCCTATATTGATAGATGATAAGTAAGTGGAAACGATACAGTGTTTCGCAGGTGTAAGGGAGATAAAGTGTTTTTTTAGTACAGTGTTTTTATATCCGGTATCAGCCTTGTGCTTGATGACGCAGGAAGGTATCATATGCTTACAAAAGAGAGGAGGATGTATTATGAAACAGTATTGTGAAAGCTTTCCAAAGAATTTTTTATGGGGTGGTGCTACTGCGGCCAATTAGTTGGAGGGAGGCTTCCGGGAAGGAGGAAAAGGACTTTCCACTGCGGATATGACACCGTTTCGAGAGGAGGCTGTAAAGGAGCACAGGCCTGTTATGGATGCTTCCTATGAAGAAATCAAAAAGTACAGAACAGATGGTTTCTGTGGAAACTTTCCAAAACACAGAGGGAATGACTTTTATCATCATTGGAAAGAGGACATCGCATTATTCGCAGAGATGGGGTTTCGCTGCTATCGGATGTCAATTGCATGGACAAGGATATTTCCGACAGGCTTTGAAGCCGAACCAAATGAGGAAGGACTTCTGTTTTATGATGACGTATTTGATGAATGCAGGAAGTATCATATGCAACCGATTGTAACGGTTTCACATTATGAAATGCCAATAGAAATAACCTTGAATCTAAATGGATGGGAAAGCCGGAAAACTATAGACCTGTATTTGAAATATTGTGAAACGATATTCAAAAGATATAAGAACAAGGTGAAGATGTGGATCCCATTTAATGAAATGAATCAAATGACGACAGTACCCTATGTAGGCGGCGGTTTGTTACTGGAGAAAGCAAAAACAGATAACCTGTTGGAGGTGGAGTATCAGGCGATTCACCATCAGCTTGTTGCAAGTGCAATGGCGGTGAAGTTATGCAAAAAGATTATAAAGAATGCAAGAATAGGAAGTATGATTGCTGTTATAGACCCATATCCGGAAACCTGTCATCCTTTGGATGTACTAGAGGCATTGAAGGAAAATCAATTAAATATGTTTTATCTGGATGTGACTGTGCGGGGCTATTATCCATCTTATATGGCAAGATATTTTCAAGAGCATGATATCCATATAGACATGGAGGAAGAGGATGAAGAAATATTACAGGGAGGCAAAGTTGATTTTATAGCTTTTAGTTATTATATGAGCTATATTGCTTCTCATAAGAGGAAGCAGAATGAAAGCAAAAACAGTGTCATCATGGTGGATAAGGTGAACCCTTATCTGGAAGTTAGTGACTGGCGCTGGCCTATTGATTCCGTTGGACTGAGAATCGTATTGAATAAGCTCTATGACCGGTATCAGCTGCCAATTCTGATTGCGGAAAATGGACTTGGCGCAGATGATGTTGTGAGCGAGGATGGATTGATTCATGATGCATACCGAATTGAGTATTTAAGAAAGCATATCATAGCAGTTAAAGAAGCAATGAGAGACGGCGTCGATGTTATTGGCTATACGATGTGGGGGCCGATTGATATCGTATCGCAGGGAACCTGTGAAATGAAGAAACGCTATGGCTTTATATATGTAGATGCGGATAATTATGGTAACGGAAGCTATAAGCGCTTACGGAAAGATTCTTTTTACTGGTACTCCCGTGTGATAGCATCAAACGCAGAGGAGCTGTAGGTGTGTGCGCAAAATACTGCTGAGGACTCAGGATATCCCTTTTGTTTCTGTGCTTTCATCAGCATGGAAGAAACGCTTACAGAATAAGGGGAGTGAAAGGGTAGAAATGCCGATTGCCAAATTTAAATGAAAGGAATTTACATAGGGAATCGCTTCTTAGCTGTTTGGTAATGAAATCAAAAAAAGGAGAATTCATTAGAATCTCCTTTTTATAAACACCCTAAGGTAAGAAAAACGAGTGCATGCAGCCTTTTGTTACCTGATTTCTCCGTTTAATCGGCAGATATCTGATACAATTGTGCGTATTTGTTCTTGAGATATTCGATGTAATACTTCGGATCAAAGGACTCCCCGCATACATCCATCATCAGCTCATCCGCATCCTTGAAGGCACCGTACTGATGAATATTCTCCTTCAGCCAGCCGCTGATTTTTTCAAAGGCACCGCTGCGCAGTGCTTCCTCCACATCCATATCCTGTTCCATCTGATGATAGAACTGAGCCGCAAATGCGCTTCCCAGCGCATAAGTAGGGAAATAGCCCAGCAGAGCACCGCCCCAGTGCATATCCTGTAAAATACCGTCCCGGTCATGCTCTGGACGGATTCCCAGATATTCCTCATATTTATCGTTCCACATCGTATCCAGATTGTCATAATCTGCAGTGCCGTTGAAGATTTCCTTCTCCAGCTCATAGCGGATCAGAATATGGATCGGGTAGGTCAGCTCATCCGCTTCCGTACGAATAAAGGAAGGTCGTGATACATTGATCATCCGCATGAAATCATCCAGAGAAACATCCTGTAGCTGCTTTGGAAAATGCTGTTGGAGCTTTGGATAATTCACTTCCCAGAATGCACGGTTTCTTCCGATGTGATTTTCCATAAAACGTGACTGTGATTCATGCATGGCTGTACCAATTCCGCTGAACAGGGAGGTTCCCTCATATGCTTCCTTTACCTGCAGGCCGTATTGTGCATGCCCGTATTCGTGAATGGTTGAGAAAATCGCAGACATCACATTGTGTTCATGATAATGCGTGGTAATGCGTGCCTCATGCGCTGAGAAGAAGTCCGTGAACGGATGCTCCGTTGTTGTCATATAGCATTCCCTGTCATTAACCTTCATATAGTCCATGAGCTCCTGCATAAAGGCCTCCTGTTCCTTGATATCAAAGGCTGTAAACAGCAGGGAATCGTCAATCGGTGTTCCCTCCTTCAGGAGCTTTTGCAGAAACGGAAGCAGTTCCTTTCGAATGGCATCGAAGAAGCGGTCATAATATGCAATATCGGTGTTGATCTGATAGCTGTCCAGCATAAAATCATAATCGCTTTTCTTATCTGTGACATAGGACAGAATCTCCTTCTGCTTTTCTATGACGCTGATCAGATGCGGCTTAAACAGCTGATAATCATCCTGTTCCTTTGCCTCATGCCATGCGGCCTCACTGTCTGCGATGGTTCTGCGATACTCCACGTACACCTCTCTTGGCAGTACACGCAGCTCATTCAGCTCGCGCAACAGCAGCTGCAGCTCTTTCTTACGCTCTGCACTTACATTCTCCTGCCTTGCCAGCTCTTCGATCCTTTGGATACTTTCCTTGTCCGCCATTTGATCGAAGGCTTCTCCCGACAGGATCGCCGTCATGCGGTTGCGGTAGGGAATGCCGTTTTTCGGAGCAATCGTGGCCTGGTCATAATACATTGTGCTCAGTGCCATCTGATAGGCATTCTTTTTTTCTTTATACTCATGAAAAAATGCTTCTAAATCCATGTTATCACCTCTGTAATGTATTGTATCACAGCTGAAGAAGAAACGTAACTGTTCCCGATAAAAAGATGGAAGGGACAAATGTGCAGCTGGATACCATCCGATGGCATCGGGGTGTGTCTGCTTCCCTTCTTACCGGCCTTGCAGAATCCTCATCTGTCAGCCAGCGTTTAGAAAAAACCTTGTCTTCAAACGCGGATGCCTGTTGACGAAAATATATGGAAATGGTATGATGAGCGTGGAAATAAGGGAGCTTGTAGACAGGCTGAGAGGAAGTTGTGAACTTCGACCGATTACCTGATTTGGATAATGCCAACGTAGGGACTGCAGATATAACGCGGGTTATGCATACATGGCATAGCCCTTTTTTCATTATAAAAGGAGGTGCAGCATTTGAAGGGGTACATATTTGATCTGGATGGCACGCTGGTGGACTCCATGTGGGTTTGGGAGGATCTGGCAGCGGTCTATCTTCAGACAAAGGGTATCAAAGCAGAGGAAAATCTCAGTAAAGAGCTGCAGCTGATGACGATGACAGATGCTATCCGGTATCTGAAGGAGAAGTATGTCATACAGGATTCCCTGGCACAGATGCGTACTGAGGTTTATGCAATCGTACGACGACGCTACAGGCAGGAGGTTGCTGCCAAGAAGGGGGCCGGGGCCTGTCTGGAAAGACTGCATACACAGGGGATGCGTATAGGCGTTTTGACGGCATGTGAACGGGTTTGCGCGGAAGAGGTCCTGAAACGAAACGGTCTGCTGGAATATATGAACTTTGTCGCAAGCTGTGAGGAGCTCCCCTATGATAAGCAGGACGGACGTCTGTTTGAGCTTATGCCTGCCATGCTGCATACGGATAAGGCAGAAACGATGTTTGTAGAGGATGCTCTGCATGCCGTTCAGACATTGAAGACGCATGGCTTTCACGTGACAGCGGTATATGATGCAGCCAGTAAAGCGCACTGGAAAGAAATCTGCATGCAGGCCGATGCTGCCTTCCTGTCGCTGGATGATTTGAAAGGAGAATGAACATGAAAACTGTTGTAACAATTGCCGGCACTGACCCTACAGGGGGAGCCGGTGCACAGGCTGATTTAAAAACCTTTATGGCACATGAGGTATACGGTATGAGTATCCTGACAGCCCTGGTTGCACAGAATACAACCGGTGTGACTTCGATTATGAATGTAACACCGAAGTTTTTAAAGGAACAATTTGACTGTGTCTTTACGGATATCCGTCCGGATGCGGTAAAAATCGGCATGGTTTCCCAACCGGAGCTGATTGCCGTCATTGTGGAAAAGCTGAAGCAGTATGCAGTGGAGCGCATTGTCATTGATCCGGTTATGGTCAGCACCAGCGGCTCCCGTCTGCTGGAGGATACAGCGCTGGAGCTGTTGCAAACAAAGCTGCTTCCTCTTGCCGATATCATAACACCGAATCTTCCGGAGGCTGAGGCTTTAAGTGGTATACGGATATGCAATCATCAGGATATGAGGAAGGCTGCTGCCATGATTGCGCAGGACTATGACGGATACATTCTGATAAAGGGCGGGCATTCCATGAACCGTGCCGATGATTTGCTGGTACATAAGGATGAGGCTCACTGGCTCTCCAGTGAAAAAATCGATAATCCAAACACCCATGGAACCGGCTGTACGCTGTCCAGCGCCATTGCCGGCAATCTGGCACTGGGATATGATATGATCAGTGCAGTGGAAAGAGCCAAGGCTTTTATCAGCGGTGCATTACGCGATGGTCTTGATCTGGGACAGGGCAGTGGACCATTGAATCACTGCTGGAATATCAAACAGAAGCAGCCGTTGTAGAAGGTGCCCTTGAAAAGATGTACATAAAAGCATTTGTTATTTCAGTATGTGTGATGCTGGTGTGATATATTTTTTTGATGAAGTTTCCATACAGTCTAAAAAACCATTCATTTAGGAAAATGATGCAATTTTTTTCATGCAGATGTGGTATGATATAGGAAGAAAGAGCTTCTCAAAAATACAGGGATTTTGATGCTGCATTCTGCCATTTTAAAGAAGCCTGAAATCAGAAACGGGGTTGTTGTATGAAAAGCGGTAAGGAGATTCTGGCTGAGTTTCAGCTGGATCCATGGATGCTGTATGATACCATAGTCAATAGTACGGATGATTATATTTACCTTGTGAACATGCAGGAGGATCGTGCTTTAATTTCTGAAAATATGCTGCAGGATTTTGACCTTCCCGATCTCATTGTCCCTGGATTGATTCCGTTGTGGGGGGATCTGGTTCATGAACGTGACAGACAGCGATTTGATGATTCCATTACGGCTATGCTGAACGGAGAAACTGATGAGCATAATGTGGAATATCAGGTGCGCAATCGTAAGCATGAATATATCTGGGTTATCTGCAGAGGACTTTTAAAACGCAATGACCGAGGAGAGCCGATTTTTTTCGCCGGAATCGTATCCAATCTGGAGAATAAGGGAAAAATAGATTCCATCACCGGACTGTTTACCCAGACAGCCTGTGAAAATTCTGTAACACAGCTGCTGGAGCATAAGAGAAACGGCGGGATCCTCCTGCTTGGTCTTGATGATTTTTCCCATATTAATGAATTGAACGATCATATTTTCGGGGATGCTGTCCTGCGTCAGTTTTCCCAGACGATGCAGCGTCTTCTTCCCGCGTCGGCACGCATGTATCGATTTGACGGAGATGAATTTGCCATCGTATATGAACAGGCAACGCGCAAGCAGGTGCGGGAGTTATATAAAATCATCCACGCATACTGCAACAGACGGCACTTTATTGATGATATCGGCTATTTCTGTACGGTGTCGGGTGGAATTGCGATGTTCTGGGAGGATGGCGACAATTTCCTGGATTTAATCAAGTATGCGGATAATGCTCTGGAAGCCAGTAAATACCGCGGAAAGAATCAGTGTACACAGTTTTCACATGAGCTAGTACAGATCAAACGCCGCCGCTTATCCATTGCGAATCAGTTGCAGAGCAGTGTTTTGCGGGGTATGCAGGATTTCTACCTCGTATATCAGCCCCTGATCAATGCTTCCAGTATGAAGGTGGAGGGGGCAGAGGCTTTGCTGCGCTGGTCCAGCAGTGAATATGGAAATGTTCGCCCGGATGAGTTTATTCCCATTCTGGAATCTGCCGGTCTGATTCATCAGGCAGGGAAATGGGTGTTTCAGGAGGCTGTTCATACGTGTAAGGAGTGGGTGAAGGAAAATCCGGGTTTTGTGATGAACGTGAACTTTTCCTATATACAGATGCTGAATGAGGATCTTCTGCCCTTTATCCGCAGGACCCTGAAGCAGGCGGATTTATCTGCAAAGCATATCGTCATTGAGCTTACGGAGAGCTGCTTTGTGACCGAGATGGATGCGCTGAAGCGCTCCTTCCAGCAGCTGCGGGAAATGGGGATTCGCATCGCGATCGATGATTTTGGTACCGGCTATTCCTCCCTGGGCATGCTGTCGCAGATGCCGGCGGATATCGTTAAAATTGATCGGCTGTTTATTTCATCGATTCATGAAAATTCTTTTCATCAAAGCTTTATCAATGCTGTAATTCAGCTGTGCCACAGTGTCGGCATACGGGTTTGTGTTGAGGGTGTTGAGGAGCAGGAGGAATTGAAGGTTGTACGGGATATCCAGGCAGATAATATACAGGGCTTTTATTTTTCAAGACCTGTGGAAAAGCGTACCTTCCATGATCGATTCCTTGATCTGCAAATGGTATTGTAAGGAATCGTGAATCAACTGGTGTCCATTAATATGCTGCGTGGCGGCAGTATCTGATGGACCTTTTTTATGTCTGATCGATGTAAATTGAGCGTGATGAAAGAAGCCTGTTCATTATCAATTCCGATACAGAGAAAAATGCAGGGGATTTTAAGACTTTATGCAGCTTTCAGATAGAGTTCAAGGCTTATGAGGTTCTCTATATTAAATTATGATAGAAACTTGAAATTTGATAAGGCAAGATACAATTACATAAATGAAGATTATGCAATATTGATACTACAAATGTGCTTCTATTCCTTATTTAATGTATTCTTATTGAGCTGTGTTTAAGATACATGTGAATGCGTTTACTCCCATCACTTTTTTACTTGATCCGTACTTCAGATGGAATTGTTTCCCGTCTGGTTTTTTGTTATACTTTATAAAAGCATGCAACCTTTCCGGTTGTCGTATGGTATTAAGGATGGAGGGAACAGCTTGGGTATTTCTATAGAAACAGGTGATGCGGAGACTGTCTTGGAAACCTATGGATTGATGGTATATAAGCTTGCTCTTTCGCAGACGCGCAATCGCAGTGATGCGCAGGATGTCTTTCAGGAGGTATTCCTGCGGCTTATGAAGAACAAAAAGCCGTTTGCCAGTGAAGAACATTTGAAGGCGTGGCTGCTGCGTGTCACAATCAATTGCAGTAAAAAGTTTTTTATGAGCTCATGGTACAGGAAGACGGAGGAGCTTGTAGTGGATATCCCCTTCGAGGAGGAACAAAACAGTGAGCTGTACTATGCGGTATTAAAGCTTCCGCTGAAATACCGTACCGTGATCCATCTGTTTTATTACGAACAGTATTCCGTTGCACAGATTGCACAATATTTAAAACGTAATGAATCAACGGTTAAATCCCAGCTGAAGCGGGGAAGAGAAATGCTGAAAGGAGTGCTGCGTGATGACACAGAAGAACAATGAATATAAGAGCATTATGGATCATGTGGAAATTCCGGAGGATGTATGGAATCAGACGCTTGAACGGATGCAGAGCGCAGGACAGCCACATGGCATACTGCTATGGAAAAAAGCCGCTGTCTTGTGTGTGCTTCTGGTGATCTGCGGCATTTCCGTGTTCACTGCAGTGCAGCTGAAAAAGGATAGCGGGCCGGTGTTTATAAGTGCCTTGCAGGAAGATAGTGAATTTTCCTATGTAGAGCTCGAGGAAGGTGCTTTAACCTTTGATAAAACAGAGAAAATCAGTAATTTGCAGGTGCAGACCGGCAGCATAGAGGGAAAGCGAACACCGATTTCATGGAATACGCTGGAGGAACTGCTCTCAACGAAGGTGGGTATATCACCACTACCAAGGGGGTTTACAAAAGCAAAGGAAGAGGCTGTGCAGGCAAAGGGAAAGGATGGGAAAGCGGAGCTGTTTGCCGAGCTGAGCTATGAAAAGGAACAGGCGTTTGTCCGGCTTCAAGTGGAGCAGGGGACAGGAGCGATTGTTGAAAGACAGAATTCACAGCTCAATGGAATCGGTCTGTATACTGCTATGCAAAAAAGCGGAGTTACGGACAGAAGCCGGCAGTATCTGGCGCAATATTCCAAGCATGGAGTCATATATACGCTGCAAAGCAGCGGTATATCACAGAAGGAATTTATAACGATTCTGTACAATTTAACAAAATAAAGAGGATCGGACATGGGAAACGTTGCATCCGTTGGAAATAAGCCAAAAGCTACCATCAGCTATCACATGCCAGGATAAAGGAATTTCCGGGCTTACTTGTGAGGAGCTGTGATGAGTAATGAAGGATAAAGATAGGAGAAGTGCTGCTATTGATTGTGTCTTTCATTTCCTGCTCGAATGCAAAGAGGGTCTCTAGGTGAATTTTTGCTTTTATGCTCTGTATTCAAAAGCGTATGGAAACGTATTGCATATAAAAAGTTTGATGTGTTTGGGAATAGCCAGATTCTGTTGTATTCGATAAGGCTTGAAAGGTCTTGGTGCTATGAAAGCTGAAGCCTGTAAAAACGTAAATTTAAAAAAATTAAAAAAATGCAACCTTTTGGAGGATATAGAGGTATATAAGGTGAAAAGGAAAGAGAGGTAATGGGAATGAAACATGCTGTAAAATCATCCATGCTGATAGTTCTGGCAGCAGCGTTACTGCTTGTCAGCGGCTGCAGCGGCAAGGAAAAGGAGCCGGCAGGCCTTGCGGATAACAGCAGACTGGCCAGCAATATCAAACAGAAGTATAAGGAAGAGGAAAAGGTCAGCTATGCGGATCCGATGTTTAACCTTTCCAGAGATCACGTGTTTGAAAAGAAGCTGGAGTTTGATCTTGAACAATACATCAAGGATCACCCCGACATTAAAAACTTTACACAGATTGTAAATGTGTATGCGGATGCAGATTTTAAGGATAGGGTGAATCCGGTTTATGAATTTGATAAGGAATCCAATACAATT
The DNA here is from genome assembly GCF_964240115.1 of Clostridium sp. HGF2. Taxonomy (NCBI): domain Bacteria; kingdom Bacillati; phylum Bacillota; class Clostridia; order Eubacteriales; family Clostridiaceae; genus Clostridium; species Clostridium sp. HGF2. The sequence goes on from NZ_CAXSSO010000002.1 coordinate 26,912, forward strand.
CAAATCCATCCGCCAAAGCGTCCGAAGTTCTACGTTACGGATACCGCCACCTCCTCTGTGAAAAATCGGTATGAAAGAGGAGAAAGCAGGGATTGGGGCAATGCCCGGCAATATTATATGGTGCAGTATATGGATTTGAAGACAGGGGAAATGCTGAAAAAGCCGGAGGTCACCATTTTTTCAGTGAAGACAGAGCTTGCGACTCCGAATGTGGAATTTTCTGTCAGTGATGATGGGACTCCACAGCTGCGTTGGGATGCTGTTGCGGGGGCAGATCAATACATGGTGTTCTATTACAACTATGATATGAAGAACAATTTCACTGATACACAGCTGAGCGAGAAGCTCATTACAAATAAAACCGAATGGAAGGCAGAAAATGACAGGGATGGCCTGCTGGTTAACAAGGATTTCAATATGACGAAGCTGTTCAGCTCTGAGGATGATGTCACAGCCGATGATGCAAAGAAAGCAGAATTGAAGACTACGACCAAGGTATGGGGTGTGATTGCGATGAATGACAAGGGAACCTCACGTATTTCCGAGACCTTCAACGGGAACGATATCGCCTCGTTGCTGCCGTATCGGGAGGCACTGGCGAAAAATAAGTCGGATAAGGTTTCCAAATACGCTGATAGGGAGGTTGGATTGCTGCCATCCTATCGCTGGATTGTCATGTGTGACGGTAAGCTGTCACAGCGGCTGATAACATATGATATCGATAAGGCTGAGCTGAAAAACGGCAGCTTTGGAATCACAGATGATGAAGGTAATATCACCGGTACAAAGAAAATCGATTATCTGGATATTCCGTATACCATCGATGGAACAGCCTTTCAGGACATGGCGAGAATTTTCTATGTGAATAAAAAAACCTATTCGCAGGAGCTGAAGAAGCTGAAGGATCGTCAGGATTCCCTGCGCAGCAAGGGGGGCTCATTGAAATCAGAAAGCAATATGCAGGATGCCAAAGCCGCAGATGATATGGAAAAGGATGCTAAGCTGGATGCGTCAATCAGTGAGCATGTGTACGCCAACAGTGCACTGGGAGAATATCTCGCAGTGAACATGCTGAATGGAAATACCCGTGTTTCTTTGAATGACTTCAGGGAAAGCAGTGACCGCAATTATCTGGTGGATGCATGGAATGAGGCAGTTTATCAGAATCCGCTCATCCTGGGGGTGCGCTCCATATCGCTTGATACGAATACGAATGATTTGCTGATTCAATACGATATGACACGGGAGGAAATGAAAGAGAAGCAGGAGGCGATTCAGGCAGAGGTAAAGAAGGTCGCGAAGGAAATCATCAAGGATGGGATGAGCAATCTGGAGAAAGAAATTGCAATCAATGATTATCTGTGCACGAGCGCGGAGTATGATAATGCAGCTCTTGAAAATGCAGAGAAAAACGACTTCAAATACGTGGATGAAAGCTTTCATGATTCCTTTAATGCCTATGGTATTCTGTTGAAGAAAAAGGGAGTATGTGCCAGCTATGCAGCCAGCTTCAAGCTGCTTGCGGATGAGGCTGGTCTGGATTCCATTGTGGTTACCGGATATCTTAACGGAAATGTCCCACATGCGTGGAATCGCGTGAATATCGATGGACAGTGGCTGACAATTGACAGCACGAATAATGACAATGAGGTTATGCGTAACGCTCTGTTCAATCTTCCTGACAAAGTCGCCAGAGGTACCTTGAGTGAGGATAAGCTGTATATGATGGATAGTGAAATTTCTGCTTATAAGGCTGATGTGGAGGATAAGGAGTATTACCATTTAAAGAAGCGTTTCTTCGACAACAAGGATGAGGTTGTGGAAAAGCTGAGCAGTGAGCTGGAGAAAGACGGTTCGACGCTGCTTCGTACAGATTATAGTCTGGAGGATGAAGCGTTCAAGCAGATTGCACAGGAGGTCATGCAGAAAACAGGGGATGCTTCTTTGCAGGGGACGACTTTCCTCGGTATGATTTATTTGCAGAAGGCGAAATAGAAGAAATAAAGAGTTTTCTATTTCTGAAGAAGCAAATGAATGAGCGTTCGGATATGATATAGGTCCGACAGCTGTCATAAAGAAAAGAAGGAGACTTCGATACGATTGCGGTATATGGCGATGGTATTTGAAGTTTCTTTTTATCATTAATATGCTGATAATTAAAGCGATGGTCTTTCGTTGAAGGAGGTGAAAGAAAGCTGTATACAATAGATGGAAAAGGAATCATGAATAATTTTTAGCAGAAAAAATGTGGGCAGCCGAGGAACTCTTGATGAAAGAAGATATTGAACATGAATTTGATTTATAACATTATTATGGCGTCGATAGCAGCTATCGGATGATGGATTTCAAGTATGAAATTATCTGCTACAGTTGACGGAAGACTTTATGAAATCCGTATGAATTGATTAGAAAATGTGAACTTACATGAGTTGGAGAGTAAGAAAAAAGAATGCACCGACCTACTTATCCTGGTCTATCAATACAATCTCTGATTGTCTTATCTAGTCATGTTAGCAAAATACGATTTTTCTTAGCAATTCAACCGAAAAGCGTTTGACTCCATCCAGAAATATTTGTGAAATATCCACAAGATTAAATCTTCTTGAAAGTAAAAAAAAACACATCGACAGTTTGGTGTCAATGTGCTTTAAACCCTTTAAAATGGCGTCCCTGATAGGACTCGAACCAACTACGTTCCGCTTTGGAGGTCTTTTTTTCGCTTTTTGGCAGGTCTCCTCTTTTCTCCTGTGATCTTCAAAAAATCCATGGATAAAGGCTTTTTTTGAAGATGGCCAGCACTTTTTTTGTACCACCTGTTCCTTGCGATATTGCCTGATTTTAAGATGTCATGTTAGCAAACTGGATCTATGGTCTTTTTTTTATGACCGATGATTTTTATAAAACATAGTACCATACTTATGGATTTCCTTTTCATTTGGAAGTCCTTTTTTCATTTACATAGCCGGCAAAAGATCGGCTTATAGAAAGGAGTGGCAAAACGATGACAGCTGTCAGTATGAGTTCTTGTCTTGCGTTGTATGGTGAAAAGATATCAGTGTTAGATTTTGACCATCAGGGTCATGCGCCAAAAGGATGTTTTGATAGAAGCAAATATCCTTTATCTATGACGGATACGATACAATTAGTCATCAATGGTACTGGTATTGAAAAAATTTAATCTGTAGAGTTTATATATTCTTTTGTTATAGTCGATTTGATGATACAATATGTATACAAATTCGTAGCAAAATTTACGAGATGACTACAAGTATTATATTAGAAGTGATGAAAGAGTATTTGGGCTATTAGCTTCTGCAGTAATTCAAAAGGAGGAGCATTCAATGAAAAATCAATTTCAGTTTTTAATTTATAAAATCTCTAACGATAAAATGTCGATAAATGCGCTAATAAAAGATGAGATAATTTGGTTGACCCAAAAAGGAAATAACTACTCAACGTGGGGCTATGAGTGATAAACAAGTTAACAAAAAAATTGGTACTTTGGTTTACTAGATAAATTGTAATTAGTGGAGGAAATAAAGATATGATACTAGATAAAAATTATGTTAGTGTTTTTTAAAATATTAAAGAGCAAATACGGATGGCACAGCATAAAGCTTTATTGAATGCTAATAGGGAAATGATATATTTATACTGGAATATTGGGAAAATCATAGACGCTAATAGTGAATGGGGAAATAAGTTTGTTGATAATTTATCAAAAGATATAAGAAGAGAATTTCCCTCATCGAAGGGATTCTCAACAAGGAATTTAAAAAGCATGGTAAGATTCTATCGAGAATATCAGGAAGTTGAATTTGTGCAGACGGTGGCTGCACAAATTCCATGGTCACATAATTTAGAAATATTAAGAGTCAAATCAAAGGAAGAAAGGCTATGGTATATTGAAAAGACAATAGAAAATGGATGGTCTAAAAACATTTTAGCCCATCAGATTGATACAAATCTTTATATGAGACAGGTTGAGAATAAAAAAATTTCAAATTTCCAAAATAGATTGGAGGTATCACAAAGTGAATTGATTCTAGAAACTATGAAAGATCCTTATGTTTTTGACTTTTTAGATTTGCAGGAAAATATTAAAGAAAAAGATTTAGAAACTGCATTGATGAACAATATTACAAAAGTTTTACTCGAACTTGGAAAAGGATTCGCTTTCATAGGAAATCAATATCATCTTGAAATAGCAGGTGAGGATTTTTTCATAGACTTATTGTTTTATAATATTACTATAAAATGCTATGTTGTCATAGAATTGAAGATTGGACAATTCAAACCTGAATACGCAGGACAACTTAGTTTTTATTTGACCGCTGTTGATGAGACATTGAAAATAAAGTCAGATAAACCTACAATTGGCTTACTGTTATGTAGGCATAAAAACAACATCATTGCAGAATATACATTAAGAGATATGGAAAAGTCAATGGGAGTAAGCGAATACAGTGTTAATGATTATTTACCACAAGATTTAAAGGATGACTTGTCTTCCTTGGAAGAACTGATAAATACGATTGAGATTGATTTGGCTGAAAGTAAATAATATAGAATTTACTCCACTCTAACATAAGGCTGTACGATTCAATGATAGTGTACTTTCTGATTACTGTTTGAATGATAAGAAGAAAGTAAAAGGTGCGGTATCATTGTTAACAGTTTGAGCTATAGTTCATAAATATATGAATTTGGCATACTGAGGCAGATATGATAACGGTTGTATTTAGTTATATTTTGATGAAGATAAAAAAGTAAATACACAGAAACTTGATGATTCCTTTTAACGAAATGGAAAAGAAATCGATCATAAGAAAAATAAGGTGGATGTAGATGCACTGGTAAGTGCTTTGAAGGATAGTCCGAAATAGATGAAACAGCTGATAGATGCATTAAGATAAAGTTATTGAGAAATCAATAGCTTTTTTCATAATAAAGCCTATTCGTCTTTTTGATTCACTTCTAATCCTTGATTGTCATGGCTAGTCATGTTAGCAAAATACGATTTTTCTTAGCAATTCAACCGAAAAGCGTTTGACTCCATCCAGAAATATTTGTGAAATATCCACAAGAATAAATCTTCTTGAAAGTAAAAAAACACATCGACAGTTTGGTGTCAATGTGCTTAAAACCCTTTAAAATGGCGTCCCTGATTGGACTCGAACCAACTACGTTCCGCTTAGGAGGCGGACCCTCTATCCAGATGAGGTACAGGGACATTTGTGAAATATCTTGGTTTTTGTTTGAAATTGCTAGGAATAAGGCCTAAGGTGAGCGAAGGCTGAAAAGACCTGTAGTATATCCTTTTAACTGCAAGGATAACTGTAAAATATCCCGTATCCAATCAGAAACGTAATTTCTACTTGTTTCTGATTGGATACAATCTTATTATGGGATAAAAATAAATGCCGTCTTTAGTATTATACCATAATCTTTTATAATGAAAAGATGATAAACGCAAAAATTAAACGGATATAATTCGAAATAATCAGCTTCTGCATGAGAAAAGCAGAACAGTAAGAGTATACACCGTTCTGCCTGTTTTTAAACATCAGGATAGGGAATGCTGTCTCGCATTGTTTGGCTGAGGACGAAGGCCGGGAATCCATGGCAGTAAAAGCATTAGGATTTGACGTACGAGAATAGCGGATAGCGCCAGTATTGCGGTCAGGATAAGGAGTCGAAAGGATAGTAACGTGATATGAAGCAGATTATGAAATAATAGAATGGCTAATATGAATCCTGCAGTCATGCAAATGCAGATCAGCGTCCGCAAACGATTCAAGGGACGTGAGGAATGGTATACAGCCAGCATGGAAATAACTGCAACACATACATACATCATTGTAACCGCCTCATCATAGCGGATGGAAAAGCCGTCACTCATGAACTCAATAGCCAAAAAGCTGTATACAATGGCAATCGCGTTGGGTAGCGCATTGCGGAGTACGGTGGAAAGAAAATCACCATTCACTTTCCTGTGATCCGGTTCCAGCATGGTAAGGAAGGATGGAAAGGCTTCTATTGCAAGATCAATCAGGGTTATCTGAATCGGGATGAATGGAAAAGGAAGATTCATAACAATACAGAGGACTGATAGCAGGATGGAATATATGGTCTTAATAAAGAACACTCCGGCAACTCTTGTCGCGTTATTCACCACGCGGCGTCCTTCCTTCAGAATCATCGGCAAAGCTGAGAAATCGGAATCCAGCAATACAATTTGTGACATCTGCTTAACAGCATCACTCCCCTGTGCGATTGCAATACTGCAATCCGCTTCCTTCAATGCAAGCATATCATTTACACCATCACCACTCATTGCGACTGCGTGACCCTTTTTCTGCAATGCCTGTACAAGCAGCTTTTTCTGTAACGGAGTTACCCTGCCGAATACAGCATACTGTTCAGCAAGCTGCTCAATAACGAATGGATCATCACCGATTCCACTCATATCCAGGCAGGCATTCCAGTTATGAAGTCCTGCCTGCCTGGCGATAGCGGAAACCGCAGTTATATGATCACCGGATATGATTTTGATATTCACATCCTCCTCCCGAAAAAACTGCAGCGTTTTTTCTACATGCGGACGTATGGTATCGGTAAAGATGACAGCATACAAGGGTTGGATGATTGGGAGTGGTGCATCCTTGTCGATCACCTGAGCACATCTGCCGATCACAACCATTCGCTTACCTTCTTCCATAATAGCAGAAAAGGAAGTATCCAGCTTCTCCAGCAGCTTTTCCGGCGCTCCCATAACCAGAGAACCATAGCCTTCAAAATATGCGCTGCTCCATTTGCGAAGCGAGGAAAATGGAATCCTCGCTTTCGGCTCATGTACCGCACAGGGACTGATCTGCGCACAAAGCGCCTGATAGGTTGCATTGTTATCGTCGCTGTAGTGTAAAAAGGAGCGAATATATTCCATATCTGTTTCCGCTTCATCGCAAAGGGGAAGCAGTGCTTCCACCTTTAAATCTCCGGTGGTAATGGTTCCTGTCTTATCCAGACACAATGTGTCGACATTGGCCAGTGTTTCCAGTGAATACAGATCCTGTATAAGAACCTTATGCTTTGCCATGCGGCTTACTCCCGCCGCCAGGGATACACTGATCAAAAGAACAAGACCCTTGGGAAGCATTCCCAGCAATGCAGCGGAGCTTGTGATAACACTTTCCTGTATGGAATCTCCCCGAAATCCCCAGGCCTCCAGAAACAACAAAATACCTAAGGGAATAATTGCATAACCACTCAATCTTGTAATACGCTTCATGGCATTTAACAGCCGGGAATTAACTGCACGGACTTCCTTTACCTCACTGGCGATACGATTTGCGTAATTCTCCTCACCGACATGGATAATCCGTGCATAACATTTTCCGGATATTATGGAGCTTCCGGATAAAAGCTGATCCTTTTTGCGTTTATGAATGGGATCGGATTCACCACTTAATAAGGCTTCATTAACTTCAGCCTCTCCCTGTATAAGGACGGCATCACAGACAATTTGTTCACCGCTGGACAGAACCATGATATCATCCACAACGAGATCCTGAACATCTACACTGCATACTACACCATCCCGCATGACGGAAACCTTTTGCCGCATAAGCAGGGAAAGGTCATCTACCAGCTTCTTCGCATGCAGCTCCTGCAGAATGCCAATTACGATATTGCAGATAATCACAGCTAGAAAAAATAAATTCGACCAGGCATTTACCAGCACCAGTCCCAGTGCAATCAATATATTAAGCAGATTAAATAGGGTGCATATGTTTTCTTTGAAAATCTGCCCGTGAGTCTTCGTAATAGAATGCGATACGCTGTTTCTCTGATGATTTCTTATGCGTTCTTCTACCTGCTTCTGTGTAAGTCCTTTGATGGCTGTGTTCGTAACTTCCATTTCATCACCTAAACTTTCTTTATTGTCTATTATGGCCAATAATCGTTAAGATTCTTTTCGTATCTTCTTAAGAATGTATAAACTTTTTGTTATGTGAGAGGAAATTTGTTGTTTTCTTAAAAAAAAACAAAAATTAAAGTGCATAAACACAAAGTCTTTGGCAATTCTGTTATAATAAACTTGTATATATGAGGTGAGTGGAATGAATAATGATAAGAAAGCAAGGCGTCGGCATCAGAGAATCTGTGAAGTGCTCCAGGAGCAGGAGCATATGCAGGTTCTTGAGCTGTGTGAGCTGTTTCATGTCTCACCGGCAACGATTCGAAACGACCTGACAGTACTAGAAAAAAAGCAGCTGCTGAAACGTATTCCCGGTGGTGCGGTAAGTATTGGAAGAATGCCGCAAAATACTATTTTTTCTGCCAGAGAATCGCTCCATATGGATCTGAAGGATAAGATGGCTGACTACGCCGTTGCGCATCTGATCAAAGAAGGGATGAATGTTGCATTGGATGCCGGTACCACCTGTTGTGCTATTGCAAAGAAGCTGGCAGACGCATCCTGCCGCTGTACGGTTATCACCTATTCTCTTCCTGTAGCCAATGCCCTTGTTCATTGTGAGCATATAGAGGTGTTTTTAATGGCCGGACGGCTGGATAAGAAGCACGAATCGTTCCATGATGATGTGGCAGTTGAGGCAATGAAGCGAATGAACAGTGATGTATTTTTTCTTTCACCCAACGGAATCGATCCGATTGCCGGAATCACCAGCTCTGCAACCGATGAAAATATAATGAAGCGCATGATGCATGAGCATGCAGAGGAAACAATAGTTTGTGCAGATCACAGCAAGTTTTTCAAAAAGGCATTTAAAACGATCTGTCAGCTGTCAGATATCAAGGGAATTTTGAGTGACAGTGAGCTGAGCGGGGAGATACAGCAGAGATACAGCTCCATGGGTGTACGCTTGTATCTGGCAGAGAAATAAGACCGATATGAAGCTTTGGCTTCTGATGAAATGCACTGTTTCAGGAAAACAAAAAGGGAATCCGCCAATTGTGTTAACAATAGAATACGGATTCTTAAATGAGAAAGCAGCCGCAAACGTTTGCATTCCTCAGTATTCATAATCAACAGTTGCACTGCCACTTCGCACGGCATGAATATAAGGCTTTACCTTTTCTACATGGTAGGTGTTTTTCTGATAGTCCTCCAATGCCTGCCGATCATCCACCACAAGCTCCAGAACGACATCATAAGAACGCTGGGAATGCAGATAGTCAATTCCGACCTGCACCTCCCGCAGAAATGGAATCTGCTCCTTCATGGATAAGAACAATGCCTTCACTTTCTCACATTGCTCGATGGAATTATCCTTCATTTTCACAAACAGTATGTGCTTTACCATAACTTCCTTTTCCTCCTTATGATTTGAATTTTACTTCGATGCTGTACTGCTCTTTGATTTCCGGTATCATATTGAAGAATTTACGGATTGCGGATTGCGATTTTGTCGCCGCCTCACTGAGCAGCCCGTTTTCCACTGCTTCATCCGCTACCTTATCCTTCTGCTGAGTTGCAAATGCCGTATAGTCCTCAATGCTGATCGGATTGAAAATATTCTTTGTTTCATCATATACCTCTATGCTCTTCTCATCGATGATATTACTCAGAATTTCAACCTCCGGCAGTAAAACGGTTATCGTTTTTCCTTTTACATCAACCTCGGCCTGATCCATTCTCACACCGGCCTTCAGCTGTCCTGCATACGTAAGCAGAAAGCTTTTTTTTGTCAACGGGATATTCCATCCGTTTAAGGTCAGTGAATTCTCAAATTTCCCCACCTTCGTATAATTATATTCCATGACGGCAAGGTCATTGACCTCCTGCAGCTGCTGTGTCAGTGCTGTTGATGTGATTTTCGGTTCACTTTGTTTTCCTCCGAAAACGGTTCCTGCAAAGAAGATGACCGCAGCCAGTATACAGATGGCCACAACGCCGCCGATAGCTTTCTTTGTTTTCCCAAGGGTATCCAGTATTTTCATTCTCTACCTCCCGCTATAGGTAAAATTATATCATATTTGACAGATGAAGCCTATATGCGATATTCTTACATTTTTCTTTCTGCCGAACCTGTGTTTAGCCCGCAGCTTCATTATGAATGCCGGTGAAAATTTCTTATGACTTTTTTGCAGTACAAGCTTTCTTTTCCTATCTGTTCGTGATACCATAGGGATACGCATGGAGGGATCGTATGCTTTTTTCTATTAAATATGTACATAGACTAAAATGGAATGGTCTGTATCAATCATTGATGTGGAGCTGCTTTGGTATAATGTTTATGCTTCTGTATCCGGTTAGTCCGGATTTGATGACGTTTATCGGAGGCGTTATGCTGCTGTTTCAGGGTGTACCGCAGCTTATTTTATTTCTGGAGGAGGACGAGCGTTTTCTGATTTCACTACTATCCCTGGTAGAGTGTCTGCTGGTCAGCTTTCTGGGGGTGTGGATGCTGACGAATCCGGAGGAGGTTTATGACACACTGCCGGCTGTTCTGGCCTTTGTCACCTTTCTGCATGCTTTCAGCAATTTGATTATTACAGGTAGAATACGGCATCTGCAATATTCAAAATGGTGGATTGCTGCGCTTGTTACGGCTGCGAAGATGATAGCTACAGCTGCACTTGCCTTACAATTTCATTTACATAGTGAATTTATGGTTGTGGGAACCGGAATTTGTATGCTTCTCGATGCTGTTAGTGATATTTGGATGTGGAAAAAGCTGGAGGCATTGATCATTCAGGATATGGGAATATAATGTGCGGAAATCCCGCACTTTTTTTGAATCATTTTCAGAGCGTTAACTACTTCAAATTGTTCAATGCCTTTGTAATGCTGTAATCAAAACGTTTTAGAAACCCCTTTTTTAGGGGTATTTTTCGTATCTCCACTATTCTTTAAATGTGATAATATGTAGAAGTAAAGGGAAGGACAGTGACAAAACAGGCAGAAGCTGGGGGAAGAAGAGAAGTAAGGAGAGCTGAGTCATGTGTGTAAGAAGATATGAGGATAATTGGGGAGAACTGAAGGGGAAGCTGATGGAGCGGGATGTGCTGGAGGTGCTGTCGTTCAGTGCATTTGCACAGGATGAAAGCGACCTGGAGGAGAAGCTGCGCTACTGTGGAGAAAAGGATATCCACATACAGGTGAAGGATGCACGGATAACACCGGATGTGTATCTGGACATCCTGTATCTGATGAAGCGTGAGGAGAAAAAGAAGCGGGAAGAGCTGAAGAAGGCACAGTATGAGGGGATCGTAAAGGCGCTGGAAAAGAAGAAAGAGGGAGCGGGGAGCTATGGAAGACCGCGTGCAAGCCTGCCGGAGGATTTCCGGGAACAGGTGGAATACTGTCAGAAGAACCATATCCCGCTGGAGACCTACCGCAGAAGGACCTCACTGAAAAAGGCCACCTTTTATAAATATGTAAAGGTGCTGCAGAGCGAGCACGAACATACCTTTTAGCATCATAAGAAATAAAATAACAGTCGATATACAGAAACGTATGCAATCCTGTAAACCGGCTTTTCATTTTAGCCGCTGCATTGAAAAAGAACACAGGCAGTTTTGATGCTTGAAGGAAAACCTCTATCATACAGCTTGTTTCTATAAATATAGAGATAAATATAAAGGTGAAAACACGGATGCGGTCCTTTGATGCATCATCTTTTATAAAATCAACATGGTGTTAAAATATACGGATTATACAAATGTCAAGTTTTGTGATAAAAAAGTGAAATTAACCGATAAATAAAGCGTTTTTTTGCCTTTTTTGTATTTTAATTATTATGCCAAAATGATATATTTATACATATATCAGAAGACTGTAATTCCTTGAAAGGGGGATGCTTATGGGCTGGTATCAGAAACAGAAAAGAATATATGAATCCAGACAGCAGAATCATGTACATGATCTGCCAGAGGATGAAGTGGTTCATTCAGAACCCAAGAAGGAGGATATGACTAAAATGGAAGAAAACAAAGATGCGCAGCAACCTGTAAAGCCGCAGGAAAGTGCTTCTCTGATTGGAGAACATACAGAAGTAACAGGTGATGTCAGTACGGATGATGACCTGACAATTTACGGTCGTGTAAAGGGGAATATCAAATGCAGCAAGCGTATTCAGATATATGGGAGTGTGGAAGGCGATATCCTCTGTCAGGATGCCTCTGTTATACAGGCTGAAATACATGGTAATATTGAATCAAAGAAACACTGAAGATATCACAGGAAAGCACAGTGGAAGGAAATATCACAACGACTGCATTGGAAAACGGCGGAGCTGTTCGCGGAGATATTCATGCGGGAGGGCATATTCGCCTGAGTGAAAAATCACAGGTGAGCGGTGATATCACAGCCGCATCCATAAGTGTTGATCAGGGGGCAGTTATACAGGGCTGTGTTATGATTGGCATCCAGGATACAAACGGCGCACAAAAGGAAGCGTAAAAGAAGCCTGTTCCTGACAAGACGGTTCTTTCCTGCATTATGATGTTAGTAAAATGGAGAATACAGGTTCTATTGATGCATGCAATAGTATTGAATTCTCCATTCCTTCCTTGTATCCACAATCGAGTAAAAACCTGACGGGGCTGTCAGGTTTTTTTGTTGCTTTAAAACATTCCAAAACCAAGCATGTATCTGTGAAGCAGCATATCTGTACGTTTTGACGATTTCCTGTGAGAAATGCAATGATTAAAAAAATATAAGATATGTATCAAGTTACGCTGAAAAGCTTATCGTTGGGCAGAATTTTCTGTAAAATATGGGTATGTGATGATCCATCCCCAAGATGATCACATGTATCGGAAAGGAAGAGACTGCGATGCAGTCCCCCAACGAAAAAAGACGGCATCAGTAAATGTCCGCCTTTTTTTATATTTCATAATTTATCACAGAAAGCCTGCATCGATACCTGACTGGTGTCTATTTAACGCTCCAGCTTCACGATGACCAGTGTCAGCTGACCGTCCGTATTTGCTACATTGGAATTGTAATTGACGGTAAACGGGGTTGCCTGTGTCACCTCGATTATGAAATGACTGCTGCCTTCAGCTGTGTTCTGTGGGGAACCTGTTCGTGAATAAATACCAAATTCAATATGCGGTGCTCCGTTGTAGGCCGGGGTTATCTGCATATAGCCGGCTGTAGACAGTATTGTGCTGACCTCCAGTGAGATCTGATAGAAGCCCGGCTGCAGCAGCAGGGAAGTCGTGGAGGTTGATGTGATATTGCCGGTTGTATCCGCAATGCTTTGGTATAACGGCATTGGCTGAGCATTTTCAAAGGCTCTTGCAAAATCAGCAAAGCTGGCAAAGGACTGTGTTTCAATACCGCGTGGTCCGGTTGCTCCGGTAGCCCCAATCGGACCTGTGCTTCCGGTTGGTCCTGTTGGACCGATTGCTCCATCCGCTCCGGTTGGCCCTGTTGCACCTCTTAATCCGGTAGGTCCTGTCGGTCCCTGCAATCCTCTAAGTCCCTGTGGCCCGGTCGCACCCGTTGTTCCTGTCGCTCCGGTTGCACCATCTGCCCCTGTATTCCCGGTAGCCCCGCGTGGTCCGGTAGCCCCTGTTGCTCCGGTCATGCCGGTTGCTCCGGTCGCACCCGTCGGTCCATCTCTTCCATCTAAACCGGTTGGTCCGATGTTTCCCGTCGGTCCTGTGACACCGGGGGTTCCGGTAGGTCCCGTTGGTCCGATCAATCCCTGTGGCCCAGGACTTCCGGCAGGTCCTGTTGCACCCGTCGGTCCGGTAGCGCCATTTTCACCAGTTGCCCCTGTAGCCCCTGTGATGCCGGAGGCTCCGGTATTTCCTGTAGCCCCTGTTGCTCCCCGCGGCCCGGTTGGCCCCGTAGCCCCATCTGCCCCGGTATTTCCCGTAGCTCCGGTAGGCCCCGTCGGTCCGGTTACTCCAATGCCCGGCCCTGTCGGTCCCATAGGTCCTGTCGGACCTGCAGGCCCGCGAAAGCCCCTTGGACCTCTCGGCCCCGGACAACATGTATGGGAATAGGGTTCACAGCAGGTATCTGTTGGAATGTCCTCTTGCAGAGCATGCTCATCCTCACACACTGCATAGTTGTCTGTATAATCGTCATAATATTCATCCTGATATGTCATCTTTTCACCTCATCCTGTCGGATTTCAAATACTTCCTTATCCGTTTTATCCTATGTGTACAGGGACATTCTGCACATGGCAAATGCCCAGCAGTGAAGACGGTACCAGGAAAAGTGAGGATAAAAGCTGTTGGAAATACACTTTCACCGGATATGACCTGCTGTTGTGAAGATACCCCATTTCCGATATCCGATACCGCAGAATCAAAGCACAGAGCACCCCTTCTGTTTCGTGGGGAACAAGATGGAAAAATACACAATACGCTGCTTATAATACAATTCCAGCAAAATATATTCTGAAAGGAAATGAATGAGAAAGCGTATAAAAGGCAGGTGAGGAATATCGAACCGGCACCTGCCCTCTATGTACATAACTGCATGTAATGCTTGCGCTCACTTGGGGAGATATCACGTCCTCAGCTTTTTCTCCGCTCTTGCAAGCCCGTCCTCATAGCCTTCGATTTTCGTATACAGCCGCTTCAGGGTAGCCTGCATTTCCAGCACCCTTTTTTTCAGCAGGGTACGCTGTTCCTTCAAAATATCCAGCCGTGCCTGTGTGGAGGCATCTCCCTGCTGAAACAGCTCCACGTATTCAATCAAAGCTTCAGTCGGCAGTCCCGCACTACGCATGCATTTGATGAACGCAATCCATCCCAAATCCTTTTCACCGTAATCACGGATGCCGTCGGGAGTCCGCGGAACAGCAGGAAGCAGTCCGATTCTTTCATAATAGCGGAGCGTATCTACGGAAATTTCAAACATACGGCTTACTTCGGCAATTGTCATGATTGTACTTCCTCTATAAAGTATGTATCTGTTATCATATCACACAAAGAACCAGTGACTAGCAATACCATGGTAATGAATAACCATCAGCTTCACTAAATCACTTGGAGCACGCTTTAAGTCAATATAATTATTGCAGTATTGCGAAAACTGCTAAAGAATAAAGAGTTTCATAATATAAATTTTAAAAATATCACACATTATGAATCAATATGAATCAAAATAAATTAAAATGATATAAAAAGATTGACATCCTTTCTACATCCTTCTATAATAAAATTGTAAGAAGGACACAGAAAAGGAGAACATGGAATGAAAACTACTAATCCTAAGAAAAGAGCACTGCTGGACGGTCTGAAAGACGGTCTGATCGTATCCTGTCAGGTACAGAAGGATGACCCTATCTATACCGATGACATCGTAGTAAAAATGGCGGAGGCAGCCAAATGGGCAGGAGCTGTGGCAATCCGCGCGAATTCTCCGGAACAGATCAAGGCAATTAAGGATAAGGTTGATTTGCCGATGATCGGTTTATGGAAAATCTGGCATGACGATACGGATGTTTTTATCACACCGACGATGGATGCCGCAAGAGCTGTGTGGGAGGCAGGAGCGGAAATCATCGCTCTGGACTGTACATCACAGATTACACATGAAAACACACAGGCATGGGATTTGATCAAAACCGTGAAACAGGAAATTCCGGAAGCTATTATCTTTGCGGATGTTTCCAACATGGAGGAAGCAGCACGCGCTGTGGAAAACGGTGCGGATATCGTTGCACCGACGCTGTACGGCTATACAAAGGAAACAGAGCATATCGAGGGTGCGGATTACCGTATGTTTGCGGAGATGTGCCGTACCTTCCGCGATGAAGCATTCGTCATGATGGAGGGACATATCTATACGCCGGAGGATGCGATGAAGTGCATTTATCTGGGGGCGCATTCTGTTGTCGTAGGAAGTGCCATCACCCGTCCGCATCTGACTGCAAAGCGTTTTGTCGATCTGCTTGGCGGCTATCAGGATAATTGGAGAGATGCAGAAAAGGCAAAGCACTGATCTCATGATATAAGAAAGGAAGGCACAGGAGTATGAAAAAGAAAATCAGTATTGACGGCGCGCAGAATGTTGAGGTATCCAAACCGATTCCGTGCGAGAAATCACCACAGGAACAGCTTGCCATCATGGAGGCCTATACACAGGCTCACAGGGATAGTGCCGCTCTGGATAAGGCAGAACGTGAACTTCGCTGCCTGCGTACTATTTTTCCTGCTCTGTTTCGAAGCATAGAGGATGATGATCTGCTGGCCGGACGTCTGGATTTTCTGCCGATTGGCTTTGGCAGTGTGACCAGCATCGGCGGTGTTTCCCATTACTGTGTTTTCCATAAGCTGCGCTCGTTTAAGGAACAGCTCGACAGCGAGGAAGAAAAGGCCAGAGTGGATGCTCTGTATGCCTATTGGGAGGAGCATGACACCAAGGCGATATATTGTGCAGATGTTTTAAATGAGTCCACCATCGGCCGCTTTATCGATTGCTCCTATCCGCTGATGGCAACTGCACGCTTATCTGGTATGATGCTGAATTACAAAAAGCTCATGGCATATGGACTGGAGGGGCTGAAAAAGCTGATCCGCTCACAGAAGCCCAATACCTTTTTAAACAGCTGTGTGGAAAGCTTAACGCTACTGCAGGAGGTTATCGACCGTCAGATTGAGCTGGTGCGGGAAGCAAAGCTGGATGCTGCGCGCAGCCGATTGCAGGATCTGGAGCTGATGGAACGCGATCTTGCGGTAATCCGCACACAGAAGCCTGCGACCTTTCATCAGGCGCTGCAGCTGTTCTGGATTTATGCCTTAGTGGCAGGGGTTATCAATTACGGTCGCATGGATGATGTGCTGGGGCCGTATCTGCAGCGTGATCTGGAGGACGATCTGATTACGGAGGAGGAAGCGTACCGGTATCTGAAGTCTCTGTGGAAAATGATTGAGAACCGCCGTACAACGGTAAATGGACGTATCATCGTCGGCGGAGAAGGAAGAGAGCATCCAGAGGAAGGCGATACCTTTGCGCGTATCTGCCTGCGTGTCTGTCGGGATACCCGCTACGTGGAGCCGCAGTTTACGCTGCGCTTCAGTAAAAATACCCCGGCGGATATCATGGATATGGCATATGACTGCATCGGATCCGGTGCAACCTATCCGACGCTGTACAATGATGATGTCAATATTGAGGCAGTCATGTACGGCATGCGTGTATCCCGTGAGATAGCGGAGCAGTATGTTCCCTTCGGCTGTGGAGAATTCGTGATTCAGGGAAAAAGCGTCGGTACACCGAATACCCTTTTAAACCTGTTGAAGCTTCTCAATATCACCTTAAATGCAGGGATTGATCCAATGGATGGCAAGGCGAAAAACGGTCCGGTTTCCATACCGGAGTGCAGTGCGTTTACCACCTTTGATGAACTGTATGATACCTATAAGGAGCTGCTGGATTATTATTTTGACCTCAGTGTGGAGGCACAGAAGCATTCCTATGAGGTGATGAATCAGGAGGCAAGCTTTCTGTTTACCTCGATCCTGATGGATGACTGTATCACCCGTGGAAGGGCATTGCTTGACGGTGGTGTACAGATTCTGGGCGGTACCAATGAAACCTATGGAAACATCAATGCCAGTGATGCTCTGTATGCGATCCGTAAGCTGGTATATGAGGATAAGGTATACACACTACAACAGCTGCATGAGGCACAGCTCGCAGATTTTGAAGGCTATGAGCAGCTGCGAAGAGACCTGCTGCATGCAGACAAATATGGAAATGACAAGCCGGAATGCGATGCACTTGCCAATGATTTATATGAGTTTGTCGCTAAGGGAATACGGCAGCGGGGCATTGACGCGGGTCTTGGCTATTATCTGATTGTTATTTCCAATAATCAAACGAATACAGACTGGGGTCATCAGACCTTCGCCAGTCTGGATGGACGGAAAACGGGTGTCTTTATGAATCCTGCGAATAATCCGCAGGGCGGCGCCGCAAAGAGCGGACCGACAGCCTGTTTGAATTCCCTAAGCAGATTTCAGGCAAAATATCATGGCGGCAGTGTGCAGAATATCAAATTCACACCGCGCATGTTCAATGAGGATCGGGATAAAATCCGAATCCTGTTTGATACGTATTTTAAGAAGGGCGGCTGCCAGCTGATGGTGACCGTTGTGGATCACGGCGTACTGGAGGATGCGCAGAAGCATCCGGAAAAGTATCCGGATCTGATTGTGCGTGTAGCCGGCTACAGTGCTGTCTTCGTGAATCTTACCAGAGATATTCAGGATGAGCTGCTGAGCAGGATGCTGTATGATTAACGTCACGAATATTGAGCGCTTTGCGACTCATGACGGTCCGGGTATTCGCACAACACTCTTTCTGAAGGGATGTCCACTGTTTTGTCCATGGTGCGCCAATCCGGAGACACAGAGTGTGAAAAGCACAATGTTTCACAATGCCGTGCGCTGTGTTGGCTGCCGGTTGTGTGAGCGGGCATGTCCGCATCAGGCCATCACGTTTGCACAGGGAAACTTCACGTACAGGGAAGACCGCTGTCAGCGCTGCGGTGCCTGTGAACGGGTGTGTCTGCAGGATGCCATAGCATTTCAGGGAAAGGAAATGACGCTGGAAGCGATTATGGCGGAGCTGTGCAGGGATCGGGACTATTATGAAAACTCCGGCGGCGGTATCACCTTCAGCGGTGGTGAACCGTTTGTTCAGCAGGAAGCATTATGGGAGCTGCTTCGTGCCTGCAAGCAGGAGGGCTTTCATACCGCCGTGGAAACGACCGGTAACTACTCCAGCGATTTGCTGATACGCATGATGCCGCTGATTGATCTTTTTCTATTTGACTTCAAGCATCCGGATGATGCCATTCTGCATACGGTTACCGGTGCGGATGGAGCTTTGATTAAGGAAAATCTGCGTTATCTTCTCAAGGTGGATCCACAGAAGGTAATTGTACGCATTCCCGTCATACCGGGGTTCAATTATGAAAAGGACACACTGGAATCCGCATTGCGATATCTGAAATCCATTGGTGTCTGCGAGGTGAATCTTCTCCCGTACCATACACTGGGAAAGGTGAAATACGAAAAGATGGGAAAACCGTATACCTTATCGAATAAAATGCTGCAGAAAGAGGATCTGATGTGTTATCTGGAATATGCCCGACAGCTCGGTATGCAGGCGAATATCGGCGGATAGGGGTGCAGTTCTGCAAAAGCACACGGCACATCATGATGCAACGCGAATACTGCCGGAGCAATCCGGCAGTTTTTCACAGAAGAATGTGACAGAAGATAAATTCATGGTTTTCTTCAAAAGAAACTTTTGGTATACTGAATACGTGAAAGAGAAAGAGGGTTCGATATGTTAGCAGAAACAGCAGTGAAATATTATCATATGGGATACAACTGTGCGGAAAGCATCATTCGCGCAGGCAATGAGGTATATGGTCTTGACCTGCATGACAGGGATATGAAGATGACAGCAGCCTTTGGCGGCGGCTTTCAGATTGGAGATGTATGCGGTGCCCTGTGCGGTGCAGCCTGTGTAGTTTCCGCACGCTATGTGGAAACAAAGGCACACGACTGTTCTTTTCTTCGAACACTGACGCAGAAGCTGGTCATAGCATTTCAAAATAAAATGGGTTCTCGTCTTTGTGCGAAGATTAAACCGGTGTATCACAGCAAGGAAAAGAAATGTGAGCATACGGTGGAAACTGCCGCAGCCATTCTGGAGGAGGTCATCCGGGAATGGGATGAGGAAAGAAAAGGCATACAGGGATAGTAAGTTGTCTTTTCCGCTTTAAGGAATCCTCATAAAATCAGCTTAATCAAAAGAATCAGGCGCATCGGCTGATCAATGTGCTTGATCTTTTACTGTTTCTAAGTTTGCAGTCCTCTTCCTTTGAACAGGAATCGGATGAAGGAAGGAACTCTCGTATATTACCTGGATGAGGGGCAGATTCATGATGGACATGTTATCGATGTGGAAACCAAACAAAACGGCTTCGTGTTCAGTATTGACAGCTATGGAGAATGCGGTGGTTTCTGCCGTATTGATTCTGCACAGATCAACCGCACGGTGTTTGAGGATTTTGAGGAAGCGAAAAAGCACTTAAGATAACATGCGGCTGTTGTACAGCCTGTCACAGCTGCTTTCAATGGGGGTGTTCCGCTTTGTCTGATTGAAAATTTCTTGTCGTATGCGGAATGTCTGACAACTGCTGCCTTTTTTTTCATGCCCGCAGCGCGGTATCATAAAGAAAAGCATACCGACGGACGGATACTACTCACACTTAGGAGAGCACAAAAAAATCAACCGATGTGTATTCACTGTGGTTGATTTTTTTGATTCATTCTTTGCAGTAGGGAAAGCAGTTATTTCCTGCCTGTCTGCTTCAATGCCTGCATGGTTTCATCAAAGGGACAAATCATATTACTCAGTCTGCTGATTTGCGCGGCCAGTGTGTATTTAGTGGAAAGGGGAATCTCCCCGCCCTTTTGAAATGTCGCAAGCTGCTCCTTTTGCACTCCTGCCGTCGCAGCTACAAAGGATAGCGGCAGCTTATATTTTTCTACCAGAACATTCAGCAGTGCCTTCACAATATCGTCATTATCCACCCTCCATGCAGGAAGGGTGATGAAATTGGATACAAACGAACAGATCATTGCCTGTTCCTGCTCTGTATGCTTTGTTACGTTTACACTGATTCCCATTGCCTGCAAAACAGCTTTCATATCAATGCCGTTTACCTCTTCCGCGGTTTGCAGGATGTCAAATAATTCCATATCATAAGTGTCGCTTTCGTAATGCTTTCGTATGCAAGTATGTGCAGGATAAACAGATATATCCAGCAGCATTCCTCTGAACGCAGTCATCTACAGTTTAGCGTAGTAGACAATAAAAATGAAGTAAAAAATACCATCGGTTTCTTAAGTTATGTTAATCGGTGACAGGAAAGTATACGGCTGAAGCTGCTTGTAAATAGAAAGAAATCAAGGATGAAAAGAAATATGGCTGCATTCATGCCTGTAAGGTACACAGAGTGCGCCGTAGGGTGAACAGAGTATCCCCCATCTGTTCATCGACCACTGAGATGGGCGTATTCTGCCTGCTTTTTAGATAAAATCCCTTTTAACGTGAAAAATAGAAAAAGTTATCAAAAATTTGCGGATTTTTTAGGAATTTGACAGATTCCATACGTATAGAAGGGGGTAAGGAGCCCTTACAGAATGGAGGACATAAAAATGTCAAATGCAATGAATCAACTCAACTACAGTAACGATCTATTTTTTAAGTACACCCTTTCCCGCGAGGATGAAGGCTCTGTGTACGCGCGCAACACCATCATTGAACGTGTTACCGGTATCAGGGTAAAGGAAAGCACCGTACTCAATCCCAACCTGGATCCGGACATCATCGGAAAGAAGCGCATCATTCTGGATGTCCACGTGAAGGATGAACAAAATCGTCATTTCAATATCGAGATGCAGACGACCTGTAAGGGAATAGCGGAAATGATGCGTTTTGAATTTTACGGAGCCAGAGCGTTGAACAATCAGCTGAAAAGCGGTGAGTTTTATGATCAATTAAAGCCGGTTTATCAAATCATATTCATCGATGAGTATGCATGGAACAACAGAAATCTGATCAATCAATATCAGATGCGCAATGAGCAGGGAGAAGATGAAAGCGGATATCCGCTCATCCTTCGTACCTTTGTTCATATGCCGGCAATCAATGACATCGTAAAGAAGAAGGAAATGCAGAGGCTGAATGACTTTGAACAACTGGTATACCTGTTTGAAAATAATGAAAAAAATGATATACTGAAGTCGAAGGAAAGGCTGGTGAAGGTATTCATGAACAAGTATGAGGAAATGCAGAAGGATGATGAGCTGTGGTCAACGGCTATGGCGATTCAAATGGGAGAAGCACGTTACCGCAACGGCTTGCGTGACAGCTTTGAAGAGGGAAAAGCTGCCGGAAAAATGGAAGGAAAGATAGAAGGCAGGATGGAAGGAAAGATAGAAGGTAGGATGGAAGGAAAGATAGAAGGCAAGTTGGAAGGAGAAAGGCAGCTCTTACACAAACTCATAGAAATGAAATATCATGAGGATTGCGCTACGTGGCTGCAGGCATTAACTGAGGAGCAGATGCATATCGTATCCACTTTACTTCTGGAATGTGATACCTTCGAGGCTGTCAAAAAGCAATTAAATAAAACTGATACGAAATAAGTTATTCTATACATAATAATTGTGAATTTCTTTTCTATACCGTAAACGAAAGGTTCTCAGCACATGAAGTGCTGAGGCTTTTCATATTGTTCATACAAATGTCATATTTCTCTATGTGGCTGATAATATTGAAAAAAGGGAAAGAAAATCCAAAGTTGAATGAGTTGAATGACTTTGAACAGCTGCTGTATCTGTTTGAAAATAATGAAAAAAATGATATACTGAAGTCGAAGGAAAGGCTGGTGAAGGTATTCGTGGATAAGTATGAGGAAATGCAGAAGGATGATGAGCTGTGGTCAACGGCTATGGCGATTCAAATGGGAGAAGCACGTTACCGCAACGGCTTGCGTGACAGCTTTGAAGAGGGAAAAGCTGCCGGAAAAATGGAAGGAAAGATAGAAGGCAGGATGGAAGGAAAGATAGAAGGTAGGATGGAAGGAAAGATAGAAGGCAAGTTGGAAGGAGAAAGGCAGCTCTTACACAAACTCATAGAAATGAAGTATCATGAGGCTTGCGCAACGTGGCTGCAGGCATTAACTGAGGAGCAGATGCATATCGTATCCACTTTACTTCTGGAATGTGATACCTTTGAGTCACTCAGAAAACGATTAAATAAATCTGACAAGAAATAAGCTGTCTGTAATTTAAGAGAAATTTTTATATGTATTTTTGAATTATTCGCATAAACACTATACTTATAAGCAATTTTATAATTGCAAAAACATTCATTTTACCTGGATATGCCACGATTGAATGAGCCTTGATATGACAATAAAACCGATAAGGGAGATAGCACATAAAAGGGTTCTTTCTAACTTTAGGGTGTTTGCAAAAGGGAGACTTCAGCTTCTATTGATAACTACAATCGTATGGAACTCTCCCTATTTCAAGTTTACCCACAATCGAGAAAGAACCCATAAAAGCTGTGTATCTCCCTTTATTCTTGCAATCTAATATTTCTCTGACTGCCTTTTCATCTCCGCTAGTCACTCTGCAAATGAGGTCATAAGAGGGATAACCATAATCTTTTTTCATTTGTCCTATTTCCTTGCGTTTAATAACTGCTGTGATTTTTTCAGTCCTCTATCCCGTCTACTGTTGATAGCGGAACGCGGTACATGACACAGTTCTGAAATTTCTCTGTCACTCATATCTTGAAAGAAATGCAACAAGATAGTACTACGCTGTTTTTCTGTTCACTCTTTCGATGCTGTACTTAATTTTTGATCAGATATACGAATTACAAAATCCAGCACTTGAAATGATACAAGTTCATGTGAATAGTCATCATTCATACTATACTCGATCCGTTTCATTTTAGGTAATTCACAAAACAGCACTTCATGCTTGAAACGTTTGGTAATCTGCCTTCTATGACTTGATAATGTGCCTTTAATAACAATTAGTAAAGAATTAAACTGTAATCTGACAATATGCTCGAAAGAAGATGTCCTCATAATTTCATCTCCCCTCTACACATGCCTAAATATATAAACTAGTTATTTCGCAGTGGAAATAATGCTTATATCTTTTTGTTAGTACAGAAACAGAACGTGAAAAAGCCCGCACAAAATAAATGGTTTGTACGGGTAAAGGAATTGCAATCTCTTTAAAAAAATAGATATTTATACCGGCTTTTAGTATTCTGATTTTTTCTTGATATATTTCATACAGAAATTTCCTTTTATAGAAGAAGTAAAGGGATTTTAAAGATTAAAATAGGTATTTACCATAGAATAAATAAAATCCCGTATCAACGATTAACAAGATGGCAATGACGATCAGAATGATATAAAAAACATTTTTAACTCCCTTTAGATTTCTGTTTTTGAATTTATCAACCCAATGAACCAGCTTATTCAGAAGATTGCATTGATTTGCAATATATACAATCACTGCCAAGCACTGACTGACTAAAAACCAAATGGTTAAAAGCAGAATGGAGATAAAAATATTATCTGTTTCGCCACTTATAAGCACCACCGCATAAAATGTAGGGTCTGTAAAAGAACTGATTGCAAATACAAAACCCGTAATAATATGTTTTAAAACATTTCCACTAACGGTTTCTTTTGTCTGATTTTCGGTTTGCTTTTTATCTATAAACAATTTTTTTGAAATCCATATCAGAATAAAAATAGAGATAGCAAATTCTAAAACTGCCCATAGGGGACTATCATCACTTGGCGTTACACTCTTTATAAAATCTATTGCAGCTACACCTAAAATCATAGCAAGCCCTACACCGACAAAAATGCTGAACCCTGCAAAAGACAAAAAAAATAAAGTGACTTTTGTTTTCTTTTCGTTGCGTAATCCCATAGATAAAAGATAAACTGCTGTTATGGGATCAATACCAAGAATGCCTAAACCGAAAGTACTGAGTATCTTGTGTATCATTATTTCTCTCCTTGTAATTTTTCAATTTTATGACGGAAAGAACTTAAATAATTTTCAATTAAGCGCAAAATCTCCCGTTGTTCTTGGATCGTCATTTCATCAAAAACCTCATTTTCAGCCTGTTCAATAGGCAAAATGTTTTCATTTATAAAATTTTGACCTTTAGAAGTCAAATAGATTTTCATTTCTCTACCATTTCCTTGATGAAATTCAATCAACCCATTTTGTTTTAATTTTTTTACAGAGGAGTTGACTGTTTGCTTGTTTAAACAAGTATATTTACAAATATCTGTCTGTGTATTACCGTTTCCCAAAATCAGCATTGCTTGTAATATAGAATACGCGCTATCGGATATACCTTGTTTGACAGCAATTTCGTGATACAGTTCATTTACTAACCGATTTAGACGGTCAAATTCCTGTAAAGTTTTATTTTGTTTATATTGCATGTTATCTCTCCTTCAAGTATGAAATCATACTTGAATTATAGTATGATTTCATACTCGTGTCAATGGATATATAGGAAATTTTATTTTCGTGTTACACACAATATGGCAATAAACTACCCCTTTATTCCTCTTGATTACCCCAAAACAGTAAAGAAAAAGTTCTGTCAAGAGCCTTGCCACCGTAGGTGGTGCTGCTTGCACTCTTAATCGGACTCTTTGTTTGCTGTATCTTCCATGAGAGGATAAAAGTTATTCGTCTTCATCTTCAAAATTCATATTTACAATGACCTTGCCTTGGCCGAATGGAGCATAAGGGTTAATGTGTTTGTTTCCCTCTGTGCTTTCTCCAAACATATCAAGGCTCTAAAACTCATCATAGTGGTCTAAAATCTTCTGAAATTTCAAATACTGGACATATTCTTTGATTGGGTAAAGGACGGACGCTGCGATGTCTTTGCCATTGATATATTCCGTGATATACTCCGTAACTGCTATAATTCATAGTCCAGCCATTCTTCCTCATTGTCAAAGTAGTTATCATAGTGCCCGTATTTTAATTCAGCGTTTAACCGTTCTTCCCCTCTGACGAACAGACAGACTTCTTTCTCTATATGAGAAGCAAATTTCCATGTGCGTGACAGCATTTCATTCGGTGTGACTTCTAACACAGCCATTATCTTTAGATACCGCAAAATCAGAGATTCAGCGTTTAATTGCATAGAAGTATTTACCATGATTTTAACCACGTTTGATAGGAAAAATATAAGAAGTCAGACCTTGTTATGCGAGGTTTACCACAAAAGCAAAATGCTCGAATAGCTTGTAAAATTGGGCTATTCGGACATTTGAGAAGATTTGAAAAGATAAGGGAAAAAGCATATATAATTTCATAATAAATACGCATTCCTTTTCCATAATAAAATACTTTGAAGACAACAGAAAAGCCATCCTGTATAAAAAAAGGGATGACTTTTCTTTTCAGGCTCTTCAGTAATCAGCATTATCTCTGTATACATGACTGTAGGTAATGTTTTAATTAACTAGGCCTTTTCCTGCATGAAGATGTGCTGATGAATGGCAATACTGTTTAAGATACACAGTAGAGATTGCTGTATTTGTATTTTTAAGTTGACAAGGTAATTCATGGAGCTGTACGGGATGGTTATAAAGTATGGTAAAATAAAAGGTGACAGGATACAATTTGGATACAAGAATTATGTATCATACAGAAAAGAGGTGATAGCATGCGGCTTCTGATTGTTGAGGATGAACGGGCCATCGCAGAGGTGATGATGCTGAATCTGAAAAGAGTCGGCTATGAATGCGAGTATGCGCAGGATGGGGAAATGGGGGTAGCAATGGTGGAGAAACAAAGCTATGATCTGGTTCTGCTGGATATTATGCTTCCGAAAATCAATGGCTATGAACTGATGGAATATCTTGCACAGCTGCAGATTCCGGTAATTTTTATCACGGCAAAGGGCAGTGTGCAGGACCGCGTAAAGGGTCTGCATATGGGAGCGGATGATTATCTTGTGAAACCGTTTGCGGTGGATGAGCTTACAGCAAGAGTGGAAAATGTGCTGCGTCGTTATCATAAAAGTATGCAGGATATCCATGTACTGGACGTCACGATTCATACAGCGACCCGTTTGGTGGAAAAGGAGAACCGCACCATCGCTTTGACAAAAAAAGAATATGAGCTGCTGCTGTATCTGGTTCAAAATAAAAATATCGCACTGTATCGGGATACGATGTATGAAAAGGTCTGGCATGAGGAGGAGTTTGAACAGACACGCACCCTGGATTTGCATATACAGCGTCTGCGCAAGAAACTGGATTGGCACAGGGTGATTCAGACCGTGTATAAAATCGGTTATATGCTGGAGGTGAAGGATGAAGTTCAGCGATAAGCTCACACTGAGCAGCACTGCAGTTATCGCGATTCTGTTTTCCACCGGCGCAACCTTTATGATGGTACAGAATCATGACCACCTTTTGCAATCCTATATATCCCGCAATATGCAGACGCACGATCTGGAATCCTTTTCTCTGGAATCCAAGCTGACACAGGATGCCACATCCAATCTGACCTCCTTTGGGAGTGATGAAAAGGCAATAAGAAGCCGCTCAATGTATTATCTTCAGCAGGTTGCCAGTCATATGAACCAGCCGCAAACCCAGTATGCTTTGCTGGATACAAAGCATACCGTGCTGTATGCGACAGGGGAGAAAAAGCTGTTTGAAGAGCATTCGCTGAATGACCCGCAGACCTATCGCATTGTCTCCTATAACGATTCCCGTATCATGCTGGTCAGCAGTCAGATCACCGTTGGGAAATTCACCTACCTTTTGGAAAGCGGTTATGATATCACATCCTGCTTTCAGGAGCGAAACCGGCAGTTTCAAACCTTTTTTCTCACACTGCTGTGCGTCCTGCTGTTCTCCTTTCTGCTGCTGAAGCGGCTGTCCGTCTATCTCAGCAAACCGATTCTGAAGCTGCATGAGGCAAGCCGCCGCATCGCATCCGGGAATTATGAGGAACGCACCAGTATCCAGAGTGATGATGAAATCGGGGAGCTGAGCCGCAGCTTTGATGAGATGGCAAAAGCGACCCAGCAGACCATTCAACAGCTGGAGGTAAACCTTGCACAGCGGGAGGATTTTATGAGCAATTTTGCCCATGAAATCAAGACACCGATGACGGCGATTCTCGGGTTTGCGGACACCTTGCGCACGTATGACTGTGATGTGGACACAAGGAAAAAATGTGCGGATTATATTTATACAGAGGGCAAGCGTCTGGAAAAACTGTCCTATACCCTGATGGATCTTCTATCCCTGAGCGGGAAGGACATACAGCTGCAGCCCGTTTCTATTGCCAGTGTGGTGAAGCAGCTGCGCCAATATTACGATGCTGTTTCCATTACGGATCGGCTTTGCTTCCATTGTGCTTCCTGTACGGTGTATGCGCTGGAGGAGCTACTCTTCAGTGCCCTGCGCAATCTGATCGATAATGCCATCAAGGCATCCGACGCCGATCAGGAAATATTAGTAAAGGGAGAGCTGTGCGGGAAGAGCTATCGCATATCGGTAACGGATCATGGAATTGGTATGCGGAAAGATGATATCCAGCAGGCATCCCAGCCGTTTTATATGGCGGATAAGTCAAGAGCCCGGCAACAGGGCGGTGCAGGTCTTGGCCTGAGTATCGTCAAGCGAATCTGCGATCTGCATGGCAGTCCCCTGCTGATTACCAGTAAACTGCATGAGGGAACGGTTGTTGCGATGCTGCTGGAGGTGATCGATCATGAAAACTAGAATTGCATTTGCCTTGTGTCTGGGCGTTTGCAGTCTGTCTGTATTGCTGCCGCTGGGTATCTTTTACATCCAGGACAGCGTTGCAGTGGATAAGGATATCGTGTGGCAGTCATCCACGGAGGATATCGCCAAAAACTATCCGGTTGTCTCCAGAGTATATGCCAATTTCTATCAGGGTAATGAAACCATGATGGATAATGAAAGCTTTCATCTGTCCGATATGAGTGCCTATACAGAGAAGCAGCAGAGTCAGCTTACAGAGGTGAAAAAGAAATATAGCCGGGAGCTGAATCAGCTGCTTGCACAGGGAATCTTTCCCTATGAGCTGCTGGATTTGAAGAAGGGGGAGCCCTTTTCCGTCGAATTCGGCACTTTGTCCCAAATGAGTGAAAAAAGCGGTGCCTGGCAGCTGAATCAGGTATACCGCCTAAATACAGCGAATGATAATATCGGGGATTTCACACTGGACAAGCAGACCGAGAAGATTTTGAATCTTGAATTTTACAGGTATGAAGTAAAGCAGTACAGCGAACAGGAGCGTAAGGAATTCGCCTGGAATATGATTCAGTATCTGGGTCTTGATTCCCTAAAGGACTGGACCTATACCAGATATGGCTATGAATCCTATCAGGCGAAGGTACAGGTGTATTGCGAGGTGGAGGATTTAGGGGATTCCTCACGATTTACGATGGGAATCACACCATTGGGGCAGCATACCTCTACGACATTGTATAATTATATACAGCATTGAGAACGCTGAATATCGGCGTTTTTTCTATTGGTTTTTGTCAAAGCTGCATCGTATTAACAGTGAACAAAAGATACTCGCAGAATATACAACTGTGATACAACCGGATGCTAAAGTAGCAGCAAGGAGATGATATAATGAAAAAACTATGCATGCTGCTTTGCTGTATTACACTGCTTGCAGGCTGTGTAAGCAGGGAACAAGCCATATCGGATAAAGCTGGCGGAAAACCACAGAAGCAGAATGCTTCCTATGAAGCGCTGCAGCTAAAGAGATGGTCGTTTCGCTCCCTCAATCAGGGTGATGGAAATGAACAGGGCTTTTACCGTATAAAAACCATCGATAACGGTGGAGGGAACCTGTATTCCAATATCTTATATACCGATTATGAGAATAAGAAAGAAATCTTTTTATGTGATAAGCCGGAGTGCAGACACAATGACACTTCCTGCACCTCATATTATGCAGGTCTGGATATGATTACGCAGCTGATCGTTCAGCAGGACCATGTATATCTGATAGCAAATGAGGATAGTGTTGTTAATGAAAAAAATGAGACTGTAACCGTACCTGCTAGAATTTTACAAATGGATCTGGATGGTAAGAACCGCAAAGAGCTCTGTCAGCTTCCAAGCGGCTATGGCTTCAGCTATGAGGATTGGGCAGTAGCCGGGGATGTGTTGTATGTTCCTGTGGAGAAGACGGAGAATGTGAGTACCGAAGAGGGAGAAATGAGCTCCGCCGTACAGGTGGTCCGTGAAAAAAAGCTGTATGCCATACAGCTGAGCAGCGGCGAACAAAAGGTGGTTGCGGATATGAAAAACAAAAGCATTCTGGGGTGTATGGGAAGAAATCTCATCGTCAATGCCTACCGTTATAAAGAAGATCCGGAAGAGCTTTTGGATAAGGGGGATTTTGCAGGCTATGACCGCGCATCACAGCAGGCCGAGATTGCGTATGAACGCGTCAACGTGGATAGCGGAAGGGTGGAAAAAAGCTTTCATACAGATGCGGATACTTTGGGTGTCTTTGTCAACGACAGTATCTATTATACGGATACCGGCGGCATGCTGAAGCAGCTGAATATGAAGGATGGCAAGGTATATGCTCGAAAGCAGCTGGATACATCATCAGCCAGCTTGATGTTTGGTGAAGATGACCATCTGTTCCTGTATCTGGGAGAAAAGGAATATATATACAGCTTGAAGGATGACAGCTTGAAACCGGCTACGCTGCAAATGTCGGATACACAGGAGCCGATCCGCCTGCTTGGAGAATCCAGGGACATGTATTATGTCATCTATGATCAGGTCGGAGAGGTAAAGAAGACATGGGCAGGTACGGATCAGTATGAGGCAAGCAGCTATGCCTATGGATTGATAAAAAAGAAGGACTACTGGAACAACAAGGCGGATTATATACCGGTGGATGTCATTGTGAAAGGGGAATAGCAGCATGCTGGAAATCAAAAATGTAAGTAAATCCTATGCGGATAGAAGAGTGCTGCATCATATCGACCTGCGTCTTTCTCATGGCATCTATGCACTTCTTGGCCCCAACGGTGCCGGAAAATCAACGTTGATGAATATCCTGTGCAATCAGCTGAACTATGAGGAAGGCAGTGTTTTGTACAATGATAAGGATATCCGTGAGCTGAAGCAGGCGTATTATGCGTTGCTCGGTTATGCTCCGCAGCAGCAGGGACTGTATGATGAATTCAGCGGGGAACGGTTTCTGACCTATATGGCTTTGCTGAAAAACATCGACAGGAAACAGATACGAAAGGAGGTGCTGCGTGTCGCAGAGCTTGTGAATATGCAACAGCACCTCAAGCAGCGCTGCGGTGCATATTCCGGTGGTATGAAGCAGCGTATCCTGGTTGCGCAGGCATTGCTGGGGAGTCCGGAAATTCTGCTGTTCGATGAACCGACGGCAGGCCTGGACCCGAAGGAGCGGGTGTCTCTTCGTCGTGTGTTTGATTCGCTGAAGGAGGAGCATACCCTGTTGATTGCAACCCATGTTGTAAGTGATGTGGAATCCATTGCAGATGAGGTTATCTTTTTAAAGCAGGGCAAGCTGATCGCGCAGGGTGGTGTTGATGAGCTGCTGCTTTGCCATCCGGGTATCGCTTCACTGGAGGAGCTGTATCTGCATCTGTTTGCCGGGGAAGCGTCATGTTGAAAAATCTGTATGCAATGGAGCTGTATAAGCTGTGGAAAAATAAAAGGTTTCTGCTGTTTCTTTTCCTGCTGCTAGTATGCAATATCGGCTTTCTTTCCTACGAAACATGGGGGCAGCAAAGTGCAGAAACAACAGCCTATCAGAAATTATCCACCCATCTGCAGACCTTATCCGGTGATGAGCGCTTTACGTATCTGCAGGGGCATGCACACGACGTGGAGCTCGCCCTTGTACGTGAACAAATCCGCAATCTGAAAACACAGCACGATCCGCAGGCGGAGATGCGGATTGCAGCCTTGCGCGACCAGTATCCCGAGCTTAATCAAAGCGGAACTACACCTTCTTTATATATCGGTGATCTGGAAGCGGAAACTGCTTTCTTGCAGCCGATTATAAAACAGGCGGACACGGTGAAGCGGTATGCGGATTTTCTCAAAGAGGTCGAACAAAAGGCAAAAACGATATCCGCCATTTCCATATTTGCAAAGGAAGATAGCTTCTCCATCCGCAATATAGAGAAAAGCAAAGAGGATTATGCGGCAATGCATACAGTATCTATTGATTTCCAGCTGCAGGATGCCTTGCTGAAGGCGTTATCATATCCCATAACCGCTGTACTTGTCATGCTTGCAATTTTTCTGCTTGCGACCATGGTATATCAGCAGGAGAGTCAAAGAAAGCTGCTGCCGATGCTGTATGGGAATTTACGCGGCCGGCATACCTATATGAATACGAAGACGGCTTCCATTGCAGTATCCTCTGCTGTGATTGTTGGCCTGTTTTACGGGAGTAATCTTCTGCTTATGGAGCTTGCGTATGGCGGCATTCACCTGTCTGCTTCCCTGCAATCGCTTGCGGCTTTTCAACAATCCATTCTGCCAATCAGCATTTACCAGTTTCTTTTGCTGTTTTTCTTTCTGAAGATATGCATCTGTTTTATTTTCGCTCAGGCAATGCTGCTTCTCTGCATGGTTTTTAAGCATAGGGTAATCAGCTGTCTCAGTATGATTGCCTGTGTTCTGTTATCCTTGTTCATGCATATATTCCTATCTCCGACCGGGACCTTCCGTGTACTGTATTATCTGAATCCGATTCGCCTGTTTCAGGTGATTGAGCTGTTACAGGGCTATGTGAATTTCAATGTGTTTCAACAGCCTGTATCCCTAACATTGCTTTACGGCAGCCTGCTTTTCATTACGGCTGTACTATTGTTCGTGCTGCTGCATATCATGGTGGAGCGCTCTGGTCGTAGCTGTCAGCTTCCGGCATGGATACAGCGTATACATATGCCCGTCACCTGCAGTTTATGGGTACAGGAGTGCTATAAGCTTTTCTGGGTACAGAAAATAGCGCTCGTCCTGCTGGCTTTTGCCGGATTTCAGCTGTACAGCTATTCGCATACGCAGCTGTATACAAGTGAAAAGGAACGGTTGTGTTCCTCTTATATGCAAACGCTGCAGGGGGAGCTGACCAAAGAAAAGGAGCAGTTTCTTCAGAAGGAAAAGACCTATTATGAGGATTTGCACAAACAGGAGGCACGTCTGCAACAGCGTCTTGATCAAAAAGAAATCAGTATGGCGCAGTATCGCCGCCAGGTGGAGCCGATTTCCAACATGCTGTTAAAGGAGGAAACCTTTCAGGAGGTGCTGCAGGAATATGAATATGTAAAGCAGGATTCCTCACGTCAGTTTGTAGCTCCCTTTGGCTATCGGCGACAGTTTTTTGTATCTGATCGCTGGAGTACACTGATCTTTCTCTTCCTGTTTCTGCTGAGTATAGCGAATCTTCAATGCATTGAATATCGCAATAAACGGCAGATTTTGTTACAGACATGCGTGCATGCAAAAAAGGCGCTGGTAAACAGAAAGCTGATACTTGCATTACTATGCGGTACTGCCCTGTTTATCATGGCGCGTCTTCCACAGCTGCTCCTTCATGCAAAAACCTATGGATTTCCATGCATTACAGCGTCGATTACGTCCCTGCAGGAGTTTGCACAGCTGCCAGCCGGTATCCATATTGCAGGCTTTATGATAATGGCGGCAATCCTTCGAATGTGTGCCCTGCTTCCGGTTATCATGTTCTGCTTTATGGTTTCTGTCCGTGTCCGTCAGCAGCTGTTTACGCTGTTATCGGCATTGTTGATTTTTTTGTTTCCACTGCTGCTGTCTGCCGCCGGTATTCATGTTCTGGATGCGGTGAGTCTGTATCCGCTGCTGTATAATGAAAGCTGTATGACATCTGTTTCCGGAA
The DNA here is from genome assembly GCF_964240115.1 of Clostridium sp. HGF2. Taxonomy (NCBI): domain Bacteria; kingdom Bacillati; phylum Bacillota; class Clostridia; order Eubacteriales; family Clostridiaceae; genus Clostridium; species Clostridium sp. HGF2. The sequence goes on from NZ_CAXSSO010000002.1 coordinate 60,440, forward strand.
TGTGGAATCTATTGTTTTCCATCCTTGGTTATTTTCTGTTTTCCATTGCATGCTACCGCCTTGCCCGTTCCTTTGAAAAGCATGTATAAGAAAAAACACTTCCCGTTCATAGCTGCATTTAAGCAGAAGGGAGGTGTTTTTCTTTAAGACAGTGCTGCTAGTTTGCCAAAGCATCATCCAGACGCTTCACACTCAGTGTGACGGTAACGCCTGTACTCAGGGTCAGCGTTAAGGCGATAGCCGCACTGACTGCCATATCGATTATATCACCGGCTGATAAGGTTTCAATCACACTGCCGGAATAGATGGACTCTGTTGCGATTGCCAGCAGATGGCGTTCTTCCGTACTCGGTATGGCTGCACCGTTGCGTCGTACAGCAAGGGTAACGGCAGCCCCCAGTGAAGCGGAAGCGTTGAACATATAGTTGATTTCATAGACACCGCTGGTAACTATGGTTAATGCATTCACAGGGGCAAGATCAACATTGGAAGCAGGCATATCCACAGGAAGAGGCAGCTGCTGCTCAGCACCGATTAACAAATTCAGTGTCTGGGCGGAATCATTATACTTACCACCATAGGCAAGTAGACCTCCTCCGCCACCGCCTGGTCCAGTATCCCCGCGCGGGATGATGAAATTCAGCTCGATGCCATCCGGTGTTTCAACGTAGGACACATTGGCAGGAGTACCCGGTTCGGAGGTTGTCGTACTTCCAACTCTTACAATCGGTGTAGCTCCTGTTTCACCCTGCGGTCCTTGTTCACCCTGTGGTCCGGGTTCTCCCTGCGGCCCTGGTTCCCCCTGTGGGCCTGGATCACCAATAGGACCTGTCGGTCCGATGGCACCATCGGCCCCTGTAACACCAGTGGTACCTGTAGCACCTGTATTTCCGGTAGCCCCAGTTGGTCCCGTGGCTCCCGTCGGTCCTGTCGGCCCAATATCTCCAGTAGCACCAGTTACACCAGTTGCTCCGGCAGCGCCTGTACTACCGGTGGCTCCCGTCGGTCCTGTCGGCCCAATATCTCCGGTAGGACCAGTTACACCGGTTGCTCCGGCAGCGCCTGTACTTCCGGTAGCCCCTGTCGGTCCGGCAGGTCCGGTAGGCCCAGTTGCTCCATTTTCACCCGTAGCGCCAATGGCACCCGTCGGTCCGGTATTTCCGTTTGCCCCAGTTGGTCCTGTAGCTCCGATAGGGCCTGTTGCCCCTGTATTTCCAGTAGCACCAGTTGCGCCTGTCGGCCCGGTAGCTCCTACGCCGGGTCCTGTCGGTCCCGTAGCCCCTGTAACTCCGGTATCACCGCGGGGAATAACGAAATCCAGTACATGATTTGGCCCCCCGCTGTCATGTACCTGTGCCGGTGTTCCCGGGTCAGCTGTTGTTGTGGAACGAATGGTTATCGTCTCAGATAATCCGGTAGCGCCCGTAGCGCCGGTGAGACCTGTATTTCCGGTAGCTCCAGTGGCACCTGCTTCTCCTGCCGGACCTCTGAATCCCCGCGGCCCCCGCGGTCCAGGACAGCAGCATACATCATAGTCACCCTGGTCACAGGATGAAGAACTGCATTCATTGCAGCAGTTTTTGTCATCAAAATCATAGTCATCATAATGCATATCGTTCACCTCATTTATGTTAATTCATTTTAGTATATGGCTGAGCTTAAAAATGGGGAATGGTATTGTCCCGGTTCCGATGAAAAGACATGATTTTTTTAAGTATCCGGCAATCAGCTGTTAACTGATTGTCCGGTTTTATGAAAGAAAAACGATTCGGATGTGCAGTTGTCTATCAGGATATAGCGATTCCTGCGCTGGCATAGCCGGCAACTGTGTTGACAAGGCTCAATCCGGCAGCAGTAGCAGTGAATACAAGCAGCAGTCTGGTCTGGTTCGTAACTGCAATCGATAGACCTGTTGTTGTACCGGAGGATATCGTTCCGATAGCGATTACCCCGGTTATTGCCGGAGCAAGTGTCACAACTGCTCCTGGGACAGCTGTGAAGGAATTGTTTGGTGCTGTAGACTGATAAAGTGTTGCTGTGATCGTTACAGTGGAGCCAACCAGCGACAAAGCGGCAGTGGTTGAGAAAAAAGCAGAAATGGAAGTTATGGTACCTGCTCTTGGCATGGAAAATGCAAAGTTTGTCAGCGTTCCCGCTGCATTGGTCAGGTCAATAACACCACCTACAATGCTGACACCTGGCGCAGAGCTGCCGAAGCCGACAAAGCCCGGTGTACCAACAAGTCCGCCAGCAATCGTTGTTAGTGATAACGGAATACCGGAGCTGTAAGGAATGATTGCAGAGCTTCCTGCCAGACCGGTAGCTCCGGTTGCTCCAGTGACACCGATTGCGCCATCAGCTCCAGTAGCACCAGTGGCTCCGGTAGGTCCTGTGGCACCATCAGCCCCGGTGTTTCCGGTTGCTCCTGTCGGTCCCGTTGCTCCGGTCAAACCGGTACTTCCCGTAGCGCCTGTCGGTCCGGTAGGCCCGGCAGCACCATCCGGTCCGGTATTTCCCGTGGCACCAGTTGGTCCCGTAGCACCGTCAGCCCCGGTGTTTCCCATAGCCCCGGTCGGTCCCGTAGCACCTGTTAAACCGGTATTTCCAGTAGCACCAGTCGGTCCGGTAGGCCCGGCAGCACCATCGGCGCCGGTATTTCCCGTGGCTCCGGTCGGACCTGTTACGCCGTCAGCTCCCGTGTTTCCGGTAGCCCCGGTCGGTCCTGTTACCCCTGTGCTTCCGGTTGGTCCAATCCCTCCGGTAGCTCCGGTACTGCCTGTTGACCCGGTCGGTCCGATAGGACCGATTCCACCAGCTGCTCCGGTAATACCGGTAGCCCCGGCAGGTCCCGTTGGTCCGGTAGGCCCCGTGCTTCCCGTCGCACCGGTCGGTCCTGTCGCCCCCGTATTGCCTGTTGGTCCGCTAACGCCGTTGGCTCCGGTGTTACCCATAGGTCCTGTTGGTCCGGTTACACCGTTCGCTCCGGTATTTCCAGTAGCTCCTGTTATGCCGCTGGCACCAGTCGCCCCCGTAGCGCCTGCTGGCCCGATGGGTCCGGTATTTCCCGTAGCTCCGGTTGAGCCTGTGCTTCCGGTCGGACCCGTTGGTCCTGCCGGTATAGTGAACAGCAATGAAGCGCCGGAAGGTGTAAATGTCTCAGTGACACTGGCCTGTGTTCCCGGATCTCCGGTAATGGTTCCTGCAACGGTAATCACAGGTGTCATGCCCGTAGCTCCCGTGTTTCCGGTAGCTCCTATGCTTCCTGTCGGTCCGGTATTTCCGCGTAATCCTGCCGGTCCTGTATTTCCGGTATTTCCGGTAGCCCCGGTAGCTCCGGTAGGCCCGGTAGCGCCTACACCCGGTCCTGTCGCCCCGGTAGCCCCTGTTGAACCCGTCGGTCCGGTTGCTCCCCGAAATCCGCGTGGTCCCCGCGGTCCCTGGCAACAGCTGTTACAGTCACAGCTGCAGGAAGAAGCATCCTCGCCATAGCAGTCATCATGGTAATTATAATCATCGTAATGCATATTGCTCACCTCACTTTCTAAAACAGTACAGTATATGTAAGATAAAAATTCGTGTCGTGTTAAAGTCCCGGATTTTATATAAATACATATCCCAAAGCAAAAAAAGCACTCCTTTTTCTAATCTGTCTGAAGTACATCCTACATAGAACGAAAGGATAGCGTCTTCAGACTTTTCATCGGATACTCCTTTGGGGTATCCCCTCGTAAAAACAATACCAGTCACATGATGTGAATGGTATTGCAGGACCAGAGGATATCAATTAATAGAATGCAAATATTCAGGTATTGTGATAAAAATGTCAGAATCTTGTTTCTATACATCAGGCTATTCTAACAATATTTAATGATGCTCCGGTGCCGGATTGCAGGGTAACCGTACCATTTACTCCGTAAATTTGTAATGATAAAACATCCCCTGCTGTTAAAGACTGCATGAATGATACACTATATTCATTTGAGGATGTTGAGGACGTACTGATAGAGTTTAATATCGGCGTACCATTCCGTGTTACTCTTGATGACATTGGCAATCCAGATGTCATTTTGATAACATAGGATATGAAATAGGTACCTGTTTGATTAACTGTGAACTGCGTATTCGAAGCATTTGCCATAAATCCGTTTATATAGGGCTGAACAGGCAGAGGAATATTCGTTCCATCGGATGTTACCGAAACGGTAGCAGCGGAAATATTCAGTGCGGAGAGTGCATTCGTGATAACAGAAGTCCCGGTTGGACCTGTGGCACCTGTATTTCCTGTCGGCCCCGTATTTCCAATAGGTCCTGTTGCCCCGGTCGGACCTTGAAAACCGTGTGGACCGCGCGGCCCCGGACAGCAGCACGGGGTATAGTCATATGGATGACAGGAGGGCATACTGCATGGATCACAGCAGCTGTCATCGTATTCATCATAGTGCATAATACGTTCCAGTATATGGGGAACATACAAATCCTGTATTTACATTCTCCCATATCCGTTGCAATTTCTTTACATAACACAGGGAAAATTCACCTGCTTCCAGGCATCTTTATGGCAATACCTCCGCCGGCTTGCTATGGAGGCAGAAAAAAGCGGAGATGTCCTAACCTCCGCGCATCCCTTACAGGATAAATAAATCTATACTGCAGCTTGAAACCGAATACGCCGGTACGTCCATTCGGTCCCAATAGCAGTGCGCCTGCACGTCCGACAGCGGCAACTCCGCTTTCCAACGTAATAAATAAATCCTGATTCGGATAAAGCGTAATGATCTGCTGGAGGATATTTCTTATCTGCTCCTTACAGTCACAGCAAACGGTTTCCGAAGACCCGGCAGGTCTTGTGGGACCGGTAGCGCCTGTTGCTCCACTTGATCCTGTGGCACCCGTTGGTCCGGTAGCTCCACGATATCCTCGCGGACCCTGTGGTCCCTCACAACAGCAGCTCTCAGCACTGCTGCAGGATGGCGCCTGCTCTGCACAGCAATTGTCCATGCAGGCATAATCATCATAATGCATACTGCTCACCTCGCTTTCTGATACAGTATAAGCTATGCTGTCTGCATAAATATGTATTGACGATATTCCAGAGAGACTTGTATTTCTGTAAGTTATATACATATATATAGCCATAACGGTTGATAGATGAAGCCCTAGATAGTGACAGGCATATTCAGTTTCATGCAGGGTGTCTGTATGCTGTTGTGAATTTCCATGGCGGATGAAACAGGTGTTGATGTGTTTCCATTGAACATCCGTAAGGGTCTAAAAACAGGGAAAGCTGTCAGAGATGACCATAGCCATAACGAAGCCCTGCTGTCAGGAATGCTCTTTCTTCTTTCTGATTTGTCTAACCTTTGTTACATCATATTGCGGACTTTTTGTCGTGCGTATGCTATACTGTTAACATAAATGAGGTGATTGTATGCTGTCTACAGAGCGTAAATTATATCTGCTGCAGAAGGTGGAAAGAGAAGGAACCATCCATGTACGGGATGTCGCAAAGCAGCTTAACATCAGTGAGACCACGATTCGACGCGATCTGATGGAGCTGGAGCAGGAAGGAAAGGTGCGAAGAGTGCACGGCGGTGCTGTCAGAGAAAGCCTGAATCAGATTCTGACGGAATCCAGAGAGCTGCTGATGCAGGATCGTATGCTGATCAATTTTGACAGAAAATCCAGAATCTGCCGCAGTGCCAGTGAGCTTGTTGAGGATGGTGAATGTGTCTTTCTGGATGGAGGAACCAGTATCGTTGCCATGATTGACTATCTGCAAAGCCGTCCCATCAAAATCGTGACGCATAACCAGCTGATTGTACAGCGGCTGCACGATCCGGTTGCACAAATCATCATCATCGGTGGAGATTTCAATGCGAAATATCACATGAGTGAGGGACCGATGGCGCAGAATATGCTTGGTCTGTATAATTTCGACAGAGCCTTTATCGGCTGTGCAGGCATGGACCCTATCAGCGGGCAGTGTTATACTGCGGAAATGGGAACCAGGGAACTGAAGGAAATTGCGATGAGAAACAGCAATCACAGCTATCTGCTGATCGATGACAGCAAGCTGTTTGTAAAGGGCTTCTGCAAATTCACAAATGCGGATGCCTTTGAACAGATATTCTGCAATAGGCTGGATGAGACTGTGGAAAACCTGCCAGATAATATGAAATTTGTGGAATAAGCAATATATGGATATTGTATAAAAAAACCGGAAGCATTTTCGCAAATAGTGAAAGGCACTGGTTTTTTTTGCTTTTTTCCTTAAGGAGAAATGCTGATAATTTGATCAGTATGACCTGTAGTTTCTTATATCACGGTAAAGGTGATGAATGTGTCCCACTACTATTCTATATGCGATTGCTTGCATAAAATACGGGAGCAGTAAATAGAATTGCAACAATATTGTTGCAGAAAAAAGGCATTTTCGAGGGTGTGAATGCGTGATACTATTTTCCTGTAAAGGAGGATTTGATATGGAATTATCGAAAGTGACGATGATTTTAAGAGGGTATACCTATGAGCAGGTACGCTGTGTTGCTGAAGTTCTGATTAACAGCAGCTATGTGAAAAACATGGAGATTACTTTAAATACCAGCAATGCATATGAAATCATCAAAAAGATTGCTGATGAGTTTCAAGGGAGATTGCATATTGGCGCTGGAACCGTTCAGACATATGATGAGCTGGTTCAGGCGATTGCAGCAGGGGCAGTCTTTGTTTTATCTCCGAGAAAAATGAATCAGAAGATGCTCGATTATTGCAAGCAGCACAATGTGATTGCAGTTCCCGGAGCTTTTACACCATCCGAAATCGCAGAATCCTTGGAAATGGGAGCTGATATCGTGAAGGTATTTCCAGCGAATGAAGTAGGCTTTGATTATGCAAAAAAGCTCTGTGAACCAATGGGAGAGCTTCCTCTCATGGCGGTCGGAGGTATTCAGGCAGGAAATGTGAAAAAAGCTTTACAATCAGGTTATACTTATGTAGGAACAGCAGGCGGTCTTTTTGAGAAGGAAGATATTCAGAAAATGCGAAAGGATCATATGTTGAAATCTTTAGAAGTATTCGAAAAAGAATTATTATAGATAGGAGAGATTCACTTGAAGGCTGCGCAAAGACAAAAAAAGCTACTGGAAATATTAACATACAGCGAAAATTATATGACTGTTCAAAGTCTTGCTGATACTTTTACTGTATCAAAGCGAACAATACATAATGATATTGCGCAGCTGGAAAATCAGGGAATAGAATTTGAAAAAAAGCCTAGTGCCGGATTAAAGCTGAAAAACAGAAAAGAGGCCCGCTTTGTAGAGCATATGGATAAATATCGGCCGGAGCAGCGTAGAAAGCAGCTTATGAAAGAACTGCTGTTTTATGAAAATAGAATCACCTTTCAATCAGCCTCTGCGTGTTATATGGTGGGGGTAAGCTCGATTATTGCAGATATCCATTACATAAAAGAGCATATCTTAAATGATGCGACAGTGTCACTGATCGGAGATGAAAACGGTACCAGGCTGACGGGGACAGAAATAGAATGGCAAAAGGCGTTAATCTCATTTAATGAATATCTGATAGCATCGGAAAATCTGACATTCACGGATGATGCAATGCTGGCATTGTTTAAGGAATTCTATGATACAGATATTATAACAGCATGCTACACAACAATTCAGGCGCTGGATGATTTCAACATATATATTGCTGCACAGCATTATTTAATCAATCTGTTCAATGTCATGATTGTATTATGTCATCGCTTGAGAAAAGGATACCATCACAAAATTATCCATAATGCATTTTACAGCGATCAGATAATGGCGATGATGTATTATCTGATTGGTGATGATTTACTTCGTATTCTGAAGAAGGATTTAAACATCACTTATGAGGATGGCGATATATATTTCCTTTCTATGTATTTGAGTGCAAATCGGATTATGCTCAACAGCTCTTTACATAGACGGGCAAATCCATTTAAGCATATAGTTGAGAATTTGATTGAAAGAATGTCAAACTGCGTCGATGTTGATTTAACGCAGGATCAGGATTTGTTTTACAATCTCTGTCTGCATCTGGAACCGATGATATATCGGTTGAAAAATCGAATTTATATCACTAACCCGATGTTATTTGAAATTAAGCAGCAATATCATTTGATGTTTGATTTGACTTGGATGATTATGGACTCTATAAGGACAACGCTTGGGGTCACGCTTACTGAGGATGAGGTTGGCTTTCTTATGCTTCATTTCCAGAATGCATTGGAGAAGAAAAAAAAGAGTAAGCGTATTTTGGTTGTGTGTCCAAACGGGATAACAACTTCGGAATTGATTGCCAACAGGATACGAAGTGTCCTGCCGCCTTTAGACATAATTGAAGCGGCATCGATTGATACGATCAACTCATTTGAATTAAGGAGTATCGATTTTATAGTGTCAACCATACCTTTGAAAAGCCTTGATAAACCGGTTGTAGTTGTTTCAATGCTGATCAATGATTCTGATATACAGAGGATTGAAGAGCTATATAAGAAAAAGTTATCAATACCCAAGGAAGCGGATGTACGCTTTATTGAAATCCCACAGTATTTGCATGAGAAAAATATTTATATTAATGATGGGAAAATAACAAAGGATGAAATTATTCATCAGGTCTGTATGGGCCTGAATAAAGAAGGCTGTGTAGATGCGCATTTTGAAACCAGTGTATGGGAAAGAGAGCAGAAAGGAGGAACGGATATCGCGGTTGGAGGTGCAATACCTCATGGCGCAGTTTCCACTGTACGAAAAACACAATTGGCTTTATGGATCAATAAGGAGCCGGTGAAATGGTCTAAATACCGTGTGAAGGTGATTGTATTTTTCGCATTGAACAGCGAGGATACAGCAAAAACAAAGGTTATTTTGGAAGAAGCCTTTTCACTTATCAAAACAAAGGAAATGATAGAAAAGCTGTCTTCCATGAAGAATAAGAAGGCTGTTATAAAATATATATTTGGAGGAAGCCGATTTGATTAGAGAAAATCTTTTATATTTAAACAAAGATATCCGTGATCGTGAAACAGTTATCACATATATTGCAGATATGGCAGATACTGTTGGATTATTAAGCGATAAAAACCTGTTTTTAAAAAGTGTTCAGGAAAGAGAACACATATTACCCACATCTGTAGGCTTTAAAGTAGCTATACCGCATGGCCGGAGCAGCAGCGTCAGAGAACCATTTGTATCCTTCATGAAAACAAAGCATGAATTTATCTGGGATACGAGAAACAATAATGAGGTGGATTTGATATTTCTGATTGCCGTGCCTGAAAAAAATGAGAATAACCTGCATCTCCGGTTTCTTTCGGAAATCAGTAAAAAATTGATGGATAGCAGCTTCAGGGAACGATTGCGGAATGCGGATAATGAACACGAGGTATTCGTTATGTTACATGAAATTAATGAGAAAGTGATGGAGGAAAACACATGAAAATTATAGGAATAACAGCATGCCCAACAGGGATTGCACATACATATATGGCACAGGAGTGTCTGGAAAAGGAATGCAGAAAAAGAGGCTTTGATGTGAAAATCGAAACACAGGGCGGTTTGGGGATAGAAAATGAACTAAGTGAAGAGGATGTAGCTCAAGCTGATGTTGTAATTCTGGCAGTCAGTGTCGTTATTGAGGGGGAGGAACGATTTGAGAATAAGCGTGTATTACATACTGATGTGGATGAAGCAATTTCGCATGTGGAAAAGCTGGTAGATAGAGCGGTTGCACTCGTAGAAGGAAATTGATAATTATGAAAACGATTTGGAAAGATATTCAAAAGCATTTGTTAAGTGGCGTATCCTTTATGATGCCGGTTGTCGTTGCCGGTGGTGTGATCCTGGCAGTTTCCTTATTGGGTGCAACGCAGACGGAAACAGGACTTGTTCCTAATGGGCCGTTGCTGACCTATTTGAATCAGCTGGGAAAAGCAGGAATGGCGATGATGATTCCTGTATTCGCTGCCTATATTTCATATTCTGTAGCCGGGAAACCGGGTCTTACACCGGGATTCATTTTAGGTTATATTGCAAACAATGCTATCATGATCAATGGTGTTGAGGTTAAGGCAGGATTTCTGGGAGCACTTATCTTAGGTCTGCTTGCGGGCTATATGGCGAAATGGATGAAGGGATTAAAGGTAGGGAAAACGATTCGCTCCATCATGCCTATTTTGGTCATTCCAATCTCAACTGTCCTTGTACTAGGCCTTGCTTATTATTTTATAATAGGATATCCGATTTCCTTTCTGATGCAGGCGCTGTCAGATTTGATGGTGACTTTGAACGGCAGTGGGAAAGCTGTGCTGGCAGTGTTTATGGGGTTCTTTAGTGAAATTGATTTTGGAGGACCTGTGACAAAAGCTGTCTCCATGTTTACACTTTCTATGATCAATGAAGGGATCATGGAGCCTAATGGAATATTCAGAATTCTGGTAGCTGTTCCTCCGATTGGAATCTTTTTATCCACGATTATTGCTAAGAAAAAATATAGTGAGGAAGAACGTGATAATGCGAAAGCTGTAGGTATTATGGGATGTCTGGGGATAACAGAGGGAGCAATTCCGTATGCTATCAAAGATCCGAAGGCTGTGTATCCTGCATGTATTATCGGAAATATCGTCGGGGCATTGATCGGGGCCTTTGGAAATGTGGCATGTCCGGTACCGCATGGTGGATTCATTGTACTTCCGGTCGTAGAAAATCAACTTTGGTTTGTTGTTGCAATACTTGTCGGCTCTGTCATCACAGCACTGCTGCTGAAGGTATTGAAAAAGGATGTTCTTGAGGAGCGCTAAAAAGTTTGCTCTTAAATACTTAAACAGCTATTCGAGCAGAATTACAGAAATCTATACAGCATTAAAAGAAAGTAATAGGCTCTTTCTCGATTACAGGTAAACTTAACATAGGGAGACATCCATACGATTGTAGTTATCAATAGAAGTTGAAGTCTCCCTTTTGCAAACACCCTAAAGTAAGAAAGAAACGAAGCTATCATATGCTGTCAACATACGGGCAGTCTGCTGCTTTTGTTAAAAATGCGGTAAACTTATACAGTGAATCAGATATATGAAATTATATAGTTCTATTTTGATGGTGATAAGGCAAACCTGTCTCTTTTGAATAAGGAGATAGGTTTGCTTTATCTTAGCTGATTGTCACTTGATTCCGCATCAAATGCACTTATAGAAGCTATCGAGAAAAAGTGCAGTATGAGATATTGGATAGTGTTTTTACGTATTGGAAGACATCTGCTTTAAATTCACCACAGCGTATAGGATATGTAAATGCGTAATTTCTATGAATACCAAGACGAAATAGTAAGAAAACGCTTTCCTGTTTGCCCTTCCTGATTTATCATAAGAGTATAAAGAAAAGAGGGGTTTTATGATAAGGACGATACCTGAAGATTTTTTAATCGGAACAAGCAGCAGTGCATGGCAGATCGAAGGGGTGGCAGGAAAAAGCAAAGAGCAGAAAAGCTGGGCAGAGCTGTTCTATGCATCAGCACCGGAAAAATGGCATGATGGAGTCGGACCGGAAAAGGCGGCTGATTTCTATTACCGCTACAAAGAGGATATTCATACCATGGCATCTCTTCATATGAAAGCCTTCCGCTTTACCATACAATGGGCGCGGTTTATGAAGGATCCGATAGCCGGCATTGTGGATGAGGAGGCAGCTGCATATTATCTTGATGTGATCAAAACCATTCGGAAGGAGGGAATGGAGCCGCTGATTTCCCTTGAGCACTGGGACCTTCCGGCAGTGCTCATCGAACGCTTTAACGGCTGGGCAGGCAGAGAAACGCTGGACTGCTACATCATCTATGTGAAAGAGGTGCTGCGGCGTTTTGCGGATCAGGTAACCTGGTGGTTCGCCTTTACAGAACCAAACATACCAATTGATAACGGGTATATGGATGCCATATGGTATCCGTTCACCCATGATCCGAAAACCGCTTATCAGGCACATTTTCATAAGATACTGGCTACCTCGTATGCAGTCGCATGCATAGAGCAGTATCGCTCCTATGGATGCCGCATGGGGGCTATGGTGCACATGACGCCGGTCTATGCGAAAAGCGGAGAGATTCAGGATGTAACAGCCGCATGGTATGCCGACTTGTTTCATGTGCGTCTGTATCTGGACCCGTACCTGAAGGGAGAGTTTCCAGCGGAGCTGCTGCATCAGCTTAAGCTGCATGACTGTATGTTCACCTATAAGGAAGAGGATTTGCAGCATATCCGAGCACATCGTATTGCTATGCTCGGTATTGATTATTATTTTCCGATACGCGTGCAGGCGCGCAGTCATTCGTTTTCCGGCCCCTTTCATCCAAAGCAGTTCTACGAGCCATGGATCAAGGAGGATCGCAAATTCAATGCGGACCGCGGCTGGGAGGTTTACGAACAGGCTGTCTATGATATTGGAATGCGCCTGAAAAATGAATATGGCAATCCAGACTGGCTGATCAGTGAAAACGGTATCGGTATTGCACATGAGGAGCGCTACCGAAACGAGCAGGGAAGCATTGACGATGATTATCGAATCGACTTCCTTTCTGAACATCTGCGGTATGCGCTGAAAGCAAGGGAAGCAGGCTGTCACTGTCATGGGTATCTCGTCTGGTCCTATATTGATAATGTGTCCGCCATCAATGCGTTTAAAAACCGATACGGTCTGCTGGAGCTGGATATAGAAACAGGAAAGCGGATTCCGAAGAAATCGGCATACTGGTTTCGGGACATATTGGCTAAAAAGCAACTTGATGATTGAAAATGTATGATAATGCATGATTAAACATACAAAAATATGCATAAACAAAATAATATGAGCGCAAATGGCTTGCGTCCCGGTTGGAATCCCATTATAATATGCATAGAAAGAATCAAAGCACAGCTGGATTCTTTGACGCAGCCTGCATGAATTTATGGATGGACGGTTTGCGGGTGTCATGATGCTGCAATCAGCAGGCACACGCAGACGATCCATACCAGAAGCAGGCGCATCGCTATGAGGAGGGCGCTTATGAAAGATTTTCTATTTTATACACCTGCAGCATCCGGCGTTGACTGGAAGCGCATCGATTCTCTTCGCCATGTCATGGAGAAACGCACTGCCAGTATATGCTCGCAGCGTGCTCTTCTGTATACACAATCCTTTCAGGAAAGTGAAGGAGAACCGTATATCATTCGCAAGGCAAAGGCCTTCGCCCACACCCTTGCCCATATGGATATCTATATCCAGCCCCATTCCCTGATATTCGGTAATCAGGCGTCCGCAAACTTCGCGGCTCCGATATTTCCGGAATATTCCATACAGTGGGTCATTGACGAGCTGGAAGCCTTCGATCAGCGAAGTGGTGATGTGTTTCAGATCAGCGAGGAAGTAAAACAGGATTTGAAACGCATAGCACCATACTGGCTGCAGCATACCCATGAGGATGAGGTCAATGCACATCTCAGTGAGAATATCCGTCTTGCAGAGAAGCAGGGAGTTTTACACCGCGGTGGCATCTCCATGTCCGGGGATGGTCATATTGTACCGGATCATGAAATGCTGTTGCAAAGAGGGTTTCGTTCGATCATCGATGAGGCGAAGCATGCCCTGACAAATACTGACTTGCAGGATGCACAGCGTAATTACTATCAGGCGGTTATCATTTCACTGGAAGGGGCTCTGCTGTTCTTTCAGCGCTTTGCCAAGCTGGCGGAGGAAATGGTGGAGCATGAGCAGGATGAAAAGAGAAGACAGGAGCTGCGAGTTATAGCACATATGGCCGGGACCATGATGGAACAGGGGGCCAGAAGCTTTTATGAAGGAGTAGAGGTGTGCTATATGGTGCATGTTCTGCAGATGATTGAAAGCAACGGGCATTCCTTCTGTTACGGCCGTTTCGACCAGTACATGCGAAAGCTGTATGAACAGGATGTAGAGCGGGGTGTGCTGACAAAGGATCAGGCATTGGAAATCATCACGCACATGTTCATTATGAATTCCTCCTGTAACAAGGCGCGTCCCTACGGTCATACAAAATACTCACAGGGCTATCCGCTTTATTCCAATCTGGTCGTCGGCGGGAAAACACCGCAGGGAAGCGACGGCACCAATGAGCTTTCCTATCTATGTATTGAGGCGATGCATCTGACATCCTTAGCGGAACCGAATTTCTCTGTCCGTTATCATTTGGAAACACCGAGGCAGTTTCTGAAGGCGGCTGCCTTGCTGATTCGCACCGGATGCGGCATGCCGAGCATGTTCAATGACGAGGTTGCCGCAAAGGGAATCGAGGATTTGGGAATACCGAAGGAGGATGCGCTGGATTATTGTCCGATTGGCTGTGTGGAAACCGGAGTTCCGGGGAAATACGGGCATCGGGCTACCGGGATGACCTATGTAAACTGGGGCAAGGTTTTGGAGATTCTGCTGCATAACGGTGTGGATCCTGCAAGCGGCATCCAAATGCTGTCGGTCAATGGACAAGGCGGGGATGCTGTTACGTTTGAAAACTATGAGGAATTGTGGCAGGGCTGGGAAAAGCTGCTGAAATTCTATTCTGATATATCGGTGGAATGCGATGCAATCTGTGATGATTCTCTGGTAAAATATGATGCTGATCCATTCGCAAGCTGTTTTATACAGGACTCCATGAAGCTGGGGAAAACCCTGAAGGAGGGTGGCTGCCGCTACGATGTGATTTCACAGTCCAATATCGGACCGTGCGTTGTCGGAAACGCATTATACGCAATAAAGAAGCTGGTGTTTGAAGAGCAGTCGGTAACCTGGGAAGAGCTGATGACTGCTATGCAGGATAACTGGCAGTCTCTGGAATCTGCTAGAATTCATAAAAAAATACGTCATGTAGCCAAGTTTGGAAATGATGATGATGCGGTGGATGAAATTGTTAAGGATGTTTTTGATTCCTACCTGAAGCTGCTTCCGCAGTATCGTACACAGCGTTATCAGCAGGGACCTGCAGTAAGCTGCTATACGATGTCGACCAGCAACATCACCTCCTATGTACCAAACGGCTTTGTCGTCGGCGCAACACCGGACGGGCGGTTTGCGGGAACACCGTTAAACGAGGGCTGTTCTCCAACACAGGGGACAGATACAAGCGGTCCTACCGCGGTTATCAATTCGGTTGCCAAGCTGCCAAACGAGCAGGTGGCGGCAGGACAGCTGCTGAATATGCGTTTCTCCAGCGGTGCACTGGCAGGAGAGGAAAATCTCGATAAATTTGTCGACTTTCTGATGGCCTCTGCGAAAAAGCACATCTACCATAATCAGTTCAATGTCATAGACAGTGCAACGCTGCGTCTGGCGCAGGAGCATCCGCAGGATTATACGGATCTGATTGTGCGTGTTGCCGGTTACTGTGCTCAGTTTGTTTCCCTGATGCCGGAAGCACAGGAAGCCATTATCGCACGTACGGAGAATACATGGTAGCCATTCACCTGTCGACCATACAGCGCTATTCCACAAAGGACGGCCCTGGAATACGGTCCACCGTGTTTCTGATTGGCTGCAATCTGCGCTGTGCATGGTGCTCCAATCCGGAGCTGATGCTGCCGTACAATAAGCTGCTCCATTTTTCATCTCTGTGCCGCGGCTGTCAAAGCTGTGTGCATGCGTATCCAACAGCTGTATACATGGAGGACGGTGCTATTCACATGCATCCCTGTGCACAGCATATGGCAGGGGAGCTGGAGGAGGTATGTCCCTTTGATGCCCTTGAACAGGTTGGTATGCAGGTGGAGTGCCAACAGCTTGTAAAGCAGCTGGAAAAGGATTTCACATATTATGAGGAGTCCAAAGGCGGCGTGACGTTCAGCGGCGGGGAGCCGCTGTTACAGGCTGAGGCTCTGGCGGAAACACTCTGTCTGCTGAAGCAGAAGCACATAGCAACATGTGTGGATACCGCTGGTGATGTGGCATGGGAGCATATGGAAAGGGTTGCGGAATACTGCGATTTGTTTCTCTATGACATCAAAGCCTTTGATGCGGCATTACACAAAAAAATCACCGGAGCGGACAACGGCCGAATTCTTGATAATGCAGGAAGACTGGCGGCAATGCACAAGCCGATGTGGATTCGCATGGTCATTGTGAAGGGGTATAACGATGATCGAAGGGATTTGCGGAAAAGACTGCAGTTTGCGGCATCACTGGGTTCTGCAGTAAAAAGAGTAGAGCTTTTACCATATCATGCACTGGGTGAAGGTAAGTATAAAAGCATGGAGCTGGCATATCCGATACAGGAGGATGCCTGTCCGGATGCTGAAACGCTGGCTTATTGCATGGAGGAAGGGCGAAGGCTCAGTCTGCCAATGTATATGGAAAAAGCGTGAATATACTGGCGGCTGTCATTCATTCATAACTATCACATTCTTTATTCTGTTAAGAAAAGATAATAGTGTGAATGTATCAAAAGTTCTTTTAATTATTAAAAAATATGATACAATAATTTTAGGAATGTGATCGTGATAACTTTGAGCATGATATGAAGGCTACAGGGTGAGAAACCTGGCGGAATCCGGAATATACCGGGGTTCATGGATTGTTAGAGAGGTAAGTATCATTGATGGAGGATACCATCAGTGTGCTTGCCTTTTTTTGTTATCACGAGCAGGAAAGGAGTGTCTTGACATGGGACAATTTATCAGATTGAGATTGACGAATGAGCTTTATGTGCTAAAAAAGGACAGATGGGGGTGTGCATATGATACGGACAGGATAACGGACATGCTCAATTCATGGTTTAACATGCAGCTTTATGATGCAGAGGAGCTTGAGGACAGCGTTCTCTTTACACTCAAAAAGGATGTGTTTCAGGAGCATTTTCTCTCGTTTCTTATGGAACAGACACAGATTATGCATGATTTTGATGCGGAAGAAATCAAGGAAGAGGTGGAAGCATTGAAAAGCAGAAGCCTGCCTGATTATATGAAATGGATAAAGGAAAACCGCATGCCGTCCTGTCTATGGTATGGAAAATGCACCATTGTCTCACCGCTGTATTGTTCCGAAAAGCTGTATATGAGTGCCGATGGCGTGGATTATCTGGTAGAGGGTAAGGCTGTTATGGAATGCTATGATAGTTTGTTTACATACATCCACAACATGATTCGCAAAACCTCTGCGAATCCCTTAAAGGATACGGTGGCAGTTCTGCTTGACTAAGCATCCCTTTCGATTTCTGGATGCTATTGGATGGTATGTGAACAGGTAACGTCTTTTTACGCTATTACACTATGATGAATGCCGATATAAAACAGCATAGAATTCGCTAGGCTTTCCTGTGGTCTTATATACACAGTCTGCCTGCTTTTTTGATTTTTTGTGCTTGCGCCGTGTTATTTTGCAGTCTGTAAAGGATGAGAGGCTTCCCGGCAGACACAGCATAAACATAGCGTTCTTGTCTTTACAGTCGCATCATAGGAATTCATAGTCCTCATCTGATACACAAATCAGCTGCCTGACCTCCTTCACCATATGCTGCTCCTGCTCAGTAATCTGATCTGTTATCAATACGTCGTAATCGGACCACCTTGCGAAGGTATATGAGGAGGATTTTCGAAACTTGGAGGAATCGCATAACAGAATCCTCTGCTGTGCCTTCCGCAGCACATGCTGCTTGACCTCCATCTCCTCATGGGAAAAGGTTGCCGGTCCAAACGAATCAAGAAATCCGTCGCAGCCCATGAAGGCGGTATCGATATGGATGGCGTCAATCATGCTGTTTGTAAAACCGCCGATCGCAGCCTTGCCCTGCTTCTGCAGCAGCCCTCCTGCAATCATCAGCTGATGTGTGGTTTCCGATACCATAGACGCAATCGCAAGAGAATTCGTGACAACGGTCAAGCCCTTGCGTAGTCGCAGATATTTTGCCAGATATAGAATCGTACTGCCCGGATCAAGAAAAAGAACAGTGTTGTCCTGAATGAAATCCAGTGCCCTGCGTGCAATCAGCTGCTTTTCATATACATGCTCGCTCATTTTCACATCCAGCGGCAGCTGATAATAGGTGTTTTTTATTTCAGCGCCGCCATGATTTTTTATGATGATGCCCTGTTCATCCATACTGTTGAGATCCTTGCGAATCGTTTCGGTTGTGACCTGCAGCTGCTCCGCCAGTTCACTTACACGTGCGCTTCCCTGTGATACAATGATGCGATAGATTTCATTTCTTCTCTGCTGTGTTGTTTTTGCCATGGAGTCTCCCTCATTTCTATAGCTCCATGGTAGCGCAGCCAAAGGCTTTCGTCAATATAATCTCACATATGGAGTTGGGATTTCTTTGTAAATATTTGTATAAATTCTTTTCTTTGCTATTGAAAACAAGCTTTTCTGATTGTTTATTCTGAAAAAACAGGAATCATATTGCATTTGTGTAAAAATGCTTTATGATGTAGGCACAGTTAGAAAAAGAAAAAGGAGAAACCGATTATGAAGAGTAAACTGATTGAAATGCGTGAGAAATATCCACAGACGGAGCTATGGACGGATTCCTTCCATACAGCTGATCATGCATATGGTCTGACACAGGGGATCACAGGCATCACGACAAGTCCTACCTGGGTGTCCCGTATGCTGTGCAATGAGGAAGGTAGTGAGCATGAAAAGATACTTTGTGAGCTGCAGGGAAAGCATCCTGAATATAATGAACAGGAAATGATATGGGCTTGGACACTGGAAATGGGAAAACGCAGAAGCAGGGTTCTGCTTCCGCTTTGGGAACAGGGGAATCCGAAGCAGGGGCGTTTCTCTATTCAGACATCCATCTATGACTACAGCAATACGGAAAAAATGGTACGCATGGCAGAGGAGGTAAACAGCTGCGGTCCGAATATGCAGGTGAAAATTCCATCCACAAAGGAAGGAATCAAGGCGATGGAGGAGGCTACCTTCAAAGGAATCAGTGTGATGGCGACCGTTTGCTTCAGCGTGGATCAGGCAGTCGCGGCAGCTGAGGCGATCGAGCGGGGAATGAAGCGGCGAACTGCGCAGGGGCTGTCCAATGCAGATTTGAATCCGGTGTGTGCGGTTCTATTGGGAATGCAGGAGGACTGGCTGAAATCCTATGCGGAGAGCAGGGATATCGTCATACACCCGGACGCATTTGCATGGTGTGGTGTGGCCATCTGTAAAGAGGTATACCGGATATTTCAGGAACGCGGATATAAAACCAGAGTGCTGACGGCTTACTACCGCCATCAGCTGCACTGGTCTGAATTTATCGGAGGAGACATTATCATGACCATTCCTGCAAAGTGGCAGAAGCGATTCGCAAATTGTGACGTGGAAATCCGTGATTATATGAGTGAGGCTGTGGCTGCGGACAAGCTGAAGCATCTGAATAAGCTTACACCGTTTGTACAGGCGTATACACAAGGGTCTTTGACAGAGGATGATTTCAACAGCTTCGGACCTGTTATTCTGACGATTCGCTATTTTACAGAGGAATATGAAAAGGCGGTACATAAGGTACGTGACATTCTGTTGCCGAATCCCATCCGTTAACTGCCTCGCCTTCAGCATGCGGCTGCCGTCTGTAAAACACTGACGGTAAAGCTGTCATGAGGATCGCTCAGCACATAGCTTACAAACAGATATGGGGAGATATGCGTGACCGCTTTGGCAGCATAGAACAGGCAGCTTCAAAAACCTGTACATAACAGATATTTGCAGTGTTGTGTTTAGCTGCTGTTCTGTTAGAAAATGCCTGAAGCAGCATGCCACAGACAGTGAATCCCTCCATGAGAAAAAGCACAAAGCCGGATAAGGACTCCGATAACGCTTTGTGTTTTTGTCATGGTCAAAACCCGAAATTGCCAACTCTGCATATATCCTTATAGTTTTCTTATTCAGAAGCAGGACAAAAGCAGTCATTCGGCATCATCTGTCCAGCAGTCCCGTATCGGGATAACTTTCTAAGCAGCCGGTAGAAGCTTCAAGAAGCTCAGCGCATCCAGTATCATTTGTATATGATCGAATGCCAGTGCTTCCTGATCCGGATTTACGCTGCGCGCTGTTTTCATATGGTACTGCATGCGATGCTGTGCATGATACAGGGTAAGCGTATTATCGTTTATCTGTACTTCAAACCATGCCGCATCATCTGCATCGTCCTTTGCCTCAACCTTTACATCCTGATTGATCAGCGCAACGTGGGCAACGGAAACTACACGCATACGGGGATCGCGGTGGACAGCCCCATAGGTATGCAGCTGGTATAGCTGCACCTGATTGCGTTCAATGGAGGTTTCCTCCTTCAGCTCGCGATAGGCGGCATCCAGAATATCTTCCCTGATATTCAGAAAGCCTCCCGGTAAGGCCCACTGCTGTATATAGGGATGATTTTTTCTGCGAATCAATAACAGCTTCAGCCGGTTTTCGTATTTAGAAAATATAAGCATGTCCACGCTGAGGGCAGGACAGGGGTAGCGGCTGGCATCATATGCCTTTAAAAATTCCTCCTCTGTCTGACCCTTTGCATTCACCGGTTGTTTTTTTATCATACACTTCCGCCTCTTTTCTACTGTAAGCATAGCACAGGATTTCATTGTGTAGAAGAAAAAATTATGCAGAATGCGGAAATCCATTTCTTAATATGCTATGATGATAGAGAAGAAACGGAGGAGCTGTTATGGATACAAGACTTGCGGAAAGATTATTCGTACTGATTACATCCAATATGGATCGTACCTATGAGGAAGAATGCAATATGGCTATGGATGTATTTCTCGAAGAGGAATTTGACATGGGTGAGCTGAAGCGCATGCTGCTGTATCTGCTGGATAAGGTGAAGGCAGACAGGCGGGAAATGGTGAAGGAAAAGATCGAACAGCAGATTGGTTCTTTACATGAGCAGTAGCTGGCAGATTTTGCAAGGCCGCCCTGCTTTTCATTTTGTGGAAAATACGCTATACTGATAGCATCAGTCAAATGGAGGTCGGATATGAAGGAATTTATCAGATTATGTGGAATCGCAGCTTGTACACTGCTGCTTCTGACAGGCTGCAGTTCAAAATATGAACGTGATGATGAGCCGGGAAGGGTGGAAAATATCACCGTTGCAAAGATGCAGGAAATGGTGGATAAGAAGGAAAGCTTTGCCATTGTATTTACGCAGACTACCTGCTCACACTGTATAGAATTCAAGAAAATGCTGGATGGTTACCTGCTGGATCATAACGTTGTACTGTATGATGTTGTTCTGGATGAAGCACCTGCCTCACAGCGGAAATCTGATTTGAATACGATTCGGAAAACCTTTCCGGGAATGAACGAAACACCTTCCCTTTACTATGTGAAGGAAGGAAAGCTGGAAAATCTATTGGAAAACGGTGATGATGGCTTAACGGAGGAAAAATTCGATAGCTGGGTACAGCGCTATAAGCTGGATGAGAAAAAATAAAATACATAAAAAAAGTATTCTGTATAAGGGATGTTTCCTGTTATAACGGAATACTTTTTTATGGACTCCTGTTTAAAAATATGCGCTGTCAAAGAAATCATAAAAGCAGATTACTGTAAGCTGCTGTCACATAAGGCATTCATGGGAATTACAAAAAGCAATCGCAAGCGCACTTTCTTTCAATTCCAAGTGACTGATAAAAGGTATGGTTGCATACGACCGGTTTGCATCTGTTTCATTGGCTGTTGATACTGTATGACAAACATCCTTTTCTCTTTGCTTTGATCAGATTTGAGAACAGGTATTATTTATTAGCTTTATCCACATAATACCAAAGCTTATATTGCGGCTCGTCAAACTCACTGACATAGGCATTTTTAGGATTGTCCTCACTGATTTTAATGCGCAGGCGCTCCTGCAGCTTCAGCTTCTTCTCATGAGCAGGAAGGATACTGTAAATCAGCTGTCTGACCTCGTAGCGCTGCTGGTTAACGTGATATTCCACAGTTACATATTTGGAGGGTAATCCGCGATACAGATAAAAACCATCATCTATTTTTATTATACGGCCATAGCTTTCATATCCATGCAGTCTTGCCTTTTGTTTTCCAAACATCACCATCACCTGTTCAAAACCTTCCTTTTTATAACTATAGTATATCATTTTGATGTGGGAAAAGCAGGAACTTAAGAAAAGATAATATTTGAATATATTTGCTTGTGTTTCATGGTATACTTATATAAAAAGGAGACATATGAGACGAACAGACAGAGAAACAACAAGAGAAGAGGCATGGCGCATTTTTGATCAAAGCGCATATTCCGTGCTTTCCATGAGCTACCGGAATAGACCGTATGCCACTGCACTATCGGTAGCACGTATCAATGAGACCCTGTACTTTCACTGTGCCCGTGACGGGGAAAAAATCAGGGCTATGCGTGAAAATCCAAATGTCTGTTTGCACAGCGTTGCCCGTATGGAGAACTGTGCAGAAGGGTTTACTGTTTATTATGCATCCTGTACAATTAGAGGAATTGCGCAGGAGGTGGTTGATGAAGAGGAACGGCATCGCGCGCTGCTTGCCCTCTGCAGGACCTTTATACCACAGAGCATGGACATGGCAGAGCAGGAAATCCGCGATTTAAGGAGCGTTACTGCTGTGTGGAGCATCACCGTGCAGGAAATTACGGGAAAGCGGAATGTGGAAAAATGACAAATGTAATAAAAAACAAATGACATTTGAAAGTTGAATTTACAGGGAACCTTTTGTAAAATATACGTGCAATAAGATATTGGTTCTGCATGGTGGTAGTGCAGAAGCAGTTATGGTATTGTGGTGAATTTAGAAATTGGTCTTTCTTAAATTCCAATCTACAACATTGCTTGAATCGCACGGTATGACTTCTGCAGATGTTTGCTGGTAACATTCCTATGCAGAAAACCCATTCATAATCTGATCCGCTGCTAAAATCCTGAATCTGGAATAGACATGAAACCCTTCAACACCAATACAGGCGCGGAGTATCTCATACCGAATGCAAAGCTTCAGTCAATATGCAACCTATTTTATCAAAAAATATACGATAAAATAGAAAAGAACAAGCCAAAAGAGAGAGTGGCTTGTTTTTTTATGATATAATAATGGTTGATAAAAAGTGAGGTCTTTATGTCAAAACTGAAAGTGAGTATACGTTCCATTGTCATGTTTCTGTTCGCCCTGATGTTTGTTGTGGCCGGCTTGTCACTTCTGAGCCGCTATACCAGCGAGCAGTTCATCTATCGCAGCAAGAAGCCTCTGAAAATCGGGGCGACCTATATGACGCTGAACAATCCCTTTTTCAATGTAATCGATGATGAGGTACGCAATGTCGTCGAGGCAAACGGAGATGTTCTCATATCCCTGGATCCTGCACTTGATTTGCAGAAGCAAAAGGAACAGATTCACTATCTGATTGAACAGGGTGTCAGTGCGCTGATTATCAATCCGGTGGATTTTACGGGCTTGAGTGAGGAGCTGAAGGAGGCAAGGGAAGCGAATATACCGGTCATTACTGTGGATACGGATGTATTTGATGAGGATCTTGTCGCGTATTCTCTGATGTCGGATAATTACGATGCCGGTGTGCAGTGTGCCAAGGATATGATGAAGCGGAAGAAATCGGCGAATATCGTATTGCTTCAGCACAGTACCGCCTATTCTGCTGTCCAGCGGATTCAGGGCTTTGTCGATACCATTAAGGATAAGCCGCAGTACCGTGTTATGGAGCGAATCGAGTGTGAGGGACAGCTTGAAATCGCCATGCCGAAAATGGATGCCTTTTTGAATAAGGATATCTCCTTTGATGTGGTTATGGCACTGAACGACCCCAGTGCGCTGGGTGCCCTTGCCGCCATGCAGGATAAGGATCGTCTGCAGTCGGTACTTGTCTATGGTGTGGATGGATCGCCGGAAACTAAGGCACTGATCAAGGATCATATCATGACGGCATCCGTTTCCCAGTCACCGAAAACGATGGGAAAGGATGCAGCGGAGATCGTCTATAAAATACTGGAAAACAAGCCGTACAGCAGCAAGGCCAGAATACCGGTAACGCTGATCAATGAAAATAATATCGATCAGTTCTCTCTGGAAGGGTGGCAGTAATCATGGGGTTTATGAAATGGAGCAATGATGAGAAGCTGAAGGCGATTCACTGGATGATGTGCTTTCTCAATCTGACAATCATTCTGTTTATCAGTGTCATTATGTACATTACCACACTGCGCATCTGTGATATGTATGAGGCCAGGACCTTTCTTTCGACCTTACCGTGTCTGCCTTCCAATCCTCTGCGCATCATGATTACATCGGTCGCCTGTTTTCCGATACTTCTGTTTGTGATGCGGCTGCGGCATCAGATTCAGCTGACCACCTGGAAGCTGGCGGGAAGCTTTCTGCTGGAAACCTGTCTCTGTCTGATTATCATGCAGTCTCTCAGCTTT
Source organism: Clostridium sp. HGF2 (assembly GCF_964240115.1). Lineage (NCBI taxonomy): Bacteria > Bacillati > Bacillota > Clostridia > Eubacteriales > Clostridiaceae > Clostridium > Clostridium sp. HGF2. Next base: position 84,894 of record NZ_CAXSSO010000002.1, read on the forward strand.
TCCACCAACAGCATTCTGCTTCTTGTGATGGCCGATCTGTTGACGTATATCAGCACCAACCGGGAACGGGCACTCTGTCTGGCCGTGATGATTGTCATCTATCTGTGCGGGAATTATGATTTTCTGTCCGGACGCTTTGCCATCGTCTCCTTCAATGACTATCTCGCATGCTATAACTCCATGACGCAGTCCGTGCTGTCCAGTATCCATAACACGCTGGCTTCCCTGAACATCATCATGTTTATCCTGTATATGATCTTTCTTGTACAGGAGAAAATCAATGAAAGCAAGAAATTTCTACAGATGAATCAGGAGCTGCAGGATTTGAATGAACAGCTGAAGGAATATGCCAACATCCGTGAAAAGATGGGAGCGACCAGAGAACGAAACCGTCTGGCAAGAGAAATTCATGATACGCTGGGGCACACACTGACCGGCTTATCCGTCGGTATCGATGCCTGTGTACTGATGAGTGAAATCGATCCGGCCGCAACAAAGAATCAGCTGAGCACGCTGGCGGAAACGGCCAGAAACGGCTTGAAGGATGTGCGGCGTTCCGTGGATAAGCTGCGTCCGGATGCACTGGAGCATTATACGCTGAAGGAAGCTCTGGATAAAATGATTCAGGAATTCCAGGGGGTTACCGATGTCGTTATTCATTTTGTATGTCATCTTCCGCATTTAACCTTTGATAAGGACGAGGAAGAGGTCATATACCGCATTATTCAGGAGGGAATGACGAATGCGGTCCGACACGGCAAGGCGAAGGAGATATTTATATCCATCGCAAAGGAAAATGATACGCTGATTCTGATTATCGAGGATGATGGAATCGGCTGTGAAACTATTAAGCCGGACTTTGGACTGCACCACATGCAGGAGCGTATCGCCCTCTTGCAGGGAGATATCCGGTTTTACGGATCCAACGGGTTTGTGATCCTTGCAGAAATTCCAATCAGGGAGGGTATCTGATGATTAAGATTATGATTGCGGATGATCAGGAGCTGATCCGCGAAAGTCTGAAAATTATATTGAGTACAAAAGAAGAATTCAGGGTGATCGCCACCGTAGGAAGCGGTAAGGAGGTCATTGAGGCAATACGCAGGGAGCAGCCGGATGTCATTTTGATGGATATGCGGATGCCGGATATGGATGGGGTACACTGTACCAAGTTTGTGAAGGAAGTGTATCCGGATGTGAAGGTTATTGTTCTGACAACCTTTGATGATGATGAATATGTATATTCTGCTTTGAAATACGGAGCCAGCGGCTATCTGTTGAAGGGCGTATCACTGGATGAGCTTTCCAATGCGATAAAAACCGTGCTGCAGGGTGGTGCGATTTTCAATCCCAATGTCGCAAGCAAGGCGATTCGTATCTTTTCGCAGATGGCGAAGAATAATGTGGTTACTGAGAAATTTCAAAGTCAGGATGATCTTCCCACACTGAGCAATACGGAGTGGAAAATCATTCAGCAGGTGGCACAGGGGCTGTCCAATAAGGAAATCGCAGAAATCCTGAAGTTTACAGAGGGTACGATACGAAATTATCTGAGTGTTATTCTGGATAAGCTGGAGCTGCGCGATCGTACGCAGCTGGCCATCTGGTATATACACCGGGAAAAAGCGGAACAGGACGATAACGGATGAAACGGCGTCTGTTGATCACTCTGGTGTTGCTGCTGCTGTGTATCGGCGGAATCGGATGGTTTTCCTATATGCAGCAGAAAACAGTAGTCCTGAAATTCGGCATGTTTGCCGGCAGCAACTGGGATGTTCCCAACGGAGACAGCTACAAAATTATCGATCAGGCCATTGAGCGCTTTGAAAAGGCACATCCGAATGTGCGGGTGGAATATGTGAGCGGTCTGCAGAAGGCGGATTACTCCGAATGGCTTTCCCAGCAGGCACTGGAAGGTGATTTGCCGGATGTATACATGGTGCTGTCCGATGATTTGTATACCTTTGCGGATATCGGAATGCTGGAGGAGCTGGATTCCTACATACAGCGTGATGAAAAGCTTACGGTGAAAAACTATTTTACACCGGCATTGAAAAGCGGACAGATGAATGGCAGGCAGTACGCCCTGCCATATGAAAGTGTTCCGACCATGATGTATGTGAATAAGACGCTGCTGGACAAGTTCGGTATCGCCCTGCCGGATAATAACTGGACATGGGATGATTTCTATACAATCTGTGAAAAGGTGACACTGGATTCGGATCATGACGGTTCCCTGGATACCTTTGGTGTTTACGGCTATGGCTGGCAGAATGCGCTTGCCTCCAACGATGCGACGATTTTCAATGCCAGCGGAACAAGTGCGACTCTGGCGAATGACAAGGTGTATGAGGCTGTGGAATTTACGAGAAAGCTGGAGGAGCTGAATAAGGGGCAGAGTGTGAACAGTGCCATGTTTGATAAGGGGATGGTTGCCTTTTGTCCGATGAAATTCAGCGAATACAGAACCTACAAGCCCTATCCGTGGCGTGTGAAGAAATATACGAATTTTGAATGGGACTGCATTCCAATGCCTGCGGGACCAGAGGGGGATAATGTATCGCAGCTGGATACGCTGAGTATGGGAATCAGTGCCAGCAGCTCGCATAAGAAGCTGGCGTGGGAATTTTTGAAATCGCTGTGCTATGATACAACAGCACAGAAGGATATTTTTAAATATTCTCAGGGCGTTTCCGTGTTAAAGGATATCACGGGCTCCAAACAGGTGATGGAGTATTTACTGAAGGATGCCCCGGGGGATTCCACCTTCAATATGGATTTCTTTAATGATACGATGGAGCATGCAATTCCGAATACCAAGTTTACTGATTACGACCAGGTGATTTCGGTTGCGGACAGTGAGATACGAAGACTGCTGGGGACGGATGAGGATATCAAGACAAGCATCAATACCCTGCAGACAAAGATTGATCTGATTTTGAAAAAATAGAGGAGCAGGGAATGGTAAGCGGGTGATTCACAGGACAAACGGGTATTGAAGCGCTGAATAGCTTTGATACTCGTTATTTCTTAAAAGAGTTTACAATACCTTTGCCTATGTGCAGGACTCCTGCATTTTCTTTGGCTTTCAGGCTCAGAGTGCAGAATGCAGTGCGTGTGTTTCCACCAGATAAAACAATGTGTACTTATCTACAGACGGATGTTTGTAGGTGCTGGTAATACGGGAATATACGGGGTGTATCTTTTACTTGGTGAATCATACCGTGCTATGAAGGGAAATGAATCTGTAAATAGAAACATATGAATTGGCATACAAAATATGATGTGTTGTGAAAAGGCGGTATATATACGGAGATATCCGTCATGTTTGATTGTAAAAAAAAGGGAATCCGGCGATTATGAGTGCAATAGCTTTGGATATCCCTGTTTTTTTCTGCATAACTAGCTTCGCTTTGATAATTCATTCGTGTGCGTTTAATATTTGCGGAAACGATAGCCGCTTCCCCATACGGTTTCGATAAATTTCGGATTGGCACTGTCCTTTTCGATTTTCTCACGGATCCGATTGATGTGTACGGTAACGGTAGAGATTTCACCGATGGCATCCAGTCCCCATATTTTTTCAAACAGCTGATCCTTGCTGAAAACGATATTCGGATTTTTGGCAAGGAATACGAGAAGCTCAAATTCCTTGTTGGGGAGAACGAGGGATTCACCATCCAAAAAAACCTCATGGGAGTTTAAATCAATCATCAGATTTTCGATTTGCAGCAGATTCTCTTTTTTCTGTGCTCCCTGTGTCAGCCGTTCATAATTGGCGATTTGTGATTTCACTCTTGCAATCAGTTCGCTTGGATTAAACGGCTTTACGATATAGTCATTGGCACCCAGACCAAGACCCCGGATTTTATCCATATCCTCACGCTTGGCTGATACCAGAATGATCGGTACATTTTTCGATGCTCTCAGATTCCGGCATACCTGAAAGCCGTCTTCCTTCGGTAGCATGACATCCAGCAGAATCAAAGCAAAATCCTCCTGCAAGGCGCGTTTTAATCCGCTTTCACCATCCTCACAGATTTCAACCTCATAGTCATTCGCTTCCAGATAATCGCGTTCCAGTTCCGCAATCGCTCTGTCATCCTCTACAATCAGTATTCGTTTCATAGCGTTGTTCCTCCTTGTAAAAGCGGCAGTCTTATCGTAATACACAGACCCTTGTTCAATTCACCGCTGGCGCTTATTTCACCCTTCATCTGGGTTATGATTTGCTTGGTGATGGAAAGACCCAGTCCGTTTCCCTTCACCTTGGAGCTTCTCGCAGGATCGCTGCGATAGAAGCTGTCAAACAATCTTGGTGCCTGGGATGGATCGATTCCGATTCCATTGTCCTGAAATGTGAGAATGCATTCCTTCTTATCGCATTCCAGTGTGACATCAATGTGCACCGGATTCTCACTTCTATATTTTATACTATTCTGACACAGATTGTCCAATACCCGAATAAAATGTGTACGGTCCATCAAAACCTGCACGGGCTGCGTGCATTTGACGGTAAGCTTTATGCTTGCATGCTCATAGCGGGAAGCACATTCCTGATACCAGTCTTGTAAAAAGTCTGCCAGATTTACACATTCATCATGAAACGGCACCTGTCCCAGATCAAGCTTGGATAAGAGAAAGAGACTTTCCACCAGCGCATTCATGGCATTTGTTTTCTCCTGTATGATATGCAGATAGTGCTGCTGTTTTTCCGGCGTATCCGCAATCCCGTCCAGCAGTCCGTTGACATACCCCTGCATGGAGGTGAGCGGTGTGGAAAGGTCATGGGAAATGCCTGCAATGAGCTCCTTGCGGTTCAGGTCATATTGGGACCGCAGCTTTTCCGACTCGATCAGCTGCTTGCGCATCGCTTCGAAGTTTGAGCACAGCTCGCCGATTTCATCCTCTTTCTCCACAGAGATCTCCTGCTTCAGATTACCGCTTCGGATTTCACTGGTAGCCTGATTGAGATCATACAGCGGAATCAGGATATGCTGTGCCAGCTTTCTTGTCAGTACGGCACCCAGTGCTACAATGAATAATACCATGAATACACCGGTTGCGACAATCGTTATTTTGATCATCAGCTTGGTATGCTCCCAGGATTCATAAGAGTCCTGAGGGAAGGTTAGATCCATCCCGGAAAAGGTTATGCGCAGGGTTTTATCCGCCGCATTTTTCAGCTCAGCCTGATATGCCATGCCGTTTGCATTCCATATGATATAAGGAAGCTCATACTGCTTTGTTTCGGCTATGCTTTCGAATTCCTTCTGCATGCTTTTCCGGTTGACTCCGCTGCTGTGGTATAAAACCTCCGCTTTTTGATCGTGTGCTTCCTCGACGAAAATATGAAGACCTGATTTTTCAAGCTGTGCGAGAATACGTCTGGCCTCGTCCGTGATGTGCTCACTTCCTGCCAGCTCGTCGTTCATTGTTTTGATTAGCAGTGTAGGTCCGTAGTTTGAGGTGTTTAACAGGACATTGCGGATGAGTGCAGCCGGAGAGTGTGTCACAAAGGAAAATCCCAGCAGCAGGGAAAACAGAATGAAGCATACAAAAATGATGGGAATGAGTACCATAAGAAAATTGGAAAGCAGTATTTTTTTACGTATGGATATATCTCGATAGCGCATGTTACCACCCCTTTGCATGTTCATTATGTAGGAATTCATCATGAAAAGCAAGGAAAAACGGCAGTGTTAATAGAAAGTATAGAATCTTTGCTGTCTGTCTGTATGCCAAAGCCGGACAGCCCTTACACCGTATATGGAAGGAGAATAAAAACATGTAAGCGTACATGATATGCACTGCTTACATGTTTAATTTATAACACATTTCCGTTTGTTGCGATCACATTCCGATACCACCAGTAAGAATCCTTCGGATACCGTTTCCGTGTCCCGTGTCCTGCATCATCCTGATCGTTGTAAAGGCATGGAATGGAGCAGTCAGCACATCGTCAATGATGTATTTATGATACAGATTTCGCTCAGATTGTAAGAATGCATGCGAAACAGCAGGACGCGAGGTTGCAATTCCTGCTCTCTATGTTACGATATATATGGAAAAGGATGGAGGGTATCATATGAAAAAAATACTGCTTCTGTGTCTGGTGTTTCTCTTCCTGGGCAGTTTTACCGCATGCAGTAAAGCCGGGAATACAGCCACTGCGGATGGTCAGGAACAAATTCTGGAGGAAAGCGATTTTTCAAAGCTGGTGAAGGATGACGACATATTGAAGGTTTCATCGAAGGATACGGATATTACAGTGAAGCTTGGATCTGTTCCAAAGGATCTGGTTGTGAGCGGGGAGCTTCTGGATGCTTCCGGAAAGCCGCTGTACCATCATGTGGTGAAGATTTCATTTCAGGAAAAAGATGGAAATATCGTCTTCCAGAATGAAGCGCTGCTTCTAAGTGCTGTAAGCAGTGATTCGGATATTTTAAAAAAGAGTCTGCTTGCCTATCGTATTCACAGTGAAAGTGAGAATATGGACTGGCATCTTCTTGTGCAGCTGCAGGATGTATAGCCTAATCGATTATACATAAGAAAAGCTTATCTTTTATATAGCATGGATAAGCTTCTTTTTTCTATTTTAAGAGCCTGCCTTCTGCAGCTTTTTCTTTGCTTTTTTATCCTTGATCTTATTCACAAGATGCTTCCAGTTCGGCAGGTAATCCCCCTCCTGCTGTTCCTTCTGTTTACGAACCTTTCGCTTTTGCTGGATATCCTTGTTCTGTATCCAGCTTTTGACAAAGCGCAGGTATTCCCTTGGATTGCCAAGACTGAAATCCCCGTGCGTATAATTCATCAGCATGAAAATCTGTGCATCACTCAGTGCCTCTTTCAATAGATCGGCACTTTTTTTCATACTCTTCTTCTCACGCTGTCCAACCAGAATTGCTGTTTTACATGTAGCCTGCGCCAGATTTTCGGGAAGCTGAAAGGTACTGACTGTATGGTGTATGCTTTTCAGGTTTTCCTTTGTCATTGCCTGATAATTTTGATAATAATCCTCAAAGGCAAAATCATCATTGAAAACAGTGTAGTACATGAATTTATTGAACCATTTTTTTCTTGCCAGTGCATTTGTGTAGATGCCGGCATAGGCACTCCAGCTCTGCAGCTTTACCGGCTGCATCATCGCACTTTCAATCATGGCGTATTCGCACAGATCCGGCTTCATAGACAGCATGGAAACGGCAATCTGCGCACCCAGTGAAAATCCTGACAGCACCTGGATATGCCCGTTATAAAACTCCTGAAGATAGGTAAGCAGCTCCTCTGCACACTGCTGTATACTGATGAATGGTTTCTGAGCTTCACTTCCATGTCCGTCTAAGACGGGGACGATGAGGGTGTAATCTTTTTTCAGCTCCCGTATTTCTTCCTGAAAGCTGAAGGCGGAAAGGCATTCTCCGTGGATATACATATAGACCGGTTTGTTTTTCTGAACATAGGTTTTAAATTGCATGATGACCAACCTCACTTTATGCTTCCATTATACGATAGGAAACCGTTTTTAGCTGATTAACTTCTTGCGGAGTCTTTTGCAGAAAATTAACCTTTGCATTTTGACATATTTTCTATATGATATATGGTGAGGTAGATAGCTAATGAATAAACGTGCACGAGAAATCATTTTCTGGATAATGGAAAAGCGGGATTATCAGGAAACCTGTACCATCAATGATCTGATGGACAAATTCAAGGTATCGGAACGAACGATTCGCTATGATCTGGAGGGAATCACGGATTTTCTTCTGGAAAACAAGCAGAAGCCGATTCAGCTTTGTGAGCATGGCGTGATTGAGCTGCAGAAGGATACTGATACCATTCGCATGCTGCTGGGACAGAATGATTTTTATTCCTTCAAGCTGAGCAAGGAGGAACGCATGCATATGATTCTGTATCTGATAGCGAATACGGGGGAGCATGTAACCCTGCAGCAGCTGGCGGATATTCTTTTTGTATCCCGTTCCACAATCATTCATGATGTGGATGATGTACGCAAGAGCATTCAGAAGCAGGATCTGGAAATCGTATCCCTTCGCCGAGGTCTGCGTATTCAGGGCAGGGAGAGCAGCCGCCGGATCATGCTGATGCATCTGCTGCGCCTGCCGTATGTGCAGCAGTATCGGATTTCAGAATATAAAGATATGATGTCCCCACAGGATTTGGAAAGCCTGAAGCGTATGATCAAGGATGCGGAATTATCAAGCAGCCGTTTTTTAACTGACGGTTCCTTTGAAGATTTGCGGCAGTATCTAATGCTTATGATTGAACGCTACCATAAGCATCGGTTTGTGGAGATCGACTATGTATCCCAGCATCTGTCCACGCAGAAAATGGCAAGCCATCTGATGAACAAAATGGAGGATTATTTCGGTATGGAGCATCGGCTGCAGGAGGAATACCTGCTGGCGGATATCCTGTACAATATGCATTATCTCAAACGCAATGATGTGGATGAGAAGATCATGCAGATTCAGGTCATCTCCAAGCAGTTTATTGATGCCGTAGCGCATGATCTGAATATTGATCTGCGCAATGATTTTCAGTTTTACCAGAATCTGACCAATCATCTGCAATCCACATTTAAGGATCTGGATATGGGGTATGATAGTGACAATGAGCTTCTGTATGAAATCGTGAAGAAGAATTCGGAGGTTGTCGCAGCGATTGAGAAAAATCTGCAGCCACTGGAGCTGTTTGTACAAAGAGCCATCACCCGTGAGGAAATCGCCTATATCACCATTCATGTCTGTGCGGCAATGGAGCGCAACCGTTATCAGGGTGCGCAGTTCACGATTCTTCTTGTGTGCAACTCCGGTGTGGGAACCTCACAGCTGCTGTTAAGCCGGCTGAAAAAATACTTTCAGTTTTATGTAGCGGATGTTCTGCCGGTGCATGCACTCGCGAATTATGATGTTACAGGAATCGATCTGATCATATCAACGGTACCGCTGAAGGAGGAGCGCTGTGAAACCATCATTCTGCATCCGTATCTGAGTGATGAGGACTGTATCCTTTTGGGTGAAAAGCTGGAAACATTGAAAAGCGGTATGCACCGTGTGAATTCCAATCCGAATTTTCAGCGACTTCAGACACTGATTGCGAATTCCATTGCCATCAGCCCGCTGGATAAGGATGAAATCTATAAGAATATTATCCGGGATCTGCAATCGCATTTCTTTCCGATAGCCCCAAGTGACAAGGCAACGCTTCGTGAACTGCTTGCCGGACATATCGAGGTGGATGTGGAATGTGCAGACTGGAAGGAGGCTGTCAGAAGAAGTGCGCAGCCATTGCTGGAACAGGACTATCTGAGTGAACAGTACATCACGCAGATGATTCGCAATATTGAAACAATGGGACCGTATATCGTACTGGCACAGGGCTTTGCCTTGCCGCATGAATCGCCGGATGTCGGTGGGATGCAGCTGGGGATGCAGCTGATTCGGCTGAAGCATCCGGTACCGTTTCATTCGCAGTTCTATGATCCTGTGGATTTTGTATGCTGTCTGTCCACGATAGATAAGGACTCGCATTTGAAGGCAATGTTTCATTTAATGAATCTGTTATCGAAAGCGGATTTCTGTGAGAATATCAGAAAGGCGAAAACCGCAGAGGAAGTATATCAGATAATTTATGAATATGAATCCATTTTATAAACAGCTCTTTGCAGGATACTGTAGGAACGTACTACCATGCGTAAAAGGGCTCATGAAGTAGTATCACACATAAAATAAAAAGCTTTCTGAAGAGCTGCGATACGCATCTGAAAGCTTTTTTATTATTCTGCCAGCAGAACACCCGTATAGGTCGCAGCCATCGTATCCCCCGTTATATCCATACGGTTTATTTCGATACATTGCAGCTGACCATGCAGGGATAAGGAGCCGCTGTTTTCCTGAAATTGCAGCGTATCCGGAAATTCTATAAGCTTTCCCGATTTCTTGGTTATGGTAACACTGCGAAAGTGGAATGGTGCAGGAATCAGTTTCCCAACCTTTTTGTAAAGTGAATTTTCTGTCAGTTGAATCTTTGTGTCCTTTGTCACATATGCACTATCCAGCTTTACGGATACGGCTTTACCGATATCAAAGCGCTTATCAATTCCGGTTTCCTTAATTACATGTTCTTCCGATTGTGACAAGGTATTGCTCCATGGCTCCGGATTTTCTTTTGCACCGATCGGCATGGATACGGCAAGACAGGCTGCCATAAGTGCAGCACATGGTAAAAGCTTTTTCTTCATAACATCATTTCCTCCCTATTTTCTGTTCAGTGATTAGAACTATATCTAGTATTATACCATAAAAAACGGGTTCTCCTCATTTTTCAGGCTAATTGTAAAATGATGCATAACAATAAAATCTGAGTTTATGAAATTAAATTTGTGGTGCAGCTTTCACCACGCGGATACCGCATTGCCGATATGCCTCCAGCAGACTTTCATCCGCGTCCTGATCTGTGATAAGCGTATAGCTCTGTTCATGAGATATTGCAATGAAATCACGGCTGTTCAGCTTACTGGAATCACACAGGACATAGACCTCCTCCACAATGGAGAACAGTGTTTCCAGCAGACCGCTTTCCACCACACTGTCGGTATACAGGTTTCCCTTTTCATCTATCGCATTCACACTTAAAAAGGCCTTTGACAGCTGAAACTGTTTTAGATTTGTCTGTGCAATCGGACCGGTCAGCGTGAGGGAATTGCTGCGCAGTTCACCACCGAGCATAAAAATGGGTAATCTGGAATCCTGATACAATTCATATGCCACATTCACAGCATCGGTTACGACGGTCAATGGCAGGTAGTGCAGAAGGGCAGACGCAAACATATCCATCGTAGAGCCGCTGGCAAGAAAAATACGATCATGCTCCTTCAGAAAGCCTCTTGCAATATGGGCAAGCTGCCGCTTTTTCTCTGTATGCAGCTTACGGCGCTTTGCAAACGGTGTCTGCGCATCAAAGGTTTTCTTTTCCTTTGCGATGGCACCTCCATGTGTTCGAATCAATGCTCCCATCTGTTCCAGCTCCATGAGATCACGACGAGCGGTCATGGCCACTATGTGGAAGCTTCGGCATATCGTCTGTACGTGAAGCTCTCCTTTTTCCTGCAAAAGCGCAAGTATTGCTTTCTGCCGTTCCTGTTTTGTCATTGTTATCACCTGCCTTCACTATATCATAAAATGTGCGTTTCGAACAATAAAATTAAAAAAAAGATGAAATATAAACAATAAACATGAATAGTGTTTCTGAATTTTCATTTTTGTACTATGATGAATGTGCGAAACGAACAATTAGGAGGAATGTATATGAAATGTGTTGCTGTTGGAGATATGTTTCTGTCAGAGGAGGCATTCGCTAGGGTATTGAAACATCACGCACTGTTTTGTTCCTATCACGGCTTTTCATGGAAGGCGGATCTGGATCGTGTATCTACACGTACGCTGATTCGCAAGATTGAAACAAAGGGAAGTGAGGCATATGCAGTCGAAGGGGAATTGAAGGAGGCTATGCTGGATGCGGACGTGATCTTCATTCATATGTGTCCGGTGGGAAAGGATATCATTGAGCAGGCACCGCACTTGAAGTATATTGTTACGGCAAGGGGCGGTGTGGAAAACATCGCGGTGGAAAGTGCAAAGAAAAAAGGAATCAGAGTTATTCACTGTCCCATGCACAACGCCTTTGCCGTTGCTGAGCTGACGGTTGGGTTAATGATCTGTGAAACACGAAATGTGACAAGAGCAGATCGCTCCCTGCGCGAGGGTATCTGGAGAGAATCCTATCCGAATACCGGATCGATACGGGAGCTTAGAAGTATGACGGTAGGTTTGATTGGCTTTGGTGCAATCGGTCAGCTTGTCGCACAGCGCCTGCAGCCGTTTGGATGCAGCATCATGGTACATGATCCCTATCTGGATGCATCTGTTATTGAGCGACTTGGCTGTATCGCGGTTGATAAGAAAACCCTGTTACAGGAAAGTGATATCGTATCCCTTCACGGTCGCATCGGACCCAATGATCCCCCGATTATCGGGCGTGAGGAATTGAAGCTTATGAAACCGGTCAGCTATCTGATCAATACGGCAAGAGCGGTACTGGTGGATATGCCGGCGCTGGAGGAGGCGCTGCAAAACGGCAGCATCATGGGGGCTGCGATCGATGTATTTCCGAAGGAGCCGCTGACTAAAGAAGATGCTGTCGTACAACTGGATAACTGCACACTTACCAATCATCGCGGCGGGGATACTCTGGATTCCTATGAACGCAGTCCGGAGCTGCTGCTGGAACAGCTGCAGGAGGCAGTGCAAACAGGACATACGAAATACATGATATAAAACCTATATGATTGCCCTGCACACAGAGGGCAATGTCTTATGCATGATTTAAGATAAGGATGGCTTACAGCTGCTTGCTATCCTGTGGGATATGAGAGGAGAAAACATATGAAAGTAGAAGAAACATCATTTTTAAATGAATATATCGCTATGGCGGATTATGGCGACAGACTGGGCTGGCATGAGCGCAACGGCGGGAATTTCACCTATTGGATGAAGCCGGAAAATGTTGCGGATGTAAAAGATGAATTGCACGATAAAGGGGAATGGCTGCCGATTGGTACCAATGTGGATAATCTTGCAAATGAATATTTTCTAATCAGCGGCACGGGAAAGTATTTTCACAATATGAAAAAGGATCCCCGGCATACAATAGGCATCATACAGGTTGATTCTACCGGTACAAAGTATCGTATTCGCTGGGGTCTTGAAAACGGAGGCCGTCCTACCAGTGAGCTGCCTACGCATCTTATGAATATGGCAGTCAAGGCAAAGCTTACAAATAATGAAAACCGCGTGATTTATCACTGTCACTGTCCCAATGTGATTGCACTTACCTTTCTGCTTCCGCTGAAGTCGGAAATTATCACAAGAGAGATTTGGGAGATGATGACGGAATGTCCGATCATCTTTCCTGAGGGAATCGGTGTCGTGGAGTGGATGGTACCGGGAGGTCGCGAGATTGCCGTTGTCACAAGCAGGCTGATGGAAACCTATAATGCGGTCATATGGGCACATCATGGAATGTTCTGCAGCGGCGTGGATTTTGATTCCACCTTTGGTCTGATGCATACGATTGAAAAGAGTGCCGAGATGTGGATCAAGGTGCATTCCTGCCGACAGGATAAGCTGCAGACGATTCCTGTGGAGGGCTTCCGTGATTTGCAGGAAGCGTTCCAAGTAATACTGGATGAACGTTTTCTTTACAAAAAGTAGATAAATAAAACTCCGGTCATGACCTATGCTTGACCGGAGCTTTTTCATACCGCTAACAGTTAAACTCTTTTACTTCTGAATGGACCTGTTTCCAGCCACAAGCAGTATGATACAGGAAAGTGATGAAAGGATAGAGATAAGCAACAGAAGCCAGTACAGCATCCCATAGGAATCGAAATATTCTGTGACACTGATCATCTCATCCAGGGCGATTCCGCTCGTCCATAAGAATACCATGGAAATAGCCAGTGTCCCCAATGAGCAGAGAAGCAGAAAAGGCAATACTATTTTTTTATAATTTGACATAAAGATCCTCCATTTCTATTTATATAAGCTTTCGCATGCCTGCTGCGTAACTAAATGGTTGGGCATTGAACATCATCAGGTACGCAGATAGCTGCAAACAGGAAAATGATTTGATTTACAGAAGGGGAAAACCACTACCTTATCATCTACTTCCCTATGTTTATTTTACATGGAATGTGGAAAATGTAAATATGTAGGGGATGAATGGTATCTATCCAGGAGGGAACGGTCTATGTGTTACCAGAATAGGAGGAGAGCCAGTTATGCTTTTAATTTTTTACCGTTTCCTACCTAAATCGACCGCTTGTCCCATTTTTATTTACTTTTATGATCATAATGTTTATGATGAAGACGATGATAGGTGGAGGAAGAGACAAATGAAAACATATACCTTATTGACTGTGGATGATCAGGCGGATGCGGCAGAGCAACTGAGAAGTGGTATCGAAGGTATAAGTCCCGGTGTATTTGATATAGCGGTGATGAATGATGTACAGGCGATACAACAGATTTTTCATCAGATAGCTTTTTACATCTTAAAATGACCGAATGATACCTGTGGCATACCGCTTGTCCCAAAAGCCTTTTCATCTTTTCAAATTATGCTATTGTATATATAACGCGCGAAGGACAGAAGCCGGCACCTGAATGTATCCATAAAGGAAGCCCTCCTCTATCCTGTGTGCTTCACCATATAACTGGAAACAAGGCAACACCATGCCGACAGGGAGGTACTTATGCAGCACTATACTATACTGATTATTGATGACAAAAGAGAACAGGCAAAGGAAATCAAAAAGAAAATTGAAGCCCTGCATCCCGCCTTTCATGCTGATATCGCCAATGACGCAAGCTATGCATTAAAGGGCACCTATGATGCCTATCTCAGCGATCTGATGATGCCGGTTCACTCCGGTATAGAAATCGGAAATATGATTTATAAGGAAAATCCGGATGCCATTATCATACTCATGTCCTCGCTGGATAATTTCGCCATTGAGCGCACCCAGCAGTTTTCCGCCTTTACCTTTCTTCCCAAATCCAAACTGGATCAGGAGCTTTTGCCGCTGCTTCAGCATCTGGAACGCCGCCTGAATTACATCAATATACGCATCCATGTAAAAGATGGGGACAAAAGCATCGCTGTACCGATTTATAAAATCCATAAAGTGAGCGTTATAAAAAAGCAGCTCTGTCTGGACATGGGAAATACACGCTATACCTATTCATGCGATTTCAGGATTTTCAGCGCATATACGATGATTATTTTGTCTGTCCGAAAAACGGTCTACTCATCAATCCGTCCTGCGGCTATTACTATGAAGCGGGGCATACACTGCAGCTGAAGGAGGAATCGATTCGTGTCAGTCTGCTGAAGCGGAAGGAATTCAAAGAAAAATACCAAAAATATTATGATAGCCTCATGTAAATCCCGGCTGTTATTCATGTCACAAAAAGACGCTGTACGCTGATACAGGGTCTTTTTCTATGGTACAATTTGCAGTATGCCTGCTGTGCAAAGAATTCCACTGTTCAAAACTCTGCAATCCTCTGCGCAGTCTTTTACTCTTTTATGAAAGCGCTTTTTGCATTACACTGTAGGTGGATAGAAACAGCGGGATACATGAAGGGGTGGCATCCCTCATGATCGACAAAAAGGAGTATGGAAATGATTTGGGAAGACTTAGATAAAAAACTGATTCACCTACAGGCGGAAGCAGGGCATGCCAATGATATCTTTGATCAGCTGGGCACCTGCTTCATAAACGAGGGCTACAGCCGAAGCGATTATGTGGAGGCCCTGAAACAAAGAGAGGCACAGTTTCCAACCGGATTGGATATCAATGGATTCGGTGTCGCAATACCGCATACGGATGCCGGCTATGTACTGCATGAAACTGAAGGAATCATGACACTGAAGCATCCGGTAACGTTCATTCAAATGGGCAGTGATGATACACAGGTAGAGGTGAAGGTTGTCTTCATGCTGGCGATTGAGGATCCCAAAAACCACATTAAGAAGCTGCAGCAGATTCTGCGTATCATACAGGACAACGCCGTTCTGGAGAAGATCTATCAAGCCTCCAGCGCCGACGAGGTCATAGATATAGTAAAACAGAAGGAAATAGAAATAGGAGGAGAAAACTTATGAAATCAGTAAACATTCTATCAATCTGTGGTTCGGGAACCGTCACCAGCAGCATGGTGGCCGCAAAGCTGAAGGACCGTTTGTCCGAGCACGGCTATCAGGTAAGTGCTACCGAGGCAAAACCGACCGAGGCTTTAAATCTGGCGCAGTCAAAACGCTTTGACATTATCGCACACACCTCACCGCTTCCTAAGGGAGATTATGGGATTCCTTGTGTCAATGCCTTTGCCTGCATCACAGGAATGGGAGAGGACAAGTTCTTCGAGGACTTCCTCAAGGCACTGCAGTCAATAGGGAAATAGGCATTCGACTTCGCAGTACGCAACATAAATTATAAAGGAGAGATAAACGTATGGTTATATTAGAATTTCTGAAATCAATGATCGACAATTTTGGGGCTGCGGTTATCGTACCGATCATCATCGGAATCATCGCATTGTTCTTCCGTGTCAAACCGCAGAAAGCATTCCTTTCCGCCTTATATGCCGGAGTATCTCTGGAGGGTATTTCCCTGATGGTTGGCGCATTCACACCGATTATCACACCGCTGGTAAAGAATATGGCGGATGCCATGGTCAATATCACCGGTGTAAATCTGAATGTATTCGATGTCGGCTGGCAGGCAACCAGTCTGGTAGCATTCTCGACAAGTGCCGGTATGATTTATCTGGGACTTGGTATCGTATTACAGACTGTGCTGTTTTTGATCAAATGGACAAAGTGCTTCCAGCCATCCGATTTATGGAATAACTATTCCTATATGGTCTGGGGAGCCATGGTTATCTTTGCGACAGATAACTTTGCACTGGGTATTGCCTGCATGGTGCTGCTGAACCTGTATTCTCTGCTGATTTCCGATATGCTGGCAAAACGCTGGTCTACGTACTATCAGTATCCAAACTGTACCATCATCGCTATGCATAACATTGAACCGGGTATTTTCGCCATTGTCTTCGATCCGATTCTGAATGCAATCGGCTTCAACAAACTGAAGCTGAATCCGCAGACGATCCAGCAGAAAATCGGGTTCATGGGGGAACCGATGACCATTGGCTTTGTATTGGGTGGTATTATCGGTATTCTGGGAAACCTGTCCAATCTTGGCTCTATGGCAGGCTGGGGATCTGTGCTGACGGCTGCTGTTGCCACGGCTGCGGTTATGGCCATCTTCCCGAAAATCACAGGGTTCTTTGCACAGGCATTTGCGCCGATCACCGAGGGTGCCCGTAAATTCATGGGCAATACCGGAGATCGCGAATGGTATATCGCCGTCAATGATGCTGTCGGCTATGGAGAGCCTGCAACGCTGACGTGTGGATTGCTGCTGATGCCGGTTATGGTACTGATTGCATTCTTCCTGCCTGGCAACCAGACACTGCCGGTTGTCGATCTGGTCGCAATTCCTTATATGGTAGAGGGACTTGTTGCCGTATTCAACGGAAACATGGCAAAGGTCATCGTTACCGGTGCCATCTGGTTCAGTGTCGGCTTACTGATGTGTACGTATACAGCACCGCTGTTTACCGAGGTTGCCAAGGGCGCAGGCTATGCGATTCCGGCAGGTGCTGCCATGATTACCAGCTTCAATATACTGGGAAAACCGCTGATGGGGCTGATCTTCCTCGCCTTCCTGAGCGGAAGTCCGCTATGGATCGGTGTCGCCGTCGTCGCATATGTGGTCTGCTATGCCGGATACCGCATGAAACAGAAAAACGTAGAGGAGTATCTGGAAACACAGGCAATGAAAAATGCAGAGGCGGAGGCTTAGGCTATGAAGATTGATGTACAGGAATTCCGTAAGCCGTGTGCCTGCGGAAGAACACATGAAATTGTTGTAGATGATATGATTATTGAGAAGGGCGCCATACAGCGCCTTCCTCACATCATGAAAACATATTACAGTGAATACAAAACGATTGCCATGCTGTGCGATGACAATACGTATGCAGCGGTAGGAAAGCTCGTGGAGGAGCTTCTTCCCAATATCATCACCATCCGGCTGAACCCTGAAAATCTGCATGCGGATGAGCATGGTGTGGAGGCTGCACAGAAGCAGCTGGACAAATATGCGGGAATTGACTTTCTGATTGCGGCAGGCTCAGGAACGATTCATGACATTACCCGCTATCATGCGTATGAGAAAAAGCTTCCGTTTCTGAGTATACCAACGGCTGCCAGTGTGGACGGCTATGTTTCCACCGTTGCCGCCATGACATGGCACGGCTTTAAGAAAAGCTTTACGGCGGTATCTCCGCGCTTTGTGCTGGCGGACAGTGAAATCTTTTCAAAGGCACCGCTTCGTCTGACCGCAAGCGGCGTCGCTGATCTGCTGGGAAAATTTACGGCACTGTGTGACTGGAGAATCGCGCATGCCCTAACCGGTGAATATATCTGCGATACCGTCGTTGATATGGAATATAAGGTACTGAAGGAGCTTTGTGACAATCTGGACGGTATTCGCAACGGCGATTTGAGTGCCTACGAAAATCTGATGTATGGTCTGCTGCTGAGCGGAATCGCTATGCAGATGGTTGGTAATTCCCGCCCTGCATCCGGAGCGGAGCATCATATGTCACATTTGTGGGAGATGTCCGCAATCAATGAGCCGATTGATTTCTATCACGGAGAAAAGGTCGGTGTCGGACTCTGTATGGCCACGGCAGTTTATAAGAAAGCAGAACAGAAGCTGCGTGCGGGAGGCTATCAGGTGAAGGATCACATGGAGCTGGAAACAGAGTTCATCAAAGCCAATATCACCAGTCCTGTCCTGCAGGAGGAGATTCTGAAGGAAAACACACCGAATCTGATGGCAGATATCACCGGGAACATGCTGAAGGAGAAGGAAGCGGATATCCTGACGATTCTGGCAGACCTGCCGGATGCGGAAACTATGATTGGCTGGATGAAAAAGGTACACGGTCTGACGACGATGCAGGAGCTGACACTTGATGAGGCACTGAAAACGACAACACAGCGTCTGAGTCCGTATATCCGTCAGCGGCTGACCTTCATGCGATTGTTGAAATTCTACGATTTCTATGATGAAATCACAGAAGGGTAGGAATCACTATGCTGGAAGAATTAAAGCAGCGTGTGCTGGAGGCGAATCTCTTGCTTCCCAAGCACGGACTGATCACCTTTACCTGGGGAAATGTATCCGGAATTGATCGTGAAATGGGCATCGTCGCCATCAAACCGAGCGGTGTGGAATATGATCATATGACGGCACAGGATATCGTGCTGTGCGACCTGGATGGAAACGTGGTGGAAGGAAAGCTGAAGCCAAGCAGTGATCTGATGACGCATCTTGCATTTTATAAGAGCTTTCCCAATGTCGGCGGAGCGGTGCATACACACTCCCGCTGGGCAACCGCCTTTGCGCAGGCAGGACGAGCAATCCCTGCATTAGGGACTACGCAGGCGGATTACTTCTATGGAGATATTCCATGCACCAGACTCATGAGTGAAGCGGAAATTCACGGAGAATATGAACTGGAAACCGGACATGTGATCGTGGAAACCTTCACAAAGGAAAACCTGAATCCAGATACGATGCCGGGCGTGCTTGTACACAGCCATGGACCTTTCGCATGGGGAAAAGACCCCTTTGAAGCGGTGCATAATGCAGTTGTGATGGAGGAATGTGCTGCGATGGCATTTGTCAGCATCATGCTGCAGGACAACGCGGTACAGCCGATGCAGCAGGTATTGCTGGATAAGCATTTCAAACGGAAGCACGGTCCCAATGCCTATTATGGACAGTAGACCCTGCAAGCCGTATTAAGGATGGATATTATGATACGAGATAAGAAACAGATCCAGGAAGCGATGAAGCCCATACGGGCATTCATTCTGGATATGGATGGAACAATTTATTTAGGGAATGCATTGTTCCCCTATACCCGCAGCTTTCTGGATACGGTAAAACAAAGCGGGAGAGCATATTATTTCTTTACAAACAACTCCTCAAAGGACGTTAAGACGTATATCGATAAGCTGCATACCATGGGCATTGATATCGAACAGCGGCAGATGATGATTTCCACCCATGTCATCCTGCGCTGGCTGAAGGAGCATCATGCGGGAAAACGCGTGTATGTGGTGGGGACACCTGCTCTGCAGGCAGAGTTTCAACATCATGGCTGGCAGCTGGATGAGGAGCATCCGGATATCGTTGTTCTGGGCTTTGATACGACACTGACCTACGATAAGCTGTCAAAGGCCTGTCATTTCATCCGGGAGGGAGCCGCATACTACGGCATCAATCCCGATCTCAACTGTCCCATGGAAAACGATACCTTTATCCCGGACTGCGGAAGCATGGCAAGGCTGATTGAAGCAAGTACCGGTCGCTATCCGGAATTCTTCGGAAAGCCGAGTCCGAAAACACTGGAATACATCATTAAGGAAACCGGTCTTGACGCAAACCAGATCGCCATTATCGGGGATCGTCTGTATACGGATATCGCCGTAGCGGATCACAGTGCGGTTACCAGCATTCTGGTGATGAGCGGAGAAACGAAGGAAGCGGATATCGAAAAGAGCGAGGTAACGCCGGATATCGTGATCGAGGATATCGGAGAACTCGCAAAGCTGCTGTAGGAAACCGCATGCGTCATATGGCTTTCTATCAAAGGAATGCATTCCATAAAAACAAGGAAGGAATCCTCTTGCACAGACAGGGGATTCTTTTGCATTCTTCCGTTACATACAGATACACATTCAATTCCTATTCACCGATCTGTCTCGCATATAAACAGCAAAGAAAAGGGGAAAGAAGTCAAATTAATTGTATGGCAATGATTTCATAAATCATGATTGCCCGCTATGAACCCATGCATTGATCTGCGATTTCTCAGTGAACAAAACCGCATTTGCTTTTAAAGTCCATCAGAAGATGTTTCTATTTATTAAAGGTTGGAGTATACTGATGGTAGATGGTGAAACGAGGGATTACATGAAAAAGAAAATGAAATGGCGAAAGCTGGCACTAGCCCTGGCTCTGGCAGTGTCCTGTATGCCGCAGAGCATGAAGGCACAGGAGGTTGTTGAGCAGATGAAAGCCCTGCCTTTTGAGATTACGAATATCGGTGTATCATCCAACACGGTGAAAGCAAAAGAGGCTGTTACGTACACAATAGATGTACAAAGTGAAAAACCGATGAGCTCCAGAATAACAATACATCTGACTGCCCCGATTACAAAAAAGGAAAAAGGGGTAACTATGAAATATGACGGAAACGGACGATACACAGGCATATTTCAAACGTCTGAGGATGAGGAAGACGGCATATGGAGGGTTGATCGTATCGATGCAGGACTGGAAAATGGTGACAGAATTTTGATATATAATACCGTTGACCTGCCAAGCTATGCGGTATATGCATATGACTTTTCCCCTCTGGATGTAACGGTTACAGATTCAACAGGCGCCGATATTACAAGGCCGGAGCTGCACGGAATTTCCGTTTTGTCAAAAGAAGTCTATCCTGGTTCCGCAATTAAATATCAATTTGATGCAAGTGATGATATGAGTGGAATCAAAAGAATTTCAATCACCCTGCATTCTCCCAGTGGTAAGGCGTTGAGGAAAAACGTGGAATATTCGCAGGATCAAACGGTATATGAATTGACAATTCCTACAGACAGCGATCTGGAGGAAGGAAACTGGACCATTTATTCAGTAGCTCTGTGGGATTACAAAATGAATTTTGTGAACTATATCAATCAGCCTTTACTTTCATCTTCCTATGAGAATATGCGCTATTTAGATATGTCTGCACAGGGATTTCAGGTAGTGCCTGATCCGGATGTCGCCCAGGGACTGAGCAATGTATTTTATATTACGGATTCTAAAACAGTAAATGATTATGTTTACGATGGGGATTTGTATGTCGGGGAAAATGCTTTCCTTACAATGAAAAATGTGCATGTGACAGGGAATGTCTATGTACTGGGTGTATTGCGTTCCCAAGGTATTCAGGTTGATGGAACCGTGTTCTGCAAAATGAGTACGACAGGCTATAACAACACACAGGGTACGTTTATGTGGTCAGGAACAAATAGTATTCACAGTGTTCAGGCAACCAACCGGCCGGTAGCGGTGGTTCCGGTTCGCATTGATCAGACGCTCACGGCTTCCCAAAACGGGGATGTGGCTCTTAAGGGTGTATCCCTGCCCTACATCACGATTGCGGTGGAGGGAAAAGAAATGTAAACCGATTATCGAGGGCGTTTTGACGCCGGTATTGTGAACATCGGAGAAAAGGATACCGTAAATATCACATGGAAGCTCCCGTTTGGGATGCCGGCAGAAAACAATATTGCAGTAGAACGGGAAACTCCTGTATCACTGCATATGCTTACGCCTCCCGATAAACTGGAGTATATAGCCGGAGAGAAAGTATCGTTGAAGGGAATGCGCATAGAGGCTGTATATGCGGACGGCTCTAAGAGGGAAACCACGGCATACAGGGTGGAGAATACCGCTTTGACTACCGGAAATCATTCGATCACTGTCAGCTATCATGGCGCAAAAACATCGTTTCAAGTAACCGTGAAGGATATTCCGGTTACTTCCCTGAAGCTGAATAAGCAAAGTGCAACCCTGCATCCGGATGAATCGGTAGCCCTGCAGGCAGATATACAGCCCGCAAATGCAACGGACAAATCCATCGCATGGAAATCAAGCAACTCTGCAGTTGCCTCTGTGGATGAAAAAGGCAGGGTTACCGCCCTGAAGAGTGGAACTGCAGTGATTTCAGCTGTTATGAAGAACGGCATACGTGCCGAGTGTAGGATTACAGTGAAAATCGCTGTTGATCATATACAATTAGACAGCACAGCTCATGCGGTATTTGTTACAAATACAGGAGATGTAAAGGCAACGGTGTATCCACAGGATGCGACCAATCAGAAGGTGATCTGGCACAGTTCAAACACCAGTGTTGTGACCGTGGATCAAAACGGCCATTATAAGACTCTGAAACCGGGGTTTGCCTACATCTATGCAATGTCGGATGATAATGAGAATATCAGAACGTTTTGCGAAATCAATGTAAATGTTCCTCCGGTGGAGGTGAGTATTCAGGAAGCATCCTTGAATTTGAAACGAGGACAGTCCTATCAGCTGAATTATAGCGCCTATAGTCCTGCCGGCGTGAATGTCGCTTTCCAGTGGACGAGCAACAATCCGGATATTGCTTCTGTGAATCAAATGGGTGTCATAACAGCACACAAGGCAGGGGTGACATCCGTCAGTCTGAACTCCCCGTATGATAACGGCAGTGATGTGGTTTATGTGACGGTCACCAACCCGGTCAGCGCATTGAAAATGAATAAGGCATCCGCGAATATGACCAAGGGCAGCTATCTGCAGCTGTCGGCGTCCATATCTCCATCGGATGCATCGAACAAAGGTCTTACCTGGACATCCAGCAACAAGAATATCCTTACGGTCAGCAGCAGCGGAAAGGTTTATGCGAAGGGCTTTGGAACAGCTACGATCACTGCACAGGCAAAGGATGGCAGCAAGGTAAAAGCAGCAAGCAGAATTTTCAGCGGCTATGGTATCAGCTATGTGCTCAATGGCGGAAGCAATCATAAATCCAATGTCAGCGTGTATTACAATCAGGCAGTCAAGCTGTACAATCCTACCCGCAGCGGATACAGCTTTAAGGGCTGGTACTCCGACAGCAAATATAAGACGAGAGTAACGTCCTATAAAAAAGGAACCAAGGGAAACAAGAAGCTGTATGCGAAGTGGAGCAAGAACACCTACCGCATCACCTATAAGCTGAATGGCGGGAAAAATACGAAGTCCAATCCATCCACCTATTCTGTAACTTCCTCCATTTCCTTGAAGAACCCAAGCCGTAAGGGGTATTCCTTCAAGGGCTGGTACAGCGACAGTAAATATAAGAACAAGGTAACCAACATCAAGAAAAGAACAGGAAATCTGACACTGTATGCGAAGTGGAGCGCCACTTCCTACCGCATCACCTATAAGCTGAACGGTGGTAAAAATACAAAGTCCAATCCATCTGCATTTACAATCAATTCAACTGTATCTCTGAAAAATCCAAGCCGTAAGGGCTATTCCTTTAAGGGCTGGTACAGTGACAGCCGCTATCGGACACGGATCAAGACAATTAAAAAAGGAACAACCGGAAACAAAACACTGTATGCGAAATGGAGCAAAAACAGCTACCGTATCACGTATAAGCTGAATGGCGGGAAGAATACGAAATCCAATCCTGCCAAATACTCGATCACATCCTCTGTGAAGCTAAAAAACCCAAGCAGAAAAGGCTATCGATTCACAGGCTGGTATACGGATGCTGCCTGTAAAAAGAAGGTAACCGCTATTAAAAAGGGAACTACTGGTAATAAAACCTTTTATGCAGGGTGGAGAAAATAGGCGATTCATGCAAAAGCATGTACAAAAGCTGCTTGAAAATTAAGCTGTTCATGCTCTCTTTATGAAAAATAAGGGAATTCAAAGCTATTGTGTTTAACAATAGAAATTCGGATTCCCTTTTTATAATGTGAAACACCAGAAAAAACATACAGCGTGCTTACCTTTGTTTCAGCAACCTCTGAAAAATTACGAAAATCAGCTTATATGTAGACAGCAATATAGCTGTAAGAATTCAAACACCGGCGAAGCTACTATAAAGGAATATGGTTTTGCTATTCATGGAAATTTATATCCTTTCGCTATTTTAATGCAAGTGTATGATCAAAGAGTATTTTTCGTGGCGCAAACTCAGAATCTAAGAAAGCTCTGTTGTATAAGCTCATCCATAGAGAGAAACCTGCAGTTTTTGCTTTTCCCGTAGCCGGATATAACGCATCCAAAGAACTTGAAAGCAAATATAAAAAAAACGGCTCTGCCTTATTGATAAGGTTAGAGTCCGTTTCACGTTTATTCATGGTGGAGGCTGAGGGACTCGAACCCCCGACCCTCTGCTTGTAAGGCAGACGCTCTCCCAACTGAGCTAAGCCTCCATCAACGTTAACTATAATACCATGAATGATTTTAAATTGCAATTACTTTTTTGTGAAATCATAATATTTGTATTTATTTGTTACTGGCTACAGTCTATATGAATAGTATAAACCTGATTCAAAGAAGCAATTTGTAATGAAAACATGCATTTTTCTGTTTCATGCTCTTTACACGGATGTACTATACCATTTTTTTCTTTTTGATGATAGCGGGATCCAGACTGAGGTTCAATACAGTGCTCTCCCTAGGGGGATTCCCTGTCACTCGTTTAATAACGGTGTTACAGATAAAAGCAGCATCTTCATCCTCCGAACCAAGAACAAACTTGAAAAATATCGTTATCATATGTTAGCCGTTCCTGCACCTCCACGTTTATTTCTTTGTTTCCGATTACATCTTTTGTATGCATAGGTATCAATTCCTTTCCTATGCCTTACACTATTACATACGTAAAAAAAGGATGAAACTCCTAAAAAAAGAAACATTTTTTATATTAAATGATGTTTGTGTTTACTAGTGTTTTAATCGTGAATGAAAGAATATCTGCTTAATTCTTTTACTAGCTGCTATCCGGTTTCAGTCATTTATGAGCTGTGAAAATCAAAGCTGCTGATGTTCACGCACAAAAGCAAACACCTCCAGATAAAGCCACTGTAAGGTACGATGAAAAATAGGCCATAAGAAAAACAAATGTTAAGCATTTAGACAAAAATCAGAAATTGTATAGAGAACCTGCTTCAAAGCCGCATATAAATTATTGACGAATCGTCATTTTTGCAATATCCTTTTCATCGGTTAGAAAAAAATGACGAATCGTCATTCAGCGAAAACGGGAGAGAAGCATATGAAGAACAAGGTACTATTGAACAAGAGTGAGAAAAAGAAACGGATTGAAGAAGCCGCACTTGCATTGTTTTCCTGCAATGAGGTGCATCAGATTTCCATTGATCAGATCGCCCAAAAAGCGAAAGTTGCCAAAGGTACGTTCTACCTTTACTTTCATGACAAGGTGCAGCTGATCAATCATCTCATCGTAAAGGAAAGCTCCTCGATCATCAACGACGCACTCCTTGAAGCCAAGCGGCAAAGAATTGATGATAAAATTGACGAACTGATTTTTCTGATCGACCATGTCATCGCCTATTTCTGCAGACATCCGGAGGTTATCAAGCTTATACAGAAAAACCTGTCCTGGAATCTTGTTGGCGGAAAGCTGAAGGAGGATGACAATTATGAGGTGGCAGTGCATATGAACAGCTACTGTGACTTTCTGGTAACACTCGGGTATACCCGAAATGAAGCCTATCAGCTGCTGTTTATGATTTTAGAGCTTGTTTCTACCCTGTGCTATACTGCAATCGTGCTGCATCAGCCGGACGATATCGAACAGCTGAAGCCAATGCTGTTTACTACGATTCGCAAAATGATCGAACGATCATAAACAAGATTGGAGATGAAATGTATGAAGAAGCTTTCTGATTTTATTGTAAAGAAAAGAAATCTGATTCTGCTTGTTGCCGTACTGCTGCTGATACCCAGTGTTATCGGATATGCGCGTACGAAAGTAAATTATGACCTGCTGAGCTATCTGCCGCAGGATGCCGAGTCCATGATCGGACAGAAGTCACTGAGTGATGACTTCAATCTGGCGAGCACCGGTATGCTGGTCGTTGAGAATATGCCGGATAAGAATGTATCGGAATTAAAAAAGGAGATCAAGGCGATTGACGGCGTTAAGGATGTCCTGTGGAGAGATGATGTTCTGGATATCAGCATTCCCAAGGAGATACTGCCAAAGGATGTTCGTGAGATGCTGTATTCTGATAAGGGAACACTGATGGTAATCACATTTCAGGAGGAAACCTCATCCCAGCGTACGATGGATGCCATTAAAACCATCAAGGGCTATGCCGATCGTGAATGCTATCTGGGCGGCTTTTCCGCCATCACTGAGGATACCAAGGATTTGATGAACGAGGAAACTCCGCTGTATGCCGTAACTGCCATCATCCTGTGTATGATTGTATTGTTTATGGGGCTGGAGTCCTCCATAGCACCGTTTGTCTTCGTTTTGGGAATCGTTTTCCCAATCGTCTACAACTTCGGAACCAACGTCTTTCTGGGACAGATATCCTATATCACCAAGGCACTGGCTCTGGTCCTGCAGCTGGGTGTCACGATGGATTACTCCATCTTCCTGCTGCACCGCTATCAGGAGGAAAAAAAGAAAAGCAGTGATCGTGATGAAGCCATGTCAAATGCGATACAGGCTACCTTCACCTCCATCACCAGCTCTTCTATAACGACTGTCGCTGGATTTCTGGCATTATGCGCAATGCAGCTGACCCTGGGCAGGGATATCGGTATCGTTATGGCAAAGGGTGTTGTATTCGGCGTATTATCGACTATCATCATCCTGCCTGCGCTGCTGATGCTGTTCGATAAATATATTGAGAAATGGAAGCATCCGATCCTTTTAAAGGAACCGAAAAAGCTTCCGGGCTTTCTGACAAGACATTATAAAACAATTCTGGTGGTCTTTGTCGTTATCTTCATTCCGATGATTTATGCACAGGCAAATACCAATGTCTATTACGATCTGAATGCGACAATGCCTAAGGATTTTCCAAGTGTCATCGGTACGAATAAGCTGAAGGACCAGTTCCATATGACGACGACGCATTTCCTACTGGTGGACGAGAAGCTGGAAAATTATGAAATCAAGGAAATCTGTGATTCTGTGGAGGAACTACCGGGAGTTTATTCCGTCGTTTCCTATGAGAGTCTGATTGGCGGCGGTATTCCGAATGAGCTGGAGCCTGCAGCAGTGAAAAACATCCTGCAGAATGGCGGCAGAAAGATGATCCTGGTCAACAGCACCTATCGTTCCGCAACGGATGAAGAGGATGAACAGCTGAATAAGATAGATACGATACTGCATAAATACGATAAGCATGCGGTGATTGCCGGGGAAGGCTCATTGACCCGTGATTTGATTACTACGACGGATATTGATTTTAAAATGGTGAATATCTTATCTGTTGCCGCGATTTTTCTGATTATCGCTATCACCTTCAAATCGCTTGCACTACCGGTTATACTGGTAGCTTCCATCGAATTTGCAATCTGTATCAATATGGGGATTCCATTCTTCACCGGAACAACGCTTCCATTTATCGCCAGCATTGTCATCGGTACAATTCAGCTGGGAGCGACGGTGGATTATGCCATCCTGATGACAACACGCTATAAGGAAGAACTCAGCAACGGCAGTACGGTTATAGAGGCCGCGAAGGAAGCAGCAGCAAAATCTGCACCGAGTATTATCACATCCGGACTGTCCTTCTTCGCCGCATGTATCGGTGTATCCTTTATTTCCAAAATGGATTTAATCAAGAGTCTGTGTACGCTGATCTCCCGCGGGGCAGTGATTTCTATGCTTTCTATTCTGCTGGTACTGCCAGCTATGCTGATTATATTCCATAAGCTGATAGAGAAAACAACCAAGGGCTGGCCAAAAGCCAATCTGAAATAAGGAGGGTATTCATATGAAGAAAAATGTGAAAGCAGTAACGTGTGTGGCATTGAGTATGCTGCTGGTTAATTCCGGCATGGTGCTGTATGCAAAGGATGATGAAACGGTAAAGGATGAAACGGTTTACGCCATGCTGAACAGTGATGGCAGTGTCGATCAGGAAATTGTAAGCAGCTGGCTGCACAACGATAACGGTATTCGTAATATAAAGGAACAGCTGGACCTCAGCAATGTCAAGAATGTGAAAAGTGACGAAAAGCCGGAGGTTTCCGGAAAGACCTATACCTGGAATGCAGATTCCAATGATATTTATTATGAAGGAACGAGCACCAAAACTCTACCGATACAGGTAAGGGTGACTTATAAGCTGGATGGTAAGGAAATCAGTGGAAAGGACCTGATCGGGAAAAGCGGTAAGCTGGAAATTCATATTTCACTGAAAAATACGCAGAGTAAAACAGTGAATGTGAATGGCAGACAGACACGCATTCATCCATTTTATATGGGGGCAGGTGTACTTGATCTTTCCACCGATCATTTTTCAAATGTGAAGTGTGAAAACGGTAAGGTGCTTTCCGAGGGCAACAATACCATGGTCGCTTTCATCAGTGTTCCCGGATTGCAGGATACGCTGGAAAGCTGCGGTGTAACTGGCGCAAAGGAACTGCCGATGCAGGATGATATCACCATTACCTGTGAAGCTAAGGATTTTGAGCTTGGTCCGATTATGTTTGCAATGACACCGGAGGTGCCGGTGGATAAGCTGAAGGATATCAATTCCATGGATGATCTCACGAAGGGGCTGGATGAGCTGACCAATGCAAGTGCACAGCTATTGAATGGTACTTCACAGCTTTCTGAGGGTACAGTAACCTTCCAAGGTAAAATGCAGGAGCTGGTAAATGGTGTGCCGACACTGACGAACGGTGTATCTGCATTAAAGAATGGTACGCAGGAGCTGGTGAGCGGCTCAACCAGGCTGTACAGCGGATTGCAGGATTTGCATACCGGAATGAATCAGGCGAAGAAGGGAACTGCCAAGCTGAATAAAGCAACAGACGGTTTGGGTACACTGGTAAGCGGTGTTGATGAGATCAATACGAATATGCAGGCACTTGCAAAGGGCTTGCAGGATGGAAGCAATGAGCTGAATGCATCCCTGAGTGATGAAATGCTGAAAAATTTAACAGATGGTTTAGGAAATGTATCTGCTTTACAGGCGATGTTTGAAAAGGATCAGCAACATGTGGCGCAGGCTGCCGCTGATCTGGAGGCTGCACTCACAAGCACAGATGTTGATAACGCAGCAGGAAAACTGGGAGAAACTGCAGAATATCTAAAGAAAAAAGCTTTTAATGATAAAGGAGAGGTTGTGGATGCAGAGGCAGCGCAGGCTCTGAAAAGCCTTAAAAGTGCGGATGACTACTTATTAAATTATAAAACGCAGGCTACAGCTTCTGCGGTCAATCTGCAAAAACAGCTGACCCAGCTGCAGACAGATTCAGCAAATCTGAAAAATCTATCCGACATGGCAGCCTCTGCTGCTGAAATGCTGCCGAAGCTAAGCAGTTTCAAAGCAAGTCTGAATACTGCATCACAGGGAGTACAGCAGCTTGCCCGGGGTACGCAGCAGCTCAGTGAAAAATCCTCCTCTCTCTTAGAACTGAAAAAGGGAATTTCCACACTGGACTCCAGTATGACAACGGCAGTCGGTGGCATTAGCGAGCTATATAAGGGCGGTCAGGCTCTGGTATCCGGATTACAGCGTGTTGATCAGGGCGCAGGTGCTCTGCAAAGCGGTTCTGCGACTATCGGTAACGGAGCACAGCAGCTATATGATGCATCAACTCTGTTAAAGGATAAAACAGGGGAACTGCATGCAGGCATGAGCAAATTCAAAACAACCGGTATTGATGAAATGCAGAAGCAGGTTTCCCTGTCACTGGATGATGTCACACAGCTTCTTGCTATCAAGGATGAAATTGTAAAGGAAGCAGAGCAGGAGCACACCTTCAGCGGTGCACCGAAAAACAGTGAAAGCAAGGTCAAATATATTTATAAAACAGAAGAGTTGCAAAAGGAAAAAAAGACAGACACACAGGAAACAAAGAAAACAAAGGAAGAAACAAAGGATGATTTCTTTGATAAGATTTCAAATTTCTTCTCAAAGATGTTTTAAATTCAGAGGGGCAGAGAAAAGCTGCCTCTTTTTTCACACAGAAACTTATTGTAGAAACCAGGTGTGTACAGTATAATGGGTACAGTTGCATTCACAGGAGGATACATGAAGGTCATAGAACACAAACACGTGATACCGATTATACGAAATACATTAAATGCACTGGATGCGCGGCTGGTGGATCATGGCTACCGTGTGGCTTTTTTGATGGAACAGACATTGCGTCATGCAGGACTCTTTAAAGGAAAGGAATTGCGGGATATTGTCATGACCTGCTTTCTTCATGATATAGGTGCTTATAAGACAGAGGAAATCGAGCAGCTGATTCAGTTTGAAACATGGGATATCTACCAGCATTCCGTATACGGCTATCTTTTCCTTAGAAATCTGTCCCCGCTCGGCCCGTATGCGGATATCATTCTATATCATCACATATATTACAGAAAGCTCAGAGATCATGATATTCCCTACCTTCTTGTGTCACAGCTTCTCAGCCTCTGTGATCGCCTGGATGTCTATCAGCTTGAGAAACCGCTTCAAAATGTGGAAGCCTTTCTTCGCCAGTTCGAGGAGGATTATTTCAGTAAGGAGGCGATTGATCTGTTCCTTTCCGCAGATGCACAATGCCACATGCTGGATCAGCTTTATGTGCAGCATCAGGAGGTAAAGGTAGCGGTCTTCGATGAAATACCGTTTACGGAATCAGAAGGAAAGGCATATCTGCATATGCTCAGCTATGCAATAGATTTCCGCAGTGAATATATGGTAGCACATACCATTACAACGACAAGTGTTTCCACAACACTTGCGGCGCTATGTGATTATCATCCGACAGAAATAGAAAAGGTGTATTACGGAGCCCTGCTGCATGATATCGGTAAGGTTGCCATACCGGTGACGATTCTTGACTTCCCGGGCAGACTCAGTCCGCAGGACATGGCAGTTATGCAGTCACATGTGACATATTCCATGAAAATTCTGCATGGTGTTGTCGATGAGGAAATCGAGCATATCGCTGTCCGTCATCATGAAAAGCTGAACGGCAAAGGCTATCCTCTGGGGCTGAAGGAGGAAGCTTTAACGACATCCGAACGCATTGTAGCAATTGCGGATATCATCAGCGCTCTCATAGGAAAGCGCAGCTATAAGGAAGCATATGACTTGGAGAAAATCAAAGAAATTTTACAGGACATGGCTGAGGGGCAGTATCTTGACGATAGGATTGTACAGATCGCCTGTGACAATCTTCCTCACATCCTGCAGACGGTGAAGCGCGATTGTACACCGGTAATCGCAATGTACCAGGAAATACGTCGTGATTATGAGCATAGGATAGCACAGCTTGACAGGTAAGCAGTACATAAATGTGACTGCATAGTTCAATAATTACAGCCACACAGAGCTGCTGCATATGGCTATGCCAGGAAGAAATGCGGAAATTAAGCAAATAATCTTATAAAAATTTCTTTTTGATTCTGTACATAAGGAAGAAAAGATGGTATAATAATCGCGGTCTCAGGGAAACGGTTCGTGAGAAAGCTATTTCCTTATTCTGCCGGAGTGGCTCAATGGTAGAGCAACGCACTCGTAACGCGTAGGTTGGGTGTTCGATTCACCTCTCCGGCACCATATGATATATTCAGGTTGTGTTCATTTCGCCGTATGGCAAAGACCTTAGAAAAGGGTTTGAAATGCATGACCTTTTTTTCTTGTATTTTGTATGTCCTCGTGCTGTGGAAGATGCTTTTTCTAAAGCGTTGTATATGTCGAAGGGATACGCTAAAACAAGAATAGATAAAGAGGATAGTTCCTTTTGAATATCATCAGCAACAAGAAAAAAAGAATCAATGCATCATTAAAGCGATGTACTTGATTCCTTTTAGCTTTCATGGGTAAAAGCTCTACCCATCTCTGATGAAACGAAACCGGAAGACTATTCTTTTTTTTGCTTGTGAAAGATACCCTGTGCTTATTCTCTAACATTGATAGAAGGGAAACCTGTATGTTTTTTTATGAGAAGAGGCAGCATGCATGTAAATACCCAATAAAAGCCTTTGGCTGATGAAACAGCCGAGGTATCGGGATAGGGAATTGTTGCTTACAGGTGCGAGCACAGCTCATAGGCATCCCAGATGCCCTCCATGATATCCTTTGGATGAGAGCTGTCACCGATATTATAAATATCCTTTGCCTTCAACAAAATCTGATCATACAGAGAACGATTGCTGCGATAGCCAAGGGCAAGGATCGTGCAGTCACTTGCCAGCTCCTGTATAGCGCCCTGTGTCTCAACCACGATTTCATGCTCGCGGATTTCCTGCAGCTTTGTCTGTAAGCGGATCTCAACCTGATGGTGCTCCAGTAATTCCAGTATCATCTGCTTGTTCATATCGGCAGGAGCTCCGGTAGACATCAGCGTATCCGCCATTTCAATGATGCGCACGCTTTTTCCATGCTGGGAGAGCCAGATGGCCAGCTCACAGCCAACAAGACCACCGCCGATAATCGTAGCTTCCTTCTTCGCGGTTACCGCTCCCTTTAATACATCGACAGCAGTTACGCCATATTCAATTCCCTTGATTGGCGGCAGGAAAGCGTGGCTTCCGGTGGCACAGATTACGACATCTGCGGCTTCGATTCGTGGATCCTGCGCCTGTACGTCACTGTTCAGCTCAACCTGTACCTTCAGACGCTCCATCTGATGCTCATACCAGGAAATCAGCAGCTTTCCATCATCCTTGAATTCCGGAACACTTGCCCAGCGATACATGCCACCAAGCTGCTTTTCTTTTTCTGCAAGTGTTACCGTGTGTCCGCGTAGTGCCAGAACTCTTGCGGCCTCCATACCGGCAGGACCTCCACCGATGACAAGACAGCTTTTCGTATGCTCTGCCTTACAGAAGGCAGCCTCTTTTTCACGGTTGCATTGCGGATTGACGGCACAGGACATCAGACGCATGGAGTGTGCCCGGTTAAAGCAGCCATCATGACAGGACAGACATGGGCGGATATCCTGAATATTGCCCTGGCGCATTTTATTAACAAATTCCGGATCTGCAAGCAGTGGTCTTCCCAATACCACTATGTCGCACTTTCCTTCCTGCAATGCCTCGGCGGCAAGCTGCGGATAGCCCATGCGCCCGGCTGTCAGCACCGGTACCTTTACAACCTTCTTTACCTTTTCGGCAAATGGCAGATACAGGCCGCGATGCTGAAAGAATGGTGGATGTGCCCAGTACCATGCATCATAGCTTCCGGCATCCACATTCAAAGCATCATATCCGGCCTCGGTCAGTATTTTGGCGAATTGCAGGCCTTCCTCAATATCTCTTCCCAGCTCCGGATAGGATTCACCTGGCAGGATGCCATGGCGCTCCGC
This sequence comes from Clostridium sp. HGF2, assembly GCF_964240115.1. Taxonomy (NCBI): domain Bacteria; kingdom Bacillati; phylum Bacillota; class Clostridia; order Eubacteriales; family Clostridiaceae; genus Clostridium; species Clostridium sp. HGF2. Next base: position 118,747 of record NZ_CAXSSO010000002.1, read on the forward strand.
ACGGATAAAGCTCTTGAGTGAGAATCTCAATATCACAGGAAAATCCTTGCCGCATGCTTGTTTAACAGCCTGTAATATGGCGAGTGGAAACCGCAGTCGTCCCATTAGATCGCCGCCGAACTCATCCTCACGCTGATTGAAATATTCCATTGTGAAATTATCCAGCAAATAACCCTCATGAACTGCATGCACCTCAATACCATCTGCTCCTCCCATCTTTGCCAGCATGGCGCAGGTCGCAAAATCCTTGATCAGCTCATAGATTTCCTCTGTAGTCAATGCACGATGCTGAATGGAAGGATCCCAGCGATTCGTGGTAGCGCTCGGTGCAACAAAGGTATTATCCAGAATCATGGCAGGTATGGCAGAGCGTCCCAATCCGGCGGTCAGCTGGACAAACAGCTTGGAATTGTAGGCATGAATATTATCACTTATTTTCTTTAGCTGTGTCATGTAGCTTTGCGGGTCCTCCAGCGGACAGGGAAAGCTTGCCTTGCGGTGCTTTTCGATTCTGTTTTCGATAAAATTGGCACCGGTGATGATCAGACCGGTACCTCCACGGGCCCGTTCTGTAAAGTAATCAATGGATTCCTGCTTATATGCCCAATGGTCATCCAGCTGGCCCATCGCCATCGGAGCCATAGCAAAACGGTTTCGTATCTCCACATTACCGATACGAAGCGGCGTGAATAAAGCTTCATATTCCTTTTTCATGATGTCCCTCCTTTAAGTGAACATGTTCATTTAATTAAATGATAGCACTTACATAGAAAAAGTCAAGGGGTGGTTCACATTGTGTTTTTTAAGCGGATACGATACAATGAAGACACAAAGCAGGTGAGTCTATGAAAGAAAAGGAAATGCGGCGGCGGCCGAACCAGACGGAAAAAACAAGAAGAAAAATTGTTGAGGCGATTCATGTGAGTATGAAGGAAGCGGATCTCAGTGATATCACCATTCGAAGTGTATGTAAAAAGGCAGGTGTATCCATCGGCACCTTCTATTTATATTTTTCCTGTAAGGAGGCTGCTTTGCTGTATGGCTATCGTCAGGCGGATGAACAGTTTCTTGCATTACAGCTGGAGGAGGATGCATGGAGCAGCATTCGTAAAATCATGACCTGCTATCTGAAGATGGTCACGCTGGAAGACATGCATGCCGTGCGTCAGATTTATATCTGCCATATCAAATACCACGATACCTATTTCTTTGATGAACAGCGTCCGATTTTTCAGCTACTGGCGGCAGAGGTTGGAAAGCTGGTCTCAGAGACTGCAGTAAAGGATGTGACATGGGGACTGCTGACGACTGCCCGGGGTCTGATTTATCATGCCTGCTGTTTGAAGGATGAGCAGATAGCATTGGACTGGCATGAGAAGCAGCTGGAGGAGCTTATGGATTACCTTTCCTATCGTGTGCAGAAATTACAAAAAGGAAATACGTGATCGCTGGCTTCATAATCATGTTTAACGTATGGTGGAAAAGGCTATTGCGAATAAGAGGATTCAATATGTTAAATAGTAGCTCCTTTTGATTACAGGCTGTATGGACTAGGTTTGTTTTAAAGGAAACAGTGTTTTATAAATTGTAATTTCAGGAGGATTTTAAAATTATATCAGGCAGATATGATGAAGGTTTAAAACCAAAGGAGGACACATTTATGGAAAAAGCTAAACGCAATAGAGGTTATTATGAGAGAACTTATAAGATTGACTGATTATTGTAAATCCGATATATTTGAAATTTTTAAAATTGCTGATGATCTATTAAAAGGAAAATATATAAACTTTTTAAAAGGGAAGACCGTAGTTATGTTTTTTCCTAACACTAGTATCAGAACAAGAGTTACATTTGAAAAGGGCGTCTATTTATTAGGTGGACAAGCTGTTTTGTTTCCAACGGAGACACTTGATAAAAAAGAGGCATTGCAAGATGTTTTTGGATATTTAAGCAATTGGGCTGATGTTTTAGTCGTACGTCATAAAGATATTCATATCTTGGAAAAAATAGCAAGATATTCTTCGGTTCCAGTGATCAATGCAATGACTGATGTTAACCATCCATGTGAAATTATTTCTGATTTATATGCGCTTTCAAAAATAAGGGATCATTTCATAAAAGATAAATTTCTTTTTTGTGGAGAGAATAAAAATATAGGATATGCTTGGAAGGAAGCCTCTGAGGTTATGGGATTTGATTTAGAGCAATGCTGTGGTGAAGGATATGAAATGGAAGGAATCGTATCGCATCATGATATTGAAAAGGCCATTTTAGGTAAGGATATCATTTGTACTGATTCACTTCCTGCTACCACGTTAGATCATTTCAAGAAATGTAAAGTTACAACACACGTAATGAAAAAAGCAAACAAGGGAGCTGTATTGAATCCATGCCCGCCATTTTATAGAGGTGAAGAGATATCAGACGATATAATAGAATCTGAATTTTTCGTAGGATATGAATTTAAAAAATATTTATTATATATCCATCAAGCAATTATGATTTATTGTTTGATTTGAAATTAGAATTTGTATTAGAAACTTTACAGGAGGAATAAATTTTATGAATGATTTATTAAGAAGCGAAGAATATGATTTTGTTAATTCTAAGGATAAGCAATTTATAGTGGCTTTCGATTCTGAAATGTTAAAGTTAGGCTACACATGTAACCAAGCAATAGGGGAGGGATATTGTTGGGGAAGGAAAATGATTATTTACACAAAAGCAGGCGTAAAAAGCAAAAAATCATATGCTCGAATTTATTTACGTGATAATGACCTGATTCTCCGTATGTATTTCAGCAATGTAGATAAACATAAGCAGGCAATTGAACAAGCTCCTGACTATATTCAGCAGGCATTTACTGGTGATTATGGAGCTTGTAAGCATTGCCATAATATGAAAGAGGATGGGACATGCAATCATAGAAAAAGCTATACGGTTCATAATCAACATTATGAATTCTGTGACGGTTTTGCTTTTTGGTTCTTTTCTCCTGACCTTGCAAGAATACCAGATTACATCAAGCTGTTTCTAGACTTTTATCCTGATAAAAAGCGAAAAGTAAAAGTAATATCATAAGGGACTAAGGGTATTTACTAAATTAGAATTTGTGGAGGTATTTTATGTTTAATGAAATTTGTATATATGAGGCAAAATTAACAAAATTAGATGAAATTGAAGAGTTGATGAAAGAAGTCGCTGATTTTTATTTAAGTCAAGATGGCGTTATTGATGTACACTATATAAAACGAACTCATAGACAAAAAGATTTTAATGCAGTTAAGGAGGGCGAGTTGCCTGTTCGTCTAACAAGAAATGTGGGTAAAGTAACCTATGTTTTATACTGGGTATTAAAAGATGAAGAAGCTCATGCTAGAGTATCAAAATTAGGTGTAGAAAAATTTTATAAACGATGGAATAGATGTTTAACAACAATGCCTAAAATAATATTAGGAGAAAACATCGTATAAGTTACAAATTTCAGTTTGTTAAATTCTCGTGCGATATTGATTGAAAAAGTTGGTGGAGTTCTTCTTTAATATTCTCTATAATTTGATTATCAAAAAACAAGGAGGATAACACAATGAATTTAGGAAATAGTTTATTTCACGCAAGAAAGAAGAGTGGATTATCACAAGAGGAAGTTGCTGAAAAAATCGGCGTAAGCAGACAAACGATATCAAAATGGGAAACCAATGAAACAGTTCCAGATATTTACCAATCAAAGAAGATGGCGAAACTCTATAAAATTTCTTTAGATGAACTTATTGAATTTGATATTGATTTACAAGAAATTGAAGAAATGATTGATAAAAGTGATGAAAAACTAAATGAAAAAGTGAATTGGACAAATGCATGGGGAAAGAAATATCCTATACTCCTTAAATATCAGACAGAAGTGAATACTTCAAATTATGCTTTTCGAATTACAAAAATGTTTGATGAAATTAAGAATGAATATGGATATAGTAAACAAGACGCAATGTTAGTTCTAAAAGATATTTTGTATCAATCATATAAAATCTGGAACAAATAAATAACGATTTATCTTCAGCTAGAGATGATTTCCTTGAAAAGAAATGGGTAGCCGGGTTTCAGTATCTTGTGAAGAATTGTCAAAATCGTGTTGTAATCCTTTTCATCAAATACCAACTATGGTAAAATAGGGACAATGAGGTGAGATAATGAAAGATGTGACATTAGTTGTACTGGCGGCCGGTATGGGCAGCCGTTACGGAGGATTGAAGCAGATTGATCCGATTGGACCAAACGGAGAAATTATTCTGGAAATGTCTGCATTTGATGCAATTCGTGCAGGCTTCAACAAGATTGTTTTTATTATAAAGAAAGCGATTGAAGAAGATTTCAAGAAAGCGATTGGAAATAAGATTGCGGAGCATATCAAGGTGGAATACGTATTTCAGGAGATGGATGCGTGTCTGCCTGAGGGGTATGAGATACCTGCCGACCGTGTAAAGCCATGGGGAACGGCCCATGCCATTCTGTGCTGTAAAAACGTAATTCATGAACCGTTCGCCGTGATTAATGCGGATGATTACTATGGTATTGCTTCCTTCCAGAAGCTGCATGACTATCTGGTATCCAATGCGGATGAAACAGCATACAGCATGGTTGGCTTTGTTCTTGGAAACACCCTGACAGATCATGGCAGTGTTGCCCGCGGTGTCTGCAAGGTGGAAGACGGCAAGCTGGCAGGTGTTGATGAACGCACGAGAATTGAAAAACGCGAGGGCAAGGTACAGTATTACGAAAACGATACATGGTATGATGTGGATGCCAATTCTCTTGTTTCCATGAATATGTGGGGCTTTACTCCAAAATTCATGGAGGAAGTGGAAGAACGCTTCCCGACCTTCCTGCAGGAGACGGTGAAGGAAAATCCATTGAAGAGCGAATTTTACATTCCGGTGACAGTGGATACGCTGATCCGTGAAGGAAAAGCTACCGTAACTGTATTATCCAGTGATGACAAATGGTACGGTGTTACCTATCAGGAAGATAAGCCGATGGTAAAGGAAGGGATTCGCAAGCTGATTGAAGCTGGCAAGTATCCGGTACCGCTCTGGAGCAAATAACGAACAAGGGGAGCTTCCCCTTTTCTTTTGCTTACGAGCAAGCACACGGCAACTGGAAAGCACGAGTATTAAGGAAACTTGATAAGCGATAAATGCCTGTTATTCTGTGATAGGCTTGAATGCTTCTGCAAAAGAAGCATTCTGATGATGAAGAGCATAGCGAGGTGAACATGCATGCAGCAACAAAATGACTGGTACACGGGGATTGACTATTTTCAATCCTATAAGGAACAGGATATACAGGTGGAGGAACAAAGCCTTGCACAACCGGTTCCGCTCACACGGCATGAACGCGTGGAGCTCTGGTATGTTTTAAAGGGGGATGGCGATATTCTGGTGAACGGGGTTTTGCATACCGTTCAGCAGGATTCCTTTCTCTGTCTGTATGCTCATCATCTGTATGAGGTTTCCTGTGTGCGAAAGCCGCTGCGGGTATTGCGAATCCAGTTTTATATCGGTTTGTTCATGCATGCCATGTGGGAAAAACATCCCAGAGGAAGAAATGCCTCTCTGGTATATGAAACTCCGGCCTGTCTTCGCTGTTCGGATAGCGAGGTACTCCAGCTGTTTCATCGGGCACAGCAGGAATCTTACGGCAATGCCTTTGGTTCCCGCAATATGCTGATGTATATCGTCCTGCAAATTCATATGCTGTTCTGCCGCTATGCATTGCAGGAATCCATGGAGGAGGAACAGTCACCTGTCTGGAAGCTGATCAAGCGCACAATTGTAGCCTCACAGGAGCATACCACACTGCAGGATGCGGCAGCAAAGCTGCAGCTGCATCCACGCTACCTCAATCAGAAGATCAAGGATGCCTGCGGTTACAGCTTTACCCAGCTGCGCTCATTCGGCAAAATCATCAATGCCTGTGCACTGCTTCACTTTGAGGACCTATCCATTTCTTATATTGTGGATCTGCTTTCCTACTCCTCTACTGCTGCCTTTTACCGTCAGTTTCAGGCATGGACAGGAATGTCACCACTGGATTACCAGAAGCACCGGATTCTGGACAATGCTCATTTCTATTGCCGCAAGGATTTGTATTTGCAGATTATGCAATACCTCTATCTGCATTTTTCACAGGACATTATGCTTGAGGATATGGCGAGGGAATGCCATCGGAAAAGCTATGAGCTGGAACAGCTGTTAAAGCAGGAATATCATACGAGCTGGACACAGGAGCTGATGGCTGTTCGTGTGCATCAGGCGGCTGCCTTACTGACGGCGACGAAGCGTACCATCACATCGATTGCCATGGATTGCGGATTTTCATCTCTGGCTGTCTTTGAACGGCACTTTGCAGCCTGCATGGGCTGTACACCGGAACAGTATCGCAAACAGCAATCTGTATAAATGAGAAAAAGACCTTTGAATTTGAATATACGTTTTTCATGTAAGCGTTATAATTTAAGTATCAGGAGGTCTTTTTTATGTTTGAAAAACTATTTGAACCAATCAGAATTCGCGGAATGGAAGTGAAAAACCGCATTGTGCTGCCGGCAATGGGAACGAAAATGGCGGCAGAGGATGGAAACGTGACACAGCAGATCATCGATTATCAGGTAGCGCGGGTAAAGGGCGGCTGCGGTCTGAACTTATCGGAGGTATGTGCTGTCCATGCGCCGAGTGCTCCCCGAAAATTTCTGGCACTGCATAACGATTCCTATATTCCATCACACAAGGCATTCTGTGATGCCATTCATGAGGCAGGCGGGAAGTGCGGTGTGCAGCTGTGGCAGGGAAGTCTTGCCGCAAGCATGGATCCAAAGGCAAGAATCCTGGTGGCCAGTGATTTGCATGTGCACGGGCATACCATACCGGCTGTGGATGTGGAGACGATTGAAGATGTTGTCGCCTGCTTCGGCGCTGCGGCAATGCGCGCGGTGAAGGCCGGCTATGACTGTGTGGAATTCCATTGCGGACATAATTATCTGCCGCATTCCTTTTTGTCACCGGCATTCAATCACCGTGAGGATGCCTATGGCGGAACATTTGAAAAGCGCTGTAAATTCCCGCTGGACTGTATCCGCGCCATTCGTCAGAGCATACCGCAGGATATGCCGCTGCTGATGCGCCTGGATGCACAGGATGATTATCTGGAGAATGGCTTGACCATAGAGGATGTCATTGCGTTTTGCAGGCTGGCAAAAGAGGCCGGAGTAGATGTACTGGATATCTCGCGTGGTAATATGATAACAGCGGGGTTGAAATACGAGGTACCGCCGATTGATATACCAAAGGGCTTTAATGTGGATAACTGTGCCAGAATCCGTAGGGAAACCGGAATGCTGTGTATTGCGGTCGGACGTATCAACACACCGCAGCTGGCGGAGGAAATTCTGGAACAGAATAAGGCGGATATGGTTGTTATGGGACGTGCGCAGCTTGCCGATGCCGACTTCTGCGTAAAGGCGAAGGAAGGCAGACTGCAGGAAATCGTATACTGCATTGGCTGTGATCAGGGCTGCTATGACGGATTTACCGATCCCGCTGCTCCATTCATTACCTGTATGCGAAATCCATACCTTGGAAAAGAAGCACAGGATGTACTGGTACCGGCGCAGAAGCCGAAAAGGGTGCTGATCGCAGGTGGCGGTGTTGCCGGTCTGGAGGCAGCCTGCATACTGAAGCAGCGCGGTCATCAGCCTGTTGTATATGAAGCAAGCGACGAGCTGGGCGGTCAGTTTGTGACTGCGGGTAAGGCACCAAGGAAGATGGAAATGAAGGATGCGGCACTGTCCTATGGAGAAAAGGCGAAGCGTCTTGGCATTTTGATTCATCTCAACACACCGGTAGATGCGTCGCTGATCACAGAGGGCAGCTGGGATGAGGTTATCCTTGCGATCGGAGCAGAGCCGATTCACCTGTCCATTCCGGGGGCAGATCGGGAACATGTATACAATTCCCATGACATATTGAACGGAAAAGCAACCGCATCCGGTCATGTCGCAGTTATCGGCGGTGGTCTGGTCGGTGTGGAAACTGCAGAATATCTGAGTGAACAGGGGGCAGCTGTTACCGTTATCGAAATGCTGGACGGCGTCGCGAAGGACCTTGGCGCATTGCGTAAAATCTGTGTTATGGAATCGCTGTACATGCATCATATCGAAACGGTTGTCAACACCTCGGTAAAAGCCGTTGTGGAAAACGGAGTACTGGTGGAAAACGAAGGAGTCGAGCAGGTGATTCCTTGTGACAGTGTCGTTATGGCCGTAGGTGCACGCGCAAGAGATCATGAGGCGCTGACAGAAGCCTGTGAGAAAAAACAGATACCGTATCACATCATAGGAGATGCCAAAAAGGCAAGAAGGGCACTGCAGGCGATTGCGGAAGCACATGAAACTGCACGTTCCCTGTAACAGGAGGAAATATGAATAATTCAAAGCTTTTTCAGCCGCTGACGATTTCTACCATGAAGCTGCGCAATGCGACGTTTATGGCACCGATGTCTCTGGGATATGAAAGCAGTGACGGCTGTGTAAATGAGCGCATGCAGGCATACTGGCTCGAGCGTGCACGCGGCGGTGTCGGCTGTATTATTCTGGATGCGTTAAGCGTTGATCCATCCGTTCCCTATCTGGGGAATACACTGTGCTTTCGAGGTGAGGAAGCCATAGCATCCTATAAGGCCTTCACAGATAAAGTTCACGAAGCAGGTGCCTGCATCATACCGCAGATTACCCATCCGGGACCGGAGAGTATCTCAGCCTTTATGGGAATACCACCGGTTGCGAGCAGTGTCTATGTTAATTCGATGGGGCAAAAGACAAGAGCACTGGCAATTGAAGAGCTGTCAAACATCATTAAACAGTATGCACAAACCTCGTTGCAGGCGAAGCAGGCAGGCTTTGATGGAATCGAGCTGCACTGTGCACATGCATATATGCTGCTGGGCTCCTTCCTGTCACCAATGCGCAATAAGCGCTGTGATGCGTATGGAGGAAGTCTGGATCATCGTGCACGTCTTCTGTTTGAGGTGATCGATGCAATCAAAGAAGCCTGCGGCAGGGACTTTCCTATCGTTCTGCGCATCAGCGGGGATGAAAAGGATGCGCAGGGAAATACGGTGGAGGATATGTGCTATCTTGTGCCGAAGCTGATTGCACACGGTGTCGATGCCTTTGAAGTCAGTGGCGGTACACAGTATGAGCGCCCGAATAAGATCATTCCAAGTCACGGTGAGCATGAGGGAGTCAATGTTGCGCAGGCAGCAAGAATCCGCGAGGTCAGCAGTGTGCCTGTCCTTGTGGTAGGCAAGGTGCTGGATCCTGCCATGGCAATGGAGCTGGTTGATCAAAAAGCTGTGGATGGGGTCGTATTCGGTCGTGCACTGCTTGCTGATCCATACCTGGTTAATAAGGCAGCTGAAGATAAGCTGGAGGAAATTGCACCATGCACAGGCTGTGTGATCGGCTGTGTAGGGGAACAGACAAAGCGTCACCCGGCGAGCTGTGTTATCAATCCTGCCTGTGGTAAAGAGTTGGAAATGAAGCTGATTCCGGCTGATAAGAAAAAGCATGTCGCTGTAGCCGGCGGTGGTATCGCGGGTATGGCTGCCGCAAGGGTACTGGCTCTTCGCGGACATACGGTAACCTTATTTGAGAAAACAGACCGTCTGGGAGGACAGCTGCTGCTGGCCTGTGTGCCGCCGTTTAAGCAGCCGATCAGTAAGTGGGTTGTTTATCTGGAGCATGAACTGACACGCTTATCCGTTGATATCCGTTTGCATACGGAATTCTGCGAGAATATGAAGGATGCATATGATGCTTTAATCGTGGCAACCGGTGCAATGGAGGCAGTACCGCCAATCCCCGGACTCGCAGAGCATGGCATCGGTGCCTGGGAGGTGCTGAAAAACGAACAGCTCATTCCGGGCGGTAACGTTCTGGTAGTCGGTGGAGGAATGGTCGGCTGTGAGGTATGTGAACACCTTCTCCATAACAAGCGCGGACCGCTGTATATCACAATGATTGAAATGACGGATGAGATTGCGGCAGGTATGGTTGTAAATGAAAAGGTGCTGGTCATGGACCGTCTGCATAAGGCACAGGTACAGCTTCTGACCAATACCAGGCTGGAGGCTGTGGAAGCCGGCACAGTAAAGCTGAATGTTCATGGAGAGGCGCTGGAGCGACAGGATTTCACACATGTGGTGTATGCGACCGGCTCCCGCAGCAATACGGCATTGGCCTGTGCATTGACAGATCAGGATAATGTATATGTTGTTGGGGATGCCGCAACCGTAGCGCAGGCACTCGAGGCTGTGCGGGATGCAACCCTGGCAGCAATGGCTGTATAGCTTCCCTAAGAAAATCCGGGAGCCTGTGCGCTGAAATTGGATGTCCTCAGGATTCACTGTAACAGTGTAAATGATAAGGAGCGATTTTCTTTATACGGAATAGCTCCTTTTTCCATATCCGTCTTTCTGTCTTTAAATGAATAGCTGAAGCTCTTGATCTGTTATGAAGTCAGGCTATTGCGTTTCCTGCTGTGTCATTATACAATGGAGAAAAGTGCCTGTTCAGCAAATGGAAACAGGACAGGAGGTATTTATGGCAATACAGCATATCATATTTGATTTGGATGGAACCCTTATGGATACGGAAAAGGGAAATCTGTATGCATGGCAAAAGACCCTGCGCTATTATGTACCCTGGCGTACATTTTCTAATACGGAATTGAAAGCCATACTGGGAGTAACCACGGAGAAAGCATTAACCATGCTGCAGGTGGAGAATGTTGATGCAGCCCAGTTCGATGAATACTGGCAGCTGCAATATCAGACACAGGTTGAGCATATCGCGCTGTTCAGCGGGATGCTGGAGGTACTGGAAAATCTGCGTCATCAGGGATATACCTTGGGAATCGTTACCTCCCGTGACTGGCAGGAATACAGAGCTTACTTTTCATCCCCTTCCTTCGATGCGCTGTTTACCTGTATAATTTGCAAGGAGGATACCTTGCTTCACAAACCGGACCCGGAACCTCTTCTTGCTTATATGCGGAAGATGAATGCAGTAAAAGAGGACTGTATCTATATCGGAGACATGGACACGGATATGGAATGTGCTGCCAGAGCCGGTGTAAGCTCTGCACTGGCAGTTTGGGGTACAGATGGTCCGGTATCGCAGGGCTGTCTTTCTTCACCGCAACAGATATCTGCATTTGTACAAAACGTATAGATGAGGTGATGAGAATACGTCACTAAAAAGCATTTGAGTGAAATTGAAAAAGTTCAAAACACAGTACCGTGAATAGTGTATTTGTGACATTTTATTTATAAATTCAGGCAAATGTATGAAGAAGCTGTGGAAATGGATGCATGTTTTACATTTTCCTATCTCTTACTTTTTTGAAATAGTTTTAGGGAACACACAGTAAGTATGTTTCCCTTCGTTTTCGTTGACTTCCATACAAAATTCTTTTACAATGAAGAACGTCTGTGTTCCCGGGGCACGTTATCCGCAGGACACTTTGTTAAAGGAGTAATTATGGAAAATAAAAGAGAAAAATTATCCTCCCGACTCGGTTTCATCTTTTTGTCGGCAGGATGTGCCATCGGTCTTGGCAATATATGGCGGTTTCCTTATATGGTGGGAAAATACGGGGGAGGAGCCTTTGTACTCGTGTATCTGTTTTTTCTTGTGCTTCTGGGGCTTCCCATTATCGTTATGGAATATTCCGTGGGAAGAGGAAGCGGAAAAAGTGTGGCAAGAAGCTTTCATGTTTTAGAGAAGCCGGGTCAGCTCTGGCATCGGTTCTCCTATGTGGCTATGGCTGGCAACTATCTGCTTGTCATGTTTTACACAACGATATCCGGCTGGATGCTCGCATATTTTGCAAAGATGATCAGCGGGGAATTTAACGGTCTTGATCCGCAGGAGGTGAAGCATGTCTTTGCCTCTTTACAGCAGAATCCGCAGGCATCCTTGTTCTGGATGCTGCTGATTGTCGCTATCGGCTGCGGTGTATGTGCGCTTGGCCTGCAAAACGGTGTGGAAAAAATCACAAAAGGGATGATGGGACTGCTGCTGGCGGTTATGATCCTGCTGGTAGTAAAGTCCCTGAGTCTGGATGGTGCGATGAAGGGTGTCTCCTTTTATCTGATACCGGATTTTGATGAACTGATGAAAAACGGTATTTTCAATGCCATCTATGCGGCGATGGGGCAGGCCTTTTTTACACTGAGCATTGGAATGGGTGGTATGGCAATCTTTGGAAGCTATATTGACCGCAAGCATTCCCTGAGTGGTGAGGGTGTACGGGTTATGGCGCTGGATACGTTTGTGGCTTTTATGGCAGGTATGATTATCTTTCCCGCCTGCATGTCCTTCGGGGTAGCACCTGACAGCGGTCCCGGACTGGTGTTTGTGACGCTTCCCAATATCTTCAATGAAATGGCAAACGGACAGCTGTGGGGAACTCTGTTCTTCGTATTTATGAACTTCGCGGCGTTATCCACCATCATTGCCGTGTTTGAAAATATTGTTTCCTTTACAATTGATTTATGTAACTGGACAAGGCGGAAGAGTGTTCTCTTGAATTTTATTATTATCGCAGTGGGAAGCATCCCCTGTGCAATCGGCTTCAGTGTCCTGTCCGGATTTCAGCCTTTCGGTGAAGAAAGCGCTGTGCTGGATTTGCTGGATTTCCTTGTTTCCAATGTTATTATGCCGCTTGGTTCTCTGGTTTTCCTGTTCTTCTGTACGAGAAAGCTTGGCTGGGGCTGGAAAAATTTTGTGGCAGAGGCGAATGCCGGAAAAGGTCTTCGCTTCCCGGAAAAGGCAAGAGGCTATGTATCTTATGTTCTGCCGCTGATTGTAATGTTTATTTTTCTGTTTGGATTGTGGGAAAAATTCACCGGATAAGCAGTGTATTGCGCGCTGCTTTTTTTATGAGCCTCCCGCATGACTTGCGCCTTTGTTTGATTCGTTGTAAACTAATGACATATACAGGAGGTAGCTTATGGGCAATTTTACATTTTACGCTCCGACACGCGTGTATTTCGGTCGAAAAGAAGAGGAGCGAATTGGTTCTATATTGAAACAGGAGGGGTGTCACAGGGTACTGGTGCATTACGGTGGACAGAGTGCTGTGAAAAGCGGTCTGCTTGACCGTGTTTTGGCGTCCTTGAAGAAGGCCGGGATTTCCGCCGTCACATTGGGCGGTGTTGTGCCGAATCCGCAGCTTTCCAAGGTGCGCGAGGGAATCGCTCTTGCTAAAAAGGAACAGGTGGACTTCATTCTGGCAGTTGGGGGCGGCAGTGTGATTGATTCTGCGAAAGGCATCGGCTATGGCGTTGTGAATGAAGGCGATGTATGGGAGTATTATGCAAGAAGGAAAAAGGTAACCGGCTGCCTTCCGGTGGGTGCGATACTGACGATTGCGGCTGCCGGCAGTGAAATGAGTAATTCCAGTGTCATCACCAATGAAGACGGATGGCTGAAGCGTGGATTAAGCTCTGATTACGGACGATGCCGGTTTGCCATTATGAATCCGGAGCTGACTATGACACTTCCTCCCTATCAGACAGCAAGCGGCTGTACGGATATCATTTTACACACCATGGAACGTTATTTCATAAAGGAAAACAACATGGATATCACTGACGGCTTTGCAGAGAGTCTGATGCGTACGGTTATGAAGCATACCCGTATTCTGATGAAGGAGCCAAACAACTATGAATCCCGCGCAGAGGTGATGTGGGCAGGCAGTCTTTCTCATAACGATATAACAGGAAGCCGCAGCTTCGGTGACTGGGCCTGTCATCAGCTGGAGCATGAGCTGAGCGGGATGTACAAGGTTGCGCACGGTGCAGGGCTGGCTGCCGTATGGGGCAGCTGGGCACGCTATGTCTATCAGGAACAGCCATCCAGATTTGCGCAGTATGCCAGAAATGTAATGGGAATCCGGGAAGAAAACGATATCGAGTGTGCACTGGCAGGAATTGAAGCAACCGAACAGTTCTTTAAGGAAATCGGTATGCTGACATCCATTCATGAAATGGGAATTGCGTTAGGTGAGGAGGATATCCGAAAGCTGGCATGGAAGTGCAGCTTTGAGGACGAACGCACGATCGGGTGTTTCAAGGTTTTGAAGAAAGAGGATATGGAAAATATTTATCGTATTGCGAAATAAAAAAATATCATAAAACCATAACACTTTATAAAATGTTATGGTTTTATATTTAGGTGAATTTAGAGCATATTCGGAGCCAAAAATTATGTGTCTGATAAGTTTTTTTATTGATACGCCATTATAGCTAAAAAAGAATGATATATAGACATAAAAGGAAGATGATTCGAATATATTAAGATAATCATATTATCTAATAAATTGGAAAAGATAGTAATCGCTGACTGTGGTTAATTATAGCATTATAATTATATTATAACAAATTAATCAATGCTATGTAAGTCTTATATTTCTTCATTAGTTATTATATACTATATATATAGAAAGGATTTTACATTAAGTAAACAAGGGAAAGACCAATGGGGGATTAAAAACATTTCTAAAGCTAATAGATTATTCTTACGATATACTGTTGATTTCTGTTGCAAGGTAAGTCATTAAATGAGCGGTAATTTTAGAAAATATATATTTAAAATTTGCATATTATAAGGAGGATAATTGCATGAAAAAATAAGTAAAATAGTTATGACTTTTATTTTAACATCAGCGTTGTATACATGTGTTTTACCTACATCTATTGTACATGCAACAGAATTTCCTGTAGCATTTAGGGCAAGTAATCCTTACCCGGAGCACTCGTGGATAAATCTAGGAACGATTACTCTGGATCCTGTCACAATAAATAATGCTATAGATGTCAGATCTGTTTTTCTTACTGTACTTGGAGGAATTGTCGGTTCAAATTTTGGAGCTATAGGAGCAACATTAGTAAGTTCTGTTTCCGCACTGGTAAACAAGGGACATACAAAGTTTTATATTCGGCTTACACAATATGTATCGACAGATTATCAATGGCACTATTACTCTTATACTGTATATGAAGATGCTAAATGTACAAAAAAAGTCGGAAGTTATACATCTCAGAAGTGGAAAGATAGATATGCACGAAAATTAATGGAGCTTGGATTATCTATGCTGTCCTTATCATAGATAAAGAAAGGGGATAGAATGAATAAAAGAATAAGCCGTCTAATAAAAACCTTTATTGGCGTATGGATTGGCTGTTTGATTGCTTATTTTATTTCGCTGAATTTCGGTGGAAACGTAGATTGGTTTACAGGTGTGAATATATGTATCGCTATTCTGGTTTTTTTCCTGATACAGGAAATCATCTGTTTCAGACGGCATAAAGGACATAAGGATTAGGTTTTAAAATGAGCGTGTAGTTGCATCATGTTTTCATTAAAGTTATTTCTTTATACAATTTTAAAAGCATAAAAAAGAGCTGTAAAAATCTATACGAAAGACTTTGTCATAGACTTTACAGCTTCTTTTTCAACTACTTTATCGTATCACCATATGATTTACAAATGTGATAGCGGCTTCCGTCCCTGCTGCGATTCAACAGCTTATAATCCACCAGATACCGGCGCAGCTCTACAAAATCCTCGTACATTGGCTTGAGTAATTCATTCAATTCCCACTCACTGAGATCACGATCAGGCAGCTGTGCAGCCGCCAGTGCAAGTATTGATTTGCGTGGTTCCTGTTTTTTCGGCATCCGATGGATGGTAAATGGTTCTGCCTGATAAAATACGTCCCAATTTACACCTTTCATAAACACATCTCCTTTCTGTTTATTAAAACAATAAACTACAATATGATATTATCACTATTTGTTTATAAAATCAATAAACAAAAAGAGGAAATGCCTATCTTATTTCCTCTTTGCACAGTATTTCTGTATTCTTGTGATCAAATCCATATAATAGGTGTCGTTTTGATCATGGTTCTCTATGACCTTTGTGATTTTTCGTACGAAATCCCCTTTGGTAACCTTTTCCCTGATACTCAGCTCCACCTGACCATTGTCCGCATCCTTCATTTCAAATATGGTTTTGGTAACATGGACGCTGCTTTGAGCGAACGGATACCGCTCCATAACGATACGATCCTCACTCACCTCTGTAAAATAGAATTTCATTAGAAAATGATCGCCGTAATCTTCAATCCAGTTATCCTCATCCAGCTTTTTATATACCTGATAACCACGTATATTGCAGGTTTCCGGATGCAGAATAACAGAAGCGATCTGTTTTTTTGTATAGGGTAGAATTTTACTGTTTTCACTTTTCTTCATATAAAGATACCTCTCTTGCGTGTGATATAGTATAATGTATCACGAATCGGTAAGAAAGAAAAGATGAAGAATGTCATGGAAATGATAAACGGTGGCTGTAGAATATATGCTATACTGATGAACGAGGGAGGGCTGTCCATGATGAAAAAGCTATGGAAGCAGAATTTCTGGCTTCTGGCTGCACTTGGTGCCTATGCACTGGTGAGTCTTTATGTCTATGAGCGAAGCGGTATATTTATTCACAGAGCAATTGTATGGAATGTGTTTCTCGCTCTGTTACCCTATCTGTTTATGACGCTGTTTTTTGCGGCACAGCAGCGTCGTCATCACCTTGGTATGCTGGCTGCCTTTCTCTGCTGGCTGCTGCTGTTTCCCAATGTACCGTATCTGATTACGGATTTTATACATATCTCACCGCTGACCTTCTATATCTTTCAGGAAACCGGAAGTGTCTATGTCCGTGAGCTTCTCCCCTGGCTGGAGCTGCTGCATCTGGCTGTTGGTATCTTCTTCGGCATCATGAGCGGCTATCGTTCGCTCTATCTGCTGCACGAATTCACGGCGGAAAGGCTGGGTCAGCTGCGCACCTGGCTGCTTGCCGCCCTGATTTGTCTGCTGAGCAGCTATGGGGTGTATCTGGGACGGTTTCTGCGTCTGAATTCCTGGGATATCATGCATCCATCCTCACTGATTGAAAAAATCGTGCAGGGCAGCGATACCTTCAGTCTGCAGTTTACACTGGTATTCTTTCTGTTTCTGTTTATAACCTATGGTCTGTATTATTTCTGCTTTCATAAAAAAATAGGAGGTACGCGTCATGAAGACACTTTACGTCAGTGACCTGGATGGTACACTGCTCAACAGCAACACTGCATTAACCGATACAACGATTGAGACAATCAATGCTCTGGTGGAGGAGGGAATGGAATTCACCTTTGCGACAGCACGCTCCATAACGTCCGCTTCTCTGGTAACCAGGGGACTCCATCTTCGTACACCTTTAATCGTATACAATGGGGTCTATCTGCTGGATCCGGATTCTCATGATATCCTGTATTCGCATTCCTTTACCAGACAGGATGCACAGGATATTCTGAACTATCTGTTAAGGCATGATATGATACCCTTTGTTTATTCCTACATTGATGGAAGGGAAAGGGTCAGCTATATGGAGGAGGGGATGCATGAAGGTGGGAAATACTACATGGAATCTCGCCCCTATGACAAGCGTTTTCGTAAAGTGGATACCACAGAGCAGCTGCTGGAGGGGGATGTCTTCTACTTTACCTGTATTCACGACGGTTCCTTTTTAAAGCCGATGTATGAATATCTGGAGGAAACAACCGACTATGTGATTGTTTTTCAACAGGAGCTGTACCGGGAGGAATACTGGCTGGAGGTCATGCCACGAGGAGTTTCCAAGGCGCAGGCAATTCTGGAGCTGAAGGAAAAAGGCGGATATGACCGGGTGATATCCTTTGGGGATGCCATCAATGATCTGCCGATGTTTCAAATCAGTGATGAATGCTATGCGGTGGGAAATGCCATTGAGGAGTTGAAAAACACAGCAACAGCGGTGATCGGTGATCATGATGCGGATGCTGTGGCGATGTGGCTGAAGGCGAATTATCAGAAAAAGGCAGGAGGGAGCGCGAGTGTATAAGCTGATTGCATGTGATCTGGATGAAACACTTTTAAATACGGATAAGGAAATCTGCGCCAGAAATATAGCGGCCATCAAGCGTGCCGAGCGGGAGTATGGTGTGCGGTTTGTACCGGCAACCGGACGGGGCTACACCTGTATTGATAATGTGCTGCATACGCTGGGAGTCTATGATGCTGAACAGGAGTACACGATTTCCAATAACGGCGGTGTTGTGACGGAGAATAAGAACTACCGAAAGCTTTCCTTTCATGAGCTGCCTTATGAAATCGCTGAAAGGCTGTTTGCCTTCGGTATTGAACAGGATGTCTGCATACAGGTTTTTACAGCGGAGGATGTGTATGCGTTTCATCTGAATGAGGATGAGCGATCCTGGCTGTTTTCCTTCAAGCCGGATTCCATCGTATGTGAGGAAACGTCTCTTGCCTTTTTAAAGGGTACACCGATAACAAAGATTCTGTTTCAGAATACGGATATCCCCTATCTTCACACACTGGCTGACCAGCTGCATGCGCTTACCGATCAGCGGGTTGCCGTCTCTTTTTCCAGCAACCGCTATCTTGAGCTGAATCCATATGGTGTGGATAAGGGTCTTGGTCTGCGTGATTTGTGTGAGCATCTGCAGATTGACCTGTCGGAAACCATCGCCATTGGTGATAACTTCAACGACGTGGGAATGCTAAGGGAGGCAGGACTTTCAGCCGCTGTGGCAAATGCGGTTCCGGAAATCAAAGAAATGTGTGATTATGTCTGTACAGCCGACCATAATGAAGGTGCGGTAGCGGAGGTCATCGAGCGGTTTATTTTTGTCTGATACGAAAGCTCAGGTAAACAAGAGTCCTTTTCCCCGTTATGAAGAAAAGGATTCTTTTGTATTTTTACTGAAGGAAAGAGAAGCATTATAATGTTCTTGATGCTGCAAAAATGAAAAATGCTTTCACAGGAAAGCAGTATTCTTAATAGATTCGTTTTTGTGTAAGCTGCATGTTCAATCAGGACAGAGACTTTATAAGCAATACTGCTGATGCGTGGTGTTACCGATTGCTATGTATTACGCATTCCTCTCAGTACGATCATGTGCTCGCAGAGCATTTGCTTCATCCTTCCTTATATTTATTACGGACATCTGCATACACTGTCAGTGGCAATGGCGTATCACCGAAACGCTGAATTTGTGCACCCGTAAGGCTGTCTATATGTATTCTTTTCTCGGTTTCGGGATTCACCCTTTTAAAACAAGGAAAATTCTTGTATAATGTTACCTAAGTATTGCGGGGTGTATGAAATTGGAACTAGTGGAGAATAGATTTCGAAAGGGAATTCAGGATGGTGTGCCGATTGGGCTTGGCTATCTGTCTGTATCCTTTACCTTTGGTATGATGGCGGTTTCCAACGGGATTCCGGTGGAGGCTGCCGTTGTGATATCCTTAACGAATGTAACCAGTGCCGGGCAGTTTTCCGGTCTGACGCTGATGCTGGCGCACGGCTCCTATGTGGAGCTGGCTCTGTCACAGTTTATCATCAATCTGCGTTATGCCCTGATGTCCCTGTCACTGACACAGAAGGTCGACCGGCATATGAAAACACATGAGCGCGCCTTGATAGCCTATGGCGTCACCGATGAGATTTTTGCTCTTGCCAGCAGTACGTATGAGCGTGTCGGGAAATGGTATATGGCAGGACTTATCGCCTTTCCGGTATTCTGCTGGACACTGGGTACCTTTCTGGGGGGAGCGGCGAGTACGCTGCTTCCGGAAGCAATCCGGTCTGCCCTTGGTATCGCCATTTATGGAATGTTCCTTGCCATTATCATACCTCCGGCCAGAAAGCTGCGCTCCGTGCGTATCGTATTGCTTTTATCTGTGATTCTAAGCTGTCTGTTTGCCGCTATGCAGGCAGTTGTACCTGTCAGCTCCGGGTTCGTCATCATTATCTGTACAGTCGCCGCATCTGCGTTTGGGGCATGGTTCTTTCCGGTGGAGGAGGTGCAGCATGACTGAGTATCTTCCTTACATTCTGGTAATGGCAGTCGTTACCTATCTGATCCGTATGCTTCCGTTAACCTTTTTTCAGAAGGAAATCAAAAGTCCTTTTATAAAATCCTTTTTATTTTATGTACCCTATGCCGTGTTGGGAGCCATGACGTTTCCAGCCATCTTTACGGCTACCGGTCACACGCTGGCAAGCTGTGCCGGCTGCTTTGTGGGGCTGGTACTGGCATATCAGGGAAAAGGCCTGCTGAGTGTTGCGGTAGCGTCCTGTATTACGGCATATCTGGCAGCCTGTATCTTCTGAAGCAGGCTGGAGGCAGTCGTGCGCCTGTGCAAAAGCCGGCGCTTTTTTTAATGCGGACAGCTGTATTTCAACAAACGCTCTACGTAATCGTATACCATCTTTTTGCCTTTGTGATCCAGCTTCATTATATTTTTGTATATAATATGATCCAGATGATCCGGTATGTCCTTCTTTAAGCCAAGTAATACATAAATATCCAGACTCAGAATCTGGGATATGGCCACCAGATCATGTATATTCGGTGTTCTTTGGTTGTGTATGTAGCAGCTGAGCGTCTGCTGTGATATATGAAGAGCCTTTGCGAGCTGCTTTTGTGTCATATTGTTTAGTATGATGCCCTCCTTGATTGCGGCACCCAAATCCGTATCAATTTGATTTCTTTTCATGTCTTCCTCCTGTGGGCATGTACTCTCCCCGAATATGCCCGGCATTATTATATCTGAAAAAGTAACATTCATAAGAAAAAGTAATCAAATACGGAATTTTATCGGTCTAAAAATTCATGTTTTTAACATTACTTTCTTTTCTATAGGATAAAGGCCTAGATTTATGGAAGCAAACTGCATAGTACAGCATGAGGTGGAACGGATGGAACCCAAAAGAGAAGACATCATACTGGCTTACCTGACCCTGCTGCTTGTATTGCTGATCGGTTTGTTTCTGGTATGGGTCGTAGCGATGTTTTTGGAATGAGAGATGAAAAAAGGAATGGAAAGCAGTCCATTCCTACATAGCATCAGATACTGTAGCCGCCATCCAGCGGGATGCAGGCACCATTGATGTAATTCCCTGCAGCACTGCAAAGTACAAGAAGCAGACCGTCGAGATCCTGCCAGGTACCCCAGCGTCCTGCGGGAATTTCCTTTAAGACAGACAAATCATCATTCTGTCCATCTCCGCTTTGCAGCCGGTTTCCCTCATTCATGAAGCCCAGTGTGATTGCGTTGATCTGTATATCTCTGCCCGCAAACTCATGTGCCATATATTTCGTCATTGCTTCCACGGCACCCTTGCTGGTGAAATAGGCACAGTATTCGCTGGTACCATAGGGCAGGATTCCGGATGCATTGATGATTTTGCCTCCATGCCCCTGCCTGATAAACTGGCGTATAACCTCCTGGGAAAGTGTAAACGCCGCAGTTACATTGATATCCAGTGCGCTTTGAAATGCCTGTCTGCTGATTTCCAGAGTATCCTCCTTTTTCAGAATGCCTGCAAAGTTCAATAGAATATCCACATGTCCATAGGCGGCAAGCACTTCCTTCATGACATCATGAATGCTGCCGGGTGTCGTAAGGGATACGGTGAGGGAATGATACGATCTTCCCAGCGCCTCCACCTCTTTTTTCAACGCGGAATCATCACCGATACTGACGCCGAATATATCTGCACCATGTCTGGCCAGTGTGCGTACACAGGCATATCCAAGACCCTGCGAGCAGCCGCTGACCAGTGCGACTCTGCCATCTAGCTCTAAATTCATAAATAAAAACCTCCTGTCATACATAGTATGCCTTGTGCGGGAATACATAAACCTGCAGGTGCAAAAAGAAAAAGACTTTTTCAGAAACGGGAAAGGGTTTTCATGATATACTGAGAGTAAGAAAGGGGGAATCGTCATGAAGGTTATATTTCTTGATATCGACGGTGTACTGTACCCCTGCTTTTCCAGAAGGACAAGCTGTTTTCATGCGGAGGCTGTGCGAAGCAGATTACAAAAAGAAGGGATTTCCACGGAAGGGATAACAGACTGGGATTTGTGCAGTGTGGTCTGCGGTTTCCAGAAAGCTGCGGTAGAGCGGCTGCGCAGACTTTGTGAGCAAAGCGGTGCAAAAATTGTGCTGGAAACCTCATGGAAGTGCATGCGGAGTCTGGATGAAATGAAGCGGCTGTTTTCCCTGTGGAGACTGGACAGCTATATTGTTGACATGACAGATAATGAGGAAATGTTCTTCAAGGAAGGAGCTATACAGCGCTATCTGGATGCGCATCCGGCAGTGGAAAACTACGTCATTCTGGATGATATCTCCATGCGGAAGGCATTTCCCGGACATGATGTGGTTACGCCGGACATCCTTGATGAAGAAAGTTATCGGCAGGCGCTTCATATACTGAACCATTGGACAAAGGAGCTGGGGCATGAACATCATCTTCCTTGATATCGACGGCGTACTGATGCCGCTGGGTTCTCATGAATATCTGCGCAATGATGCAGCCGCATTAAAGGCCTACTATGTTTCACAGGATCAGCGCTTTGCACCGGTGAATGCCTATGACATCGCTGCTGTGGATCTGGACTGGTATCCAAAAGCCAGCCGTTATATACGGCAGCTTGCCGAAACCTGCCATGCATCCATTGTATTGACCTCCTCATGGCGGCTTCACCGTTCGCTGGAAACCTTGCAGCTGCTGTTTTCCCTGCATGGGCTGGACAGGTATCTGGTGGATGTAACGATGGATACCGGTAATAAAGCAGAAGAAATTCAAATGTATTTGTGGGGATATCCGGAAATTAAACGCTATGTGGTGATCGATGACCTGGATATGGAGCGCAGCTTCAAAGACCATTTTGTACAGGTTCGGGACAAGTATTTCAATGAGGATAATCTGAAAGAGGCTGTCTGTATCCTGAGAAAGGAATAGGCACTCTTTTTTTATTGACATATAGTATACAGTATAGTAGTATTAGGAAAAGAGGTGATGGTGTGGTATCCTCCATTGATTTGATTCTACTGGGTATGGTGTATGATCAGCCCCGCAGTGCCTATGATATCCAGAAGCATGTGGAATATCGTAATCTTTCTCACTGGGTGAAAATCAGCTCACCTTCTGTTTATAAAAAGCTGAGAGTGCTGGAGCAGAAGGGATATCTGATGACGAAGCGGCAGCGGGAGGGAAACATGCCCGAGAAAAGCATCTATTCATTGACTCGTGAGGGTCAAAAATATTTCCATGAGCTGATGCATGAAATCAGTGCACAGCCATTTGAAATCCTGTTTGATTTTAATGCTGTGGTTGTCAGTCTGAACAAGGTTGATAAGGAAGAGGGGCTGGAGTGCGTTCAGCGAATAGCGCAAAGTCTGCAGGATACACGTACATATCTGAGCATGCAAAGGGATGTGAAAAAGGAAATTCCCTATGTGGGAAGGAGTATTCTTGAGCAGCAGCTGAGCGTTTGTGAAACCCTGCTTACCTGGTGCCATACTCTGTGCGAGGAGCTAAAGAGCAGTGACGGCTTAGAGAAAATGAAGGAACTGCCTTAAGGCAGAGAAAGGAGTACAGGATGTGTTCATCAAGATGTGGTGTGGATTGTACAACATGTGAAAGAAAGGAAGCGGTGCATTGTCTTGGCTGCAATGCCATGAAGCAGCCGTTCTGGGGGAGTCCCTGTCAGGTAAAGACCTGCTGTGAGGAAAAGCATTTGCAGCATTGCGGGGAGTGTAAGGAGTTTCCTTGTGAAATGTGCGCCAACATGGGGAAGGAAATGGGCTTTGATCCTGAACCGCGCTTAGCAAATTTAAGAGCATGGGCGAATGAGAAAACAGCCGGCTGAAAGGCTTTCTTATGCAGAGACAGGATAACAGATTTAATGGGCTATGAGCTGATTTTTCATTTACCATACAAGGCTTGCCTGCACTTTATAATGATTACGGTGCAGGAAATGTACAGGTATAAGGCTACATGTAGTCTTTCGGTTTTTTGTGTGCAGAAAGGTATATAAGAAGGGCAGGAGAATAAAAGACTTCTGCTTTTTCTTGTTGATTCTTATAGATGCAATCAGGAAGTATGCTCTTTTTCTTAACATGAGCATGCGGGAAGAAATAAGGAGATTATGATACGTGATACTGGTCTTTCTTGATATCACAGGAAGCTATATATCCCATATATCGCATACGTTTAACCGACATGACGGAAAAAAAGCGGTGATGCTTATATAAATAAAGAAATAGGCAGGCAGGTTTATCCCTTTAGCACTTCATATAAGCTTGACGTAACATGAAACCGTAAAAATAATAAAAAAATTATGTTAAATTTAGGAGTTTTGCCCTTTCCATACGTATATAAGAGTGTATATGCAAAAAAGGAGGATGATACATATGCATAAATCGAAGGAAAGGGAGTATCCGATTCCCTTTCACAATGATGTATTTTTCAAGTATATGCTGATCGGTGAGGATGCGGGCTCTGCCATGCTGAGAAGCAGGATCATTGAAGAAATTTACGGATTGAAGGTTCAAAAGACACAGGTGCTGAATCCGGAGCTCCTGCCGGAAGCCTTTTTCGGAAAACGAGCGGTTCTGGATGTTGTATTGGAGGATGAAACAGGTCACCTCTATGATTTGGAAATGCAGGTATCCGGGTACACGAAGGAGGAACAGCTGCGTTTTCAGCAGTATGGCTACCGCCTGGCTGGCAGACAGCTGAAGCAGGGGAATGATTACACAAAGCTGAAGCCGTTTTATCAGATTATCTTTATGAATTACAAGCCCAAAGACACAGGGCGCATGATTCGACACTACACGGTAAAGGATGAAGATAATCGGGAGGAGCCCAACGGTACACTGCATCGCGCGATTGTGTTTTTACCAATGATCAGGCAGCGTGTATAGGAGGTTGGAGGCATAGAGAACCTGACGGAATTTGAAACCTTCTGCTATGTACTTGCATATAATCCGGATGATGCTATACTAAACATGAAGAGAAGGATGGTGAATGTGGCTATGGAAAAATATAATGAGATGCGCGAGGATGGCTCATTATTCAGCTGGGCGGAATCCGTGGAATTTGCACAACGTGCAGTACAGGCCAATTTGGAAGAGCAAACTGCAGAAGCTGAGAAGTCAGGACTTGAGCGGGGATTTAAACAAGGTCTTCAACAAGGTCTCCAACAAGGTCTTGATGAAGGGAAAAGGACATTGTTACAGTCACTTATAGTACACAAATATGGAATAGAGGATGAATGGGTGGAATCACTGTCAGATCAGCAGAAGGATGATGCAGTTATTCAAATTCTGGACTGTGATACGTATGAAGCTTTAAAAGAAAGGCTGAATAATAAAGAAATGAAATAATGCAGATATAACCTGATGAAAGGCTGATTCTACAGAAGTAGGATACAGCTTTTTTTATTCTCATAGGCAGGCAGCTCCTTTACGCGAAACAGCTTCTCCGGCATTGTAGTTTAAAAAGCTGACTACCCGCGTAATGTTTATGTATAACAGAGGATGTGCCAATGCTGTACAGCGTTAATTTTGCATCGCTTCATTCACCGCGATCAGGCTTTATGCTGAACAAGCGGCCATATACGAAATTGAAGCATTCAGCCGATAGGATAGGATTTGCGGATATAGTCTGGAGAATCCCCAGACTGCTAGTTAAAACTAAAGTATCCAGATTGTCGGATAATCCATCATCATTGGACTGCTATACGTGGTTTGCTGAATGACGCTCGGTGAAATAGAAAAACACGCCTTTTCCCTATAGCACTATGAGAGCCTGCGTGTCTTGATAGTATTCAAATTCATCATGTCATACCTCGTCAGTATGCATCCGTATCTAAATTCTGCTTTAGGATATTCAGAAATTCAGATAGGCTTCGTGCATGAAACAGCAGCTCCTGCAAGGGAGCATTATGCGTCATGGCGACAAAGGTATCGTACAGCTTTTCGATATCCTTCTTTGCATCGTCGGCAAGACCCAGTAACAGTATAATCTGAGCACTGTCTTTATCAGACCACAAGATCGGATGCCGCAAAACCCCGACAGCGATTTTACTTTTCAGTGAACAGATTTTGAGGGGATGCGGTATGGCAACCACACCATCCATCGCTGTAGAGATACGCTGCTCCCGCTCCAGAACACTGGCCTCAAAATCATCGTTGATGCAGTGCTCCTGATGCAGTAGGCTGCATAGGGTATGGATAATATCCTCCTTGCTGTCTGCAGCAGTATTGATAAACAGCTTTTCATCGAAAAACTGTGTAATCTTATCAATCGGATGCTGCTCGTCCATCGTGATAGCTCTTGCCACATTTTCAATATCTCTTCTGGACAGCGGGATATCCACAACCACAACCGGCAGCGCTGTCTGCTTGAGAGCAACGGTGGAAATTACGATATCCGCAGCCTGCAGCTTCTGTTCTTCGATTTCGTGTGACGGGTATCTGCCGATGATTTCCAGCGTTTCCTTAAACAGCGTATTCAGCTTGGAAGCAAGAAAGCTGCCGGCTGCATATCCGCTGTCATATACGATAACAGCCTTCTTGTGCTTGAGATAACGGGAATCAAAATAGCGCTCAATGGCTGCTCCGATGTGTAAAGAGATATAGCCGATTTCATCATCATTCAGCTCAAACGGTTCATTTGCGAATGCCTGCTTGATTGCCGTTCCACTGATTTCATAGGCAAGGATATAGTTGTTGCGAATGGTATTCAGCAGCGGATTCTTTTTGTTTAGATGATAATACCTGGCATTCAGAATGGATTGCAGATGATGTGTCAGATCATGCTCCAGAATCAAATCCGAACGCAGGTCGAAGTGATAGGATTCAAAGATGGAATCCAGAATATTTGCGACCAGATTATGGATGTATTCCGTGTTTTTTTGCGCATCCAGAAGCTCGTTTGTGTTGGATACATAATGGGAGTAAATGTAATTTTTTTCATTCGCAGTAAAGACAACCTGAAAGTCAAGCTCAATCTCTGCAATGAGCGGCTCCAGCAATGTACGAAGCGCTTCATGCTCCGGTATGGCATACTCCTCGATTGGTTTGGCTACAAGCAGTCTGGATATGGACAATGCGATATGCAGAATCAGATTTTTCAGATTATAGTCTGAGAAGTGCAGATCGTTCTTTCGATTGAACTCCATGACAATATCCTTGATCTGTTCCAGGTTGACATGATTCAGCAGGGCTGTCTGTTCCTGAGAAAACCGGAATTCATAATGCTGATAATTGGTCGTAATCAGATCAATGATACAGCGGCGCTTATCCGCCTCTTCACCAGTTACAATATAGCCAAGGTTTGCCTTTGTCTGAAGTGTGAGCTGATATTTGGAGAGAATCAGACGAATTGTTTTCAGATAATTGATTATCGTATTGATGGATACGAACACCTCATCCGCCAGCGCATCCTGTGTGAGATAGGTGTTGGCATACAGCATCTTGATAATGATATGGTTGATTCGCTTGTCGGCAGAATCCAGCTGCTTTTCCTCCTCATTAACCAGCATATTCTCCAGTAGTGCCCGTGTCTGTCCCTCTTTGATCTTTAAGGCATAGCCCTGAGAGCGTTTCATGATGATTTGAGCATCAAAGCCGGATAGCTCCTCATTCAGATTGTGGATATCGCTGCGCAGTGTTCGCTGGGATATTTGAAAGTGTCTGGTTAACACAGACGGAGACATGTAGCCTTGATGTGACAGAAAGTAGTCAAGTAAGTCCTGTAATCGCGTGTACTGAAACAAGCGCATCCACCTCCTCATCCTTACATCCCCCTGGTACCCTTATTATATAGATTTTACTATCCGGAAGCAACATAAGGCTTCGCCGTTTCCGCTGGCAAAGCGAAAGGCAGAATATTTGAAGAAGCTGCCGTTTGAAACGGAAACAGCTGCTGAAGCACAATGGTTTAAGGCTGCCGTTTCATATGGAAAACGGTTGTCTTCTCTTTTTTTTAATCCGGATCTACAATGGAGTCAGAAATTGAAAGAGATTTCAAGGCAGCGAATCATGCTGTAGGAGAGGAGGATTTTTATGAGTAAAATCAACGTTGGTGTTATCGGTGTAGGACAGATGGGAACCTATCATGCCCAGATTTATCAGAAGCTACCACAGGTGGAGCTGTGTGCATTGTGTGAGTTTAATGACAGCCGCAGAAAGGAACTGGAAACAGAATTTCCGGGAATCACAATGTATAAGGATTATAAGGAGCTGTTAAAGGATACCGCAATAGAAGCGGTGAGTATCGTACTTCCGGACAATCTGCATCGGGAGGCTGTGGAGCTGGCAGTGCAGGCAGGTAAGCATATACTTCTGGAAAAACCGCTGGCAAAGGAGTTGGAGGATGGGAAAGCCCTATATGAAATTACAAAGGATTATGATAAAGTATTTACAACAGGCTTCCTGCTTCGCTTCGATCCGCGCTTTGCCATGATCAAGGAGCGGCTGGACAGCAATGAGCTGGGGGATATCATTCACTGCTACGTGAGAAGAAACAGTCCGATTATCGGACCGCGGCGTTATATCGGCGCAAGTGATTTGAGTATGCATGTTATGATTCATGATATTGATTATATCAACTGGTGGATGGATTGTCAGCCGGTGAAGGTATTCGCGAAAAATCGCAGTGTGCTGTTGAAGGAAAACGGTATGAATGATGTGATCTATGCATTGGTTACCTATGAAAACGGTGCTGTAGCCTGTATGGAGGCATGCTGGACACTTCCGGAAAACTCTCCGACAATTATTGATGATAAAGTAGAGCTTGTTGGCACAAAGGGCGTTGCCTATGTGGATTCCTGTGATCACGGTGTCCGCTTCGTTACCGGAAAGGGTGTTCAGTATCCGGACAGCCGTCACTGGTACTACGTTAACGGTGAAGTATGCGGGGATTTGGCAGAAGAGGTTATGGCGTTTGTAAACAATGTTGCGACAAATACGAAATCTGTCATTACTCCAAAGCAGTCCTATGATGCACTGCGGGTTGTTGATGCCATCGAGCGTTCCATCGTGGAAGGAAAAGAGGTAGCGCTTTAAGCTGCGAATGTATGCTTCCTATAAATAGACTGTCTGTGTTGAACAACGCAATCGTTTATGGGGGCATGCGCAAGTATCATGCGTTAAATTTTAGCGAACGTAAGCTTACATTATATGAAGAGGAGAATAAGAACATGTCAAACGATGTATCTTTGCGTGTGAAGGCTCAGCGCCTTGGCGGAAAGCTCAGTGCCATGGTGCTTCCGAATCTGGGAGCGTTTATGGGCTGGGGCATTCTAACCGCTTTGGGAATCTGGTTGTCCAACGATATGCTGAAGGCCTTTATTTCACCGGTACTCACGTACCTGCTTCCGCTGTTAATCGCAATTTCCGGGGGAAAAATGATATATGGAGAAAAAGGTGCTGTTATCGGTGCCTTTACCACAATGGGGGTTATCATCGGAGCGGATATTTCCATGCTGCTGGGAGCCATGATAATCGCACCGCTGTCCGCATGGCTGTTGAAAAAGCTGGATGCGGTTGTGGAGCCGCTGATTCCTGTCGGCTTTGAGCTGCTGATTGGAAATTTGACTGTTGCCCTGCTTGGTGCGGTTATTGCAATCATCGGCTGTGTCTGGATCGCTCCGGCCATTACGTCACTGTCTGCTGTGTTCTCCGCAGGTGTTTCCACCTTGGAAAACAACAATCTGTTACCGCTGACAGCGATCTTCATCGAGCCGGCGAAGGTGCTGTTTCTGAACAATGCCATCGGACAGGGAATCCTGACGCCGCTTGGTACGACACAGCTGAATGAATTCGGGAAATCGGTGTTGTTTCTGCTGGAATCCAATCCCGGACCGGGACTTGGTATACTGCTGGCATATTGCTTCTTTGGCAAGGGAAATGCAAAAGCAAATGCCTATGGAGCCAGCATTATCCACTTCTTCGGCGGTATTCATGAAATTTACTTCCCGTTTATCCTGATGAATCCGCTGACCGTTCTGGCTGCAATTGCCGGAGGGATTACCGGCACCTTCCTGTTTACACTGTTCAATGTCGGTCTGGTGGGAGTCAGCTCTCCCGGAAGTATCGTCACCATTATGATGATGGCCTCGGCTGGAGATCAGCTGCTGATTCTGCTTGCCGTTCTTGCTTCAACAGCCGTCAGCTTTCTGGTTGCCGCTGTCATTGTGAAGCATTCCAAACAGAATGATGAGGATGTAAATAAGAACCTGAAGGAAGCCGCAAAGCAGATGGAGTCTTTGAAGGGAAAGAAATCCCGGATATCCTCTGTGTTTGAGGAAAAGGAAGCTGTGACGGATTTCCGTACAGTAAAGCGTATTGTGTATGTATGTGATGCCGGGATGGGATCTTCTGCCATGGGCGCGAGTGTGATAGCCAAGCGGCTGCGAAAGGCCGGAATCACAGATATCACGGTGGAGCATGCCCGGGTAATGGAGCTGCCGGATCCAAAGGCGGATATCATTGTGACGCACGTGTCTTTGCGGCAGGTGGCACATGAGAAACAGCCGGATATCGAAATCATATCCATTGAGGATTATTTGAATGCACCGGAATATGATGAGCTCGTAAACAGCATCAAGGCAGCGAGATCATAAGCTGAAAAAGGAATCTGAGCGTATATGAGGATTCCTTTTTTAAAAGGAGGGTTCTATGTTAAAGGCACTCGTATTTGATTTTGACGGTGTTATTGTCGATACCGAAACACAATGGTACTATATATACAGAGATTGGCTGAAAAAGGTCTATCATTATGATTTAAGCATACAGGATTATCTGGTGTGCGTCGGCTCCAGCAGTGAGCGGCTGTTTGCTTTCCTGAAGCAAAAGCTTGGTACGGATGAGGATATCCGTGAATTTGAGAAACAGGCAATGGCAGAGTTTATTGAGCGTACCCGTACTCTTCCGGCAATGGAGGGCGTTACAGAACTGGTCACAGCGGCGAAGAAAAAAGGACTGCGCCTGGCAATTGCGACCTCTGCGACCAGAAAAAAACCGCAGGTGCATCTGGAGCGGCTGCAGCTGCTGGATTATTTTGATGCATTTTCCACAGCGGAATTAAGCAGACACATCAAGCCTGCACCGGATATATTTTTGAAAGCCGCAGAGCTTCTTGGCTGCTCCTGTGCAGAATGTCTGGCAATAGAGGATTCCCGCAACGGCCTGATCGCAGCTGATAAAGCAGGTATGCCGTGTCTGATCGTACCAAACAAAATTACAGAGTCAAGTGATTTTACAGGCTGCTATCGTAAGGTTTCCTCTTTGAAGGAGCTGAAACTAAAGGAACTCATTGCGGATTTTCAATCCTCATAGCAAAGGAGAAACATCATGTTAGAACTGATAAAAGAAGAAAATGTCGAGGTAGGTGTTCATGCCGCAGATTGGGAGGATGCAATCCGCAGGTCAGCACAGCATTTGCTGGAAACCGGAAAAATCGAGGAACGCTATATCCGTGCAATGATTGACGCGGTGCATCGCGTAGGTCCTTATATCGTATTGGGAAATCATGTTGCTTTGGCACATGCCCGACCGGAATGTGGTGTCAATGAGCTTTCAGTGCATTTCACAACCTTAGAGCCGCCGATACCGTTTGGCAGTGAGAAATTTGATCCCGTATCGCTGATTATCACGCTTGCTGCAGTTGATGCCGACAGTCATCTGGAGCTGATCAGTGAGCTTGCGGATATCCTCATGGAAGAAACACATGTCGAGCGTCTGTCAAGCTGTACAACCGAGCGGGAATTTGTTGAGCTGCTGCGGAGGATGAAGGAGGAATCGAATGCTTATTACATTTGATATCGGAGGAACTTCCATCAAGTATGGTATCCTTACACTGCGAAAGGGCCAGCCGGTGTTTGTGATGCAGGATGAGGTGAGCAGCGATGCCAGAGTATTGAAGGGGCCTGGCATCCTGCATCGTGTTGAGTCACTGATTGCAAAGGCTATGCGGCAGGATATCAAAGGTATTGCTATTTCAACAGCAGGGATGGTTGATGCGGAAAAGGGATGTATTCAGTATGCCAATGATAATATTCCGGAATATACCGGATTGCAGTTTAAACAGCAGCTGGAAGCCCGCTTTCATATCCCCTGCTGGGTGGAGAACGATGTGAACGCCGCTGCTTTGGGAGAAGCAGTCTTCGGTGCCGGAAAGGGTGCTGCTCATGTACTGATGCTGACAATCGGAACAGGGATCGGAGGAGCTGTGGTAATCGATCATACCATCTACCGTGGCTGTAGCGGAAGTGCTGGAGAAATCGGCTACATGTGGGTAAAGGATCATCACTTTCAGGATATCGCAAGCACCACAGCACTGGTTCAGCATGTGGAGGCACAGACAAAGGAAGCTGATTTGAATGGAAAAATCATATGTGCACGGGCAAAACGCGGTGATGCTGTGTGTATGCAGGCAATCCGGGAGCTGTGCAGCCATATCGCTATTGGCGTAAGCAGCTGTGCCTGTCTGATGAATCCGCAGATCGTTATTCTTGGAGGCGGTATCATGACACAGAAGGAATTGTTTGCACCGCTGATGGAAACATATCTAAAGCAGTATATGAATGAAGAAATCTATGCGCATACACAGCTTGCTTTTGCACAGCTGGGAAATCGTGCCGGAATGGTTGGCGCTTGTGCTTACTGGATGAAACAGGAAGGAATCCGGTTCGCTTGATATGACTTGAGAACGATCTGGCTGCGAGTGTGCTGCAGGCTGATTGGCGCAATATACAGAAATCAATGCCACATACCAATTTACACCTTCATAAGGACCTCGGATGATGTTCAGTAAT
Organism: Clostridium sp. HGF2; assembly: GCF_964240115.1. Lineage (NCBI taxonomy): Bacteria > Bacillati > Bacillota > Clostridia > Eubacteriales > Clostridiaceae > Clostridium > Clostridium sp. HGF2. The sequence continues at coordinate 151,593 of NZ_CAXSSO010000002.1, forward strand.
TTGCTGAATACTTCGAGGTTTTTTAGAATAGGTATGTTTTCACTTAGTACAGGCTTCTTTGAATCTTTGTAGCTGCGAAACATATCAAACGATGAAAGTCTGCGCTTCATGATTTGCAAATCAATTCCACGGTCTCATCACAGGGATATCAGTGCCTGTCTTTATCTGTAAAATAATGCAGAATTTTTGCAGATTTGAAACGTATAGAAGTATGCAGGAGGTTCTGGATGCGTAGACAATACACGTTTATAGCACCAAAAGGAAAGGCGTCCAAGGTCCGAATGGGCCGTCATCTGTTTAACATTCATTGTGATACTCAACGTATCCTGCATGAAGCAGGGGAAATCATTCTGTAGCATTAGAAAGCTGCGCAGATAGACAGTAAGAACAGGGAAAGGAGGTGAAGAAACACATCAGCCATTTTCCGGGACTGGTGCCTACTATGTAAAAAAGAGTAATTGCACGAACACTCCTGCTTGAATCAAAAGACCCGAGGCTGGTTAGCCGGATTATACCTCAGTCCATAGGGGGTTCAATAGATACCCGGCATTAGAGCATAATCATGCAGATAGGGATACAGAGTAAAAAATGTTTAACAAATAACAGGCAGAAGTCCCCCATCTCTGCGACGATAAGCAGATGGTGGGATGAAAGCAGCCATTTTCCTTTATCCCTCACACTAGATAAATACGATTAAATTTCTTAGATTCAAAAAAAGCAAAACATTTGAGAAAGGATTTTGCTCATGCTTTTTATGACTGTTGAGTAAAAAAAACAAGAGATGAGCACAATTGATATGACTTTGTTAAATAAGGAATGCCTGAATAAATTTCCATCTATATCTTAAGTCAAATAAATGCGTAAGTCCTATCCTTTTTCTTTATAAATATGGTAAATCAGACCGCCTTGTGGTATAATATGAGTATAAAAATAGTTTCGGTCGATATTATGAAATGAGGTGTATTTATGCTAGATTTAGACAGTAATGCTCATTCAGTATTTGCTCTCCGTTATCATTTGATCATGACAACTAAATATCGGCGTCGTGTGTTCGATGATGTCATCAGTGATCGTGCAAAAGATATCTTTCTTCATATTGCCAGATCCTATAACATCTCTCTTCAAGAATGGAATCATGATGTCGATCATATTCATATCCTGTTCTCTGCTCACCCTAACTCTTGTCTTACGAAATTCATCAATGCGTATAAGAGTGCCAGCTCACGTTTATTGAAGAAGGAGTTTCCTGAAATTCGTGAAAAGCTTTGTAAAGAAGCATTTTGGAGTCAGAGCTTCTGTTTGATCAGTACAGGAGGTGTCACCACCGACATCATCAAAACTTATATCGAAAGTCAAGGTGAGAAGAATGGTGTCAAGAAAAGGGTATCAGTTTAGAATCTATCCAAACAGGGAGCAAGAGAATTTCTTTACCAAAACATTTGGTTGTGTCCGTTTTTTATACAATCATATGTTAGATGACAAAATCAAATATTATGAAGAAACTAAGAAAATGAAGCAAACGACACCTGCATCCTATAAGTAGGATCATCCATTTCTCAAGGAAGTAGATTCTTTGGCATTAGCAAACGCTCAACTACATTTAGAAGCTGCTTTCAAAAAGTTCTTCAAAGAAACAGATATCGGTTTTCCCAAATGGAAATCAAAGCATCAGGCGAAACAAAGTTACACGACAAATATGGTCAACGGAAATATCCGATTGTTTAGTACGATACAAAACCAAACGACCTATCTACGTTTACCAAAGGCAGGTGATGTAAGGATCCATATGCATCGCATACCACAGGGGATATTAAAAGCAGTGACGATAAGCAAACAGCAGGACCGTTATATTGCGACATGTCTGTTTGAATATGAAAATAAAGTAGAAAGTAAAGAAGTAGTACATGTGTTAGGTCTTGATTATTCGCAAAAACATTTATATGTAGATAGTGAAGGTCAGGTATGTGACTATCCCCATTTTTACTGTGCGAGTGAGAAGCGATTAGCAAGAGAACAACGCAAACTTTCCAAGATGGTCAAAGGAAGTAATAACTATAAGAAGCAAAGGAACAAGGTAGCCAAGTTGCATGCCCATATAGGACAGCAAAGAAAAGATTTTCTACATAAAGAAAGCAGGAAGATAGCCAATTCCTGGGATATGGTAGTTGTAGAAGATATCGACATGAAAGCAATGAGCCAAGGATTACAGCTAGGAAAGAATCTTATGGATAATGGCTTTGGCACCCTGAGAAATTATTTAAGATAAGCACTGCTCGCCAATGGCGTAAGTTAGAAGATGAAGGGAAATGGTTTATAAAGGTCGATAAATGGTATGTCAGTACGCAGATATGTAATCGCTGTGGAGCAAAGAGAAAGATAGGACTGAATGAAAGAATCTATCAATGTCCGAAGTGTGGTCATATAGAGGATCGTGATATCAATGCAGCGAAGAATATACGTGATGAAGGTATACGATTACATAGAGGTTAGAAAATAAGGATTACAAAGAACCGCTGGACGAGCGGGGATAGCTTGCTTATGCTTAGGATATTGGTTCTATCGAACACACTCTGCGCACCCGAAGGGTGAGAAGCTCCCACTTCTATGCTAGTCATAGTATATGTGGTGAGAGTACGTCACCTGTTTCTAATCCACCAGATCCATACGAATATAGGTCACGTACCGAGTATGATCCTTTTGTGCGATATCGGCAATTAGATATTCCTCGTAGGCGTAGGGACCGATTATTAAATTGCATTGCTCAGCATACGCAAGCATCCGCTCGTAGGTATTCTGAATCGTATCATAGGAACCCTTATGCCATGCACACAGATAACTCCCTTCTTCACGGATATGTGTGTTCCGGCGGATATCCTTTTCAATCTTCATAAAAAGATAAGAGAAATTGAGATAATCTCTGTTACGTATATTGTCTGTCTTGATCATACAGCCCACTGATTCCTGAACCAGTACATTATGCTCCTTGCAGAAGCTGATATATTCCTCCATGAAGGAGGCAAAGCTGCGGCTGGAGGCATTTTCCAGATCATCGCTGCAAAGCAGAATCTCTCTGGGATATTGGCGTATGGTGATATCCTCATCCTCATGCGTTACCGCAAACAGCGTGCTTTCCTTCATATAGACCATCATTCGCTTCAGGGCAAGCAGCTTTTCAATCTCCCGGTCCACCTCCTCAAACTTATCCTCCAGCAGCTGCAGAAACACTGCAGGACTGCGCTGCTCCAGAAATACCTTGATATCCTTCAGCGGCATTCCCATTTTTTTCAGCTTGGTGATGACGGAAAAGGTATCGTACTGATGATAGGAATAATACCGGTAGCCGTTCTCGTTGACCATGACCGGCTGAAAGAGCCCGATCTCATCGTAATGAAACAATACATGCTTTTCCACCCCGCAGATTTTCGCAAACTGTCCTGCTGTCAGATATTTCTTTTCCTTCATATATACATTCTCCTCTTGACTGTAAGGTTACCTTATAGTTTATGATAGTATAGCTCACGAACGACGTCAAGAAAGGAAGGGATATTTTGAAACTTATTTTGCATTATCTGAAACGATATAAAAAACTATTCATTATCAATGTCATCTCCGTTTTCGGATTTGCATTGGTGGAACTTGGCATCCCGACCATAATCGCGGATATGATCGATGTCGGTGTTATGAATGCCGATACGGATTATATCATCCGCATGGGATTTGTCGTACTGCTGATCTCACTGATCGGCGTCAGTATGACAATTCTTCTCGGGTATTGCTGTGCAAAGATTTCCACGGCAATTACCAGAGATATCCGAAATGATATCTTTGATCATGCACAGCGCTTTACTGCGTATGAATTTAACAGGTTCGGGATTTCTTCCATGATTACCCGTACCAACAATGATGCTTTTCAGATTCAGATGTTTGTCAATGTGCTGCTTCGTACTGCATTGATGACGCCGATCATGTTCGTTGCAAGTATTATCATGACGGCCAGAGCATCACTGCCTTTGAGCGGTATCATTGTGGCAACCATCCCGTTGATTATCATCGGAGTCTTTGTGGTTGCGAAGATCAGTAAACCGATTTCCGAAAATCAGCAGGCATCCCTGGATAGTCTGAACCGGATTTCCCGTGAGAACTTAAGTGGAATCCGTGTGATTCGTGCATTTGACAACGACGCCTATGAACAGCAGCGCTTTGATGATACCAACGAGAAATTCACAGGCTATTCCAAAAAGCTGTTTAAGCTGATGATGATGACCTCGCCGATTTTCTTCCTGCTTATGAACGTAGCAGGCCTGTGCATTTACTGGGTGGCTGCTTTACTCATTCAGGGTGGCGATTTGCCGCTTGGTCAGCTGGTGGCCTTCATGGATTATCTGTTCCACGCCATGTTCTCCATTATGCTGTTTTGCACAGTCTTTATGATGTATCCGCGTGCAGAGGTCAGTGCCAAGCGTATTGAAGCAGTATTTGATACGGTACCGCTGGTGCACAATGACGGAAAACGCATGGATGGAAATCAGCAGGGAACGATCAGCTTCGAGCATGTGACCTTCGTCTATCCGGATGGGGAAGAGCCGGTGTTGAAGGATGTCAGCTTTTCTGCGAAAAAGGGTGAAACGATTGCCTTTATCGGAAGTACCGGGTCGGGAAAAAGTACACTGGTCAATCTGATACCGCGGTTTTACGATGTCAGCGAGGGAAGTATCCGGATCGACGGTGTGGATATCCGCGACTATGATTTATTTGAGCTGCGCTCCCGCTTAGGTGTGATACCGCAGAAAGCCTTTCTGTTCAATGGAACGATTGCGGACAATATCCGCTTTGGAAAACCGGACGCAACCATGGAAGAGGTTATACAGGCGGCAAAAACCGCGCAGGCATATGACTTCATCATGGAAAAGGAGCATGGCTTTGAGGAAGAAATCACCGAGGGAGCGACCAATGTTTCCGGTGGGCAGAAGCAGCGTCTTTCCATTGCCCGGGCGCTGGTGCGCAAGCCGGATATCTATGTGTTTGATGATTCCTTCTCCGCACTGGACTTCAGAACGGATGCAACACTGCGCAAAGAGCTGAAAAAAGAAACCGGTGATGCCATCGTCATGGTTGTCGCACAGCGCATTTCCAGCATTATGGAAGCAGACCGCATTGTTGTGTTAAATGAAGGAAACGTCATCGGTACCGGAACTCACCGGGAATTGCTGAAGAACTGTGAAATCTACAAGGAAATCGCATTGTCTCAGCTCAGTGAGGAGGAACTGGCACATGAATAAGAAGCTTTCATCACTCAAACGGATCGTATTCGGACTGAAACCATTCATCTCTCCATATAAATGGGAATTTGCAGGTGCTGTCCTTATGGTCATTATCAGTGTGGTTACCATGGTCAGTGCGCCAAGTGTGGAGGGTATGATTACCACACAGCTGGCAAGCGATTTGTCACTTGCCGAAAGCATTGGAAAGCTGCAGGTGAATTTCGATGAAATAACGAAGATCATGCTGATGCTGGCCTTCATTTATCTGGCGAAGACCCTGTCTCAGGTATTTGCCGTTATCTGGCTGACAAACGCGATTCAGCATGCGATGCAGGATTTAAGAAATGCGCTGCAAAGTAAGATTCGCCGCCTGCCGGTACGCTACTTTGACAGCCACCAGTTCGGTGATGTGCTGAGCAGAATCACCAACGATGTGGACGCAATCAGCAATGCCCTGCAGCAAAGCTTTGTCAATGTGGTTACCGGTGTTCTAACCATCATTCTGGCACTGATCATGATGTTTCGTATCCATGTTCTCATGGCATGCATCGCCTTTATGATCATTCCGTTATCCTTGTTGATTACCGTCTTTATCGTACGGCACTCCCAGAAGCGCTTCAAGGCGCAGCAGGATGCCCTCGGCGCATTGAATGGCGCTATCACGGAGCTGTATACCGGCTACAACGAGATTCTGCTCTTCAATAAGCAGCAGGAATCTATTGAAAAATTCCGCAATCTGAATGAGAATCTTCGACAGAATGCATGTACCGCACAATTTGTATCCAGTACCATCGGACCATTGAATGCGCTAGTTACCTATCTGACTATCGGCGGTGTTGCGGTTGTTGGTACAATACAAATCATACATGGTAACCTGAGCGTTGGAAATCTGCAGGCCTTTGTCCGCTATATCTGGCAGGTCAATGATCCGTTATCTCAGATATCCTCCCTTTCCTCACAGATTCAGTCGGCCTTTGCGGCGATTGCGCGTGTTCTGGAAATTCTGGAGGAGGAAGAGGAGATTGCAGAGCTGAACCCGCCGAAGCATATTGAACAGGTAAAGGGAAATGTCACCTTCTCGCATGTTCGCTTCGGATATGGTGAGGAGCCGTTGATGAAGGACCTTAACGTGGAAGTGAAAAGCGGACAGATGGTCGCAATCGTCGGTCCTACCGGTGCCGGTAAAACGACACTGATCAACCTGCTGCTTCGTTTCTATGATGTCAACGGAGGAAGCATCTGCATCGACGGTGTGGATATCCGCGACATGAAGCGTGGGGAGCTACGGGATATGTTCGGTATGGTATTGCAGGATACCTGGCTGTTCTCCGGAAGTATTTACGATAATATCCGATACGGGCGTCTGGATGCCCGCAAGGATGAGATCATTCACGCAGCAAAGATGGCGAATGTTCATCACTTTATCCGTACCCTGCCGGACGGCTATCATTCCGTGATCAATGAAGAAGCCAACAATATTTCACAGGGAGAAAAACAGCTGCTTACGATTGCCCGTGCTATATTAAAGGATCCGCAGATTTTGATTCTGGATGAGGCGACAAGCTCTGTCGATACCCGTTTGGAAAAAATGCTGCAGGAGGCGATGCACCGTGTAATGGAGGGAAGAACCAGCTTTGTCATTGCGCACCGTTTGTCAACCATTCGCAGTGCCGATCTGATTCTGGTGATTAACGATGGGGATATCGTTGAACAGGGAACGCATGAGGAGCTGATGGAAAAACAGGGCTATTATGAAAAGCTCTACAATTCACAGTTTGCGGACAAAGAATAGGTGTGCAGCCATAGCTTGGGTAAATGAGGAAACAACAACGAATCAGCGCAGACGATAGTTACATGCTGCATTGCGTTCCTGTTCAAACTGAAAAAGGATAGGCAGGCTTTTCATAAAGTCTGCTTAAAAAGAAGCCTCCATACTATTGTAAACTGTCAATCGTATGAGAAGCTTCTTTTTCTATGCTTATATGTATGCTGTTCTTATATTCGTATATTCGCTGAAAAGCTCGATACTCGCTGTGATATTGTATAAGCTTACGCAAGATACTGCTTCAGCTTTTTTTGAAGCCTGCGGGCATGCTCTACCATTTCGTAATAATCCAGATTTCCCCTTATGAGCACCTGTTCATTCATAAGAATGTCCTCATAGCCTCGCAACAGGTGGATGCGAACGATTATATGAACCTGTTCATTGCCGTTGGCTATACTGTTTGTCATAGCATTGGCCACCGCATTTGCTACTGTGGCACCGGCTTTTTTCAATACCGGACGAATCAGCATCTCTGTGCGTTTCATAACATTTATGGAGTAATCTCTACCGCTTTGCATGAAATAGATTCTATTGCTTTGAACTCTGAAAAAATCACTGGACTTCATAAGAAATCACCTCCCGGCATACAGCCTCTTCTATCTATAATATAACACAAAGCACAGGTAAAAGGCAGATGAGGAACAACGGATTTTTAAAATTCGTAAAAGTTTGTATAGTAAAAGGGTTTTGTATTCTTGTAAGAATGCATAAAATACGGTATAGTAATGGAAGAAAGAATTATATTGACAGAAAACACAGGAGGTAGTGTACCATCACATAAACAATTATTTTTCATGAGGAACCTTTTTTGTATTTTCAACATATAATTGCATAAGCTATTAAAAAGATAATGGAGGAATCAATGAATGAGAATCAAGAATGACGATGTTCTGGCACATTTGCGCAGTTTTGGCTTTACTATGCAGGAAAATAATGCTCAGGGATTTATCCGCTGGCAGAAACGTATCGGAGATATGCTTGTCACCATTGCGAACGGACAGTTTGAAAATAAGATCCGGGTGTCCCTTTTACAGGACAGAAACGGTAATATCCGTACATCTTATAAGGATATACTCGCGTATACGGAGCTGATCTGTTCTTTGCAGGATGCAGGACTGACCGGTATGAGTCAGGATTGCACCTGTTATCAGGAGGAGGATGTCGTGGAACCGATGGATAATCCGCTCATTTCCTTTCCACGCAAACCGGAAGGCTTTATGGCACAGTAATCACGGCTGCAGGGGGAATCGGTTGCAATCACGCTTTTCTGCAAGTATAATGTAGGAAATAAAAAGGGGTGATATCGTGATTGACGGACATATGCATCTGGAGAATGGTCCGCTTACTGTGGAGTATGCGATGAAATATGTGGAAGCCGGTGTAAAGGCAGGTATGGATACCATACAGATTCTGGATCATACCCATCGGTTTCTGGAGTTCAAGCCGATGTATGACAATCTGAAGCAGGCTTCTGTTTACCAGAAGGACTGGTTTGAAAAGAAAAAGCTGGAGCCGCTGCAGAGCTATTTTAACCTGATTGAGGAAATGAAGAAAATGGAGCTTCCGATTGCGGTTCGTTTTGGTCTTGAGGTATGCTATGCACCACAGGATAAAGCATTTCTTCGTGATTTGCTGGCAGGCTATCCTTATGATTTTCTGATTGGAAGCATTCATTCCATTGACGGACTGCTGTATGATATGAATGGATTTTCCCGGGAAATATTATGGGATAAATATGATACCAATGCCATTTACAGGCGGTATTATGAAATTATGGAGGATATGATCGAGAGTGATTTGTTTACACAGATCGGGCATCCTGACCAGCTGAAGATTTTTCATTATGAACCGGATTATGATCTGAAGCCGACCTATGAAAGACTGGCAGTGCTGGCTAAGGAGCATGATGTATATATGGAAACCAATACCGGCTGTCATTACCGTTACCTGCATGAGGATGTCGGTACCAATCAGGTGTTTCTGGAAATCCTGAAGGCACACGGTGTTAAAATTATGACGGCAAGTGATGCGCATCAGCCGCAGCATGTGGGAATGCATATTGCAGAAATAAGCAGGCAGCTGGGGCTGGACTAGCGGAAAGGACAACAGGGAAATGGGTTTATATTTTGTAAGACACGGGCAGACGGACTGGAATGTAAGGGGAAAGCTGCAGGGGAAGAGTGATATTGCATTGAATGAGACCGGACGCCTGCAGGCTGTGGAAACAAGAGAAAAGCTGAAGCAGGTAGCCATGGATGCCATTTATTGTTCACCGCTGATGCGTGCGAGAGAAACGGCTGAAATTATCAATGTGCTGTGGGAGCTCCCCATACAGTGCGATGACCGCCTGATGGAGAGAAGCTTCGGTGATATGGAAGGTGCATTGCGAAAGGATGTTCCCTTCGATGACCTGTGGGCATTTTCTTCCGCATCCATGTTTGCGGGCGGTGAGGATACCGCACATTTCTATGAACGGGTAGAGAGCTTTTTAAAGGAGATTCTCCCGTATGCGCAGGAAAAGGAAATTCTGATTGTAGCACATGGCGGAGTCAGTATTCCCTATCAGTGCTTCTTCGAGGGCTATGCGTGTGTGGTAAATCTGAGTGATCTCATCATCGCAAATTGTGAAGTCAGGCACTATGCCGCAAAGCAAATACAGGAGTTGGTAAAGGGATAAGCATCCCTTTTTTTTGATCTCGATAACGAGGCGGCTGTATGCAAGCAGTCTATGCAGGGGAAATCAAGCATGCAGGTAGGAATATTATACGATACCGCAAAAGGAGTCCTCGTATTTTATATCTGCATCCTCCTTTGTCATGTCTGTGGACAGTCAATTTTCTTGCTTGTTTACGGGCTAAAAACGATGGTAAGCATTGACATAGTCATGGAAAAGAATTACAATAAAATGGTGGGTAACGATTTCTTGTGAAATATTGCACGAATAAGAAAACCGTACATATCCGCACTTGCAAATGTTGTTTGATAGAGGAGATGACATTGCAGAAGCAGCTACAGCTTTCCTGAAGGGGAAGGTGGCATAAAGGTAAATCTATCATGGATTATGAGAAAGGAGAAATGACATGATTTATTCAAAAGAAGTTGAAAACATGTGCACTGTAAAGTGTGGTGCGAGCCATGGATGTGCACCTATTCCTGAAGAAGGAAAATGGGTTTATTCAAGAGAAATCAAAGACATCTCTGGTTTGACACACGGTATTGGCTGGTGTGCTCCTCAGCAGGGTGCCTGCAAACTGACATTAAATGTAAAAGAAGGTATTATTGAGGAAGCACTGATTGAAACAATCGGATGCTCCGGTATGACTCACTCTGCTGCTATGGCGAGTGAAGCAATTGTTGGAAAGACACTGCTGGAAGCTGTTAATACAGACCTTGTTTGTGACGCAATCAACACTGCTATGCGTGAATTGTTCTTACAGATCGTCTATGGACGTACACAGTCTGCATTCTCTGAAAACGGACTTCCTGTAGGAGCTGGTCTGGAAGACTTAGGTAAGGGAACCCGTTCTCAGGTTGGTACTGTTTACTCTACCAAGGTTAAGGGACCTCGTTACCTGGATCTTGCAGAAGGATATATTCTGAAAATGGGTCTTGACGAAAATGGGGAAATCATCGGTTACGAATATGTAAACATGGGTGTCTTCATGGATGCTGTCAAGAAGGGTGTAAACGCTGAAGAAGCTTTAAACAACGCTAAGAAAACATACGGTCGTTACGCAGATGCTGTTAAGTACATCGACCCGCGACACGAATAGGAGGAAAAATCATGGCATTATTTGAAAGTTACGAAAGACGTATTGATACGATCAATAAAGTTTTAAACTCATATGGTATTTCTTCTATCGAAGAAGCAAAAAAACTGTGTGACGATTTAGGTGTAGATGTATACAACATCGTGAAGGAAATCCAGCCAATCTGTTTTGAGAATGCTTGCTGGGCTTACATCGCTGGTGCTGCAATCGCAATCAAAAAAGGCGACAAGAGCGCATATGAAGTAGCAAAATCACTGGGTGAAGGTCTGCAGAGCTTCTGTATTCCTGGATCCGTTGCAGATGACCGCAAGGTTGGTATCGGGCACGGTAACCTGGCTGCTATGCTGCTGAGCGATGAAACAAAATGTTTTGCATTCCTTGCAGGACACGAAAGCTTTGCTGCTGCTGAGGGTGCTATCGGTATTGCACGTAATGCAAACAAGGCTCGTAAAGAACCGCTGCGTGTTATCCTGAACGGTTTGGGAAAGGATGCTGCAAAGATCATTTCCCGTATCAACGGATTTACCTATGTAGAAACTCAGTTTGACTACTTCACAGGAGAACTGAAAGAGCTGTCCAGAACGGCTTATTCTCAGGGAGAAAGAGCTGCTGTAAACTGCTATGGTGTGGACGATGTTCGTGAAGGTGTTGCAGTTATGCATCACGAGGGTGTTGATGTTTCCATCACTGGTAACTCTACGAACCCTACACGTTTCCAGCACCCGGTTGCAGGTACATACAAGAAAGAATGTATCGAACAGGGCAAGAAATACTTCTCTGTAGCTAGTGGTGGTGGTACCGGACGTACTCTGCATCCGGATAACATGGCTGCTGGTCCTGCTTCCTATGGTATGACAGACACAATGGGACGTATGCACTCTGATGCACAGTTTGCCGGTTCCTCTTCTGTTCCTGCTCACGTAGAAATGATGGGTCTGATCGGTATGGGTAACAACCCTATGGTTGGTGCCAGTGTAGCTGTAGCTGTAGCTGTTTCTGAAGCAATGAACAAATAAATAAACAAGAAAGCCTTTGAAAAAGGGCTTTTTTTCATTTGTGGGACAATGGCAGTACCTACAGCATTCCTACATTATTCATACATCTGTATTTCTGCTTAGGCAACAGGAGCGAACGCTATTTTCAATGGTTCCTGCTTTCTAATCACCTCCTGAATACAGGGTCCATAAGAGAGAAGCACAGACTTAAAATGATGAAGCTGTCTTTTTAATCTGGACTACGAAATTATCCATTTCCTTCGCCAAACTTTCCTGGCTTAAGGCTTGTCTGCGGTAACCTGCTGCATACGGATTGATACCATTTGTGAGCAGGCGGTAACCGTGGCTGACAGTTACCGTAAACTATATGCAGGATGTCCTTCAGCTGACTTCGCAATACGGTGTATTGCAGTATCCAAAAGCCGGTTTTCTGATATCTGTAATTTTATCGGTATTCTATGATGTTTCATTGGCTGCGCTGGTTTCTGCTTCCAATTTTTCTTCCTGTTCATAAGACTGTACTGGTTTGCACGAGCGGTTTTTGGGCATACTGAGACACATAGAAGGGGTTTTTATCTATGGCTAAGTTTGTAAAAGTAAAAATTTATCAAAAAGATTCTTGTTTCTTTGCTTTTACTGGTAAGAAATGGTATATTATTATTGGAAATTCGACAATGCAGGATATGAAAGAAGGTTAAACATGGCAAGAAAAATTGGAATTGACTTGGGAACAACAAATTTACTCATTTGTGTAGATAACAAAGGAATCCTGGTGGATGAACCTTCCATCATTACAGTAGATGCTACAACTAAGAAATGTATAGCGGCAGGTCTTGATGCGAGAGATATGCTGGGACGTACACCGAAAAACATGATATGTATCCGTCCGTTAAAGGACGGTGTGGTTGCTGACTTTGAGGCAACTGACATGATGCTGAACTATTTTCTAAAGAAATGCGACCTAAAGGGCATGTTTAAAAAGAACGTGATTTTAATATGTCATCCGACAAAAATCACTTCTGTTGAAAAAAATGCAATCCGGGACTGTGCATACCGTGCCGGAGCAAAAAAGGTATATCTGGAAGAGGAACCTAAAATAGCAGCACTCGGTGCAGGACTGGATATCGGTAAGGCAAGTGGAAATATGGTGCTGGATATCGGGGGAGGTACGAGCGATATTGCAGTGCTTTCTCTTGGGGATATCGTATGCTCTACCTCAATCAAAACTGCAGGAAATAAGATTACACAGGATATTCTGGAAAATGTACGCATTCAGAAGAAAATGTATATCGGTGAACAGACGGCGGATGAAATCAAACGCCGTATTGCGAATGCGCTGGTTGTTAAAGAACCGGAAACCATTACCATTTCTGGACGTGATGTGGAAACCGGGCTGCCACATTCCATTGACATCAACAGCAATGAGGTGGAAAGCTACATAAGAAGCAGCTTACAGGAAATCGTTCATGCCACGAAGACGATTCTGGAGGTGACACCACCGGAGCTGGCAGCGGATATTGTTCAGCATGGGCTTGTCCTTACCGGAGGCGGTGCATTATTGAAAAATCTGGATCAGCTGATGCGCAATGAGCTTCAAATTCCTGTATATGTTGCTGAAAATGCATTGAAATGCGTTGTAGACGGCTGTACCATTATGCTTCAGAATTTATAATTGCATATCCTATAAGAACCGCGGGCTGCGGTTCTTTTTAGTTTTCTATTCAACTGCTGAAAAAAAGGAAGAAAGCAGTTGTTGCGGATGCCTGTATAAAGAGGGAACTCTAGATATGCAACGGGCTTTATAAATATATAAGTGCTGTCTTTCTGATGTTCGTTATACTATGCAAATTCCCTTTCATACCGTGATTTCAGGCTTTATTCTAAATTCACGGTGAACACTAGCCCTGCACATTGAAATGAACGCTTCTTTTGACGGCGAAGGTTTAAAAATTGAAGGAGAATGTGTATAATGGAGATAAAGGAAGTGATACGATGTTAAGTAAAGCATATATCGTTCCGCACCCTCCGATTATCCTTTCGGAAATCGGCAGGGGGCAGGAGCGGGTTATTCAGAATACAGTGAATGCCTATCGCATGATTGCCCATGATATAGCGTCTGCAAAGCCGCAGACAATCGTTGTGTTTTCTCCGCATGCCCCAAGCTATCGGGACTACATTCAGATATCCGATGGCGCACAGGCGTTTGGCAGCTTTGAGGCCTTCGGTGTGAAGGATGTGGATATGAAGGTGTTGTACGATGAAGATTTTGTCGATATGCTCTGTCATGCGGCAGCTTCCCAGGGACTGCCGGCCGGTACGCTGGGAGAGCAGAGTCAGACACTGGATCATGGAACCATGGTGCCGCTGCATTTTATTTTACAGGAATACACCGGTTTTCGGCTTGTGCGTATTTCAGTCAGCGGACTGGATCGTGATACACAGGTGGCCTTTGGAAACTGTCTGCGCAGAGTTATTGATGAATCACAGCGCAATGTTGCAGTAATTGCCAGCGGAGATCTATCTCATAAGCTGAAGGAGGACGGACCGTATGGATTTCATCCGATGGGGCCTGTATTTGATGAACAGATCGTAGATATTATTAAAAGCAATGATTATGCACGCTTGCTGACTATGGATGAGCAAATCATCGAAGAGAGTGCAAACTGCGGCTATCCTGCATTTGTGATGCTGCATGGTGTGCTGCAGGCATATCCCATTGATTCTCAATTTTTATCCTATGAGGGACCGTTCGGTGTGGGTTACGCAACGGCAATCATCAGCGTATTGAAAAAGGATCCGTATGTCGCACTTGCCCGGGAATCACTGGAGGTATACATTCGTTCACGTACAGTGCTGCCGTTACGGAAATCTCTGCCCAAAGACCTGCTTACCTGCCGGGGCGGCGTCTTTGTCTCTCTGAAAAAATTCGGTGAGCTGCGCGGATGCATCGGTACAATTGCACCGGTACAGGAAAATCTGGCACAGGAGATCATTTCCAATGCGATATCCGCAGGTACCAGAGATCCTAGGTTTCTTCCGGTTGAAGAAAAGGAGCTGCCCTATCTGGAATACAGTGTGGATGTATTGAAGGAGGCGGAACAGATTGACAGTCTCGAGCAGCTGGATGTCAGGCGATATGGAGTAATTGTCAGTGACGAGCATCGCCGGGGCTTACTGCTTCCTGATCTGGAGGGGGTGGATACACCGCTTCAGCAAATCAGTATTGCATTAAACAAGGCCGGTATGGATCCGGATGAGCCGTTTTTGCTGGAACGCTTTGAGGTTGTCCGTCACCATGAGTGCCGTATGTGAGCTTTGTCCGCATAACTGCTGTATACCGGAGGGAAAACGTGGATTCTGCGGTGTAAGAACATGCAGAAACGGCCGTATTGTTTCCACTGCCTACGGGAAGATATCATCCATGGCTCTCGACCCGATTGAGAAAAAACCGCTTCGCCGTTTCCACCCGGGCTCACAGATTCTGTCAATTGGCAGCATGGGCTGTAATATGCGTTGTCCGTTCTGTCAGAATTATGAGATTTCAATGCAGGAGGACGCTGCATTTTGTGTCCGGCTACAGCCGCAAAAGCTTGTGGACATCGCCCTGCAGCAGAAGCAGAGGGGCAATATCGGTATCGCTTATACGTATAATGAGCCTTTGATCAACTTTGAATTTGTTCTTGCCTGCTGCAAGCTGGCACGGCAGCACGGGCTGAAAAACGTCATTGTTACAAATGGCTATATACAGGAGCAGAAGCTGCTTGAGCTGCTCCCCTATGTCGATGCAATGAATATCGATGTGAAGGCCTTCGATGAGGAGGGCTATCGCAGACTGCAGGGAGATTTTACAGCCGTACGCCGCAGTGTGGAGCTGGCTGTTCAGCATACACATGTTGAAATCACCTCCCTTATGGTGCCGGGACTGCATGATGATGTAGATCGAATCGAGGAGGAAGCGGCATGGCTTGCTTCTTTGCATCCGGATATACCGCTCCATTTAACAAGGTTTTTTTCCATGTATCACATGTACGGGGAGCAGCCTACAGCAAAGCAGCTGATCCTGGAGGCGGTGAAAGCAGCATCCGGATGGCTGCGATATGTCTATGCTGGAAATATATGACAGGAAACAAACATGAAAACATGCATATACTACTATGGAACAAGGGTGTTCTTCTGTAACGGGGAGGACCCCTTTTTTAAGGAGGACGGGTTATGTGTGGTATTGCAGGAATCGTAGACGGGGAACACCGGATGAAGTATCGAAATCAGCAGGCGGTGGAAGACATGCTGGATACGATGAAACGACGAGGACCTGATCAGCAGAATATATATACGGATGAGGCGGTTACTCTGCTGCATGCACGACTGAGTGTTATGGACTTGCAGCATGGAAAACAGCCTATGCAGCTGAAAAGCGACCCCCGCTACGTAATGGTTTATAACGGGGAGCTGTATAATACGGAGGAGCTGCGCAGAGAATTGCAGAAAAAAGGATATGCATTTCAGGAAACCAGCGATACGGAGGTGCTGTTACAGGCCTTTATAGAGTGGAAGGAAACCGTGGTGGAAAGGCTGAACGGCATCTTCGCCTTTGCCGTATGGGATAAAAAAGCACACAGATTGTTTATGGCAAGAGATCGTATGGGAGTAAAGCCGCTGTTTTATACGCTGCAGGAAGGGGCGATGCTGTTTGCTTCGGAAATGAAGGCACTGCTGGCGCATCCGCAAATCCCTGCGATTCTGCATGCGGACGGCATTGCGGAAATCATGCTGCTGGGTCCGGGCAGAACACCGGGCTATGGAGTATTTCATAATATACGGGAGCTTAAGCCGGGACAGTATGCATGGTATGACCACAAGGGGATGCGGCTGACAACCTATTTCCACTTACAGGATAGAGAGCATCCGGATGATTTTGCGACTACGGTACAGACGGTGCATGATCTAGTGACAGATTCCATACGGCGGCAGCTGATCGCCGATGTGGATGTCGCAACGTTTCTCTCAGGGGGGCTGGATTCCAGTATCATATCTGCAGTGGCAGCTAGGGAATTCAAAAAGCAGGGAAAAACACTGCACACCTTTTCGGTAAACTATGAGGATAATGAGAAATACTTCCACTCAACAAAATTTCAGCCCAATTCCGATCAGCATTATATTGAGGTTATGCAGAACTTTCTGCAAAGTGATCACCACAATATTGTCCTGAAAACAGAGGATTTGGTTGACGCATTGTATACGGCAGTGGATGCCAGAGATTTACCCGGTATGGCAGATGTGGACAGCTCCTTACTGCTGTTCTGTAAGGAAATACGCAAATACTGTACGGTCGCCTTGTCCGGAGAGTGTGCGGATGAGATATTCGGCGGTTATCCGTGGTACCGCGATCCGAAGATTCGCGCCACCTATGGCTTTCCATGGGCACAATCCACAAAATACCGCATGGGCTTTCTGAATGAGGAGCTTGCGGAGCAAATCAACGCAGTCACCTATGTCGATCAGCGCTATCAGGAGACACTGAAGCAAAGTGACATCCTGTGCAATCGCACAAAGGAAGAAAGGCGCCTTCGTGAAATGGTGAATCTGAACATGAAATGGTTCATGCAGACGCTGCTGGATCGCAAAGACCGTATGTCCATGTACAATTCTCTGGAGGTGCGGGTTCCTTTTTGCGATATGCGCATTGCGGAATATCTGTATAGCGTTCCATGGGAATTCAAAGATTATCAGGGCTATGAAAAGGGATTACTGCGGGAAGCGGTCAAGGGTCTGCTTCCGGATGAGGTGCTCTGGCGGAAAAAAAGCCCGTATCCGAAGACCTGGCATCCGAAATACCGTGCGCTTGTCAGCAGACAGATGGAGGAGCTGCTTGCACAGGGCAATGAGCCCCTGCTGCAAATTGTAAAAAAGGAAAAGCTGCAGGAGCTGCTACGTGAGGATCGCTCGATTCCATGGTATGGACAGCTTATGAATACACCGCAGACGATTGCATATCTGCTGCAGGTGAATTACTGGCTGAAAAAGTATCACGTTCAGATTCAGGTTTAGAAGCTGTAAACGCATAATGGATGAAAAAGCAGTGAGGAAGGAGATATGGTTCTTTCTCGCTTGTGGGTAAACTTAACATAGGAAGACTTCAGTACTATTGTAGTTACAATAGAAGTTGAAGTCTTCCTTTTGCAAACACCCTAAAGTAAGAAAGAACCGGAAATATCCAATCACTGCTTTTTTTGCAGGCATGTACGAGCCGGAAGTGCAGTATACTGTGTGTTTTCCAAGCAGTATAAAAAACGCATTCACATATGGAGAATGCGCTGTGATTGTTAAAGTAATTTATTTGTGTGAGCGTATCTGATGTATGATCAGATATACAAAAGCAACTGCACACAGGGCGATAAGTATATACGAAATGATTTCACTTCGCTGCGACGTGTATTTACCGCCGATTTCTGCTATACTGGCAAGGTTTAATGGTTCCATGGGACTCCTTCATAAATAAGCTGTTTTCTGTTTTCATTATATCATAGTTTTTACCGATTCCCATATCATCATGCAAAATCGGGTAAATTTTAAGAAAACTTAAGAAGAAGCCGCTGTATGCTGATCCCTGCTCATGATGATCAGCGCTGTAAAGATAATGCAGCATCCTATGATCTTTGCCGGTGTCAGGGCTTCCTTTAGAAACAAGGCTCCGCAGACAACTGAGGTAACCGGTTCAAACAGACAAAACAGTGAAGCTGTACTGGAGCCAAGGTACTGAATCCCCTTCTGCAGCAATACCACAGCAAGAAAGCTGGATACCAGCGATAGCAGCAAAATCAGCCCGTATGCATTCCATGGCAGAATAAATTGTATGGAGGAAAACAGCAAATGATACACAAGTGTTTCAAGCAAGATAAAGATGGCAAGATAAAAGGATATTTTATAGGCATTCTGATGAGAAAGCCGTGTTTTCTCCAGCTGGACCATGTAAAAGGCGTAGGTAAGTCCCGAGCCAGCTGCCAATAACAGACCCAGCATGCTGCCGGAATTGCTCAGATCGAAAAAGCAAAGTGCTCCCAGCAGTGCAAGAGAGAGTGCCGCAAGCTTACGCCTGCCGAGTATTTCGTGATATACAGCAAAGCAGAGCAGCGAAACAAATACCGGATATAGAAAATGCAGTGTCGTGGCACAGCCGACATCAATATAGGAATAGGAGGAAAACAGCAGAATGGTCGTCAGTCCGCTTCCGAATATGGCAATGATACCGGTATTGCGCAGATCGTGTGCAGAAATGGAAAATGAGATGTGCCTGCCCTTCATGATTGCCGCAAGCATGGGAATAACAAATAGAGACCGGTAAAATACCACGGTCATGGAGTTCGCTCCGTATCCGTAAACCGCTCTTGTAATCAGCGGTGTGATGCCGAATAAAACGGCGGATAAGACTGTATATAGAATACCTTTTGTATGCATTGTATCACCCTCACGTCATCCTATTATATATCATATGGTATATGTGTGGAAGTATTTTTCAACTTATGGTATTCTAAAAATGTAAAGAAAGGATACGGAAAATTATGTTTGAACTGAATAATGTTACATTTAAGCATATTCTTCATATACAGCATGTATGCCTGGACCGCTGTGCTACCTGCATCATCGGTCCCAGTGGCAGTGGAAAAACCACGATGCTGCGTCTGTTGAATCGTTTGAATGAGGCTGAACAGGGAACTATTTTGTACAATGGGGAGGATATTCAGAAACTGAATCCGATGGAGCTGCGCAGACGGGTCGTCATGCTGGGGCAGACACCGGTGATCTATCCGGGAGATATCGAGGATAATCTTCAAATCGGATTACGACTGAGCGGCCGGCTTCCTGCCACGAAGCAAAAGCTGAAGGAATACCTGGAAAAAGTGGATTTGCATAAGGAGCTGCAGGAGAGCTGTGAACGTCTGTCAGGGGGAGAAAAACAGCGGCTCTGCCTGGCACGGGTGATGCTGATGGATGCAGAGGTCTATCTGGTGGATGAGCCAAGCTCGGCTCTGGATAAGGAAACGGAGAGCTTTGTCATTGAGAATCTTGTACACTTTGTGACAGAACGAAAGCGGCAGCTGATCATGGTTACGCATTCCGCAGAGGTATCGGCAAAGTATCCGAAGAGTCTTTTGCGTATAGAAAACGGTGATACGAGGGGGTATGTGTATGAATGATTCCGTTATGGATCTTTCCATTGTTAATCTGGCCATCGCCTATATCTTTGTGTTGCTTTTGCTTATCATCTTTCGTGCAAGAGGTATTCGCAGGGAGAATATGATTCTGATTGCTACTACGCGAATGACGGTACAGCTGACGATTATGGGGTATATACTGCTCTATGTATTTAAAAATCCAAGCTGGTGGCTTACACTTCTCATGCTGCTGATCATGCTTGGCTTTGCCATCTACAATGCCGCAAAAAGAGTCCGCTATGATATGAGCGATGATTTAAAGCGGCTGATGGGCGTTTCTATGACGATCGGCTATCTCTGTACGGCAGTTGTCTTTATGCTGCTGGTACTGCAGGTTCGCCCCTGGTTCAATCCGCAGTATTTTATACCGATTTCCGGTATGATTATCGGCAATTCCATGACCGGTATTGCGCTGGGGGCAAACCGTCTTTGTGCAAATATGCAGGATCACCGGGAGAAGATTGAAAATTCACTCATGCTGGGAGCATCTCCAAAGCTTGCTGCTCATGAGGAAGTAAATGATGCCTTTGACAGCGCCATTCTGCCAACCATGAACAATATGATGACAATGGGGATCGTATCACTTCCCGGTATGATGACGGGTCAGATGCTGTCCGGAACCTTCCCCTTGACGGCGATCAAGTATCAGATTGGTATTATGCTTGCAATCCTGGGCTGTACGGCTGTTACTGTTGTTGTCTTTGTGACTCTGGGATATAAGACGTTTTTTACTCGTCATGCTTCTTTAAAATAATATTCATTCCTTGCAGTATCCTTATACAGGGCATTCCGTGGAAAGCGAAAGATGATGTGTTTGCCGTATACTCTAGGTGGAGGTGATGCTTATGCAGGCATGGGAAGCAATACAGAAGACCCTGGATTATATGGAGGAGCATTATGAGGAGGAACTGACAATCGAACAGCTTTCGTCAATTGCGCATCTGTCGAGGTTTTACTATCAGCGGCTGTTTTACCGACTGACAGGATATACGGTCAGTGAGTATCTGCGCAGCGTACGGCTGAAAATGGCGGCAGGACTGTTGAAGGCGGATAACGGAAAAATCATGGACATTGCAATGCAATGCGGATTTTCCAGTCACAGTACCTTGACCAGAGCATTTCGGCAGTGCTATGGAATGTCTCCGGCGGAGTATCGTGCATCATCGGATATCCATCTGGATCATGTGATCAAGCCGGAGCTGCGCATGCAATATACCCTGGTGGATGAAGGTGTGCCTTTGATCTGTGACGATATGGTTCTGGAAATTCAACGCAGAGTACAAAAGGAACCACTGTGGTTCAGCGGCTACACAAAAGAGGATGAAAGTGCTAAAATTGCGCAGCCGAAGGAGAATACGCTGGTGGCACTCTGGGATCGCTTGGAACAGGATGATGTACTGCAGCATGCTGCTCTTGATGAAGGAAATGATATTCTGACGCCTTCACAAACACCGGGAGCCTTCACATATATGGCCGCTGTTCATACGGCAGAGCCGGTAAAGGGATATACCGCCTTTGAAATGCCTGTGGGCACCTATGCTGTCTGTGAATATGAGGCGGAAAGCTTTGAAGACCTCGTACAGAAGGCATTGTATAAGGCAAGCGCCTATCTGTTTGAGGTATGGCTGCCAAGACATGGCTATGCATGTGATGCATTTCTCATACAGCGCTATATCCGTCCGAAGCAGGAGGATTGCAGGCTGCAGCTGTGGGTGAAAATATCAGATTCCTTAACCCTGTAAAGAAGCTGTGCAGCAATACCTTTTCAACACTGTTTTTTTCAGTCTGATACAGGCGGGAATCAGCAGTGTTTTTTCTTTACTTTTTAAAGTGCTTACGTTATCATATACATACAGGTAGTATCATATTATATCTGTAATTCAGGTAGGGAGGTATGCGCAAATGAAAAAGAAATATGCAGCTCTGTTTGTCAGCGGTGCATTGCTGATTAGTAATGCAGGCCTTCTGAAAGCAGAGAGTTTCGAAGGAAGAGAAAGTGAGATGAATGCCAAATGTGCAGTCATCAAGGATACGAAAACACAGGAGGAGTGCAGCAGATACAAGGATTATCTGCAAAGCAAATCCGATAATCTGGATAAGGAAATCAGTGATATCAAGAGTCAGATTGCCAGTGTTAAGGGCGATGTGGAAAAGGTCAGCAAGCTGATTGCGGATAACAATAAGAAAATCGCGAGCTATGAAAAAGAAATCAGCAGTATACAGGCTAGTATTGACCAGACACAGAGCTCGATCAGTGACCTGAAGAAACAGATTAAGGAAAAAGAGGATAGCATCAAGGAGCGCGACAAGCAGATGCGTGCGCGTCTTTTGGAAATGCAGGCCTATACCGGCAGTAATTATTATATTGATTTTTTGATGGGCTCCACCAGCTTTACGGATCTGCTGAGAAGAACGGAAATCGTAGGCGAGCTGAACAGATATGAAAACGAGCAGATCAAAACATTGAATAAGGAAAAGAAAAAGCTGGATCAGGATCGTAAGATTGTGGAAGAACAGAAGGAGCTTCTTGTTGTTCAGCAGAAGGATGTAAAATCCAGCAAGGCCAAGGTGGAAGCGCTGAATGAGGTGAAAAAGAATCTGCTGAGCGATTATCACGCAAAGGAAGCAAATCTTGCTACACAGAAGCGTGAGGCACAGATGGCACAGGCAAATCTGCCGAAGGTGGATCTGTCGCTGGCCGCTGATTTTGATGAGCCTGAGCAGCAGCCGGAAAAACCGGATACTCCACAGAACGGTGGGAATGAAACAGGTAACAGCGGGAATACAGATAACGGTAATTCCGGTGACGGGAATACGGATAATGGAAATACCGATCCGGATAAGGGCAACAGTGGAAATTCCGGCGGGAACAGCGGAAATAACTCAAATAACGGTTCTTCCGGCGGTACGGCACAAAGCTCCAGCTTTATCGCCCCGCTGCAAAGCGGCTGGCATTATGAAGCAGGAACCTGGGCCTATCCTGGCGGCGGCGGACATATGGGAATGGATTTCTCTACCGGCTCAACGACAGGGATTCCGGTTGTAGCACCGGCAAACGGTATCATCATTCATACATATCAGGGCTGCGGCTATGGCGCCTTGAATAACTGGTGTGGTATTCCGGCAGGTGGCGGAAACAACGTTGCACTTCTAACAAGGGTAAACGGTGTCGTATATGCTATGCCGTTCTATCACTTAAGCTCCGTTGCGGTAAGTGTGGGGCAGCGTGTGAACCAGGGACAGGTTATGGGATATTCCGGAAGCTCCGGTAACAGCTCCGGTCCGCATTGCCATGTTGAAATCATACGCGTTGGTTCCATGACGATGACGGCTGCATTAAATCAGTTTAACCGTACGGGAGATCTGACCTTCGGTACCGGATGGAATGCGGATGCACCGAATGCATGCGGCTCAGCACCGTGCCGAGAGAGACCGGAAAATTACTGGCTGCGTTGAATATGTTAGAGAGGACAGCTTATCTAGGCTGTCTTTTTTTGCTTCGGCGTGCTGAGTATCCTTTCTTAATCTGTATCCCGCTGAATGCAATGGCTTTTCCACATCCTTTATCGAAGGATATCTATATGGCTTAATACATATAGCGGTGAAAAGCCGTTTTTGCATCATCAAGGAAATCGTAATGACCAGTACGAGGACGCTTTGTTTTCATTATGATGATAAGCCCTTTTAGAAAATTCATGTACACCGTTATAAGAACAAATTTCTTTCTGTGAGGTACAAGTAACAAGCTGATATCGGGAAAAAGTCATCTATCAAGTAAACCTTTTTTAAAATACGGGTTTACAAAGATGGAAAAGTTTGATATTCTAAGTATCGAGAAAAGGAGCTGTTACGATGTCGATACGAAGTGAATTGATACGGGAACTTGAGCAAAACAGAACAAAGCCGGTTTCCGGACAAAAGCTGGCACAGCGATTGCATGTCAGCCGTAATGCCGTATGTAAAATGATTCATACCCTGAACGAGGAGGGCTTTGAAATAGCATCCTTTCCCCGCAAGGGCTATCAGCTGGCAGAGACCTCAAACAAGCTGTCTGCTGAGGCAATCTCGGTTTACCTGAAAAAAAAGCTGCCGGTATATACCTTTGAACAGGTAGATTCCACCAATCAGCTGCTGAAAAAAATGGCAATCGACGGCAGTGAGCATCTGACACTGATTGCCGCGGAAGAACAACGTGCAGGCAGAGGCAGATTTGGAAGACCGTTTTATTCTCCATCGCGCACCGGAATCTATATGAGCCTGCTGCTGCGGATGCCACAGCAGCTGTCTGATGCCTCTATGATTACCATCTATGCTGCGGTTGCTGTGCAGCGTGCATTGAAGCAACTGTATCAGACTGATACACAGATAAAATGGGTGAATGATATTTTCTATCAGGGAAAAAAGCTGTGCGGGATTCTTTGCGAGGCCATCAGTGATTTTGAAAGCGGCAGACTGGAGGCCATCATTGTCGGAATCGGTCTTAATACCTCCACTATGACATTTCCCGAGGAATTGAAGGATATTGCGGTATCTCTGAGCACGCATCCGGTGAATCGAAATAAGCTGATTGCCTGTATCGTGAATGAGCTTTTAGCCCTGCAGAAGGAAGAGCACAGCAGTGTGCTTGCGAAGTATCGGGATGCCTCTGTGGTTTTACATCAACAGATTAGCTGGATGCAGAACGGGAAGCAGCTCAGTGGTTATGTAAAGGATATCAACAATGCCGGAAATCTGATAGTAGAAAGTGAAGATACAACCCATATCCTCAGCTCAGGTGAGGTTTCCATAAAGGCGGTGGCAGCATGAAGCAAATGACAGCTGTCAGGATGGCGCTGTGTTCTCTGTTTACGGCATTGATCGCCATAGGTGCCTTTCTGCAAATTCCCCTGCCTAATTTTGATTATTTTACGCTCCAGTTTTTCTTTGTCCTGATGGCTGGTATGCTTCTGGGAGCGCGCCTGGGGGCTCTTTCCGCTGCCTTGTATGTGCTGATCGGTTTGCTTGGTATACCGGTATTTGCGGCAGGGGGAGGAATTTCCTACGTTCTGCGCCCAAGCTTTGGGTTTTTACTTGGCTTTATCGTCACAGCATTTTGCAGCGGCTGGATTATGGAGCATGGGCAAAAAAACTGGAAGACATGCTTTCTGGCTGTACTGGCAGGATTGCTGGCAACCTATGGAATCGGACTTGCTTATAAATATGTGATCTTAAATTACTACACGGGAACAAAGATTTCATTTTATCTTCTGCTGTTATCCTGCTTTCCTCTGGATCTGCCGAAAGATATCCCGTGCAGTATCCTTGCGGCATATGTAGCTTTGCGTTTCCCTGTAGCCGTATGCCGTGGTATAAAATAGGAGAGGGTCTATGCCAAGCAGATACAGAAATAAGGTGCTGTAGTAGAAATGCTTACCCAACAGCTCTTGGCATCTGAAAAATAAATGTACAATCGAGCGGCTGAGATGCTTTCCTGCCGTACACTGAATCGGAAATCAACAGACTGTCTGTCTGGCTGTAACATGCTTTTTCCAGCGTCTGGATGCGTGTGACAGGAATCCATCCTCTCCATATGAAGAAATTTCAAATCTTACAAATTCTTAAACTGCTTTACATTCCACTTTTGCTAGGGTATCATTATTAGGTAAGAGAAATATGAGTGATAAGCCTATGAAAAAACTTTACAGATATATTAAATTCCATTTAAAAATGACATATAAAAATATCGTCCGGCATTTCGGACTGACATTTTCCGCATCCGTTGCGGTATCCATAACACTGATTCTGATATCGGTATTCATGCTGCTGACCAGCAATCTCAACTGCTTTACGAAGCATATCGAGCAACAGGTAACCATACGTGCGAGTATAGATACCATTGTAAAGGATAAGCAAAAGCAGCAGCTGCTTCATGCAATCGAACAGCTGAATACTGTAAAGCATGTAACGCTTTCCACCGGAAAAGAAGAACTGGAAAATTATAAAGCGGAATTTCAGGATGATTCCACTATGTTCGATATGTATGAGGGAAAAGCCAATCCGATTCGCGATACGTTTCTGATTGAGGTAAAAAACGGAAAGGATATACAAAAAACTGCGGATAAGATCGAAGATATGAAAGGGATCGTATCTGCGGAATATGGCGGAGATTCCACAAGTGGAATGATTTCCACCTTTGAGAAAATCCGGGAAGGCGGTATGATTTTCATTATCTTCCTGATTGTGATTGCAGTATTTCTGATTTCCAATAAAATCAAAATGTCTATTTATACACGAAAACAGGAAATTGCCATTATGCGTTTTGTCGGGGCCAGCAACTGGGCAATCAAATTTCCGATGATGCTGGAGGGTGTTTTCATCGGGATACTGGGAAGTCTGGTTCCTGTCCTGCTGACAATTTTCGGCTATCAGTATGTATATACCATCCTGGGCGGTACCTTCATGAGCAACATGTTCGTACTGCAAACGGTATTTCCTATGACACTGGAGATATCAGGAATTTTAATTCTGATCGGCGTTCTTGTCGGCCTGGTGGGAAGCTTTTTCTCCACCACCAGATACCTGCATTGGAAACGCTGATGTATTCGTTGTGAACCCGTATGTCGTAACACAAGCAATTATCATAAACAGAATGTACTCGCAGATTTGATCCAGTAGCGAGTTACTTATGAAGAAGGGAATTCGGATTTCTATGAAATCGTATGAAATTCCCTCTTTTTTATATGTGCAAGGAAAGTATCTGCAATAGTATTCATTTTATGACTAGTACCTGCAATCAGGCATACCAATACAATAGCCTTCATCTGAGACACTATGTAAACAGCACAGGGCAAAGAGCACTGCTTTTTTTTGGATACTTCTTCCTGCATTTATCCTACCTTTGCGCAGATACCGTTTGATTTCTATAACGCTTTCTCTGTCCCTTTGATCGTATGTGATGTCCGTCCTGTTTCAACAGGAATCTTGTTGGCTTTTTCTTTGCCTGCCGTCTTTGCCCTGTGGTATAATAAACGCATGAAACTACAACATGATAAAAAGAAATTTACAGAGCAGCTGCTGGACTGGTACGACCAGAATGCCCGTGTCCTGCCATGGAGAGAGGATGCTTCCCCCTACCGCGTCTGGGTAAGCGAGATTATGCTGCAGCAGACACGCGTGGAAGCAGTAAAGCCTTATTTTGAACGGTTTATACAGGCACTGCCTTCACTGAAGGCTTTAGCAGAGGCGGATGAGGATACGTTGCGTAAGCTGTGGGAGGGACTTGGCTATTATAACCGTGTCCGCAACATGAAAAAATGTGCAATGGAATGCATGGAGCGCCATAACGGTGTACTTCCGGATACATATGAGGAGCTGTTGAAGCTTCCCGGCATCGGTGCCTATACAGCGGGAGCTATTGCCTCTATCGCCTATAAGCGCTGTGTTCCGGCAGTGGATGGCAATGTTTTGCGTGTGTTCAGCCGGGTGCTTGTCAGCGAGGATGACATTTTGAAGGAACGCACAAAGAAGAAATTTCAGAACATTATACAGGAATATATACCGGAGCACCGAAGTGATGCCTTTAATCAGGCTCTGATGGAAATCGGTGCGCTCGTATGCGTGCCGAATGCGGCACCCCGTTGTAATATTTGTCCGCTGGCAAGTGAATGCATGGGCTATCAGAGCGGAGCGGCACACCGGCTACCCAATAAAACAGCTAAAAAGGCCAGAAGAATTGAAAAAAAGACAGTGCTTGTCCTTTTGTGTAAAGACAGGGTTTATCTGCATAAACGAGATGAGCAGGGACTGCTTGCAGGCCTGTATGAATTTATGATGCTGGAGGAACAGAAAAGCAGAAAGGAGATCGCACAGGAATTTCAGGATCAGCTTCTCCGGCTGGTTCCTCTGCGGAAAGCAAAACATATCTTTTCCCATGTTGAGTGGCATATGAACGGATATCTGCTGGAGCTGAAACAGGAGGCAGTGGAAGGGGTATGGTGCACGAAGGATGAACTGCAAAAGACCTATGCAATCCCTACAGCGCTCAAGGTGTACAGAGAAGCCCTGCTGACATGGATAGGAGGTGATTCATAATGAAGCTGTATGAAGAGCTTTGCGCATATACACCCTGCAATCTACAGGAGGAAGCAGACCGTAAGGTCATGATGCGCTATATAAAGGAATTTCCCAATGTCTATACAAGAGATAATGTATATGGACATATCACCAGCAGTCCGTGGATCATCAATGCGGATGCATCAAAGGTACTCATGATTTATCATAATATTTATAACTCCTGGGGCTGGTGCGGCGGTCATGCGGACGGGGATCGGGATTTGATCCATGTCGCATTAAAGGAGGGAAGAGAAGAAACCGGACTGAAAAAGCTTGAGCTGCTAAGTGAATCCATTCTGGCCATCGATATACTGCCGGTACCACCGCATGTGAAAAGAGGTGCATTTGTATCCTCTCATGTTCATTTGAATGTCACCTATCTGTGTCAGGCGGATGAACGGGATACGCTGTGCAGCAAGCCGGATGAAAACAGCGGTGTTAGGTGGATTGCAGTGGAGGAAATCAATCACTATGTAACAGAGGAGGATATGAAGCCGGTATATCGAAAGCTTGTGGAAAAAAGCCGCAGCCTCCTGCTTGCAGGCTAAGAGCAGGGGGAGTGAAACGCTAACGGAAGCAAGCGCATGGATATTCTAAAAGTCCCGTCAGGGATGATTGCGGCAGGCTGTTTTTCCATTGCTGTTTGATACATGCTGAAAGGCGTCGGGGAATTGAATTCCATAAAAATCATCTAGGAAAGGGAAGACAAAAAAAAGGAAAAGGATTATACTGTATATGTATATCAGGAAAGGTTGGTCTTAATTATGAACATGCTGGAACAAATTAAAGGTGGACTTGTTGTGTCCTGTCAGGCGCTGCCTGATGAACCACTGCATTCATCCTTCATTATGGGAAGAATGGCGCTTGCGGCAAAACAGGGAGGTGCCGTAGGAATCCGTGCACAGAGCAAGGAGGATATCATCGAAATTAAAAAAGTCGTTGATCTGCCTGTTATCGGAATTGTAAAACGCAGCTATCCGGATAGTGATATTTATATCACCGCAACGAAAAAGGAGCTGGATGAGCTATTTGAAACAGGGTGTGAAATGATCGCTATGGATGCGACGCTTCGTGATCGTCCGAATGGGGAAAAGCTGGAGGATCTCGTCAACTATGTGCATGAACACGGTGTTCTTGCCATGGCGGACTGCTCGACATATGAAGAATGCGTGAATGCGGAAAACATCGGCTTTGACTGTGTATCTACCACCTTATGCGGATACACGCCGTATTCCAAAAATGTGGATGGTCCAAATCTTGAGCTATTCAAAAAGCTGGCGGAAACAATCAAGGCTCCGATTCTTGCGGAGGGCAAAATCAATACGCCGGAAGATCTGGCTGCAGTATATGAGGCTGGTGCTTACAGTGCAGTTGTCGGTGGTGCTATCACACGTCCGAAGCAGATTACCGAGCGTTTTGTGAAGGCTTTGAAAAAATAAGATAGACGACATAATTTTGATAAGATACCTGAGCGTATGTGCAATTACATGCACATGACGGCTTTTGGGTATCTTTTTCTTTTGCCAGCAGGAACGGATTCCAAATTCCTGAAAGTACTATGAAATCAAGCGAACTGGGCGAAAAAACCGCACATTCCGACATCTTTTGACATATGGTATAAGGAATGTGGGGTTATGCATATGAACATGAAAGTAATGAAGTTTGGCGGTACCTCCCTGCGCAGTGAAGCGACCAGGAAATATGTGTACCGTCATGTGCTGGAAAGCAGCAAGACAAATAAAGTGATTGTTGTGGTATCGGCCATGGGCCGCTATCCGGATGCGTATGCTACGGATACCCTGCTGTCCATGGGCAGTGAATTTCTCACCAGGCAGGAAAAAGCCAGACTGGTTTCTATGGGAGAGCAGCTATCTGCACTGAAGATATGCAGTGAACTTCTGGATATGGGAATACGGGCGTATGCGCTCCCTTTTTTCGATTGCGGAATACTTACCGATGAGAACTATGACTATGCAAAGGTACTGAAGCTGGATCATACCGGAATACGCAAGAAGCTGAACAGCTATGATGTGCTGGTTGTCGGCGGTTTTATCGGTATCTCCCCCAGTGGTCATGTGACGACCCTCGGCAGAGGAGGCAGTGATTACAGTGCGGTATTGTTTGCGGATATGCTGGATCTCAAGGAAGTGGATATTTATACAGATGTGGATGGTGTCTATGACAAGGATCCCAAGCTGAATGAATATGCGATTAAATACGACAAACTGACCTACGACGAAATGCTGAATATGAAATCGAGGGTTTTGCATGACCGCTGTGTCAACTATGCAAAGGACCATCATATCCGCATATATTTAAAAGGAACCTTTTCCACAAGTCTTGGAACAATCGTTGAAGATTAAATTCTCTTACAATTCACGAACAATCGTATCAACTATTGGATTGTTTACAGGGATTGTGATACAATAACAACGAGGTGATCCGCTTGAAGAACATTATTTTGGTAAAGTATCTGGATGATGATACCAAGGCGAGAAGAATAGAAACGGCACTGGCTGAAACCAGAGTGGATTTTCAGGTAAATCTGGAAAAGCAATGCGTCATTGTGGAGGGAAACTCCGATATGGTGGCCGTTGCCAGAAAGGTTATCAATGATCTCGGCTTTATGATTATATAAGAGAGGGCAGCTATGTCGAGCTTGCCTTTTTTCTTGGATGGGAGCAAATATGATAGAAATTAAAACAAAGGATAACGAGCAGGACTACAGGTATGTTCGTATTGAGGTGTTCATGAAGGAACAGGGATTTCAGAATGAATTTGACGAAATTGATGCGACTGCTGTACATATTACTGTTTATGTGGATGGCACACTTGCAGGTTGTGCACGCTGTTTTCCAAAGGAAGAGGAGGCGGCATGGGTCTTCGGACGTATTGCGGTACTTCCCCAGTTTCGCCATCAGGGACTGGGCGGTGTCCTGCTATCCGAGATGGAGAGCATCGTTCACAGCAAAAAGGGAAGGCGCTGTATTCTGGATGCACAATGCCGTGCCTGTGCGTTTTATGAAAGCTATGGCTATACCATATGCGGGGAGGAGCATATGGATGAGCATGTTCCTCATGTACAGATGGAGAAGCTGCTGTGAGTAGGAATGTGCTTTACAGGATGTGATGGAAACAATGCACTGGATGTATCGGATATAAGAGGGGAGCGTCAAGGAAAAGGTGCTTTGATGAAGGATATGCAGGAAGTCATTGATGAGCAGCCGGATGTGAAATGCACAGACCATGCATGTATCTTAAGGTGATGCTCTACAGTATCGGCGTAAGAAACGAAAACAGACCTGTACCTTTCCTGTAAAGGAAGCTGTCCGTTCCTTGCTATGCAGTCTATACTGCCGTATGCAGGAACCCATGCAGCATCACGTACAATATTGCATACGGATACAGATCATATAACTGGTGATGGGATGGAAACGTATTGCAATCATTTCCGCATTCATTCTCCCCGTATGCTGAACATCTAAAGCACTCCGTGTTTTGCTTTCTACTTCTGTGTCCGGCAGGAAATTTCCCTTTTCAAAAAAGTTAAATATGATAGTTTATTCACAAAGTTAAAAAAGTATGCTATACTATGCAATAGGTGATAAACATGACAGAGAAAAATGTGCCAAAGGCAACGCTGCAGCGATATCCTGTCTATCTGAAGGCATTGCGCAAGCTGAAAAGTTCAGGTGTAGAAAGAATCATGTCCAAGGAACTGGCCAGTGTCGTCAATATTGAACCGACGACGATTCGCCGTGATTTTTCTTTTCTGGGAAATCTGGGAAAGCAGGGATATGGTTATGATGTCAATCGGTTGATTGAAATTTTTAATCAGCAGCTCGGTATGGATTTTGATGAAAAAATCATTCTGGTCGGAGCCGGTAATATGGGCCGGGCACTGATGAAGTATAATAAATGGGATTATGTGGTTGGTGAGATTGCCTGTGCATTTGATGTCAATCCAGACCGTCAGGGTGTACGCTTCGGTATACCGGTATATGATATTGCGGATTTGGAGAAGAAGGTGCCGGATGGCTGCCGTATCGCAATTCTGGCGATTTCTGAAAATATCCAGCAAACGGTCGATCGCTTGATTGCCTGTGGTATCACAGGACTTGTGGATTTTACGCATGAACATATACAAATTCCAAAAGGGGTTGTATTAAAGAGCGTGGATGTGGTATCATCTATACAGGAGCTGGTCTTTGAGACCAACAATCTGAATGTAGAGCGTTGAAGCAGAACAGAATAAATTACGCGCAACTAGCGAATGCAGGAAGGTGGAAGCTGCATGCATACGGATTTATATCTGAACGGCTGTGGAGCTGAACCGGAGAACAACAGTAGACGGTTTCGTGTGGGAACGATATATCCCGAAGAAGATGCTCATGCGGCAAACGCATGGGAATCAGGATGGCACCGCGTACAATACGTTCCTGAAAGGGAACGTTTTTTTGTACCGTAAACAGGAGGAAATGAATATGTTTGAATTTATGACAATACGCGAGCTGTATGAGATCGTTATGAGTGGATCTCATGTGGAACAGGACAGCATGGAATATGTGCAGCTGCAGGGCTGGGTTCGGACAAACCGCTGCAGTGGCAAGCTTGGCTTCATCGAGCTGAATGACGGAACATATTTCCGAAACGCGCAGCTGGTGTATTTACAGGAACTGAAAAACTTTGCGGAGGTTGAGAAATATCCGACAGGTGCGGCGATCACCGTAACCGGAAAATTCGTGCTGACACCACAGGGAAAGCAGCCGTTTGAAATTCAGGTTACCGAAGCATCGCTGGAAGGGGATTGCGACCGTGATTATCCATTGCAGAAAAAGCGTCACAGCTTTGAATATCTGCGTGAAATTGCACATCTGCGTCCGCGTGCCAACTCCTTTTATGCAATCTTCCGTCTGCGCTCGGTATTATCCATGGCAATTCATGAATTTTTCCAGGATCAGGGCTTTGTATACGTACATACACCGATCATTACGGGAAATGATGGTGAGGGTGCCGGTGAAATGTTTAAGGCGACAACCAGAGATGATGCCGATTATGAGCAGGACTTCTTTGGGAAGGAAGCATTTTTGACGGTTACCGGACAGCTGCATGTCGAAGCGTTTGCCATGGCGTTCCGTGATGTGTATACCTTTGGTCCGGCCTTCCGTGCGGAGAATTCCAACACGAGCCGTCATGCCAGTGAGTTCTGGATGATTGAGCCGGAAATTGCCTTTGCGGATCTGGAGGATGATATGAACCTGATCGAGGATATGGTGAAATACTGTATCGATTATGTTCTTGAAAATGCGCCTGAGGAAATGAAATTTTTCAATACGATGATTGATAAGAGCTGTATTGAGCGTATCACGAAGGTGCGCAATTCGGATTTCAAGCGGATGACATATACGGAGGCAATCGATCTGCTGTTACAGGCGGATGTGAAGTTTGATAATAAGGTGGAATGGGGGATGGATCTCAATTCCGAGCATGAGCGTTATATCTGTGAGAAAATCGTGGATGGACCGGTTTTCCTGACGGATTATCCAAAGGAAATCAAGGCATTCTACATGCGTGTCAATGATGATGGAAAAACCGTGGCAGCCTGTGATCTGCTTGTCCCGGGAGTCGGTGAGCTGGTCGGCGGCAGTCAGCGTGAAGAACGCTATGATGTTTTGGAAGCGCGTATGAAGGATATGGGCATGACGACAGACAGTCTGCAGTGGTATATGGATTTGAGAAGATACGGAGGCTGCAAGCATGCCGGTTTCGGTCTTGGCTTTGACCGCCTGTTGATGTACCTGACAGGAATGCAGAATATCCGTGATGTGGAGCCATTCCCGCGTACACCGAAGAATCTGTTATTTTAAGAGTTACGGCCATGGATGCGTCCATGGCTTTCTTGTGAGGGGGAGGGCTTTGTCGGCCTCAAAGTCTGTGGGGAGGAAAGGAGCACCATGAAAACTATACGGTTTGCGCAGCTGTCGGATGCACCGGCACTTCTATCCATCTATGCACATTATGTGGAGAACAGTGTTATCACCTTTGAATATGACGTTCCCTCTCTGGAAGAATTTGAAGGACGCATGATGAAGATTCAAAGGGAATACCCGTATCTGGTATGTGAGATTGATCAGAACATCGTGGGGTATGCCTATGCACACCGTCATATGGAACGTGCCGCCTATCAGTGGAATGTGGAATTATCCATCTATCTGCTGCCGCAGGTACAGCACCGTCAGATCGGTAAGGCACTGTATACGGCACTTTTGGAGGTTTTAAAGCTGCAGGGTTTGCAGACAGCGATTTCCTGTATCACACTACCCAATGACGCAAGTCTTGCATTGCATAGAAGCTTCGGTTTTACAGAAATCGGTGTGCTGCGTAATGCAGGCTATAAATTCGATGCATGGAGAGATGTAATCTGGCTGCAGAAGGCACTGCATGAGCACCCTGTACCTGTACAGGAATGGATCAGTATCGAGCGGCTTGATTATATTCGCATCATGGAAATTTTTCACACCACATGTATGATTATCATATAGAAAACTGCCGCATCATTATGACACGGCAGTTTTTTCGTCTGCTTGTTTGTATCGTTTAATTCTTACTGCCGTTATTCAGCAGCAGATCAATCAGCTGTAAGATAGGCTTTTTCTGTTCATTTGTCAAAAGGCCCCATTTCTTCAGTAAATTCTGCTCTTCCAGTTCATGCTTCTTCATGAGGGACTCATCATAAAAAAATTCACTCAGTGTCATATCCATTGCGGTCAGCAGTGATTCCAGCGTAGATATCGTCGGAAGATTATTTTTACGAAATAAGGAATTGATGGTGCTTTGCGCTACATCGGCTTTCTGAGCCAGCTTGTATTCCGTAAGATTATGCTGCTTCATCAATACTTTTAGCTTCTCTAAATAATCCATGGCGACCTCCTGTTCTATATCTATTGTAATACGATAAAGCGTAGCAAAACTAACGCAAAGGCGTTATATATAACGTATTGGCGTTAGTATTAACGGAAAAATGTTAAATATGTCATATTTAATGGAATAGATGATTATTTTCTGAAATAAAGAGGTTGAGAATTCTCAATATCGGGATTATATGTATGGCTTTTCCTGAATGCTTTTATATGGGAGCCTTTACGCTAAAATATACTCAAGGCTGTTGCACCCGGTATCCGGATACTAGGGATTGTTCCATAAAGCAGATTATATGTGGGATACAATTGATATTGTGAATACGTCGTTAAAGTGTCTGCCTGGTATACGTGAAGGATAAAAAAATCACTGCTGGAGTATAAGGACAGCTGTGATCTTTTGTAATGCACTTTCATCCGTTTGCTCTGTTAGAGCCGGTGTTTAACAATAAATCGATGAGTATGAGTACCCCGTTTTTCTGCTCACTGGTCATGAAATTCCATTTGCTCATTAAATTTTGTTCTTCCAGCTGATGTTTCTTCATGAGCGCATCATCATAGAAAAATTCACTCAAAGTCATATCCAGGGCTTCCAATAGTGCCTCCAGTGTTGAAATTGTAGGAAGGTTATTTTTCTGGAATAAGGAATTTATGGTACTCTGCGGTACATTGGCTTTTTTTGCCAGCTGATTTTCATTGAGACCATGTTGCTTCATAAGGAGCTTTAGTTTCTCTAGATAATTCATGGGATTCTTCCTCCTCTATATGTATTGTAATACGGAAAAACGTTATGAAAATAACGAATGAACGTTAAAACTAACATATAGGCGTTTATACTAACGAAAAACCGATATACATATGTTGAGTTATATGGAAAAGCTCTATATGGAGGAAATACATACGGGTTATCCGATTGTATGATACAAGCAGAAATGTAAAAAAAGGAATCCTTACGGTTTCCTTACATACGTAAAAGATAAAGCCAACCATTCTAAAAGGTGGCTGGTGTTGTTTATAGGCGGTTTTATGTATTATTTTTTACACTCCACTTGACACTTTAGTTCCTGAAAAGTATCACAGGTTAAAATGAGATTGGAGATGTTCTCGATTTGCTCTGCTGTCAAAGTACAAAGCCATGTCATATGATCCTCATGATACTTGATTTCTATGAGTTTGTGTAAGAATTGCCTCTTTTCTTCCATCTTTCCCGCTGCTATTCTCTTTTCAGAGCTGTCCTCCAAGTCATAGCGGTAACGTGCCTCTTCCAATTGCATTGCCATTGCGGTTGACCAAAGCTCGTCATTCTTCTGTATTTCCTCGTACTTGCTCACCTGGAACCCTTTGGGTAAGAATACCTTCACCAGCCTCTTTTTTGACTTCAGCATATCATTTTTTTCATTATGTTCAAACAGATACAGCAGTGTTCAAAGTCATTCAACCTTTGGGTGTTCTTTCCCTTTTATCAGTATATCAGCCACATAGAGAAAACTGACATTTGTATGAACAATATGAAAAGCCTCAGCACTTCATGTGCTGAGAGCCTTTCGTTTACGGTATAGAAAAGAAATTCACAATTATGATGTATAGAATAACTTATTTCATATCAGCTTTATTTAATTGCTTTTTGAGTGACTCGAAGGTGTCACATTCCAGAAGTAACGTGGATACGATATGCATCTGCTCCTCAGTTAATGCCTGCAGCCACGTTACGCAGTCCTCATGATACTTAATTTCTATGAGTTTGTGTAAGAGCTGTCTCTCTCCTTCCAGCTTACCTTCCATTTTTCCGGCAGCTTTTCCCTCTTCAAAGCTGTCACGCAAGCCGTTGCGGTAACGTGCCTCTCCCATCTGAATCGCCATAGCCGTTGACCACAGCTCATCATCCTTCTGCATTTCCTCATACTTGTTCATGAATACCCTCACCAGCCTTTCCTTTGACTTCAGTATATCATTTTTTTCATTATGTTCAAACAGATACAGCAGTGTTCAAAGTCATTCAACCTTTGGATGTTCTTTCCCTTTTTTCAGCATATCAGCCTATAGAGAAAACTGACTTTTGTATGAACAATATGAAAAGCCTCAGCACTTCATGTGCTGAGAGCCTTTCGTTTACGGTATAGAAAAGAAATTCACAATTATGATGTATAGAATAACTTATTTCATATCAGCTTTATTTAATTGCTTTTTGAGCGACTCGAAGGTGTCACATTCCAGAAGTAAAGTGGATACGATATGCATCTGCTCATCAGTTAATGCCTGCAGCCACGTTACACAGTCCTCATGATACTTAATTTCTATGAGTTTGTGTAAGAGCTGTCTCTCTCCTTCCAGCTTACCTTCTATCTTTCCTTCCATCCTACCTTCCATTTTTCCGGCAGCTTTTCCCTCTTCAAAGCTGTCACGCAAGCCGTTGCGGTAACGTGCTTCTCCCATCTGAATCGCCATAGCCGTTGACCACAGCT
The DNA here is from genome assembly GCF_964240115.1 of Clostridium sp. HGF2. Taxonomy (NCBI): domain Bacteria; kingdom Bacillati; phylum Bacillota; class Clostridia; order Eubacteriales; family Clostridiaceae; genus Clostridium; species Clostridium sp. HGF2. The sequence continues at coordinate 189,127 of NZ_CAXSSO010000002.1, forward strand.
CGTCATCCTTCTGCATTTCCTCATACTTGTTCATGAATACCCTCACCAGCCTTTCCTTTGACTTCAGTATATCATTTTTTTCATTATTTTCAAACAGGTATACCAGCTGTTCAAAGTCATTCAGCCTCTGCATTTCCTTCTCCTTTACGATGTCATTGATTGCCGGCATATGAACAAAGGTGCGAAGGATGAGCGGATAGCCGCTTTCATCTTCTCCCTGCTCATTGCGCATCTGATACTGATTGATCAGATTTCTGTTGTTCCATGCATACTCATCAATGAAGATAATTTGATAAACCGGCTTTAATTGATCATAAAACTCACCGCTTTTCAGCTGATTGTTCAATGCTCTGGCACCGTAAAATTCAAAGCGCATCATTTCCGCTATTCCCTTACAGGTCGTCTGCATCTCGATATTGAAATGACGATTTTGTTCATCCTTTACATGCACATCCAGAATGATGCGCTTCTTTCCGATGATGCCTGGATCCAGGTTGGGATTGAGCACGGTGCTTTCCTTTACCCTGATTCCGGTAACACGCTCAATGATGGTGTTGCGGGCGTACACAGAGCCTTCATCCTCGCGGGAAAGGGTGTACTTAAAAAATAGATCGTTACTGTAGTTGAGTTGATTCATTGCATTTGACATTTTTATGTCCTCCATTCTGTAAGGGCTCCTTACCCCCTTCTATACGTATGGAATCTGTCAAATTCCTAAAAAATCCACAAATGCTTTATTTTTTTGTTATATTTTTATGTAAAAGGGGATTTCATAGCAGAGCGATAAACAATGCGCTCCTCAGGATGGTTTAGGATAGATTTCCGTATCCGTAGTGTTTATTTTACATGCTTTGTGGTTGTCCTGCTCTCCATGACGCGATTGGATCGCAAAAAAGCCCGGTACTTTCAAATATTACCGGTGACTCTGTTATTTTAGTGATTTCGCATTATGGTTTCTTACCTTTTTGTGATATTTTTTGAAAACCGTTGTGTTCGCTATCTTTATCTTCTATAATATAACATGGTGATTTGTGATGAAAGAGTACATATTAAAGACAAGAAAAGATGGTACCAGCATTACCGTACGGGATGTACAGCTCGTACTGCTGGAAATGCTGAAGGATATAGATGCATTGTGTAAAAAGCACAACATTCGATACTGGCTGACCGGCGGAAGTGCCCTTGGCGCTGTCCGGCACAAAGGCTTTATTCCATGGGATGATGATGCGGATATCGGAATGCTGCGCGAGGATTATGAAAAATTCCAAAGGGTGGTTCATGAACTGGGCGATGCCTATATCACACAGTGCTTTGAAACCCACAGCGAGTATAATGTGCTGGTTCCGCCGATGAAGGTACGAAAAAAAGGTACCTATTGTGTGGAATACAACGCGCTGTTAAAAAATAAATGCAGAGATAGTGACGGCTTGTTCATTGATATTTTTGTGCTGGATCATGTAAGCGAAAACAAAGCAAAGGATTTTATATGGCGTGTGCGCAACGGTATTCTGATGGTTTTGATCGTCTTCTTTGAGAATCTGCACTGCAATCCGCTGCTTTTAAAGCGCCGATTTGTACGCAATGCAAAAAAATACGGGCAGATCAATAAGAACACCGCATGGATTGGCTATGATCTGACCTGGACCTTTAATTCCTTTTTTCATCCGGTTGTATACAGCTTGGAAAGTGTTTTTCCTATACAGTACGTGGAGTTTGAGGATACCATGCTGCCGGTACCGAAGAGACCGAAGGATATGCTGGATGTTGAAGTATCCACGCAGCATATGAGCTATCCGCCGTTAAAGGACCAGGCACCCAAGCATATCAAGGATATCGAACTGCAGGCTTCACTGATTGATGATATACGTTAGAAAACGGAGGGATACTCATGGCATACGCACCTCGACAACGAAAATACAAGGTACGCTGGAAAATCGCAGTACCGCTGATTCTGCTGGTTGCTCTTGTTTTGTATGCGGTCGCAGGACTGCTGTTTCCGCAGAAGAAGGAAGAAGCCAAAAAATTCACTGTCTGCGGCTTGAACAGTGAAGAAACGATACATCTGTTAAACAAAAAGGCTGCCGATACCCTCACGGTTCGGGATTATGTCTTTTACGGAGAATCTCTGGGTTTATATACTCAGACATATGATGCAAAAGGCGACAAGGATGAGCTTGCAGGAAAAACCGTAGAGCTGCATAACCTGTGTACGGATGAAACCATTCCGATGACCATGGATTCCACAGCGGATCAGAAAATCACGCTGGAGGATCTCAATCCCGGCTATTATGAGATAACGGTTATTGATAATCTGGTGAAGAAGCGGGTTATCTATGATCGGACGCTGCATTCGGATACCTTTACCACCGTACAGCGCAAGGGAAATGTCAATGCGATAAAGCTGATTGCGGATCAGGATCTGCTGAAGGATTATGACAGTAAGCTGGATCAGAACTACCTGTTTTTATCCGTGGAAAAAGCCAAGCCCAAAGAGGGAGATATTGATGTTCTGCTGGATCCCTATGGAATGAATATGGATCTTACCTATGTCCCGGATGAGGGAAATAAAGGGAATGGTATCACAGAATATAAGGAAACCTACAAGGCAGCCGTATGGATGAAGGAAGAGCTTGAACAACATGGTCTGCGGGTGGAAATAACGAAAAGCGATGCGTCAGAGCAGCCGAAGCCTGCCTATGGAAAAGATGGCAGACTGGCAGACGGCTATCAGAAGCATGCACGCTATTATATTTATCTGCGGTTTAATACGAACCCGGATGAGAATGTGAGCGGTGTGGAAATCTGGCACAGTGCCTACAGCAGTCCGACGCTTGGAAAAAATATTATGTACGGTCTGGAAAAGAAGCTGAAGATGAGCGGCAGTGCGTATACGGATGCAAACAATCCCGGTGTCGGTGCAAGTCCGCTGATCAGTGGCGGCTACGATATGTATTCCAATATTCGGGAAGCGGGCGGACGTGCAACCATGGCAGGAAAGGGCAGTGAAAATGCCCGTAAGGAAAACCAGACCTTTGTGGATGCGGACGGCATGCAGGGGCTGGAAATAGATTTTGCCTATGTATCAAATAAAGAGGATGCCGCATACTGGTTAAAGAACGGGGAGAAGATTTCCAAACAGGCGGCCGCCTCCTTTGCCAGCGGCATCAATGCGTCCAAATAAATATTACGAATCTAATAAAAGAAGGTGGAGATGATGAAATATCAGATTCATAAAGGAAGCAAATATTACGGTGCAACAACCGTATTTGAAAACATACAGTTTGAAATAAGAAATACTGAGAAAATCGCCATTGTCGGAAGAAACGGCTGCGGAAAGACAACGCTGCTGCGGGTGATTGCGGAAACGGAAGTACTGGATGCCGGAGAAATTCATAAGGAAAATAAACTGCGGATCGGTTATCTGGCACAGACGACCTTCACGGATGAGAATGTCATTGTGGAAGAAGAGATGGAGCAGGCCTTTGAACAGGTGAAGGCGGTTGGTAAACGGCTGGAGGAGCTGAGTGAAAAAATGTGCAGCGACCACAGTGAAGCTGTGCTGAATGCCTATGCGGATGTACAGCAGCGCTTTGAAGAACTGGGCGGCTATACCTATCGCAGTGAAATGATGACGATTTTTACAAAATTCGGGTTTCAGGAGGATGACCTCAAACGCCCGATCTCTACGTTTTCCGGTGGTCAGAAAACACGGCTGGCATTTGTGAAGCTACTGCTGAGCAAGCCGGATGTCCTGTTGCTGGATGAGCCGACCAACCATCTGGATATTGATACGATCGAGTGGCTGGAGGGATATGTGAAACGCTATCCCAAGGCAGTTATCCTCGTATCCCATGACCGTATGTTTCTGGATGATGTCGTGGATGTCGTCTATGAAATCGAATACGGTGTCATGCGGCGCTATCCGGGAAACTACAGCAATTACGTGAATGTGAAAAAAAGTGATCTGGAACAGCAGAAAAGTGCTTATATTCGCCAGCAGAAGGAAATTCAGCGAATGGAGGAGCTGATTGAGAAGTTCCGGTATAAGAAAAATAAGGCTGCCTTTGCACAGTCAAAAATCAAATATCTGGATCGTATGGAGCGTATCGAGGATCCCAAAAGCAACGAGAAAAGCTTCAATGCCCGCTTTGTACCCAATGTAAAGGGTGGAAAACGGGTTCTGGAGGTACAGGATTTGACAATTGGCTATGACCAGCCGCTATGTACCGTGAATCTGGAGGTTATGCAGTCTGCCAAGATTGCCGTGATCGGGCCAAACGGAAAAGGAAAATCAACCTTCATGAAAACGCTGATGAAGCAGGTGAAGCCGCTGTCCGGCAGCTTTCTGCTCGGGCATCAGATCGAGGTTGGATATTTTGATCAGGAGCTTGCGCAGTTCAACAGTGCAAATACCGTGCTGGAAGAGGTATGGAACGACTTTCCGGATTTGAATCGCACCGAGGTGCGCACTGCACTGGGATGCTTTCTCTTTACCGGGGAAGAGGTTTTCAAAACCGTGGACTGCCTGTCCGGAGGAGAGAAGGTACGCCTGAGCTTTGTGAAGCTGATGCTGTCACACCCCAATTTCCTTTTAATGGATGAGCCGACCAACCATCTGGATCTCATCGGTAAAGAGGCGCTGGAGGAATCCCTGAAGGATTATGAGGGCACGATGCTGTTTGTTTCCCATGACCGTTACTTTATAAGCAAGCTGGCTACCGCGATTCTGGTCATTGATGACGGTAAGGCAAGCTATTATCCGCTGACCTATGAGGAATATATGAACAGGGATAAGGCGCAGCCGGTGGAAAAGAAGCAGCAGCCGGAGAAAAAAGAAAGTGCAAAGCCGGAGCGCTACATCAATTACGGCAAGGAAATCAGTAAGCTGGAAAAAAAGATTGCGGTGAAGGAGGAGGAGCTGGAGGCTCTTCGTGAGCTGCGCTTTGAACCGGAGTACTACCACGATTATCATAAAATGCAGGAGCTGGATGAAAAAATTGATCTTATTCACAATGAAATTGAAAATCTGATGCAAAAGTGGGAAGAATACAGTGAGAAAGTAGAAAACTAAGAAAGAAGGGATTCACTTGAAGGTTTTTGAAAAAAACAAGCTGGGGCATATGGAGCTGAGCAATCGCATCGGAGTACCTGCCATGTGTACCTATATGGTGAAAACAAAGGATGGTGTGGGAAATCTGCATCATGTTGCGCATTATGATACGCTTGCCAAGGGGCTGCCGGCCTTTATCGTGCAGGAAGCTACGGCAGTAAATGCCCACGGCTATATCAATGATGAATGTCTGGGGATCTTTACACCGAGGCAGCGGCAGATTCTGAAGGATATTGTGGATTGTGTTCATGCCTATGGTGTGAACATCGGTATTCAGTTAAATCACGCCGGAATGAAAAATACCTTTGGTAATCAGAAGTATGGACCGATGGAGCAGGGGGATGTCATCTCTCTGGATGAGGATGGTATCAATGAGCTGATTGTGAATTTTGAATTCGCAAGCCGCTGGGCACGGGAGCTTGGATATGATTTTGTGGAGGTGCATGCCGCCCACGGGTATCTGATTAACCAGTTTTTATCTCCGCTCACCAATCAGCGCAGCGATGCTTATGGGCAGGACCGTACCCTTCTGCTTCGCCGTATCGTGGAGGGCTGCCGGGATAATTTTGAGGGAGATATCGTGGTTCGTATCTCTGCCGAGGAATATGAAGCCGGTGGTCTGCATCCGGAAGATATGAAGTCAACGGTACAGGTGATTGAGGAAGCCGGAGCTGCTGCGATTTCCGTATCCAGCGGCGGGTTGAATACAGGAGCTGTACATGCGTACCCGCTGTATCAGATACCCTATGCGGAAACAATCCGTACCATGACGACGTTACCGGTCATGGGGGTTGGCTGTATTACCAAAGAATCAGAAATCAGTCAGATCCTGCAGGAGGAGCGCTGTGATTATGTGCTTCTCGGGCGGAAATTACTGCGTGATCCGTTTTTTCTGTTGAAATGGCAGGATGAGCTGGGATTGCTTCGTGAGGAAGAAATCGGTCAGTGTCTGTATCGTGGAATCCATATGAAATAATGTAGAAACAGTCTTCGGACTGTTTTTTTCTGGAAAACTGGCAGCATGTGTCAAATTTGAAACAGCGGATATTGTAATATACAGACAGGTGATGGTATGTATTTGATAAAACTGTGCGAATTTACAGATGCCCTACTTTTTAACAATTATATAGGAGAAGGAACAGGATTGGATACAAAATCAGCTGTGCAGATGGTGGGTATTTATTACAGGATGTCTTGTAATGGAATGCAATGATAAACGTATTTTTGTACAGGTGCTGAAAATGAGGTTGGCAGGGGATACAGCAGTATCGTCTTACTACATAATGAAAGGTGTGCGTTTTATTTACATCATGTGTTATGATATCTGTCTGAAAGATAAAGGAGATTCTATGGGAAAGGTCACAATTAAAATTTTTGGTATCGGTGATGGTGGGAATACTATCATCCGCCATATGCTGCAGCATAGACTGCACGGTGTGGAATATATTGCGGTCAATACCAATCGGCTTGCTTTGCTGCAGCTTTCACAGGAGCATAAACTATTGATTGGAGAAAAGCAGACGAAAGGATATGGGACAGGAGCAGATTCGTTATTGGGCAAGCGTGCAGCAATCGAGGCGAAGGAGGAAATCTGTAAAAGAATGAAGGGTGCGGATATGATACTGTTATGTGCCGGTCTTGGGGGCGGTACAGGGAGTGGAGCACTTCCGGTATTTGCACAGCTTGCCAGAGAGCTGCATGCGCTGACCATTGCGTTTGTAACGCTGCCCTTTCCCTTTGAAGGAAAAAAACGCATGCGCACTGCCATGGCATCTATGGAAGAAATATATTCGTACACGGATACCTGCATTACGCTCTCTAACCGTCATATCCTTCAGCATCTTGGCAATGCTCCGATCACCAGTGCATTTTCCACAGCAAACAGCATCATTCAGCAGGGAATACAGGCACTGTACGAGCTGATTACCATTCCTGTTTACATCAATGTTGATTACGCGGATATCTGTACAACGATGGAAAAACAGAAGCACGGGTTTATCGGCGTCGGATATGGAAGCGGGAATCGGAAAGGGGAAGATGCAGTCAAGGAAGCTTTATCCGCAAGTCTTTTAGAACATGACATCAGGGGACTGCATCACGCGATTGTTCACATATGCGGTAACAGTGAGCTGACATTTGAGGAGGTTCAGCAAATTGTCAATTTCATACATACGGAGGCTGGTGGTGCACTGGATATCATATTCGGCATGGCAATCAATGATAGTTTAAAGGACGAGGTCATTGTAACGATTCTTGCGGCAGGATGAGCCTCTTAAAAAATATTTACAGGAAGTATAGCAATGAAAGCAGCTAGAAGAAAATCTATATATTCTATGTATACATTCATGAATTCCTGCATAATTCCTTTCATTCTGCACACGATAACAGCAGGTGATGCAAATGAAAAAGGAATATGAGAAACTGAACACCCGCCTGAAAGAGCAAATGCAGACGGATTTAAACTTTGATATCGTTGTAAAACCGCTGCTCGTACAGGGAATCCATATGAATCTGTACTTTGTGGACGGCTTTGCTAAGGATGAAATACTGGAAAAGATGATGGAATTTCTATTAAAAGCCGATTTACAGAAATGCGTGGAAACACAGGATATTCAGACCTTCTGCGACTCCTGGCTCTCCTATCTCGAGGTGGATGTGCAGCCGGATTTTGCGGCGATGATTACATCTGTTTTAAGCGGCAGTGTACTGATGATTGTGGAGGGCTATGAAGAAGGTATCGTGATTGATGCCAGAACGTATCCTACACGCAGTATGCAGGAGCCGGAGGATGATAAGGTGCTGCGCGGCAGTCGGGACGGCTTTGTGGAAACACTGATTTTCAATACAGCCTTAATACGGCGAAGAATCCGCGATACACATCTGCGAATGGAATACCATACGCTGGGCTCTATGAGCAAAAGTGATATTGTGCTGTGCTATATGGATGGACTGGCTGATAAGGATTTGCTGGATGATATCCGCAATAAGCTGTCGGAAATCCATGTGGAGGCGCTGACCATGGCACAGGAGAGTCTTGCTGAAGCACTGGTACCGCACAAATGGCTGAATCCGTTTCCCAAGGTTCGCTATACAGAGCGTCCGGATGCGGCCAGCAGTAATATTCTGGAGGGAAAGGTCATTTTAATGATTGACAACTCGCCCAGTGTGCTCATCCTGCCGACCAGCTTTTTTGACTTCATACAGGAGGCACAGGACTATTATCTGCCACCGATTACCGGAAGCTATCTGCGCATCGTACGCATTCTGGTGTTTTTCCTGACACTGCTTGTCACACCCATCTGGTACTATCTCAACTGCAATCCGCAGCTGACACCGGACTGGCTCAGCTTTGCGATGATACAGGACCATATGAATCTGCCGATCATCGTGCAGTTTCTGGTGCTGGAATTCGGTATTGATGCTCTGAAGATGGCATCTCTCAACACCCCAAGCTCCCTGAACAGCTCCTTCAGTATCATCGGTGCACTGATCCTGGGGGATTTTGCAGTGAATGCAGGCTGGCTGGCACCGGAAATTATCCTGTATATGGCATTTGTGGCACTTGCGAACTTCACGCAGCCAAGCTATGAGCTGGGCTATGCGATCAAATTCATGCGTGTGATGCTGCTGGTGCTTACGGCGATTTCACCGGTTTGGGGCTTCTGGCTCGGTATCGCACTTATGCTGATTATCATGGCAAGCAACCGCACCGTGACAAACACCTCCTATTTCTATCCGCTGTTCCCGTTCAATCCACATGATTTCAAAATGATATTCGCACGAAAAAAGCTGCGCGGGAAAAGTAGCAGCCGTTCCTGAAACTTTTGCTTCCATAATCTGCGAAACGTGTTACCATATGCATGAGGATGTGATTTGCATATGGTAAAAACAATACAGGATAATATACTGGCACATTGTATGGAGCTGGCGCTGATGCCTGCTTTGCTGTACAGCTATCGCGACGGCGGTGTTCTGTACTGGATCGTATTGATTTTGATGGATGACTATATATTGAGGCATCAGGATGTGAAGGGACTGCTGCCGCTGTGGGGGGATGCACGCTATAAAAAGGATATCCGTCTGCTGCTGATTCTGGAGGGCTGTATGCTGGCAGGTATTGTGATCATCGCCTTTAAAAACTGGCAGGTTTCCGCGATTCTGCTTGTGAATGACCTGATTCTTGATTTTATCGGTATATTTGGACAGTATAATACAAAGAAAAACAAATAGGAACTTTAAAAATAGCGGATTATGTGCTAAAATAATGCCGTAATGTTAAATGTTAATAGGAGGAATTATAACATGGCAAATTGTTTAGTTGCACAGTCTGGTGGACCAACTACCGTTATTAACGCTTCTTTGGCAGGTGTGGTACGCGCAAACCAGTTGAACCCTGTATATGACCACGTATATGGTGGATTAAATGGTATTGAAGGAATTCTGGAAGACCGTTTATACGATCTGACAAACATGAGCGAGTACGAAAACAGACTTCTGCGTCAGACGCCGTCTTCTGCACTTGGAAGCTGCCGCTACAAGCTGAAGAGAAACGATGAAACAGATTACCGCAAGCTGGTTGAAATCATGGACAAGCATGATATCGAAATTCTGTTCTATATCGGCGGAAATGATTCCATGGATACTGTTGATGCACTGAGCCAGTGGGCGAAGGCAAACAATATCGACAAGCGTTTTGTTGGTATTCCAAAAACAGTAGACAATGACCTGATGGTTACTGACCACTGTCCGGGATTCGCTTCAGGAGCTAAATTTGCTAATGAAGTTGTAAACGCTACTTGGCTGGACTACAACGTATATACACGTGAAGAAGTATTTATTCTGGAAACAATGGGTAGAGATGCAGGATGGCTTGCAGGATCTACAGTTGTTACCGGAAGAGTTGACCTGATCGTTCTGCCTGAGGTTGATTTCGATAAGGAAAAATTCCTTGCACAGGTTAAGAAATGCATGGATGAAAAAGGAAAATGCTACATCGTTACAAGTGAGGGTGCTCACTATGCAGACGGTACATACATTGCAGCCGGTGAAGCTGTAAATGACGGTTTCGGACACGCTGTATTAGGTGGTGCCGGTGAAAACCTGAAAAATATGATTCTGGAAGCTGGTATCGCTCCTCGTGCTAAGGTGCAGGATCTGAGCACTGCAGCAAGAAGCTCCAACTTCGCACAGTCACTGGTTGACGTTACAGAAGCATTTGAGCTGGGGATGTCAGCACACAGCAGAAGTGCTGATGGCAAATTTACAGGACACGTAGTTGCCGTACAGAGAGAATATGTGGATGGAAGATATAATGCAAAATTCATCTCCGGACCTGCTGAAAACTTCGCTAACCATGTAAAACATGTACCTGTTGAATGGATTCTGCCGGATTACCAGGGTCTGACACAGGAATTCTATGACTACATCACACCACTGATTCAGGGTGAGCCTACACTGATCATGGAAAACGGAATTCCTAAGACAATCGTTCCTTTCAACAAACGATAAGATTATACATGAACAGCAAAAAGGATGTGTTCTCATATTGAGAGCATCCTTTTTTTCTGCAGCTGCCTGGGAGCGAAAGGGTGTCCATATATAATGCACAAATTTATCATTTTTGTCTGAAAATAAAGTGATACATAGCATGCTAATGCATTTGGTTTCATAAAAATGACGGTTTTCTTTCATGAAAATGTAAACAAAAATGACATTTTCGTGTGAAAGTGAGAGTTAAAATATTGTATTTCTATGTGAATTACGATATAATAAGGTCATTATCAGGAATGATAGGAGGGAATTAGATGAAAAAGCTATTCAAAGTGATGGCCGCAGCAGCATGTGCGCTTTCACTGACAGCCTGTGGAGGATCTTCTAAAAAAAGTGATACATTAGTTGTAGGAGCTGAGGAACTTACAGGAACATTTTCACCATTGTACTACACTGGTGCTTACGACGGATACGTAATCGATCTAGTGTACAACAAATTGATGGAGTATGACGTGGATGGTAATTTACAGCCTTCTCTGGCAGAAAAAACGGACGTTGCCAAGGATGGTAAAACAATTACATTCAATCTGAGAAAGGGTGTTAAGTTCTCAGACGGAAGCGACTTTACAGCAAAGGATGTTGAATTCTCATACAAGGTAGTTTCAGATCCAAGCTATACAGGACGTTTCATCTCTACTTGCCAGTATCTGGAAGGATACAAGCAGTACAACAACAAAAAGAACAAGGAAGAACCAGATTATCCTGGTATCGAAGTGAAGGACGATTATACTGTCGTATTCCACTTCACAGAAGCAAGAAACGATAATCTGCAGAGTTTGATGAACATCAGTGTTATCAGCTCTAACCAGTTTAAGGATTCCTATGCTTACAAGAAAACAAAACCAATTCAGGATGCTGTAGGTAAACCAATCGGAACCGGACCATACGTATTGGACAAATGGGAAGCCGGTACAGGTGCTTCTCTGAAAAAGAATGAGAAATACTGGGGCGATGATTACAAGGGCATTGCAAATGTCATTATCAAACCGGTAAAGATGGAAACGGAATATCAGGAACTGAAATCCGGCAATATCGACCTGCTGGCAGGACAGATTGAGCCTAAGAAAATCGGACCTGCTTCCAACAACGAGGATCTGACAATCAACCACTACCCACGTGGTGGTATGGGTTACATCACTTACAACACAGTAAATGGTGCAACAAGTGAAAAAGAAGTACGTCAGGCACTGTCTTACGCATTCGACCGTCAGTCTTTCGTGAATTCTTACTATGAATGCAAGGACTGCAAGGATCTTGATGGTGTAGAAATCGGTTATGTACCAACAACTTGGAACAACCCAATCTCTAAGCTTGGTAAAGTTATCACAGGCGAGGAAAAGGTTGACGGCTTAACAAACTACAGCTATGACATCGAAAAGGCGAAAAAGCTTCTGGATGATGCAGGATGGAAAGTCGGAGCTAGCGGATTCCGTGAAAAAGACGGACAGAAGCTGGAAATCAAAATCATGGCAATCAAAGATCATGATATCCTGAACAACCTGATCCCTATGTGGAAAAAGGCTTGGGGTGAAGAGCTGAAAGCTGATGTTAAGGTTGCAACTGTTGACTTCAACACACTGATGGATAAAGTATACTATGACAAGAACATTGAAGAATGGAACGTTTACTTCATGGCTACTTCTTTCACAGATGATACAATGTCAGGTGCTGTAACGAACTTTGATTCCAAATATGTTGGTGATGGTCTGGACAACACAAGCCGTCTGAAAGACGAGAAGCTGGATAGTCTGATGGATGCTGCATTGACAGAAATGGATATGGATAAAGCAAAAGACAAATGGGTAGAGGCTCAGAAACAGGTAAATGAAGACGTTTCTGCACTGCCTGTATATGGTAACACTTACTTTGACTTCTACAACAAGAAGATCAAGAACCTGAAGACAAGTGCACTGTACCAGTGGACACATGGTCTGAGGGATGCTACAATCGAGTAAAGTTAAGTAGTAAACTGTAAAGTGTTCAAATAAGAGCAAGGATACACTTGCTCTTATTTATGTTTTAATTCAACTTCTATGTTTCAAAATTAAGTTTTTTTGGAGGTGATCTCATGCTGAAATATATAGTTAAACGTTTGCTAAATCTAATTCCTGTCATATTTATTATTTCAATCGTCATTTTTGGGACCGTAAAAGGAATGCCAGGAGATCCAGTTGATGCTTATCTGGGAATGGGAAGCAAGGCTACCCCGGAACAGAAACAGCAGATTCGTGAGGAATTGGGACTTGATAAATCTCTGCCAGAACAGTATGTAATCTGGGTTGGAAATCTTGCTAAAGGAGAACTGGGGACATCTACCAAGTTCAAACTTCCAGTTTCTGAAATCATTGGAGACTACGTATGGAATACATTCCTGCTGAACCTGGTTTCCCTCGTTATCGGTATCGGGCTTTCTATTCCGATTGGAATTAAGCAGGCAACAAAAAAATTCTCTAAATTCGACAATTTCTGGACAGTATTCTCCTTATTGGGTGTATCTGTGCCAACTTTCTTCTTTGCGCTGATTCTGATTTTCTTCGTAGCGCTGCCTTCCGGCGTGATACCAGTCAACGGTATGCGTACCCCGGATCTTGCAGTCTTCGGATATGATAATATATTCCAGGAAATCGGAGATGTTGCATTGCATATGCTGCTGCCGACAATTGTTCTTGCGTTCGGTAACTTTGCGACCTTCTCCCGTTATGTACGAAGCTCCATGATCGATGTTATCAATCAGGACTATGTACGAACCGCGCGTGCAAAGGGCTTGAAAGAGAAAACAGTGATTTACCGTCATGCATTTAAAAATGCGCTGATACCTCTTGTCACGCTGCTGGGTCTGTACATTCCTTCCCTGTTCAGTGGGGCAATGATTCTGGAATCCGTATTCCTGTGGCCTGGTCTGGGTAAGATTTTGATCGAGGCAATCAGTGGACAGGATCAGAGTATTATCACGGCGTGTCTGATGTTCTCTGCCATTTTGATGGTGCTGGGAAATCTGTTGTCGGATATTCTGTATTCCGTTGTCGATCCACGTGTTAAAGTAGAATAGAGGTGATTAGAATGGCGAAAGAAAATGTAAATCAAACTGAAATAAAGCTGGATAAAAGCGATACCATGGGCCCTTGGCAAATTGCATGGAATAAATTCAGACAAAACAAAATCGCTATGGCTGGTCTGATCATTTTTATACTGATCGTTCTTGCCGTGATTTTCGTACCGATCATAAGCGGTGTTAATGTAAATGATTATAGCTTTGATACAAAAAATATTGGACCGAATGCTGAGCACTGGCTGGGTACTGACCAGCAGGGGCGTGATGTATTCTTCCGTTTGTTCCTGGGTGGACGTATTTCTATCATGGTAGGTATCATCGCTGCCCTGATTACGGTGCTCCTTGGCTGTGTGATCGGTGGTATATCCGGTTATTATGGTGGATGGATTGACAATCTTCTTATGCGTTTTGCGGAAATTGTGTACTCTCTGCCATTTACACCACTGATTCTTGTACTGGCATATAATATGTTATGGACACCGTCAAATGTGAAAATGTATATCGTATCGTTTCTGATCGGTGTGCTGTCGTGGCCGGGACTGGCGCGTCTTGTGCGCGGGCAGATTCTGTCACTTCGCGAACAGGAATTCATGCAGGCCTGCGAGGCACTTGGTCTGAGTGATTTTTCAAAAATATTCAAGCATCTGATACCGAATGTTTTATCCATGATCATTGTTAATGCGACATTGTCCATGGCGAGTGCTATTCTGACAGAGGCCGGATTATCTTTCCTTGGTATGGGTGTTACCGCACCTACGCCTTCCTGGGGAAATCTGATGGAACTGGCAAGAAATACCGAAGTCTTCCAGGACTTTCCATGGAACTGGCTGCCTGCCGGTATCATGTGTCTGCTGACCGTTATCTCCATCAATCTGATTGGAGAGGGACTGCGTGATGCGTTTGACCCGAAAGATATACGATAGGAGCTGGTGAGTATGGAACAAGTAAAGAACAAGAAAATATTGGATGTTGAAAATCTGAAAGTATATTTCTATACAAAAAAGGGTGTTTCCAAGGCGGTAGACGGAAACAACTTCAAAATGTACGAAAATGAAACACTGGCAATCGTTGGGGAATCCGGCTGTGGAAAGAGTGTTACGGCCATGAGTATCCTTGGTCTGGTGGATGAACCCGGTAAAATCGGGGAAGACAGCAAGATCATGTATGGTGACAAAAACCTTGCGACATTAAAGGATGATGAAATCCGTAAGATTCGTGGTAACGATATCTCTATGATTTTTCAGGAGCCGATGACTTCATTGAACCCGGTATTCACAGTAGGAAATCAGATTATGGAGAATATCCTGCTGCATGAGGATGTAAAAAAGGAAGAGGCACACGAACGCGCTGTCAAGCTTCTGGACATGGTTGGAATTTCCCGCCCGGAAAAGGTTGTGGACAACTACCCGCATCAGCTTTCCGGTGGTATGCGTCAGCGTGTTATGATCGCTATGGCGCTTGCATGTAATCCAAAGCTGCTGATTGCCGATGAACCGACAACAGCACTGGATGTTACCATTCAGGCACAGATTCTGAAGCTGATGAATGATCTGAAGGAAAAAACAGGAACCTCCATCATGCTGATTACGCATGACCTTGGTGTGGTTGCACAGATGGCGGACCATGTAAATGTCATGTATGCCGGTAAGGTAGTGGAAAGTGCTCCGGTATTTGAAATCTTCAAAAACCCGAAGCATCCGTATACCGTTGGCTTAATGAGCAGTATGCCTTCCCTGAACAGCGGAAGCAAACGTCTGAGTACGATTGAAGGGAATGTACCAAACCCGATCAATCTGCCAAAGGGCTGCTATTTCGCAGACCGTTGTCCGAAGGCGATGCCAAAATGCAGGGAGTCCCAGCCGCATGACGTGAAGGTCGGATTCAGACATCACGTTAGCTGCTTCCTGTTTGATGATGCGAAAGGGGAGGAATAAAAAATGGAAGACAAGAAAGTAATTCTCGAAGTCAAAGACCTGAAAAAATATTTCCCTCTTGGAAAAGGTAAACTGGATAAAAATAAAAAATATGTAAAGGCTGTTGATGGTGTATCCTTCAAGCTGTATGAAGGGGAGACGCTTGGTCTTGTTGGAGAATCCGGCTGTGGAAAATCCACACTAGGACGTGCAATTCTTCGTCTGCATGAACCGACAAGCGGGGAAGTGCACTTCAATGGTGAAGATATTCTGAAAAAGAACCGTAAGGAAATGCGAAAGCTGCGTGAGGAAATGCAGATCATTTTCCAGGATCCATACAGCTCTTTGAATCCCCGGATGAATGTATACAACATTTTGAGTGAACCGCTGGTTGCGCATGGCTATTATAAAAAAGGTGACGAGCTGAAACAGTATATTCTGAATCTGATGGAAAAATGCGGTTTGCCGCCATACTACTGCTACCGTTACCCGCATCAGTTCTCCGGAGGTCAGCGTCAGCGTATCGGTATCGCCCGTTCTCTGGCACTGGATCCAAGCTTCATCGTATGTGATGAGCCGGTATCCGCACTGGATGTTTCCATTCAGTCACAGATCATCAACCTGATGATGGATATGCAGGAAGAACGAAAGATTTCTTACATCTTTATTTCTCATGACCTCAGTGTTGTGAAGCATATCAGTAACCGTGTAGGTGTTATGTACCTTGGTTCACTGGTAGAGCTTGCGGATAAGGATGAAATCTATGAGAATCCGCAGCACCCTTATACAAAGGCGCTGATGGCTGCGATTCCAAAGCCGGATCCTACACAGCGTTCCAGCATGGAAGCAATTCATGGAGAGATTCCAAGCAATGTCAACGTACCAAGCGGATGTAAATTCCACCCGCGTTGTCCATACGCGAAGGATATCTGTAAAACACAGGAGCCGGCAGCGAAGGAAATCAAACCGGGTCACGTTGTTCTCTGCCATTTTGGCGGTGAGTTCTAGTGTTCATCAATAAACCGAAATTTAAGGATCTGTTGAAAAAGAAGGAAGTGCGGGAAGGGAAGGAAGCAAATCTTGAAAAGGGTGACTTTCTGGCTCTCATTATGGCTGCATTCTCGGTGTTTGTACCGGTAATTCTGCTGTTCTGTGCCGTACTCGGTATATTTATCTGGCTCTTTCTTCTGTATATTCACTAAGTCGTTAAAGACGAAGGCACAGGTGTCTGCAAATATTTGTAGAGCTCTGTGCTTTTTTTGTATTGGCTTTTTATGACTGTATCCAGACGAAAATGACTACAATTGGTATTTTCCTTGAAGCTTTCAGCTGCAGGACGTGCGGTGGTACAGCTTTTCCTTTGTCGAAAAAAGCGCTTTGTAATGCATTCTTCCATTGCTTATAGGCTCAAAAAATGTTATTATTTTAGGTAGAGATAGACTCATGGAAGCGTTGTGATTCTATCAGATAAGGACTACTTTTAATAAGTATTACATGAAGTAAGAGGAGGACATACTTATGTTAAAAGGTATTGCAGCATCCGCAGGGATTGCGATTGCAAAGGTTTACAAGCTGGAAACACCGAGCTTCGAAATTGTTAAGACAGAAGCAACACCTGCAGAAGAGGTAGCGAAATTCAACGCTGCTTTGGAAAAAACGAAATCTGATATCGAAGGTATCAAGGAACGTGCCGCAAAACGTCTGGCACCGGAAGAGCTGGCAGTTTTTGATGCTCACCTGATGATGGCAGGGGATCCTGAGCTGGCAAGCCAGATTATCTCAATGATTGAAAACGACAAGGTAAACGCAGAATTTGCGACCAATGAAGTTGCGAATATGATGGTTGCCATGTTTGAATCCATGGATAACGAATACTTTAAAGAGAGAGCAGCTGATGTTAAGGATGTTACATTCCGTTTGAAATGTAATCTGCTGGGACTGACGATTCCTGATCTGAGTGCAATCAACGAGGATTCCGTTATTATCGCACATGATTTGACACCTTCCGACACAGCGCAGCTGAATGAATACGCAAAGGGCTTTGCGACGAATATCGGTGGTAAGACAAGCCACTCTGCTATCATGGCAAACTCTCTGGAGATTCCTGCTGTTGTAGGCTGCAGTGGTGTTCTGGATGCCGCAAGCAATGGCGATACGGTAATTCTGGATGCATTGGACGGCGTTGTTATTCTGAATCCAACTGCTGAGGAAATCAAGGAATATGAAGGAAAACGTACTGCTTATATGGAAGAAAAAGAAGCACTGAAGGTATTAAAGGATGCAAAATCCATTACAACAGACGGACATGAGGTTGAGCTTGCCGGAAATATCGGTACACCGGATGATGTAGAGGGTGTGTTGAACAATGGTGGTGAAGGTATCGGTCTGTACCGTACAGAATTCCTGTATATGCACTCTGATCACTTCCCTACTGAGGATGAGCAGTTTGAAGCTTATAAAGCAGTTCTTGAAGGTATGGGAGGACGCCGTGTTGTCGTACGTACACTGGATATCGGTGGTGACAAAAAGCTTCCTTACTTCACGTTCGATCCGGAAATGAACCCGTTTTTGGGATATCGTGCAATTCGTCTGTGTCTGGACAGAACAGAAATTTTCCGCACACAGCTGCGTGCACTGATCCGTGCTTCTGTTTACGGAAGACTGTGCATCATGTTCCCGATGATTGCGACGGTTGATGAATTCCGTCAGGGTAAGGCAATCTTTGAAGAAGAAAGAGAAAAACTGATTGCAGAAGGTGCTAAGGTTGCAGATAAAATCGAAGTAGGTATGATGGTGGAAATTCCTGCTGCTGCAGTAAATGCAGATAACTTTGCGAAGGAAGCAGATTTCTTCTCCATTGGTACAAACGATTTGATTCAGTACTCTATGGCAGCTGACCGTATGAATGAGAAGGTATCCTACCTGTATCAGCCATACAATCCATCTATCCTGCGTCTCATTAAAATGACGATTGACGGAGCTCACAAGGAAGGTAAATGGGCTGGTATGTGTGGAGCAATGGCTGGAGAAGAATATGCGGTACCTGTACTTCTCGGTCTTGGACTCGATGAGTTCTCCATGTCAGCTACACAGATTCTGAAGGCTCGTAAGATGGTTACCAACCTGAGCAAGAAGGAAATGGAAGGTCTTGCTGAGGAAGCACTGAAGCAGGCGACTGCTGAAGATGTTCTTGCACTTGTGAAAAAAGCAGTGGAATAATATTTATAAATGGAACCGGATGGCAGACTGCTGTCCGGTTTTTTTATAGTGAAACAGACTGAATTTCCAGTGAAAAATACGAACGGTACTGCAGCTTTTGCTGTATCAATCATTCAGACAGCGTATGAAATCGCTAAATAGTATGTAAAAAACTGCATTTATAGACACTTGTATCGACAGAGTGTTTAAAAACATATATGATTGTGATATGATAATACCATGAAAACAGATAAGTTAGAGAGCTTGTATACACACATTGAAGAAAAAAGAGTCCTTCGTGATTTTGAAGGCATTTTTCATTATGCCTCCCTGTTATATACAGCCAGCAGGGAACAAAACAATGACCATTATTTGATAATCAGCTGTTATTTTCTTGGCAGCTCCTATTTCAACACAGGTGTTTATGATAAAGCGATGAAATATCTGCAGGAGGGAATTCGCATCGGAGAACATACGCCCTATCCATTTTTTCAGATGATGTGCTATAATCTGGCAGGGATGGTGAGTGGAACGCTTGGCGATGATATCATGTCGGTTGAATATATGCTGAAGTCCTATTATATCGCTTTGGATCATCAGGAGCTCGGGTATCTGTATATCATTTTAAACAATCTGGGTGTACTCTTTTTTAACCTTGGTTATTATGAAATCGCAAAGGAATATTTCACCAATGCCTTTGAAGAGCGCGGAATCGGTAGCTATGATGATCTTAAAATCAATGATGGCTTCAATATCATCAATCTGATGGGGACAAGCATTTATCTGAAGGATGATCTTGAATATGAGCGCTGGCTGATCTGGTACCGAGAATTTCAAAAACGATTTCAGATCGTTACAGTAGATAATGACTATCAGATGTATCAGGTTCTCTTGTCTGCCCATACGCAGGATATAGCAAGGCTGCGTGCTGAAGTGGTCCGCTTTCTGGAAATTGCCGGCAGAGAAGAGGATCGTTTGCATACGTTTAAAAATCTCCTTAAGGTATTTAAGGTCTGCATGCAGTTTCAGGAACAGAAGCTTTCCTCACAGATTTTATATGAGCTTCAGCTGATTCTTCAGGATTATCCGAATTATCAGAATCATTCCGAGCTTAAGGAATGTCAGGTCATTTATGCGAACACGTTTAAAGCTGAACAGGAGCGTCTACAGGCGCTGGAGGAGTATTATGATATTCGGCAGCTGGAGCTTTCGGCTGCACACAACAACATGAAGAATACGCTGCTGTTAAAGATAGACATGGAACAGCTGCTGTATGAACGTAATCAGATTTTAAAGGAAAACAGGGAGCTGGAGCGTCGTTCTGAAATAGAGGAATTCACAAATGTCATGAATAAAACGGCGTTTCGGACACATGTGAGTGCAGAGCTTGAAACCATGCATCAGGATCAGTATGTCTGCCTGTTGGTCATTGATATTGATAAATTTAAAAGCATCAACGACACCTTCGGTCATCTTGTCGGTGACCAGGTGCTTCTGCATGTCGTTAAGGTGTTGAAGGAGGTTCTTCGCAGCAGCGAATTCATCGGTCGCATCGGCGGTGATGAGTTCTGTGTGTTTATGAAGAATATCCTTTCTCTGCCCTATCTGTATGAGCGTCTGGATGAGATTTTAGATCGTCTGGTAAATACAAGAATCGAGGACAGACAGGTCCTGAGTGCCAGTATCGGTGTATGTATGAGCAATCATATCTGCAGGTATGATGAGATATTCCAAAAGGCGGATGAAGCGATGTATCACGCAAAGAACGCCGGTGGAAACTGCTATGATATTACAGAATTGAGTACATGACAAGATATTGCTAAAAATGACAAGATATTTTATATTTGATACTGTATACTATGTACTGTAGTCGGCAGATATGCCGCTTAATCACAAAGTTATCAGAGAGGAAAACAGCCGCGGTAAACCCCGGACATGAATGCAGTTCAGCGGTTTTTCAATGATGGAGCGATATGAGGATCGTCTCTATTGCTGATAATCTTGTATAAAGAAATGATTCTTACGATCCCTTTCAAGAATCATTTTTTTTATTTTTCACGCGTTTTCAATTTGTCTGTGATGTGATAGAATGATTCCATGAGAGCGGGGATGAGAATGAGAAAAAAAAGACTATGCGGAATCGTGTGCCTGTGTCTGGTGCTGAGTGGCGGATGCAGTGCAGCTGAGCCAAAGGAGGAGAAAAAATCCTCACAGTATTTTCTATTTGCCACACCTTTATCTACGCATACGCTATGGCAAAAGGCCAGAGAAGGGATGCAGGATGCCTGTACAGAGCTGGAGGTGCATTGTGACTGGAAGGGACCTATTAAAATTTCCACCGATGATATGGTGGATGTCATCAATACAGGTCTTTTGAAAAAAGCAGATGGCATAATCACACAGGGGGTCATCAGCAAGGAGCTGATCCAAAAAGGAAATGACAAGGGTATCCCCTTTGTCCTGGTGGATTCTCCTGTTGAGGGCAGCAGTCCGCTAACGACGATCAGCAAGGACTTTGATGAACAGGCCAGACTTCTGTTAGCCGATATCGAAGAAAAGCTGGGTAAGAATAAAATGCTTCGCATCGGCATTCAGGTCAGTGATTTGAGCTTTGACCTTGCAAGGGATCAGATTGCATCCATTGAAGCTGTATTTGCACAGCATCCCGGCGGCTTTGAGATTGTCGCAAAAAGTGAATCGCGCAGTGACCAGCTCACCTCCCGCAACGAGTGGATCAAGGTGCTGCAGAAGGATACCGGTATGAATGTTTCCATCAACCTTGCAGGGGAGAATGCGATCGGTTTTGTGGATGCAAGCGAATATATGGACAATCGCGATACGATTCTTGTGTACGGCGTTGATGATATGAAGGAAACACTGGAGCTGATACGGGAGGGGAAGGTGGAAGGCAGTATTGTGACATCCTTTTATCAGTACGGATATGAATCGGTACATATATTATATGATTATGTCACCAGGGGAGTACGGCCGGAAAAGGAAAGGATTCCTTCCTATCTTGTGCTCGTTAACAGGAAGAATCTGAATACCTATGCCTCCGCTTTGCAAAAGGAGAAAATGCATGTGGAATAGATCAAAAAGCTTTCGCAGTAAAATCATGAACTACAATCTCATGCTGATCGTGGTGATGGTACTTGTCTGCACGACCTATGTACTTATCAATGATCGAACGATAAAGAAATTCAATTCCACCTATACCACCTACAATGAGCTGAATCAGTTTTATGACAATTTGAAGAATCTCAACGATGCGTTACAGGTGTACCTGTATTCTCCAGATGATCAGAATTATAAGGATTTTCACAGATATCGCACAGTTCTGCAGGGAAATGTGGAAAAGGTAAAGGCGAGTCTGAAAAATCAGGATCATGTCTGGCGTTTCGAGCTGCTAAACAATATGGTGGATGGCTATATGGCGCAGGCAGAGCTGGTCATCGCTTCCGATCTTCAGCAGGAAAAGGAGTTCAGTGCGAAGTATCAGGAGCTGCTGTATGAATATGATCTGATCAATAAGACAGCTAGTGAATATTATGGTCTGGCAACGCAGGATATGCAGCTGCAAAAGGCGGCAGTCAACAGCAATCAGAAGACCATGCAGCTGGTGTCGCTGTTCTTTATCCTCTATCTGATTGTATGGATGATCTATTTTTCCATATCCACTATCAAATCCATCACCGATCCTCTGGAAAAGGTAATCAATAATATGAACCGTATCAAGAAGGGAGCATATGACCTTACGCAGATTTCCAATACGAATAAGGAGATGAATGTGCTTTGTCTTGCCCTGGAGGATATGGCGGACAGTATCGAAAAAAACATCCAGTATGAAAATGAAAAGGCAAGGCTGGAACGCAGGGTTCTGGAACAGCAGAATGACAATCTGCGAAAAGATGAGCTGCTTGCCCAAAGCGAGCTGCGCATTTTACAGAATCAGATCAATCCGCATTTCC
Organism: Clostridium sp. HGF2; assembly: GCF_964240115.1. NCBI lineage: Bacteria > Bacillati > Bacillota > Clostridia > Eubacteriales > Clostridiaceae > Clostridium > Clostridium sp. HGF2. Next base: position 211,918 of record NZ_CAXSSO010000002.1, read on the forward strand.
TGTTCAATACACTGAATATGATTTATAAAAAGGCGTACAGTGAGGGAGCCTATGAAACAAGTGAGCTGATGGAAAAGACGAGCCAGCTGCTTCGCTACGGTCTTGATAATGCAAGTAAAATCAGTTCTCTGAAAAAGGAAATCAAGGCAATTTACAACTACAATTACATACAGGAAAAACGATACGGTGACAGAATCCGCTTTCTGATGGATATTGAGGAGGATTTGCCGGATATCCCGATGCCCTCCATGGTGCTGCAGCCGCTTGTGGAAAATGCGGTGTCACACGGCTTACAGGATATTATCGAGGATGGAGAGGTTGTGATTGAGGTAAGCCGTCTCAATGATGAAATCATGATATCTGTCAGTGACAACGGTACCGGTATGCCTGCGGATGAGCTGGAGAAGCTTATTCTGAACGATTTCCGCATGAGCAGTGATGAACGCTCTCATCTTGGGCTTTATAATGTTACAAGGCGCCTGAAGGCCTTTTATGGCGATGGGGTACGTATCATTGTCAACAGTCTGGAGGAATGCGGATTTGAAATCAATATACAGATTGATTTGAAGGAGAACGGATATGTATAAAATCATGATCATTGAGGATGAACAGATTGAGCGGGAAACGCTGTATAAAATCATTCAGGAGGGTTTTCCGGAATGTCAGGAGCTGTATGCTGCGAAAAATGGTAAAGAAGCACTGACCCTGTTTGAAGAGCATCATCCGGATATCATATTAGCCGATATCAATATTCCGGGTATCAATGGTCTGGAGGTGATTCGCCGCATTCGGCAGACAGCGGGGGAAGTGGAGTTTCTGATTTTATCCTCCTATAATTACTTCGAATATGCACAGGAGGCGATTCGTCTTGGTGTAGAGGATTTCATCTTAAAGCCGTATACGATTGATCATTTAAAGGATGCTCTGCGAAAAACGATGGAGCAGTTACAGCAGAAGCAGAATGAAAAAAAGCATCAGAGTGATCTGCTGGAAAAAATAGAAAGGATTACTCCGGTCGTGGAAAATGAATGTCTGTTTGCCATATTGTCGAATGAGGATGAGCTGGTGCTGCGCAAGAATCTAAGACTGCTCAGTCCGCGCATCTGCAGCGGCTTCTGTTTCATCATCCGATCCTCTCATTACGATCAAACCTATATGGAAAAGGTGTCCGCAGGCTTCATACAGCTGGGCTTTCGCTGCCTGAAGGAGCTCTTTCATGAGCTGCAGATTTTTTATATCCTTGCAGAGCGGGCTATTCCGCAGGAGGATTTGCAGCATTTGGAGAGCTATATCACAGCATTGCAGTCGGATAGCCTTGAATTTGGTATCGGACCGATTGTAAATGACATTGCGCTGTTTCACCATTCCTTCCAAATAGCAAGAGATCGCATCGGCATTCAGGAGCCGATCTGTTCTCAGCTTCTGCAGGACAGCAGCGATGATTGCAAGGTGGATATCGATCTGGATAAAATTGTTGCACGATTTGTGTCCATCTTTCAGAAAATGGATGAGGAGGGTCTAAAAAGGGCAGTTCATCAGCTCTGTCTGACACTGATTCCTCATGAGCGCAGGCAAATCGTTCAGGAGGTGGCCGATTTGTTTGAAAGGCTGCGTGATACGTTGCAAAAGGAGTATGCGGATATCAATCTGCAAAGGATAGAAATAGCACCACTGCAAATCAGTACGAATATTCATCAGGAGGTGCCGCTGTATCTACATATGCAGATGCATCGACTGTATGATCCCATTGTTGAGGAGCGCTTCCGTAACACCAATCAGCTGGTACGTCAGGCAGTCCGCTATATTGATGCCAACTACCGTAAACAGATCACCCTGAGTGATATGGCGGATGCATTGCAGATTTCACCGTTTTACCTGAGTAAGCTGTTGAATAATTCTCTGCATAAAACCTTTACCGAGCTTGTCAGCGAGCGGCGGGTGGAGGCGAGTAAGGAGCTGTTGAAAAGCGGTAAGCGAATCAAGGAGATTGCTTATGAGGTCGGCTTTCAGGGACAGAATTACTTCACAAAAATATTTAAGAAGTATACCGGTGTAACACCGAAGATGTATAAGAATTCCTTCGACGACAAATAGGAAATAAAAGGAAACTGCAAATAATTGCTAAAGATAACAAGAATTTACTAGTTTAACAGTTATATAATAACATTGCAGATAAAAGACCAATTTAACAATCATAATTATATCTGCAATACCATAATGGTAAGGCTGTTACCAGCCGGCCTTACTTTAATCCTTTTTCTTTAAAAAAACCATGTTTCTCCCAGAACATGGTTTTTTTATGCCAAGCGTAAAAAGAAAAGCAATATCCGAATGGGATGTATTCCACAAGCGAATATTGCATATTCATTCATTGTTCAACCGACTTCAAAATTCATGTATGCACAATGCTGTTTTCATAAACAGATATTGCGGTATCTCTTTTTATTTGGTCAGCTCCAGAAATTCATCAATACGCTGTGCGCATGTATCCAGACAGCTTGTCCAGAATGCTTCATCACACAGGTCGATATCAGCCATCGCTGCAACATCCTCAACACTGGATACCGTTGTTGCTTTTAGAAGCTCACGGTATTTTGGTACGAAAGCTTCTTTCTCTTCCTGATACTTCACAATCAGTCCCCGTGCAAACAGAGCTCCGAATGCATATGGGAAATTGTAGAAGCTCAAACCGCTGGAATAGTAATGGGACTTGCAAATCCACATATACGGATGCAGATAGTCGGGGTCCAGACCGTCCCCATATGCCTGCTTCTGTGTTTCGATCATGATGGCTTCCAGCTCGTCCGCAAACATAAAGCTGTCTTTGCGCTTTTCAAATACTGTCTTTTCAAACAGGAAGCGGGAATAGATATCACAGATAACCTGTGTCAGATCCTGCAGCTGATTTTCAATCAATGTGATTTTTTCCTGACCCTTCGCCTCCTCGATTGCGGCATTCATAATGATGTTTTCATTGAATGTTGAAGCAGTTTCCGCAACCGGCATGGAATAATCGGTATTCAGGGGACGGTGATTCTCAATCATCATACCGTGATAGGCATGTCCCAGCTCATGGGCAAGCGTAACGATATCACCAAGCGCACCGTCATAGTTCGTCAGAACACGGCTCTGTTTTACGCCGCTTAAATTAGCACAGAAGGCACCGCCGACCTTTCCCTTGCGCGGGAAGAAATCAATCCAGCTTTCGTCAAAGGCACGCTCCATCATATCTGCCATATCCTCTGCGAAAGGACGGAAGTGCTTCAGCAGGTATTCCTTTGCCTCCTCTACACGATAGGTTTTTGTTTCCTCACCGAGTGGCGCAAACAGCTCATACCAGGGAAGACCGTTCTTATATCCGAGAAGCTCTGCCTTGCGTCTGAGATAGGCATGAAATTTCGGCATATAGGATTGCATGGTATGCAGCAGGACATCCAGCGTTTCCTGCTTCATGTGCGCATTGTGCAGTGTCATGGCAAGTGGAGAAGCAAAGCCGCGCAGCTCACATTCTGTCAAAACCTGTGCCTTGATGCTGTTTAAGGAAAAGGCAACGGCATCGCGTAGTTTATCATAGGCCTTCAATTCTGCCTCATAGGCACTCTTGCGCACCTTTGCATCACTGTCATAGGCCATATTGCGAATCTGAGAAAGGGTGGAGACTTCGCCCTTATACTCTACCTCTACAATACTCGTCAGATATTCCTGCAGATTGGCCCAGGCTTCACCGCCGCTGATATTCATTTTGGATAATACATCCTCTACATCATCACTGAGCAGATAGGTACTGTCCTCTTTTATTGTATGCAGCAGGTAGCTGTATTCCTTCAGCAGTGCATCCTGTTCAATACACGCATCCAGATCCTCAATTTCTGCCACGTAGCGGTTGAACTTTGCATTTGCTTTCGTGATGCCGCTGAATTTCTGTGAAAACTGATTCATCAGCGAAACCGTTTTTCCATCCGATGTATTCGTGGACTGCTTCAGAGAAATAAAGTGCCCGACGCGATCGGCTAGTGTGTGGAATTCCTCCAGCAGGGACAGCATATCGTGTAAAGCTTTCACCTCGTTATCATGACACAGCTGCTCAGCAGCCTGTGTACAGCGTTGAATAACGGTATCCATTTTTTTGAAGTCATTAACAAAGGCTTCATCATAATATCCCTTGTATAAAACATCTAAAGACCATTCATTCATAAGTATCTACCTTCTTTCATCCTTTAGACAATACCCATATTATATCCCATCTATACAGGAAATGCACAGTTTTACAAAGCTTATTTCAGGAAATTGTGCAGTTGAGAGGATGACATGTAAAAAGACTCCACTTTTCATGGGGTCTCTTATGCAATTCAAACAGGAATACTCTGTTGTGCTGATTGCGATTTTTTTGGTATTTGTAACAGGTTGCAGGAAGGTGTTTTTATCCGCGTGTTCCAACGTGACGACGTGAAAAGGTGTAAATTGCGTAGGCACATACCATAAGCACCGTGCTGTATCCGATGAATATCAGATTGTTGCCAGGAACGGCTTCAAACAGGGTCAGAGAGCCGAAGAGGAAAAAGATGAAGGAGCTTCCCACCTTGACCGTATCTTCACGAAGGTGAGAGAAGATCAGCTTGCCTGCAAAGATACCGAGTATATTCGCCATAATCAGCCCCAGAGAAGCACCGAGGAAAATCGGAAAATGCTCACGCATGTGATCGGCGGCCAGCGCAACGGTGGCAAGCTGCGTTTTATCACCAAGCTCTGCGATAACAAAGGTAAATGCAATGGATACTACGGGAATTTTCATTGCAACATGATGCCCTGCTTCTTCCTCGGTGCTGCAGCGAAGATTCATCAGTCCAAAAAACAGAAACATGGCACTTGCCGCCAGCTTGATCAGACGCATGGGAATCAGATCACCGATCAGATCACCGGCCAGTACGGAGACACCGCTGATGGCAAAGACACCGAGTATCATGCCGGCAATTACGGTTTTTACGGAGTAGCGGTTTGTCAGCGCCATAATCATCAGCTGTGTTTTATCGGCCATCTCTGCCAGAAAAACAAATAGAAATGTATGAAACAGCATAGGTTCACCTCTTTCAACTATATGCGTGGGAAGCAGGCGGTATGCAGGGAATATAAAAAAGATTTTCTTCAGAGCATGGTTGCATATTCTGAAGAAAATCAAGGGGAAAGCTAGGAAATATATGCGAGAATCAGCTTCATGGTGTTTTCCACACCATCATAATGCGTTCGTTCCATTCCATGGGATGCATGTACGCCCGGACCGATCAGTGCACCGCGGATATCACAGCCTCCGCGCAGTGCTGCGCTGACGTCGCTGCCATACATCGGATAAATATCAACGGCATAGCACAGCTTCTTTTCCTTAGCCAGCTCAATCAGCCGGCTGGTCATTTCATAATCATACGGTCCGCTGGAATCCTTGGCACAGATGGAAACATCCTGTTCACTGCAGGCCAGATCAAGACCGATACAGCCCATATCCACGGCTATCAGCTCATTAATGCATTCCGGTATGTGTGACATGCCATGACCGACCTCCTCATATGTGCTCATCATGAAAATAAGATCGTATGCAGGGGTGATGCTGTGTTCCTTCATATGCTGAAGGACGCCCATCAGGGCACTGGCACTGATTTTGTCATCCAGAAAGCGGGATTTGATAAAGCCGCTTTCCGTAATCTGAACCTTTGGATCGATTGCCACAAAATCACCGTTGCAGATGCCGAGTGCTTCCACATCCGCTTTTGTTTTCACAACCTCGTCAATGCGGATTTCCATCTCATCGACCTCACGTTTTCTGGTCGAAGCGTCTTTATATACATGTGATGCGGGAGAACAGGAAAGTACGGTACCGGTATATACCCTGCCATCTCTTGTATGAATGCGGCAGTATTCCCCATCCAGTGTGGGAATGATCGGGCCGCCGATGTTAGTGACTGCCAGCATACCGTTGCTTTTGATGGAGCGTACCATCAGCCCAAGTGTGTCGCAGTGCGCACAGAAGCCGATTGTTTTTTCACTGCTGGAGCCCTTTACATAAATCAGAAGGTTTCCCTTATTGTTGCGTTTTGTCTGATATCCCAAGGCTGCTGCCTCGTCGGCTACAAGGTCAATTGCCTTTTTTGTATAACCGGTTGGGGAGTCCGTCCCCAAAAGTCTTGAAGCAAAATCCAATACGTATGTCTTATCCATTTGTCTACCTCACTTACTTATAGAAACGCCGTCGTTTCCGTCAATTTCGCTGACTCTGACCCGAATGACCTCACGCAGGGAGCTGGGAATATTCTTTCCTATATAGTCAGCGCGAATGGGAAGCTCCCGATGCCCGCGGTCCACCAGCACAGCAAGCTGAATTTCCCTGGCTCTACCATAGTGCATGATCGCATCCATCGCAGCCCGTACGGTTCTTCCCTTGAAGAGTACATCATCCACAAGGATGACCTTTTTATCCTTTACCGGCAGGGATTCCATCGGCAGGGGATAGAGCTTTTCCCGATCATCTCTCCAATGCGATACATCCAGGGCAAAGCAGGGAACACTGACGTCCTCCACGTTGCATATAATGTCTGCCAGTCGTCTGGCAAGAATTTCTCCTCTTGTCTTGATACCGATTAAGACGATATCCTCTACGCCGCGGTTATGCTCGATGATTTCATGCGATATGCGGATTAGAGAACGTTTCATCTGGAGCGCGTCTATGATTTCCTTTGTTTCCATGTACTACCTCCTGACGTACAGCTACTATAAGTATAGCGGTTCGTCTTCGTTTTCGCAATCATTTCCAAGGATTTCACGTAAAATCGAGGCTGTATATTCCTCATACAGCTGCGTATTGTTTTCCGCCCTTCTCGTGTACAGAACATAAACCGGAATATCCTGCAGATAGAGGATGGTAAAGAAATCCCGCAGGAGGGCGTCACAGACAGGCTTGTTTTGAGCACAGCCAAGCGGATTGATGAAATAGGAGGAAATCAGCTGTCCGTTTCTGCGGCAGGGTCCCTTGCGGAACAGGTCCAGACATTCATCCAGTGTTTCCAGTCGCCGATAGCCGTATTCATCGCTGACATTATCCAGATAAAACAAATGTGTAACCTTGTGAAACTGCAGGGTATTTGCATGCTGAATAAGCGGCAGAATCTGATACAGCTCCTGATTTTCCTGTATCAGAAACAGGCTGTCGGAAAAAGTGGAGAATACCGAGGTGATACGGGAATGTGTGATGTTTTTCAGCGCACTGATTTCTCCGCCGGTGCTGACAATTTCCTCATCCAGATAATGCAGGGTTCCATGATCATCATAAACGGGGGCTGCCGATAGCCCCTTCTGTTCACAGACTCGAAGGCAGGCATCAAGCAGCTCACTTTTGCCGGTTCCGCTTTCTCCGGCAAAGACCAGTCCTTTCTTTGTATCACCTGCCTGCATCTGAAGCATGGAGGCATGAATGGGCAGATCGTGCTTCTCCATGCAGATTGCATTGTAAAGGGTCTGCAGCATATCCTTGAGATAGCGTATATGATGCATACGCGGGGTTCCGCTGACCAGTCCAATGGTGATCTGATTCGTTTCATCGTAATAGTAGCAGGCCTGATCCTTTGCGGAGGCTAAGGCAAAAATGAGAATGAAGTCCTGTTGCAGGGACAAGGCAGTGAGCGGATACAGGGCGGCGAGACAGACGCCCAGCTGTACGCATTCTCTGGACAGATAAACAATGCCCTTTTTATCCGCAATCGCAATACTCATTGCAAAAAAAGCATTTGCATCCATACTGATATCGCGGTAGATGAAGGTGGAGGAGCGCTCAATAGAAATATTGGTGGCATCCGGCTGCTGAAAGAGTGGTACATGATGCAGCTGTACCTGTGAAATAAAGGGAATCTGCTCCAGAGGAAGGTGCGCATAGGGATGGGATACCTCACATACACGCAGCTGCAGGGTAGCATCAAATCCAAAGGGCTGCATATGCAGCAGGCTGCTGTCCTTTTGCTTCAGGACGGCCATGTTCTGAAACAGGGTGTCCAGAGAAGGGTTTCGTGCTGCTTCACTGCTGCACAGACGAAATTTTGAAAGTGTCGCGGCATAGGTCAGAAATTCCAGCAGATACGGACTGGGGTGCGGCTGTGCGGTAAGCAGGGCGAGTACTCTTGCTTCCTCAATATCATAAGGATAGGCGTCTATCAGACGGCGCAGGTATTGCTCACCGTCACAATCCTGTGGAAATAAAAGTTCTTTTTTCATATGGGATCACCTGTTTGTAAGCTATGCGGCTGCTGCCGAAAAAAGTACAAATTTGCACAACAGTCAGCAGAGTGGCTCTATTCTACATCATATCGTTTTCTACAGCTTCAGATAGAAAATGCGGAGGTATGCAATCCACTGATGATTTTAAGGGGAAAAGCGGCTACAGAATGCATGTCTTCGCTGTATACGGTTATGGAGCATTTAAAAATCAGAAGGCATCGTTCGTTTTTCTTTGCTGATATGGGAATGAGATGCAAGAAACCGCTCATTTTTATAAGCAGCGAAAGAAATAACTTGTAATCGGTTGCTTAACGGAGAAAAGATATGCTGCCAGCATGCTTCCCTATGTCTTTCTCTTCCACAAATGAGTAAGACAGCCATTGCGCTGTGAAAAGCGTTCAGAGGTCTATAGTAAGGTTGGATATAGAAAAAGACGCAGTACATGGGAGTATCCAAATGTATATGCGTCTTTGTTATGATAGCTTCAGCTGTGCATTATGCCATGCTGTTATAAAGGACAGCCTTATAAAAATAGCAATGAAATTCAGCTTGTGTAAGTATCTCTATTTTTGTACATGACCTTGTCAGACAGAGGCAGGGCGTTAGAACAAATTCATCAGATCTTCCTTGCTCATACTGGTGATGATTCCCTCGTTATTGTGAATAATGGAGTCGCTGAGGTCCTGCTTCAGACTCTGCAGCTGCATGATTTTCTCCTCGATGGTATCCTTTGCTATCAGCTTGACAACCTGTACATTGTTATGCTGACCGATGCGGTAGGCGCGATCCGTTGCCTGATTCTGTGCAGAAATGTTCCACCATGGATCAAAATGGATAACGACTTCCGCACTTGTCAGATTTAAGCCGGTACCGCCTGCCTTCAGGGATATCAGGAAGATGGGGGTATCATCACTGTTAAAGCTGTTTACCAGCTGCTGCCGCTGCAGCTTCGGTGTGCTTCCCTTCAACAAATAGTAAGGGATATCCTGGCGTACCAGCTCCTTTTCCAGCAGCGAAAGAAGCGAGGTGAACTGTGAGAATAGGAGAACCTTTTTTCCGGATTCCCGGCAGCTTTCAATAAACTCCATACAGGCACTGATTTTGGCACCGATACCGTTATAATTTTCATACAGCAGGCGCGGATCACAGCACAGCTGACGCAGTCTGGTCAGCATACTGAGAATCATGATTTTACTGTTTGCGAAGCCTTTTTCCTTAAAGCTTTTGTTAAGGTCATCCCGTATGAGGGATACATTGGCCATATATAATTTTCTTGTTTCTTCATCCAGCTCAATCAGCATGGTGTTTTCCACCTTTTCCGGCAGTTCCTTGAGGACATCCTTCTTCACACGCCGCAGGATAAATGGTTCAACCATACGTTTCAGCTCCTTCAGCATTCCCATATCGTTTTCCTTGACAATGGGCTGCTCATACTGCTTTTTGAAATATGAATAGGTATACAGATAGCCGGGCATTAGGAAATCAAAGATGCTCCACAGCTCTGCCAGTGAATTTTCAATCGGTGTTCCGGTCAGGGCGAACCGATGGCGGGCCTGTATCTGCTTTACGCTGATGGCATTCTTGGTGTTGTGGTTTTTGATATACTGCGCTTCATCGATAATCTGATACTGGAAGGTGAAGTCCTCGTAGGCTTCAATATCCCGTTTTAAATAGTCATAGGAGGTGATAACGACATCATAGTCCTTACAGCTGCGGATTTGTACCTTTCGCTCATCACTGGAGCCGCTGATAATGATGCTCGTCAGCGTCTTGGAAAATTTCTCAATTTCACTTTGCCAGTTGAGTATCAGTGAAGACGGGCAAACGACCAGTGACAAAGAATCTTTGCGCTGCAGCCGTTCATCCTCCAGCAGCGTGATGACCTGCAGGGTTTTACCGATACCCATATCATCTGCCAGTATACCGCTAAAGCCATAGGCAGCCATGGTTTTCATCCAGCGAAAGCCGGTTTTCTGATAATTACGCAGTGTTGACTTCAGCGCTGGAGGGACTGCAAAGTCACTGTCCTTGACATTGCGGATGCCGCGAATGATATCCTTGAAGGAGGAATCCCGGTCGACCTTGATCATATCGCTATCCTTCAGACTGTTGTCAATATACAGAGAACGATATTTGGGAACCTTGATCACACCGCTGCTGATTTCCTTTTCACTCACGTGCATACCATCCAGAATTGCACTGAGCTCCTGCAGTGCACTATCCTCGATATTGACAAAGGAGCCGTTTTTCATACGGTAATACTTCTTATTCATACGATAAGAGGCAAGGACCTCCTGCAGCTCATTAACAGGGAAATCGTAGGTATCAAAATTAATTTCCAGCAAATCACTTTCAATGCGGACACCCATGGAGATATTGACACTCTCCTTGATCTGCAGCTTTTTAAATTTATCTGTAGCAAATATCTCACAGGTATTGCCAAGCTCCTTCAGCCCCTGATTCAGAAATTCATACATGGCATCCTGCGAATGCTCGATATAGGCAATGCCGTCCACTGCATCGATTCGGGTCATGTAACGGGTAAAGACAAGCCGTGTCGCAATTTCATCATTGAAATTTCTGGAGGTGGACAGGGCACTTGTGCTGAAAGCGTTGTATTCCTCATTTCCATAGCAGTACATCAGGCGTGCGGAAATCACATTGTGCTTGGGCATATCGATATACAGACGGCATTCCAGAGGAAGCGGTGCAAAGGCAGAAATATCCACACCTCTCAGCGGAATATACTGGCGTGTATTCATAATGACATTATTATAAAAGGTGGGCATGAGTTCACTGCTTAACAGCAGTGGTTTTTTCTTTTCCAGATATGTCTGCAGCAGGCGGCTGCAGGCTTTGGAATAAGCGGTATCACAGCGGTACAAAATATGATCCATTAACAAATATATATGGCTGCGGCCTTCAAATATGCGATAGCTCAAAGAGCTCAAGGCGATTTCATAGGAGTCATCCTCCTGTTTTTTAACTTCCATGGTAAGCTTTGGATTTTCATCCAGAAAGCGCATGTTGATCAGCATTTTTTCCTTCATGCGATGCATAATATCCTCACCGGCGTACAGCTGGAAAAATTCATCAAGCGCATCCGGTGTCATACACAGGTTACGCGCCTGTGGACAGCGCTCCAGTGCATGGCGGTTCTGGAAATAGAGGACATCATGCTCATGGCGCAGCATAAAGTCAAGCAGCTTCTGACTATCTTCATCAAAGCTTAAGCGGTTATGCAGAAACTCCAGCTCCTTGCCATAGCTTTTTTTCACATTGTTGCGGATATCGTCAAGAAACTGTGCAATATCCTTTACGATATAGCGCTTTGCATTCCCCACCTTCAGTGTCAGTGCCAGGATAGTTCGCTGACGAATCTCCAAAACAGGCTCGATATGTACCGCCTGCTTCAGATTCATAGCCAGCGAGGAATAGATGATTTGTTCCTCATAGGCATTCATAAGGGAAATGGCGTAGCTGTCATGCTGCTGAACTGCGGTATGTGCATCCGTCTCCTTCTGCTTCTTTTCATGCTCCTCATTCAGCTTTATTAAAACAGCTGTACAGTGCTCACAGGACAATGTATCTTTCCCATGCTGCGGACAGCTGCATAAATGTGCGCGCACCGTTACATCATCCTTGTCGATGGACATGTTGACTTCCCGGTAGTCCTTTCCATCCTTAATGGTAGCGTTGATCATGATGATTTCCCTGGAAGAAAAATCATCGATATCCAGAGATACGATTCTCTGCTCATCCACCAGTCTTTTCGCTTTTTCATATTGTTCATCACTTCCGGCAAAATCCCGGATTTGTGCATTGGTAAACTCCATACATACACCCCTGCTTTCATCTTATTATTGTACCATCTTTTTCACGTAATTTGTCCCTGTATATGAAATGTTTTTCCATAAAGAGAAGATATGTATACCGTTCAGTGTTTGTAAAAATACACCTGCTGCTCGCATTCATCAGTGTCTGTGAAAAAAGTGTTGTAAGGCAACAGTTGCTGAAGGTACCGGATATACATAAAGGATCAAATGACTAAGACGAGATTACACAAAGATAAGTCAAAGCTGCTGTTTACAGTATGAAGCATGTATATACTGTGTGAGGATAGCATGTTAATAAGCTTTTCGTTATGTTTCATAAGTATGAATGATATATTCCTCTATATTTCTTGTAGATAGTACTATTCTGATACTATAATGTTAGGCTTTTACCTTCAGTATACCAACTATGAAAAAATTGATATTACAGACGATTCAAGAAAATGAAAGTCGGATATGCTTTGCATAAAAAGAAGCACTGAAAAGGAGTCTCTAAAAAATCACTTGACGTATCAGTGTCCTAACGTATAATATTAAGTAAAGGATTTAGAAAGACAGAGGAACAGCTGCGATGAGAATTTGATAATCTAATTTACAAAAACGTGAAAACTAGCAGACAAACCATAGCGTATGTACTGTTTTGCGGACTGTGGGTTAAATTATCATTGTGTTTTTTTATCAATCTGTTCTTTTCTTATACTTCAATGCATGTAGAATGCAGGTAAGATAGATATTGAGCATAGATTTTTTATATATGATAATCAACCCGCTCATAGGGAGGGATTCTATGCTGCTGGAATTACAGCATGTAATAAAAAGGTTTCATGATAAAGAACTGCTTCATATACCGGTATGGCAGATCCATCAGGGTCAGCGGATTGGACTGATTGGCGCAAACGGATGCGGAAAAACCACACTTTTGCGGATTTTACAGGGAGTGTGTGAGGTTGAAGAAGGTGTTGTACGTAGATTTTGTACGCTTTCCTATTTTGAACAGCTGTCACAACAGGTTTCTTATGGGGATGGAAGACTACTGAGGGAATTATCTGTTTCTCATCTGCAATTGAAGAAACAGGTAAGCGGTGGGGAACAGCAGAGGCTGCGGTTGTCAAAAGCACTGAGCACCCCCTGTCATCTGTATCTTCTGGACGAGCCGACAAGCAATCTGGATCAGCAGGGAATTGCCTTTGTGAAAAAAGCCCTGCAGAATATGGATTCCTTTGTACTGGTTACGCATGAGCGTTCCCTGTTACAGGAGGTATGCAACCAGATCATTGAAATTAAGGATGGCAGGCTGCACATATATGAAGGTAATTATGAAAGCTATCTTTATCAGAAAGAGGAACATAGAAAATATCTGCAGCACCGTTACGATACAATCGAGAAGCAGCGTCACCAGCTGCAAAAGGCGTATGAGCAAAAAATAAAGCAGGCACAAAAGGCGAAGCGGAAGCCGCGAAATGTTTCAAACAGTGAACGTAAAATGCGGGGAAAGGTCGCGCTTCGAAAGTCCAAGGACGGTATCAGTAAGGCGATGTATCGGCAGGCGGATGCGATTGCAAGCCGTATGGAGCATTTGGAAAAGGTTGAGGTGTTAAAAGAGGAAGAAGCAATTGTGATGGATGTACAGGCGCTGGATCTGCCAAAAGGAAAATGGCTGTTGAAAGCAGAAGGACTAAGTGTTTCCTATGGAAGGCACAATGTGCTAAAGAATGTGCATTTCTTTATGAAAAATCACAGTAGAGTAGCTCTTGTTGGAGAAAACGGCTGTGGCAAAACAACGCTGCTGCAAGCGATTGTACAAGGAAATCCTGCGATATGGAAGGCACCAAAGGTGAAGATTGGCAGATTGTTTCAGCAGTTTGAGAATTTGAAGGATGAGCAAAGTGTATATGAGAATGCCATGGCGGATAGTGTGCAGGGGGAGCATGTCGTGCGCACAATTCTGGATCGGTTGTTATTTCAACAACAGGATTTGAAAAAGCCGGTAGCTGCGTTAAGCGGTGGAGAGCGGATGCGGCTTGGCTTTGCGAAGCTGATGGTAGGTTCCAGCAATCTGCTGCTTCTGGATGAGCCGACAAATTATCTCGATCTTCCTTCCATTCGCTGTATCACAAAGCTGCTGCAAAATTATGAGGGAAGTGTATTGTTTGTATCTCATGATGCGGCATTTATCAAAGAGGTCGCAACTGAGGTATGGGAGCTTCGCGAGCATGCGCTGTCCATGCCGCAGGACTGTGTGAAGTCATGCAGTAAAAAGCAGGGACAAATCGATCCGGATATAGCGACAAAGCGAATGATTCTGGATATGCGCAGAAGTGAGGTGGCACATCGACTCATACAGGCATCAGGTGATCGGGAAGTACTGGAGAAGGAATATGCTGAAATTATGGAAAAACTGAAAAATCTATAGAAAGGGATTTGTCAATCTGTGCTTTTCATGATACCATGGACGGTAGCAGGTAGTCCGGATAGGAAAGAGATGCATGATTCGCGGATTCATGAAACTTCACAGGAGCATCAGGACGATGAAATTCTTTCCAGGTCACTGCAAATCGTTGCCGCAGGGGGATTTGTGAACAGGTATATACGACCAAATATCAAACAGATATTTCTGATTCGACGGACTGACACGCTATCTTATATGAACGATAGCATTGCAGATGTCTTCTATGGAAGCTTCAATTCATTTTTTGATGCAGAGATGCTGCAACGATACAGCAGCTGTGGATGTGTCGATATTTTGCACAAGGTTGGCAAAGAATATGAGGCGATGATGAAATGGAAGGCATTATAAGTGAGCGTAGCATTCGATTACGTAAATGTTAACAAGGAGAAGCATACATGGACATACATAATCATAATCTGAATATACATTATTCCATACCGGAAAACTTATGGAATGAGCTGGTAGAAATGTTTGCACAGCTGCCGCATTATCGGGGCTTTAGTGATGGCTGTCCGCAATGGTATGGATGTGACGGAAAGCTGATTGAGGCTTCTTTGGAGACCAGTGGTCTGCAGTTTTACGCAGAGCTTCCACAGGAGGAATGGGATGCGTGGTTTGCGCAGTTTCAGCGCAGAGCAGAGGAAATCCTGGGATATCCCATAGGAGAACCGGAAGACGGATATGAATTTCGGATTTATGACTGAATAGAAAGATGAAATGATAAAGAACCGCTCAGATGGCAGTGGACGATGATTTTCTTCGCAAAAATTCATTGGCATTTGAACTGGCATCTGCCATTGTCAATGATTCTGTTACCAGAGAAGCGAATACCCGGAAACAGCAAATAGATTTATTTGACAAAATTCGAGATAGATCCGAAACCCTGCAGTATATTCTGGGTCACGCAGACATCAGTGTAGCCTTGAACACATACACCCATGTGAAGTTCGATATGCAGAGGAAGAAGTATATCGGATAGCGAAGGATTAAAAAAGCCCGTTGGTAAGGATGCTTGCTTTACCGATGGATTTACAAGATTGCAGGAAAAGACATGAGAAAACACGAAAAGGTATGAGAGGATACCTTGAAAAACGGAAAACCCTGAAATATCAAGCGTTTGGAAAGAAACATAAGACTTAAATGGAGATATGAGCACATGATAAAAATACTATTCGTTTGCCACGGCAATATCTGTCGATCCACAATGGCGGAATATGTTATGAAGGATTTGGTGAAAAAAGAAGGAATGCAGGACAGATTTTATATTTCATCCGCCGGCACAAGCCGCGAAGAAATCGGAAACGGAGTTCATTATGGAACACGCCGTAAGCTGCGTGAAGAAGGAATACCGATAGGAAATCACAGGGCTGTACAGATGTGTGAAGCAGATTATAAAAAATACGATTATTTGATCGGTATGGATGGCGCAAACATGAGAAACATGGAACGTATTGTTCATGGTGATCCAAAGCATAAGCTGTATCTGCTGCTTGACTTTACAAGCCGCCCGGGCGGAATTGCCGATCCATGGTATACTGGTAACTTTGATGCTACGTTTACCGATGTGATGGAAGGCTGCAGTGGTCTTCTGAAGTATTTGAAATCACAGTGGACAGATGAGAAGTATTGACAGTGATATACGCAAGAAAAAACACGCATGAAATTGTGAAGGGTTCTTTCTTACTTTAGGGTGTTTACAAAAGGGAGACTTCAACTTCTATTGATAACTGCAATCGTATGGAAGTCTCCCTATGTTAAGTTTACACACAATCGAGAAAGAACCTTGTGAAGAGCATGCGTGTTTTATGCTATACAAAGAATCTGAAGGGCGAAGAGAGCAGATACTGCACATATAGGAAGCTTGCCAGTTCACTTCTGTTATAAAAGCTTTACATTTTGTTTAGATTGCCTTTTCGTACCTATGATATAGTTCTTACAGCCACATACTACCTGTATACTGTGGCATATTCATTTAATTCCATAATTCTGGATATGGAATCCACAAAGAAACCGCCGGTGTCCGTTACATCCGGCGGCTTTCTTATTTCTGGCAGTGTGGACAGTAATAAATACTTCCCCCCAGATATTGCTCTTTCTGAATTCTGCCTCCGCATTTCGGGCAGCCATCCTTATAATGCCCTGCTGACATGACACAGTGATACCCGCCCTTTTCACCATAAATGTTCTTCTCACTATCCCTGCCGCCTTCCTGTACCATCTGCTGCAGCGTCTGCTTCATTGAGAAAAACAATGTGTTTACTTCATCCTTTGTCAGAATATTCATTTTCCGTTTCGGATGCAGTCCCGCATAAAACAGGATATCCTGACAGACACCGTTTCCGATTCCTATAAACCTCTGCTTTGTCGCCAGAAAGGCTTTCACACTCAGCTTTTCTGTTTCATGATGCAGCTTGCTTAAAAAATTTTCGTACGTGAAGCACTCGTCCAGCAAAGAACAGCTTTTCAGCTCTGCCTCATAATAGGCATCCTGTGCACCCTCAGTCTTTGGAAAAACATGTATTGCCGCATACATGGAGGTTGTAACGTGCAGACAGCTTCCATCTGTAAACATAAGCAGCAGCTTGCTTTTCTTGAATTGCTGTGGTTTTGCAAACCATCGGATATTTGCTCCATCACGAAAGGTCAGCACCTCATCCTCAATCTCCAGTTCCACGTAGAAGCTGCGCTCTACTACAGCGGTTACGGCTTTGTTTTTCAGTCGATCGTGATAGGTATCCGGATTACCATAATAAAACGTGAATTTGTGATCTGTGAAATTTCCGGACACACTTTGAATAGTTTTTCCAAGAACCTCTTTACGTAAATCTGCTGCTATTGTTCTTGCTTCAGGAAGCTCAATCATATACATCACCTGTATAGATTGTATCAGAAAAAGGTACAGCTGCCTATGATCCTCCTGTATTTCCCAAAGATGATGAAAAAAAAGATGCTCGAATGAGCATCTGAAGATGTAAACTGGCAGGGGTAGAGAGGATCGAACTCCCATCAGCGGTTTTGGAGACCGTTATACTACCATTGTACTATACCCCTAGGCTTTAACGCTTTATTATATTATCACAGAAAAAGATTTATGGCAATAAGAAAATCGTAAAAATTACAGGAACCGCGGCATCTGATCCATCCATTTCTCAGGTTGCCGTCTCTGCAATATCATTGATCATGCACATCGCTTTTTGCATATTGCGACACAACTCCTGAAATCCTAAAAGGGTATGGCATACTGCTTATTCATAGCTACAGCACCTGGTAGCCAGCAAACCTTCATAGGGAAATACCACTGCGTATCAAAGCACTTCCCTTTATACCATGGACATAGTGAATATATCGCTGCTGCACTGCTTACTTTCAATCTATGACAGCGAGCAATCATATGAGTATCACAATATTACTGTGAGCAAATAAGTTTTCATATACAAAAAAAGGTGATACAATAACCATGCCATCAATCTTCTCTATAAACTCCCGATGGTGCTGCTCTTCACATCCAAAGAGCGGCTTTTTTTGTTCCTAAGCTGCTTATGCGAAAAAAGCGATACTTATGAATACATGAATGCACAGTCCCAGGAAGTCTCTATTCAAAAAAAGGCTCCCATGAAAGAGAGCCTTGTGTCATTTCCTGCTAGCTATATCTGAATGGAGATTTCGTAAATTATCTGCCGCATTCAGCCATCACTGCCTATATCCGTTGCGTTAGTTCTGCTTTTACAGGCGGCGATACACATTGTCTGATCATAATCACCACATGGATTTCCGTTCATATCACGGAAAAATGCTATGCTTGTAAAGCCTGCCTCCTGCAGTGCTTCCTGCAGCTCTGCTTTCGTAAAGGTATGCTCCCATACATGAAACTGACGGATATCATCCTCTGTTATCGCGATATATCGGTTCAAAACAGTATTGTCTTCCTCATAGTGAAAAACATCATGCAGAGTCAGGCATCGCTCATCCGCCCAGAAGCCATCCTCTGTAATTTCCCATGTTTTAGATTCAGGGACACCGTCGTAGTGGGAAGGAAGAAATACATCAAAAAGCAGGACGCCCTCCGGCTGTAACCAGCTGTAAACGGAAGCCAGCAGTTTCTTTCTGTCCATAGCAGACAATACACCAAAATCACAGTAAATCAGGGTGATGATGTGAAATCTGCTATTCATGTGCAGCTGTGTATAATCAGCGCACAGATAGTGTATGGAAAGCTGCTGCTGTCTGGCAGAATGCATTGCATAGGTAATCGAATGCTCGGAAAAATCCACACCGGTAACTGCATATCCCTTTTTTGCAGAAGCGCTCCGTATAAACACCGGGTCCGCAGCCAAGGTCTAGTAGTGTCGGATATCTTTCCGCTGGAAACTGCCTGCTTATCCAGTTGATGGCTTTTTCCACGGTTTCGATCCTACGAGTTGCGGAGTCCTCGGTAGTATCCAGATGTGCTTTCAGCATACGTTTTACAGTATGCGGATCACTCCAGATATTGTCCTTGCTTGTTTCATACAATGCCGGTTTTTGCATTGCCATGGTAAATAGTTTTTTCATTTGTTCTGTCCTTTCTTTTCCTGATGGCAGCTTACGAAAAGCCTGTGGATATCCCACAGGCTGTTATAAACATTTCTGTGGAAGTAGCTGATACAATGACCACGATATAAACCCTGTCTGATACAGGCTGTTTTATATCTGTTTTCTGATCATTTTCTACTTTTCCACGTTTCACTTCATTACGCCTTCAACAGCGTCAAGTGCGCCGGACAGAACCATCTCCTTTAAAAGCCGCCACGCTCTCATTATACAGAATATGGACGACAGATGCAATTGAATTTTCAAGAAGCTGTACATCTGTTAGCATCTACCAATTTACATTACCGATGCAGTCGCATACATAGCATTGCTTTTGATAGTTCAAAATGAAGGTATGTTAAAACTACCGCTCGAAAAGTCGCTTTTGTGGCGGGAATGTTCCTGTGAAAGCATGCAGGGGTAGCTATATTAGCTTTTTCTATCAGGCAACCTGACGGGCACGGGTTGCACTGCCTGATGGCATCCATTCCTGTATAGATTCAAACAGAAAAGATTAACGGCTGTTTTTTTGTGCAATGAAAAGATTGTGATTGCTGTGTCCCAAAAAGGATGGCTTTTCACATGTTTTCAAATGGTATCGCATCCATACCTGAAATTCCTCTGAAGTAAAGCGATTGATACGCTCACTCATCAATTCCGCAAGACCGTCTGCCGCAACATACTTCAGCTTTTCTAAGGGAAAGGGATGAAACAGCTCATCTATGCTTTGCTCGTCATGAAACACAAACGGGTCATTGTGAAGCTGCAGGGTTTTCGTATCAAATTCATCTCCCGTAAGGAATCCCTCCACATGCATGGTTTCCGTTGCCATTACCATATCGTGTGGAATATAGGCAAACATCAGGATGCCCTTGTTTTTGCATACCCGGCAGGCTGCCTCGATAGCCTGTAGCTGCTCCTGTGTTCTCGAAAGGTGATACAGGGGACCGAAGCAGAGAACCATGTCAAACTTTGAATTCCAGTCCTCCGGCAGGTGTGCGGCATCACATTCCAGAATGGTGATATCCATATCCCTTGTTTTTCTGCTTTCCATAATCTGAACATGCTTTTTAACCGGTTCCACCGCAGTAAGGGAATACCCCTCCTTCGCTAAGGCGAGAGAATATGCACCACAGCCTGCACCGATTTCCAGAATCTGCGCCTGTGTATTTGCATATCGATGAATATAGTGCATGGTTGTCAGGTACTCAACCTGACTTGCATAACCGTGAAAGAGTCTTTTTTCCTCCTCAAAGTGTTCATACAATTCCTGTAATTCCATAATCACTACCTCCTCTTGTTTCCCAAAGTATACAGGAAACCGTACACCGATATGGAAAATCTGCAGATTGCTGAGAAAAGAGGTGTTAAGCTGATGAATTCCTTATCAGGTGCAGAAACACTTTATCAGAAAAGGGAACTTCAAGGCTGTTGCAATATCAATGTATTAAAATCTTCAAGTAAGCCGTGTAGGGAATTTGATTACAGCCGCAGCTGTTTCATATAAAGATGCAGATCCTTGTAATTTCTGGTTTTGGGAATCAAAAGTTGAAGCTCATGAAGAAAAACGATTTGAAATTCCACAGCAAGCTCACTCATCAATGGCAGACATCGCTTCATAAGATATTTCTGGGAAGTCTGCGCATCCGCATGAGGCAGCAGTTCATAAAACCCCCACAGAGTCTGCAGACGTTCACTGCAGTCACGCATATCATAGGATTGCGCAAGAACCTTTTCAATTCCTTTCCCTTGAAGCCGCTGATTGTGAATATACCAAAACATGAATGGCAGAAGCTGGCGGGTATGATTTTTCAGAAACAGACAAAGATAATATTCCTCCTTCTCATACTCCTTCTGGTTATGATAAACACCCGAGAGATTGAAATAATAGGTGATTCTGCGCTCTGCCTTGATTGTATGCTCCTGCAGCAGCTTTTCACACATCCTGTGCAGGTCCTCAAAGGCAGGTACATGAATGCGGGCGCTGATCAGACAGAGCCAGTGATACAGATCAAACAATGCTGTCCAGTTTCCGCTGTGCTCCTCCTTCTTTCGAAATTTCTGCAGCTGCTTCCACGCAGGCAGGTCATTATGCTCCAGATTTGTCTGATGAAGCGCATAGGTAATACAGTTTTTCACAGAATCGGGATGAGAAAGCATAGGAAATATGGTTAGCAGATTGCGCAGCTGATTTCGATCATGGGGAAGGGTATATTGATAGTGATAAAGGATGGAGGCATACACAGATTCCAATTCTCTTGGCAATACGCTATGAAACTGCATCAGCCAGTCATATTCCTCTGACTTCAGCAATCTGTCCTTTTTCAAAGCATCCAGCAGGATGGAAAGACTTTTTAAAACCACGCTCTCCCAGCTGTATTGTCTATAGGGGGAAAGAAGCTGCAGCAGCTCCCGGATACAGCTACAGCATGCCTCTTCCTCATAAGCGTTCCAGCTTTCAAAGAGCTTCTGCAGAAAAGGCGTCAGCAGGGGATCGGGATTGCATGCATAATTATACTGCAGATCAAGCAGGGCAAACAGCTGATCATAGATATCCATATCCTGCAGCGCTTTTCCGTTTTCCAAGGCAATGTAGCTGCGAAGTGAAACAGCATGACCCAGCGTTTCGACAAGCTCCTTTTGGGTATAGCCGAGTGCTATTCTTTTTTGCCGAATCAGCCAGCCATAGCGTTTTCTGTGTTCTTTACATATATCCAGCAGCATATGATCATGTCCTTTCTTACAGGTGAAGACTCTCATACCAAATAACACGTATAGAAAATCATGTCGATTCCTACAATGATTGGAGCTTGTCTATTTTGTCGTTCTAACAGTCTATCCCCGCTTTCTGCCAGTCTGCATAATGGAAGTAGGTACAACTCCCCATTATGGAGGATATGCAAACGCAGCTGCTTTCTGCCAGCCTGCAAATGGAATTAGAATGTTCACGTTGCATGTTTAAGCCTTTCCTCAATTATAGCATATGGATTGGGATTGCAATAAGCAAACCAGTGTTTCATATAGGAAAAACGCGGGGTGGATTACAGGGCATTCTGCATGATTTCCTTGATGCTTTCGTATATTTCAATAGAAGAAATTCGTATTCTGCTATAAAGAAGCAAGCTGCTGCATACCTTTTTAAGGTACAGGAAATATCAGAATAAAGGAAGCATGAGTAGAAAAAGATTTGAAGAATGATATGAAAATATTTAGAGAAAGTTAAGATTTAACTGCTATACTTACTCGAGAGCTTAGAAAGCGGGGTGTTTTATGCAGACTACCTGGAAAAAACGAATCCTACAGATTCTATTGCTTCTGTCACTGACAGCCTTTGCCTGCTGGTTTGCGTTAAAGGATGATTGTGCAGAGGTTTTATATAATATTTCTCATATATCCTGGTATTGGATTGTGCTTATTGCGGTACTGGGCACCGCTTATTATCTGCTTCAGGGAATCGTCTTATACAGGATAGCAAAACCCTATAAAACGGATATCCGCATATGGGACGGAATACACAATGCGTATATTGCAGCTTTTTTCAACGGTGTTACCCCGTTGGGCGGAGGACAGGTGGCTCAGACCTATGCATTTCGTAAGCTGGATATGCAGTACAGTGATATCGCCAGTGTACTTTGGAAGGATTTCTTCCTTTATCAGAGTACAGTCCTGTTTTATGTGAGCATACTGCTGCTTACACGGTTTCCCTATGCAATGGAACATTTTCAGATCTATTTTTTTCTGGTGCTGCTTGGCTTTGCCATCAATGCCTCTGTCATACTGATTTTATGGACGATGGCCAGATTTCCAAAGCTGTATGTGAAAATCAGCCGTGGAATTGTCAATGTCGGCTTTCGTTTTCATATTGTGAAGAATAAGGCGTATACACTGGAAAAATGGCAGGGACAGATTTTATACTTTAATGAGGAAATCAAAAAGCTGAAGGAGGACCGCCGCATGATTGTGGAGGCTGTTCTTCTGAATTTTCTGCGTATGACAATTTTCTATGCAATTCCTTATGTGGCGGCATTGGCGCTGCAGGTACCCTTGTCCCTTTCTGATTTGATCAATGTTTTGCTGATGTCTGCGTGTATCCATATGCTGAATGCCTTAACGCCTCTTCCCGGAGATACCGGATGGACAGAAAGCGCATTTATTCTGATATTTGCAGTTCTGTTTGGTAGAACAGAAGCGAGCAGTGTTATGATATTATGGCGTGTGGCAACGTATCACATCCAGCTCATTGCAGGAGGGATCATTTTCCTGTATGTGAAATCAGCAGACACCAAAAGACAGAGGCAGCTGCCAACAGCGAAGTCTCTTCCATAACGTTCCAACCACAGGTGAAATGCTGTAAATACTGTAAATACTGTAAATACTGAACTGCGAACGAACAAGCATAAGCTGGAAAAGAGGGCTAATGAATGCCAATCTCAATGAAGCAAGCAATATCATGCGAAAAGTATATCCAAGTATGCCAGAGCGAGAGCGATTCGTAGAGGTACTGGGAACGTACCAGCTACGTGTATCTGAACACGAACAAAACGTTTTGATGCATGCGCAGGCATGCATTAGAAGCCGCTTGTTCTATAGCTGGCGGCAGTTCACAAAGTTGTATCATCCATCATGCTGTTACCCAGGTGCATATTCCTAAAGCAAACGGTGCACCTTTTTCTGCTTTTTATGTATGCTTTCAGGCCAAAACCTTACAGCTGAACGAAATGCTGTTACGCCGCATGATGATAACAATCGTGTTCGCTTTCGGATATCCGCATCTGCAGCCTGCTTCCACGTTACCCTTGCTACAAACGGGCAATGGAAACAGCCGGCAGATGGAAACTTTCCTGTTATCTTATGAATAAAGTGTGGTAAAATAAAACAGATAAAGGAAAAAAGGGTCAAATATTATGAAGACTGACAACAATGGTACGGTGCTGTACAATCGTTCAGAGCTACAGGCTGTTTTTTCTCAGCTGCAGCCGCGCGAGGAATATTCTCTTCTGCATTTTAATGTTAAGAAATTTCGATATTTTCTTGGCCGATATGATCATGAAACAGGGGAGGAGCTGCTTCAACAGATTCTGAAGACTTTCACAAAGGGTTTGAAGAAAGGACAGTATCTGCTGTATACAGGCGGGGATGATTTCATATTCCTCATTCATGAGTGGCGAAAAAAGAAGATTATTGATGAGCTTATTCAAAGAGACTACAAGGGCTATGAGTTGAAGGATTCTCGGTTTTTCAACAAAGTGTTTTTTTCCATGGGGGTGTGTCGTCTGCGGGATTTCCCGGAGGCGGATTTTGAAACCTGCTGCTTATATGCATGGCTTGCCCGCATAACATCAAAAGAGCATGAAAAGAAAAGCTCGGATTTTAAGTTTTTTACCAGAAAACAGCTGCAGGAATTTCAAATGCGATCGCAGCTTGAGGTGAAGACAGTCGAGGCCTGCCGCAAGGAAACCTATGCGGTTTATATTCAGCCTAAGGTTGATGCCAAAACCCTGAAAATATGCGGAGGAGAAGCATTGCTGCGCTGGTTTGATGAAGATGGTACAATGATTCCTCTTTCATTGTTTCTGCCGGTGCTGAATGAAAACAGCTACATCCGTTATGTAGATCAAATGGTGTTTGAGCTGGTATGTAAAATGATACAGGAGAGCATACAAAAGGGGATGAAGATGGTTCCCATCAGCTTTAACCTTTCCAAGGCAAGCTTTGAGGATGAACCGTTCATGCAGGAATATATGGAAGTGTTTCAGCAGTTTGACATACCGAAGGAGTACATCGAATTTGAATTGCTGGAAAGCATAAGCATGGATAATTCCGATAAGCTGATCAAGGTGGTGGATACGATACATAAGGCAGGATTTCGCTGTGCGCTGGATGATTTTGGCAGCGGCTATTCCTCCATGAGTGTCCTTGCCAGGGTTCCCATCGATATCATTAAGCTGGATCGCTCCCTTTTTCAAAATCCATACAGGGATATCGATAAATTTCTGATTGTGGATGGTCTGCTGGATATACTGCATCATTTTCCTGTACAGATCGTGGCAGAGGGAGTTGAGGATGAGACTGTGGCAGAGCATATGCGCCAGCATGGATGTGATATGATTCAGGGGTTCTATTATTATCGTCCGATGCCGATGGATGAATTTCAGCGTCTGATTGCAGAACAGGGAGAGTGTTAGCCTATTCATAGCAGACCCTTCCCGGTATGCACGCTGCAGGCTTGTGTAAGCTTTTCGGATAATCCGTTATGGAGTGCAAAAAGGCTGTATGCAGAGACTATCTCAACGCATACAGACCTTTTTTTGCTTAGCAGGATTTTTCGTCTTCCGCATATTAAAGAGGATGAAGCATTGCTTTGCCAAGCAGCACTCCAAGCAGGCGTAAAAGAACGGAGGAAAGAATATAGGTGATTCCCATCCCTGTTTTATGCTGCTCCAGCAGGGAAACCGCCTCCAGGGAAAAGGTGGAGAAGGTGGTGAATCCCCCGCACACACCGGTTTTCAATAACAAAAGACTGTGCTCCGTTAACAATGACTGCCTCATGCTCAGGGCTGCCAGTATCCCGATTGCTACCGCACCGAGAAAATTGATAAGAAGTGTCATATACGGAAACTCACTTTTTACAGGCACCATGGACATTCCATAGCGTAGCATCGCTCCTACGGCACCGCCAAGGCCGACAAACAAAAACTCTTTCATAAACATCGCTCCCGCAACCATTTTACCATACTTTTGAAATGAAACCGCATACCCTGCAAAACTTTTTCACTTCCGGCAGGAGTTTTCTCAATTCACTTGCGCATTCCCTGATATGGGCTATAATAGTAACATTCAAAGGGATGATTGGGAGTGTGATGAAATGTTTACAAATGAGAATCTGAAGCGGCTGATTCTGCCACTTGTTGTCGAACAGATTCTGGCGGTAACGATCGGGATGAGCGATACGATCATGGTGTCGAGTGTGGGCGAGGCGGCGGTTTCCGGTCTAAGTCTTGTGGATACGATCAACATCCTTCTGATCAATATCTTTGCCGCACTAGCTACCGGAGGCGCTGTTGTCTGCAGTCAGTATCTCGGTGGTCGTGACCGCGATCAGGCATGTGTGTCGGCAAAGCAGCTGATTGTTTCAACCGGTATTTTTGCTGTTATCATCATGGGAATCGTTCTGATTGGCTGTACGGCAATCCTGCAGCTGGTCTTTACGGATGTGGAGCCGGCAGTCATGTGGAATGCAGAGATTTATTTTAAAATATCCGCATGGTCCTACCCGTTTATCGCGCTGTATAATTCCGGAGCTGCACTGTTTCGCTCCATGGGGAATTCCAAAATTTCAATGATTACCTCATTGTTCATGAATGCCTTCAATATCCTCGGAAATGCCGTTTTGATTTACGGCTTCCATATGGGGGTGGCGGGTGCTGCCATATCCTCGCTGGTTTCCCGTATTCTGGGTTCCCTGTTTATGCTGTATCTGCTGCGCAGTCCGGATAATCTGATTTATATTGATTCCTACAGGAAGCTGGAATTTCATCCGGATATGATACGCCGTATATTGACAATCGGAATACCAAACGGTTTGGAAAACGGTATGTTCCAGATAGGAAAAATCCTTGTTCAGGGACTGATTGCGGGCTTTGGTACGGTTGCGATAGCGGCCAATGCCGTAGCGAACAATATTGCACAAATGGAAATCATACCCGCTGCCGCAATCGGACTTGCAATGATAACGGTCGTAGGGCAGTGCGTTGGGGCTGGGGATTATGCGCAGGCCCGTCTCTACATAAAAAAACTAATGAAAATCGCATATATATCCATGCTTGCGGTAAATCTTATCATCCTGTGTCTTGTGCCTTTGCTTCTGAACATATATAATTTAAGTGCGCAGACGTATGATACCGCACTGGAGCTGCTGCTGTATCACGGCATATTCGCCATGGTGCTGTGGCCGGCATCCTTCACCTTTCCCAATGCATTGCGTGCAGCCGGAGATGTGCGCTTTACAATGTGCATCTCCATTGTATCCATGTGGCTGTGCAGAATCTGTCTGAGCTGGCTGCTAGGGGTGATACTGGTGCTTGGTGTATTGGGCGTCTGGCTCGCAATGTTTACCGACTGGCTCTTTCGCATACTCTGGTTTTTCTGGCGGTATCGAAGCGGCTCATGGATGAAGAAACGTATTATCACATAAGGAGAACATATGAAGTTTACGACGCTGTTATTTGACGCAGACGGAACGCTGCTCGATTTCGATGCAACGGAAAAGCGGGCTCTGCAGAGGGTATTTGATCTGCATCATTACCCGTTGACAAATGAAATGAAGAAACGCTATCAGGACATAAACGCACAGCTGTGGTCAGCGTATGAGGAAGGCGAAATCTCAAGGGAAGCAGTGATTTACACACGGTTTGGAAAGCTGTTTCGTGAATTCGGTATTGCGGATGATGGCATCGCCTTCGAGGATATCTATCAAAAGGAGCTGGGCAGAGGGCACGATATGATACCGCATGCTATGGAGGTGGTACGCCGCCTGTATCCGCAGTATCGTATGTGTATCGTGACCAACGGTGTTGTCGCAACACAGTATGCGCGTCTGCGGGATTCCGGTCTGGACGCGTATTTCCATCATATGTTTGTATCGGAGGAAATCGGATTTCGGAAGCCGGATCGATCCTATTTTGATCACTGCTTTGCCAGATTAAATGGAGCGAAGCGGAATCGGACCCTCATAATTGGTGATTCGTTATCCAGCGATATGCAGGGAGGTATCAATGCCGGTATTTCCACCTGCTGGTATAATCCTGATGGGAAAAAGAATCACAAGCAGCTTCCGTTAACCTATGAAATTCGGGATTTGCGGGAATTATATACAATATTGGAGGAGGAAAATGATGGATAAGGATATCCTGTTGTTTGATTTGGATGGAACATTGACAGATCCAAAGGTTGGTATTACCAGATCGGTAGCCTTTGCTTTGGATAAAGCCGGTATTCATGTGGAAAATCCGGATGATTTGTGCGCATTTATCGGACCGCCCTTAAAGGATATGTTCATGGAGCTGTATTCCTTTGACGAGGCGCAGGCCTTGCAGGCAATTGCGGATTACCGCGTTTATTTTCGCAAGCAGGGAATGCTGGAAAACGTGGCATATCCGGGGATTCGTGAACTGCTGGAGGCATTGCAGAAGCAGGGCAAAACGCTTTTGGTCGCTACCAGTAAGCCTGAGGAATTCGCCTGTACCATTCTGAAGCATTTTAAGCTGGATTCCTATATGCTGGATATTTGCGGTGCCACGATGGATGGTACCCGCAGCGATAAGGCGGATGTCATTGCCTATGCTGTGCAGAAGCACCGGCTGCCAATTGAACGGTGTGTGATGATCGGAGATCGCCGGCACGATATCATCGGTGGGAAAAAGAACGGCATGCGCACGATTGGCGTATTATATGGATACGGAAGCCGTGAGGAGCTAAAGGAAGCAGGCGCTGACTGCATCGTGGAGGATGTGCAGAGTCTGTTGGATGTATTGAAAAAAGGAGGTTCATAACATGGCTGATAAAAAAAAGAAGAGTACAGCAGAGCTGCTGGAGCAGGCCCGCAAAGCCAAGCAGAAGCCCCGCACCAAAGCTTTGGAAAAAACACTGGGCAAGGGGAAGAACAGCGCCAAGTTTAATAAAGTAAATTTTAACGGATAAGAAAAGAGCGGCTATACCAGAATGGTAACCGCTCTGTTTTTATTCAGGATATGGGCAAGTGCTGTGCTTCCCCCATCCTCACCATCCAGTGTCCAGGGAATCTGTTCCCGGGCTTCTATGCGGATATCACAGGCCTTTCGAAAATACATCCAGGTTTCATTAACCTCATGCTTTATCAGCGCTGCAATGATATTTTGTACATCCAGTGGATTATTGGGAACCCGGATGAGCAGAAGTTCAAACTGACCATCATCCAGCTGTGCATCCTTTGAGTTTACGGCAGTAAATCCTGCGACAAACTTGGAATTGGTAACACAGCCGAAGATACAGGAATCCTCAATGACTTCATTCTGATCAATGACGACTCTGACATGATAGCGTGGGATATTTGTCAGCTGTTTGACGCCTTCCAGAAAATAAGCGATTTTTCCAAAGGAGTTTTTGGTGCTTTGCGGTGTGGAGTAGGAAATTTCTGTGAAGATACCAAACGCCGCAACATAGGTGAAATAGCGGTTATTGAACTGGCCGATATCACAGGAAAACGGACGGTATTGTGCAATGGTGTCCATGAGCTTTCCAGCACTTTTCGGCAGCTTCAGCGTAGCCGCAAAATCGTTGACTGTCCCGCTTGGAAGATAGGCAAGCACA
Organism: Clostridium sp. HGF2; assembly: GCF_964240115.1. Taxonomy (NCBI): domain Bacteria; kingdom Bacillati; phylum Bacillota; class Clostridia; order Eubacteriales; family Clostridiaceae; genus Clostridium; species Clostridium sp. HGF2. The sequence goes on from NZ_CAXSSO010000002.1 coordinate 241,369, forward strand.
GGCTTGTTCTCTATTTCCATAATGCCGCTGATCACCTCATTCCAGGTACCGTCCCCACCGATGCATATGAGAATATCACAGCAGCCTTCACTGGCTTTCGCAAGCTTTTGTGCATGTCCCGCATACTGGGTTACATAAACCTGTATCGTATCCTGCATGGCACAAAACCGGTCACATAACGTAAATAAAGCCGTTTTTGCCGTCTGCTTTCCTGCCTTTGGATTCATAATGATTCTGATGCTTCTGTCCATACACACGCCCCGTTTCCTTTGCATATAATTGTATAGCATAAAGACGGAAAAGGGAAGTGGAGTGCAGGAATTAGTGTTAATATCCTAAGACACCGTCGAGTGATTCATCCTGCAATACCCAGTCGTTGTATATATCAATCATACGGTATTGGGAAGGCGTATCCCGTATATAGACTTTTGAAATTCCTGCATTGATGATCATTCGCTTGCACATGGAACAGCTGTTCGAGCTTTGAATCAGCTCCCCGCTGACTGCTTCATAGCCTACCAAAAATATATCAGCTCCCAGCATTTCACTGCGCTGTGCACTGATGATTGCATTTGCTTCCGCATGGACACTCCGACATAATTCATAGCGTTCTCCCCTTGGAACCTGCAGCTTCTCTCGGATACAGTATTCCAGATCCAGACAGTTGGTACGTCCCCGAGGGGCACCCACATATCCGGTGGAGACAATTTCATCATGCTGAACGATTACCGCACCGTAAATTCTTCTGCGGCAGGTGCTTCTCTGTGCGACTGTTCCTGCGATATCCAGATAGTAATTGATTTTATCTACGCGCTCCTGTTTCATAAAAACCTCCCTTTCTTTATCAAATATTATTATAAGGGGAGCTGCTTTTTAATACAATCATCTAAAGAAAGCTGACAGAAAAGCTATGGGAATGCTTGCGGAAGTAAAAAGAAATCATATCGGTATATACAAGTAGGATAAGAGAAAGTCGTATGCTAAAAGCAGTGAGTAAGTCCATGGATAGCAAACAGCTGTGTGAAAAGAGCTGCTGTATATGGTGCAGCTTGCATCATAACTACATGATTACGGTTTTTTATATAAAGAGGTCGACCACATCGAATCAAGTCTTCCATAAAGCTTCCTGCTTACGGACATCCTGAATCTCAAAGGGTTGCAGGCAATGAAAAGTGTGCGGGTGAGCGGTGAAGCTGTTTATTCTGCATTGGTATGAAGAGATAATGGAAATCCATATCTTCTTCCTTTTCGAAAGGAGTAACCAAAAAGCAGACGATACGTTTATCAATCGTCTGCCTTTCAGAAATTAAGCTATTGCATTCACTTTTAACATGCGCCCTGCAGACTCATGTTGCATGCTGCATTCAGCTTCTGTTATTACGAGTACCTTCAGATGCCTTTCACACAGGAAAGTACAGCCTCATAATCCGGTTCGTCTGTTATTTCACTGACATACTCGACATAGCGCAGGATATTGTCCTTATCAACTACAAATACTGCCCGCGTCAGTAAACCTAACTCTTCGACATAGGTTGCAGTTGCCGCTGCAAAGCTGTGCAGCTTGTAATCACTCAGTGTAATAACGTTTTTATTGTTTTTTGCCTGACACCAGCGTTCAAGAGCAAATGGAAGATCCATAGATATTGCACAGACGGTAACATCCTTAAGCTCCTTTGCGTAATTGATAAACTTTGCGACCTCCATACTGCATACACCGGTATCCAGGGAAGGTACACTGAGGAAAATACGTGTACCTGTACTGTCCTCACTTCTCCACTCACTCATATCATTTCGTATAGCAGTAAACGGCTTTAATGTCTCGTTCTCCTTCACTGCCTCATGCTTTATTGTCACAGGATTTCCCTGAAAGGTTATATTCATTTGATATCCCTCGCTTTCTGTACATAGTATACCCGGATTGTTTGAAAAGGTGAACTTATTTGCCTGGAAATTTATGAACAAGGATACGAAACGAAAACAGTGTGTAGCTTCTGCTTTTTCTTGTATATTGTTTACAAAACTGTTTCCATTTCCCTTCGAATCCGCTATACTGTTAGAGGAAAGTTGAGGGGTTGTGCATGAATACAGATCAGCTGCTGGATGTGGCCAGCTATGCAGGGAAACTGCTCATAGAAAGCGGAGCGGAAATCTATCGGGTGGAGGAAACGATGGTGCGGCTCTGCACGAGCTTTTCCGAGGTGGAGGATGCACAGAGCTTCGTTACCACAACCGGCATCATGTTCTCCATCACGGTTGCCAGCAAAACACATACAAAAATTCTTCGTGTGCATACACGCGGTGTGGATTTAAACTGCATTGATAAGATCAACAGCCTCTCAAGAGAAACCGCCGTGCAGAATTACACAATCGAGGAGCTGGCGCTAAAGCTGAGAGAAATAGAAAATGAACAGCGCTATTCCTTTTGGATCATCATGTTCTTCGGAGCATTGAGTGCAGGTGGCTTTGCGGTTTTCTTCGGTGGAAATTATCTGGAGGCAGGATGCAGCTTTTTGATTGGACTGCTGATTAAAGCGGTAAGCGCCCTTATGGAACAGCGCGGCCTGCACGGCTTTTTTACGAATGCAATTGCGGCGGCGAGCGGTGCGCTTGCGGCACTGGGGGCACATGCCCTCTGTCCGGATACGGATGTCGATATCCTTATTATATCCAGCATCATGCTGCTTGTTCCCGGCTTAGCCATTACCAATGCCATACGGGATACGGTTTCCGGGGATTATCTGTCCGGTGTTGCCCGTGCAACCGAGGCCTTTCTGGTGGCGATTGCAATCGCTGCCGGTATCGGTGTTGTCCTTTCCATGTCCATCGGACTGAGCGGAGGTATGTGACATGTATCTGATCAATATGATGATTGCCTCTTTTTTTGCCTCACTGGGATTTGGCGTAATGTTTAATATTCGTGGAAGGAAACTGATTCTTGCAGGAATCGCAGGGTCAATCGGCGGTGCAGTCTACCATGCGGCACTGCTGTTGGGCTGCTTTGAGCTGACTGCCATGTTTCTGGGGTCGGTTGCACTATCGCTGTATTCTGAAATTTTTGCCCGTATCTGCAAGACACCGGTAACAACCTTTATCATTTGTGCCCTGATACCGCTGGTACCCGGAGGTGGAATGTATCGTACGATGCTGAAGGCGATAGAAGGGGATGTGATGCAGGCGTTGTCCATCGGTCTGGATACGCTGACCATCGCAGGCGTACTGGCTCTGGGAATCCTTGTTGTTTCAACAATCATGAAGGCTGTATTCAAACCGGAGAGAAGGAGTGTGAGAAGGCATGTGGAAAACTGAAAGAAAAGTGGAGCTGCTGGCACCTGCCGGCTCTATGGAGGCGCTTCGTGCGGCAGTCCAAAATGGTTGTGATGCTGTGTATCTTGGTGGCAGTATGTTTGGTGCCAGAGCATTCGCCAATAATTTTGATGAGGATGAAATTCAGGAAGCAATCGCCTATGCCCATGTGTATGGGGTCCGTGTGTTTGTTACCGTCAATACCCTGATTCGGGAAGAGGAATTTGAGGACTGTGTCCGGTATGTTCAGTTTTTATATGAGCATGATGTGGATGCGGTAATTATTCAGGATATGGGCTTATTCTCTGTGCTGCACCAACGCTTCCCGGACATGGAGCTGCATGCATCCACACAGATGCATATCCATAATCCGCAGGGAATTCGCTTTATGGAGTCCTGCGGTGCCAGCAGAGTGGTGGTGCCAAGAGAAACTCCGCTAAAGGAAACCCGAGCATATGCGGCTTTGGGCGTAGACCTGGAGGTTTTTGTTCAGGGAGCCCTGTGTGTATCCTACAGCGGGCAGTGTCTGATGAGCTCACTGACACTGCAGCGAAGCGGAAACCGCGGCGAATGTGCACAGAACTGCCGTATGAAATATCAGCTGGAAAAGCGGGAGGACGGTCATAGGGAAATCCTGCAAGGAAAAGGGGAATACCTGCTGAGCCCGAAGGATATGAATACGCTGGAAAGAGTTCCGGAGCTGATTGAAGCGGGAATTGCCTCCTTTAAAATCGAGGGCAGGATGAAACGCCCGGAATATGTGGCATTGATGGTTGCCTTATACCGTAAGGCGATCGATGCGTATTATGAGGGAAGAGCATTTATCTATGATGAAGCTGTGGATATGCAGATGAAAAAAATATTCAACCGCGGCTTTACCCAGGGGCATTTGTTTCATCATTACGGGGCGCAGCTGATGAATCCTATCCGTCCCAATCATATCGGAGTCAAGGTTGGTAAAGTCATTCAGGTTACCAGAGATAAAATTGTGATACGCCTGCAGGATACCCTGCGGCAGCAGGATGGTATCCGCATTTTGCAGGAACCGAAGGATATCGGCTTTCAGGTAAATTTTCTGTATAAGGACGGATTGCTGGTCAATCACGGAGCAGCAGGGGATATTGTGGAGCTGGATAAAACAGTACCTGTTGTGAAAGGAAGTATTGTCCTGAAGACCAGTGATGCACAGCAGCTGCAGGCATTGCAGAAAAGCTATGAGGCAGCACCGCGTAAGGTTGCCGTTTATGCACAGTTCACCATGCAGGCAGGCAAACCGGCAGTCCTAAAGATTATGGACGAGGAAGGCAGAAGTGTACGAGTGGAAAGTGATGCCGTATGTGAAACAGCACGCAGGATGCCGCTGAAAGAGGAGCGAATTGCTGCGCAGCTGAAAAAAAGCGGAGATACGCCGTTTGTATTCGAGAACATTTCCTATCAGCTGGATGTGCAGGGAATACTTCCTATCCGGGAACTCAATCAGATGCGTCGAAGTGCATTGGCGAAGCTGGAGGAGAAGCGAAAAATTCTGCATAAGCAGCGCCGTATTCTTGCGGACAAGCAGCCCGTAATCCATTCAATACAGGACGCTCCATCACTCTGTGCTGTTGTGCATACTGAGGAACAGCTGCAGGCCTGTCTACAGGAGGGCTTGGATATGATCTTTGTGGAAAATCGCAGCCTGTATGCATTGATGAAGGGTACAGAGGGAGTTTATCCGCGTATGCCACGAGTGATGAAGGAGGAGTATCCTGCTTCCCTGATGATGATTCAGGAAACCGGCGGCTTGCAGGCGGGAGAGGTCTTCTGTGATACCTCGCTGAATATGACGAATTCCCATACCGCCGCATTTCTGCTTACTCACGGTGCAAGGGGGATCAGCTTTTCTCTGGAAAGCAGCCTACAGGACTGTATTGCAATCAAACGGTGCTTTCAGGAACGATATGCGGTGGATGCACCCTTCTTTTATACGGTATACGGCAGAGCTGAGCTGATGCTGAGCGAATACTGTCCAATCAATTCCGTTATCTGTAATCATACAGACAGAAACTGCGGTCTTTGCAGGCAGGGGGCGGCATACGCTCTTCTCGATGTGAAACAGCATCGCTATCCGATTTTGTGTGACGAGGCTTGCCGTACGCATATTCTACATTATGAGGTGCGCAATCATATTGATTCAATTCCGGAAGCAAAGCAGCATGGGATTCAGCATTTTCTATGCACGTTCACCATAGAAGGCGCGGCTGACTGCCACAGGATTATCACAGCCTGTAAAGCGCAGCTGCAAATGAAACAGGGTGTATAAGAAAAGGTATGTCATAGAATATACCTAATTGAAAAGAGGGCGTATATATGGTGAATCTTATACAGGCAAAGGAGCAGTTTGCCGCCTATTGCAAAGGATATGATACACAGGATGAGCGGGTGGCTCTTAAAATCGTGCATTCACAAAAGGTGGCTGAGATTTCAAAGCAGCTGGCGATCCACAGAAACTGCTCTGCTATGGATGTGGAGCTGGCCGAGGTGACAGGCCTGTATCATGATATCGGAAGATTTGAACAGCTGAAGCAGTATCATACCTTTCTGGATGCGAAAAGTATCGATCATGCGGCACTTGGGGTACAGATTTTAAAGGAACAAGGGCTGTTATCTGTTTTCTGTGATGATCCGCACCAGCAGGAAGTAATGCTGCATGCGATAGAAAACCATAATAAGTTTCAGATTGCAGACGACCTGGAGGAACATGCATTTCTGCATGCCACGATTCTGAGGGATGCGGATAAAACGGATATCTTCCGTGTAAATCTGATGGAGAAAGCGGAAAATGTCTATCTGTGCAGTGAAGAGCAGCTGCTGCAGGAAACGGTGAGTGAGGGGGTTCTGCAGGATTTTTTGAACAGCCGTCCCATTCTGTCCGCAAAACGGAAAACGCATCTCGATATCCTGCTGTTCCATATGGCATTTATATTTGATTATCATGATGCCTATGCACTGTCTCTTGTTTTACAGCAGCATTATATTGAACGCATGGTAGAACGTTATCCGTTTCAAAGAGAGCAGGCACAGCAGGCAGTACAGCTTGCTGTACAACATGCACTGACATATATGCAAAAGCGAATCACTGCATAAAAAAGAGGCTTTCGTGCCTACCAAGGAGTAAAGCGTTTTCCCTTTCTGTAAGAATATGGAGTATGTAAAAAGTTTCCCCTGCTGATTTACAGAAAGCAGGGGATGAATGCATGGCATTTTGTGAAGCATACGTTTGAATTATGAGAAAGCAGGAATCCGGTTATGGGAAAACCTCCATACAATCGGATTCCTTTTTCATCATCACCGTATGGCTGATATACAGCTTATTTCATGTATCCCGACAGGGTAAGCTATGGAAAGCTGTACTGCGTGAATGCGGAAAGGAACACATCAGCTTTTTATAATCGGCTGTTTTCAGCAGTACCTAGCATGGCTTCTTTTTCTGTGAATGTCTGCAGCGAAACCGTCAGCTGAATTGCTTCACTGTAACATGTCCTCTCAGCATCCCTGTCGGAAAGAAAATGCAAAGGATGCCTTTTTCACTATTTTTTGAATTGCGTGACGGATTTAGAAAAGTTTAAGATTTACCTGCGTTTTATGGTAAGAAATTTCCTGCATAATAAGGACTGTAAGGAAGGGAGCTGATTTCATGAAGAAGAAATACATCGTTATGCTGGGTGGTGTTCTTCTATTGGCTGGGGCCGGACTTGGTCTTCTTTTTGGCAGTATCGACATGAATCAGATTTCCCGTATGCTGGAGGATATCCCGCATGGCCTGCGTGAGATACTCATGATTGTTTTGATTGCCGCACAGATTTTTCTGGCTTTTCTGCCGGGAGAGCCGCTGGAGCTTGCGGCCGGATTTCTGTTTGGCTCCGTTGGCGGGACATTGCTTTGCCTGGTGGGATCTCTGCTTGGGACAGCCCTTGTATACCTTCTGGTTCAGCGGTATGGGAAACGGCTGGTAACCGTCTTTTTTAAACAGGAGCAGCTGAATGAGTTTACCGGAGTGCTGAAAAAAAGGAATAGCATGCTGTGGATTTTCCTACTGTTTCTGATTCCCGGCACGCCGAAGGATATTATGACCTATGTCGTATCCCTATCCAATATCGCTCTGGGGAAATGGCTGCTGCTCACAACCGTGGGACGTATTCCCAGCATTGTGACATCGACATTTCTCAGCGGTTCATTGAAGGAGGGAAATTTCGTCGCAGCTGCCGGAGTGGCAATACTTACGATTTTGCTTGTAATTGCAGGAGGCTTTGCTTATAAACGCATGAAGGAGGATACAGCGATATGATACAATTTATTATCTGCACATTCTGTGCAGTTGCAACCTTTCTGGGGTTTCTGCTGCATAACATGGAAGAATCATCCGGAATATAGTACAATTACACTTGTTGAGAGGGAGTGAAGGCTATGGATCATAACATACTCGTCGTGGAGGACGAAAAAGGAATACGGGAGGCTATACAGATATATCTGAAAAATCAGGGATATCGTGTATTCCTTGCTGAAAACGGGCAGGAAGGCCTGAAAATAGTAAAAAATGAAACAATTCATCTGGCAGTGGTGGATATCATGATGCCGGTTATGGATGGTATCACCATGACGATGGAGGTGCGCAAGGAGTATGATTTTCCGATTATCTTTCTGAGTGCGAAATCAGAGGATATTGATAAAATTACCGGGCTGAATATCGGTGCGGATGATTATATCACGAAGCCGTTTGGCTCCATGGAGCTGTTGGCCCGTGTCCGCAGTCAGCTGCGCCGCTATGAACAGATTCTGATGCTGAAGGAGCATGCGGTATCCTCTGCGAATCGTGAGGAGGAAATTTACAGCATTGGGACACTGGAATTAAACAGCACGACAAAGGAAGTGCGTGTGGATAATCAGATCGTCAAGCTGCGGCCGAAGGAGTTTATGATACTGGAGCTGTTGATGAAGCATGCGGGGCGTGTATTTTCAGCACAGCAGATTTATGAGGCTGTCTGGAATGAGGAAGCAATCAATACGGAAACCGTGATGGTGCATATCCGTAAGCTAAGAGAGAAAATCGAGCTGGATCCCAAGCATCCGCGCTATTTAAAGGTAGTCTGGGGGATCGGCTATAAAATAGAAAAATAAAAACAGGTGATCTTATGAAGAAAAAACATATTTTTTTAACATCGTTCATTGCATTGCTTTCTGTAATGAGCCTTATGATTTGCTCCGTATATCGAAATGATCAGATTCAGGAGCTGGGTCGCTCCGGTAAGCAGGCAGTTATATGGTATCTTGAAAATGATATTCAGGAGAGTGTGCTGGGTCTTGCACAGACGATACGCCCGAAGGATGATGCTATCAAATTTGATTCCAGACTGCCGGATTATCTGAAAAGCATGATATCCAATGATTTAAAAGAAAAAGTCACAAAAAGCTTTCTGGAATTGAAGGAGGATGCCAATTTTCAATATTATGCAAAGGATTTGAAAAGCGGCAGAGAATATGGAAACAAAAAGCTGAGGGAAATGCCTCAGAATGAGCTTCGTGACAGCAGTCTGTTGTATGGTATTCTGGAGTATGATAAGGATGGTGTAGCGAAAATTCTGGGAGATTTCAGTGACATGGATTTCCAGCAGCAGTCATTGACCCGGTATCTGCGTTATTTTGATTCTGTTGAGGAAAACGGAGCCATGATAACCTATCATATAAATGATGAACAATTCACACAGGCACAGGCAATGATTCAGAATCCGAAGCAGATGAAGATCATTTTCCGTGTACCAAAGGAGGTTACAAAGGATCAGGGATTGATTGCGCGAACCGTGTATGACTGGTCGAATTATACACAGTTCTCCGCTATCGCCGCTATGATCGCTACAATGGTCCTGATTCTGTATCTGTTGTTTTATCCGATTGCAATCGTAGAGGAAGTGAATCCGTTCCAGACCTTTAAGAAAGTGAAATTCGGTTTCCTGTTTATTTTGCTGGCAACCGGAATTACACTGGGGACTGCCGGTGTCATGGCATTGAGCGGAGCTACGATCAGCGGTACATTGCAGAGTGTCATGAATGAATATCATATTATGATGTCTGAAGAGCTTCTGTTTGTGGCAAATGTCGTATCCTGGATGCTGCTGTTCCTGATGATCAGTATCGCCTTATTTGCAATTAAATATATATTTGTAAAGGGATTTTGGAAATATATGAAGGAGGATACTGTTCTGGGCAGTATGATCGCCGGCATACATCGGCATATAGATGCCCTGGCGGAAATTGATTTGAAGGATAATGCAAACCGCAGGCTGTTAAAGTTCATGCTGATGCAGATCGTCATCATGATAGTGCTGTGTCTGTTCTGGTGGTTTGGAATGTTTCTGGCAATCATCTATGGCTTTGCCCTCTTCCTGTGGCTGAAGCAAAAGCTCAATGCAGTACAGCATGATTATCGAACCTTGCTGAAGCAGACGCAGGAGCTGAAGGAGGGAAACTTTCAGGCAGAGCTGCCGCAGGATGTCGGTATCTTCAATGCCCTCAAGGATGAATTTGGAGAAATTCGCGTGGGCTTTGAGAAAGCAGTGCGGGAGGAAACGAAATCTCAGAATATGAAAACAGAGCTCATCAGCAATGTGTCACATGATTTGAAGACACCGCTGACCGGAATCCGCAATTACGTAGAGCTTCTGCAGCAGGAGGGTATCAGTGAAGCACAGCGTAGGGAGTATGTGAGCATGCTGGATCAGTATGCCAAACGGCTGCATGCTCTGATGGAGGATTTGTTTGAGGTTAGCAAGGCAAACAGCGGCAATATTCAGCTGGATATGGCCCGTCTGGATATAATCGCACTGGTGGGGCAGGTACAGGCAGAGTGCAGTGAGCTTCTACAGGAACGCGGGCTGGAGGTACTCTGGAATCTGCATGGTGAAAAACAGCTGAGTGTACTGCTGGACGGCAGTAAGGCATTCCGGATATTTGAAAATCTGTTTATCAATATACACCATTATGCATTAGAGCATACCCGTGTGTATGTGGATATCCGCAAGACAGCCAACCGGGTACGGATTGAATGCAAAAATATATCAAAGGAACCGTTGAATTTTGATACGGTGGATATTGTGGATCGTTTCGTTCGCGGAGATAAATCGCGTCATGACGGAGGCAGCGGACTTGGACTGGCTATTGCCAAGAGCTTTACAGAGGCGATGAAGGGAAGCTTCCGCATTGAGACGGATGGAGATTTGTTTAAGGCGGTTATTGAATTTCCACTTGTAAGCGATACTTTAGGTGAGAACCAGGAGTAAGACTGGACGCCTTATAGGAAAATACAAGGAAGGGGCCGGATTTATACAAACCGGTCTTTTTCTATACTTTTGAGCGAAGGGCTGCAGAAGGCTGATTTACAGGTAGCATTATCTTTTCCTGGTATTGTTTTGATTGCATAGTATTTGAGATTTGATTATGTTAAGATATGGTTATAAATTTGAATTTTGAGGAGGTATTATGATTAGAGAAATTTATGAGTATGAATTAAATGATTTATTGAATTTGTATACACATTTACACGAGGATTCAGTCCCTAAGATGGCAGAGGATTTGAAGAACGCATGGCAATCTATTGTGAATGATAAAAATCATCATATCATAGTTTTTGAAATAGAGGGTAAGATAGTTTCATCTTGTGTATGTGTAGTTATACCAAATTTAACAAGGAACGTTAGACCATATGCATTTGTTGAAAATGTTGTTACACATAATGCCTATAGAGGCAAAGGATACGCTACAGAGTGCCTGAATTATTCTAAAGAAATTGCAGAAAAGTCAGGCTGTTATAAAATGATGTTACTTACGGGTGCAAAAGATGAATCAACTTTAAACTTCTATAATAAGGCTGGCTATAATAATTTAGATAAGACAGCATTTATCCAATGGCTATAGAGATAATCCTAGTTTATGTAACTGATAAATCAGAATTTATGGAGGTAACAGAATGGAAGTAAATAAAACAACGATTGTCGAAAAGACAGTAAAATCTGGAGTAACATTTGGAAGTGCTTTAGCTATGGTTATTAGTTATACAACATGGAAGTCGATCGGCTGGGCAATTTTTCATGGATTACTTAGTTGGGTTTATGTCATATATTTCATATTACGTTACTAAACAGAGGTATATCAGATGAACACAATAGTATGGATTTTGATTGGAATAGCAATTTTATGTGCAGGTATTGCAATATATTCTGGCACAAAGAAGAGAAAGTAAATTTGAAGCTGTAAAGGAGCGTTTGTATGAAAAAAGTGCTTATAACCGGTGGAACAGTATTTGTAAGCAGGTATCTTGCAGAATATTATGTGGCAAAGAAATATGAAGTTTATGTACTTAATAGGAATACTAAGAAACAATCGCAGGGGGTAAAACTTATTCAGGCAGATCGACATGATTTAGGAACGGTTTTACATGGTATTCATTTTGATATTGTAGTCGATACTGCATATACTTCGGCAGATGTTGAAATGCTGCTGGAGGCTTTGGATAGTTATACGGATTATATCCTAATTAGTTCAAGTGCTGTGTACCCAGAAAATGCTTCAAAGCCTTTTAAAGAAGATTCTATAGTAAACGTTAATAGATTTTGGGGTAAATATGGAACTGATAAAATAGAAGCAGAAGCAAAATTGATGGAAAGAAATCCGAATGCATATATTATAAGACCACCATATTTATACGGACAAATGAATAATGTATATAGGGAAGCCTTTATTTTTGATTGTGCTTTAGCAAATAGAAAGTTTTATTTACCTCATAATGGTGAAATGAAATTACAGTTTTTCCATGTTCATGATTTATGTAGATTTATAGATATCCTTTTAGAAAATAAACCTCGTCAGCATATTTTTAACGTAGGAAATAAGGATATGGTATCAATACGTGAATGGGTTGAACTATGCTATCATATTACGAATCACCAAGTTGAATTTGTAAATGTTTATGATGATATTAAACAAAGAAACTATTTCTGTTTTAATGATTATGAATATTACCTTGATGTTTCAGAACAATATAAACTAATGAAAGAAATAAAACCATTGAATGAGGGATTAAAAGAAGCGTTTAACTGGTATATAAAGAATTCTGAAAAAGTTAATAAAAAGAATTATTTGGATTATATTGATAAGAAAATGATATAAACAAACACCAGTTTATCAGTTATCGAATGGAAACTGAGGTGAGAAAATGATTACTAGATACTATTGTACAAATATATTTTCTGAGCAAGCGAAAGAGCTTATTGAATTCTATAGAGATATATTAGACATACCGGTTATGAAAACTGATATGGATGAATTCAACGGGGTTTACTTTGGCTTTCCAGAAAGCAAACCCACGCTCTGCATATGGGATTGTAAGGTATTTGGCGTACAGCGGACAGGATATCAGTCCTTCGTTTTTCAAACAGATAATCTGGATATAACGATAGAATGCTTAATGAAAAAAGGTGTGGCAATGGGGGAAGCCGTTCGATACGATTGGGGAACATACGAAGTTCGTCTGCAGGATCCTGATGAAAATGAAATAGTGATATTTGAGACTGTATAATATAGAAGCCGGGTAGAGAAAGGATAGAGAGATGGTGGAAAATACTTTTCAGATTATACTGTGCGATATAAAACAATCAAAAAAAGCAGTGGCAGTCCTTCCAAGCGAAGATAGCATAAAGGACGCAGTAAGGAACACATATAAAATCAATAGCAAAAGCCTGTTGGCAGTCCTTCTTGAACATACCGGCGGAATCATCATCGACCACTGGATAAGGCTTTACGGGACAGGTGAGGTGAATTTTATTTCCAGAAACAGCTTGTGTCCCTTTGATAATATACGCATTGGCGAGGATATATTAGGCGGTTTATTCATGTTCCTGGAAAACGGAAATATCGGTTACTTCGCACCTGACTGCTTAGAGCTGGAAGACATGGAAATAAGCTTTTCTCAATTTTTATACTGGTGCTTACATGGCGATACGGTTACTTTCTATAAGGACTATTTCTGGAAAGGTTGGCAAAAAGATGTTTTAAATATAAAAAATGATGAAGGAGCTGCTTTTTATCCTTTCCTATGGGCGAAAGCAGATAGCTTTGAGAGCAGAATACGTGAAATAGTGCCGATTGATGAAATTATCAGATTGGAATTTGATTTCTTGAAACAACTGTATGGGCAATGAAACCGTTTTGCAGCATCCGGCTTTCAAACAAACATCAGAAATTATGGAGGATATTGTCATGGAGAATGAAGTAATATCACAAAAAACATCACGTTTGGGAATTGTAAGGTTGTGATTCAGCTTCCTAAAGGTGAGGATGCAAGTGATTCAGTTGTCAATAATATTGTTTGCTTTAAGTCAGGAAAAGTGTTTTGGGAAATAAAGGATTTACTGGAATGCTATGCAAGGAAAAATCATATAAACTACTTTTATGAGCTGTATTTTGATATTTTCAAAGAAAATGACAAAATCTTAACATGTATAGGCTTTTATAATCACTGTGTTATTGATGTATTTCAGAAAAAGATACTTTCCATTATAAACAATCGCTAATTTGGTATATCGGTGTGTGGAAATTTAAGATGAAAGGATAGAAGGATGGAAAAAATAATAAAATTCATTGAAGAGAATGTGGATGGTAAGACGTTGTATACGAAAGAGCTGATATATGAGCTGGAGAACGGTGCGCTGCAAGGTGTTTACTCCGATCAGATTTCCTTTTCTAATTTAAAATATTCTCAAAGCGGCTTTCAGCTTGATATGTTCATTGTAGCGAATGAAAAGCTTTGGCTTATGGGAGACGATGGTCAACGCGAAAAGCTGCGGAAGGACTTCAGCGCAGTATCCTTATTTCGCTTTGAATTGGCAAAGCGAAGAAGCACGGGTGCTGTAACAGGAAGCTTCCGGCTGATATCTGCTTCCGGCAAGCAGGTAGCGGCAGAGGCTGTAGTGAGTGGAATCTATGATATTCGTCTTGAAAATGATGTATTGAAGCTGCTAGAGGATCAGGCATTATACCGGGATCAGCCGATACAGAATGACTGCTATAAGCTTGTAGCATTTCAGGCAGAGCATCGCCTGTATTGTGCCGATGGCAAATTACATTATGAATATAATGGAAAATGTTTTGATATGGATACAAATACGATGCAGCGTATGCATAGCCCGGATCAGTTTCCTTCCTTTATTTCCATAGAGAAGTAATGATGAGCTTATATGCAAGGAGATGTATCATTTCGGGGAGGACTTAAGGAAGCTTATCGCCGTTGAAAGCATTTATAATGATACACAGGTATGAAGAAAAAGATGTGCTTATGGAGGTGATCACCAATGAAGATGAAGGAAAGCGATATAGAAACGATCATGTTTGCCCCATGCGGTATGAACTGCAAGGTTTGTTATAAGCATTGCTATCATAAAAAACCATGTGATGGCTGCCTGAAAAGTGATAGGGGTAAACCTGAACACTGCCGTAGGTGTAAAATCAAGGACTGTGTTAAAGCCAGAGACTTATCCTATTGCTACGCCTGTTCGGATTATCCCTGTAAGCTCATAAAAAATCTTGAGAAAAGCTATAAAAAAAGATATCAGGCTAGTCTCATGGAAAACAGTGAGATTGTAAAAAAACAGGGAGTAGAGGTATTTATGGAGCAGCAGAAAAAGAAATATACCTGTTCTACCTGCGGCGGCGTAATTTCCATTCATGATAAAGAGTGCAGTGAATGTCAGGAAAAGGCATTCACTACGGAAAAAGGGTAGGTATAGAAGCTGATGGTGGGAATATGATGTTTCATGAAATCTGCATATATAAGCAAAGGTGAATAAGCAGGAGGAAATCGAAGCGCTGATGAAGAAAGTGGCTGAATTTTATTTGAAGCGGGAGGGTGTCCTTGCTGTACACTACATAAAACCTACACCCCGGCAAAAGAATTTCAATGCGGTCAAGGAAGGGGACTTGCCGATCCGTCTTAAAAGGAATGTGGGAAAGGAACCTATGTCCTGTATTGGGAATTGGTGAATGAAGATGCGCATGCAAGTGTATCGAGGCTTGGACTGGAGAAATTTTATAAACGCTGGAATCGCTGTTTCATCACAATGCCTAAGATTATTTTGGGTGAGAATATTGTCTGACAGTTCTGCTTCCGTTGATCAATGAATGCTTGCGCCCTGTTTCTAAGCTTCGCAATGCTTGACAAGGGGTGTGTGCTATATAAAAAAGAGCCCGAAGCTTAACGGGTTCTTTTTGATGTTTAACAGCATCAGTATAGATCAATGGTTGCCTTACGCATGGCTGCACGCTCCAGGATACGAAACATCTGGTAGGTAGCGCCTGCATAGAACACCATACAAAGCACCTCCTGCAGCATCAGAAAAGTGATCAGCGTATTTTATGTTCCATGGATAAGCAGCTGCATTGCCTGCAGCCCATGTGGCAATGGCAGAACAGAGGCAAGCCATTGTAGGGGGAGTGTCACCACATAGAAAAAACAGCAGGGTGATAAATAAATTATATACAAAATTGATATCCGGCAGGATAATGCCAAAGGAGCCAAGCAAAAATCCGATGCTGATACAGGATGCACAACAGAGAATGATGCATACTATCATACCGCCCGTAAGGATGGAAAACGGCAGATCAAAGATTAGAAAACCGGTCACAATGATAATGCCGAAGGAAATCAGAGTAATCCAGCAATAGGAAAAAATGCGAGCATTCGCATTTTCTTATGGAATAGGTCTGCGCATACACACCCATTATGAATTGGAATTGCTTGCGGCTATTTATGAATCCAATGCAATATATTCTACTATATTGCAGGAATCAATGATCAACTGTATCAGGATTCATGATATGAGGATCAATGGAATTATGGGGCTCATGCATGGTATGCAGCCTTTGGGTGGCAGGACCCTTGATGATTTCTCCGGTATAGGAAAACCGTGATCCGTGACACGGGCAGTCCCAGGTCTTTTCATCTGCATTGAAGCGCAGTGTACAGCCAAGATGCGGGCAGAGGATATCAACGATATACAGCTCATCATTCTCATCACGATACACACCATAGCGGTGATCGTCCAGCTCCATAATGACTCCTTCTCCGATATGCGGATACGCCGTGGTGCTTTTTTGCAGCTTGCTTTTCAGAAAGGCGCCGACAACATTCAGATTCTCTTTGACAAACTGCAGCGAAAATATGCTGGAAAGACGCTGTGGAGAGAACATCATACGATAGGGGGAGCCGCGATGCAGTGCGTAGGAGCATAACAGCTTGCCTGCGATGCAGCTTGTGGTGTTGCCCCATTTGTTATAGCCGCTGGCAAACAATACGCAATCCTCATGCTTATCCAGCTTACCGATCAGAGGCAGCTGATCAAAGGTCATATAATCCTGTGAGCTCCATGCGGCACTGATTTCCTGCACGATGAAATCCTCACGCAATGTATTTTCAAATTCCTGCAGATTCATGGCCTTATCCTGTCCGCTTTTATAGGTGTTGCCGGCATACAGCAGAGTATCCCCGCATGTGTTGTAGGACTGTACACGTTCGTCTATGGACAGCATCATATCCTTTGGAAGTACATTCTTTACATGGGCACTGATGACGCTTTCCTGATCACAATACATACGCGTAAAGTAAAAGTGGCCCTGATCGATAAACGGAAACTGCGTCGCAAAGATTACAATATCCGCATGTATGCATGTACCGTTGACCATCAGACGATAGCCGTGCTCTTCCTCCTGCATGTCTGTGACAGGGGAATGCTCATAGATATCAATACCGCCCTCCTTTGCGATTTCGGCGAGCGCACAGCCGTAGGCATAGGGATCAAAGCGTGCCTGATACTGCATGCGCAGACCTGCCTCCATGGGAAACGGTGCGTCTGTTTTTTCTATATAGGTGCAGGGGATATGCAGATCCAGATAGGCCTGATATTCCTCCTGCAGCCTGGCTACCTGCACGGCATCACGGGTAAACAGCATAGAATCACAACGTTCAAAGCTGCATGCTATATGGTGCTCCTGAATAATTGCTTCTATGGAATTCAACGCTTCCTCATTTGCTTCATAATACTGCCGGGCAAGGATACGGTCATAATGCTCAATCAGATTTGCATACAGCAGGCCGTGCTGCATGGTCAGCTTTCCGGTATTTCTTCCGCTGGCACCAAAGCATAGAGAATCAGCTTCGAGAAGAATGGCATCCTCCTCTGCCTGTGCGAGATAATAGGCTGTTGTTATACCGGTAAGACCGCCGCCGATAATGGCGATATGGACATCCGTCTCCTTTTGTAAAGTCGGATAGTTCGTCGTTTTTATGTTTCGTTTCATCCAGAATGATTCTGTCATGTTCTTCACCTCTTCTACAGACTACCCAGAAACCGGCATTTCTTTCTCATAAAATAGAAAGACCTGCAGAAAACTTTGTCGAACGTTGGGTCTATCACTCCACAAGCATCATATACTTGAAGGAGGAGGAACAACATGATTACCATTCAAAATATAAAAGTAAATGTTACACGCGCAGGGAATAACGAGTCTGCCGTGGTACTGTTGCACGGATGGGGACAGAATCAATACATGATGAAGTTTCTGCAGGACCATCTCTGCGACACCTTTACGGTTATCAATCTGGATCTGCCGGGGTTTGGAGAGAGTGAGGAGCCGCCGCGTGTCTGGAGTGTAGACGATTACGTGGATTTTTTGCAGGAGCTGCTAGCCCATATGCAGATTACACGCGTAAGCTTTATCGCACATTCCTTTGGTGCACGCATTGCACTGCGCTATGCGTACCGTTATCCGGTAGAGAAAATGGTTCTGACCGGTGCTGCCGGCATTCAGGCAAAGCGCGGACTGGGCTATCATATCCGCGTGAAAACATATAAGCTGTTGAAAAAACTGCATGCTGCCCCTGCCATGGGAAGCAGTGATTATCAGAGTGCTTCAGCAATCATGAAGGGGGTTCTCGTTGCCAGTGTTGAGGATGATCTTTCGGGAATACTGAAGGATATATCCACGGAGACGCTGTTGGTCTGGGGAGAAAAGGATACGGCTACACCGCTGTGGATGGGTCGTGTCATGGAGGAGGAACTGCCAAATGCCGCCCTGGTTGTTCTGCCGAAGGAGGATCATTTTGCCTACTTCCACCTCAGTATACAGTTCTGCCGCATCGTGGATGCCTTTTTAAGACCATGATGCTGTTCTGTTTTCTGGCGGCGTATCTTTTTTTTCTTTATGTTCCTTTGAAGCAGTCTATGCATATGTTCCAGCAGAACCGTTACAACAAAGGGCGGTATCGGACATGGCTGGTGTCCTATATCCGCTTATCCTGGAAGCTGATTGTGAAAATACTGCTGACGCTGATGCTGAGCTATAGCCTTCTTTTGCTGCAGCCGACTTCCATGCAGGAGGTTCTGCTGCTGATGCTGGTTGCTATCTTTGCCTACATCAGCTGTAAAATGGAGGAGGAGCGCGTCTATCGCAAGCCGCTGGTGAAAACAGCGCGAATTCACCGCCTTGCGATCCTGCTGTATACGCTATACGGCATTTTGCTGTGCCTGCTGCATTGTTTCCTGTCTGCCGCAGCGCTCATTCTTGTGACACCGTTTCTTTTTCTGTCCGCATGGCTCATGGTGCTGCCTGCCGCATGGATTTCAGAGCCGCTGGAAATGGCGATTCGCAATCATTATGCAGCGGATGCTGCAAAGCTGTTAAGAAGCAACAGCGCGCTGTCCATCGTCGGCATCACCGGAAGCTATGGGAAAACGAGTGTGAAAACCATTCTGAATGAGCTCTTGTCAGATGTTTACTATACCCTGATGACGCCCGGCTCCTATAATAATCAGATGGGAATCACTCTCACCATACGCAATAAGCTGGAACGGCTGCATGAGGTGTTTTTATGTGAAATGGGAGCGGATCATGTGAAGGAAATTCATGATCTGATGCAGTTTGTAAAGCCGCAGTATGGTGTTGTGACCTCTGTCGGCGCACAGCATCTGGCAACGTTTGGCTCCATGGAAAATATACTCCATGAGAAAATGCAGATGATAGAATGTCTTCCTGCCGACGGTATCGGCTTCGTGAATCGGGACAATGCCTATATTCGTACCTACAGTATTCAAAACACCTGCCGAATCGTATGGTTCGGGATGAGCGAGGATGCGGATTATCGCTGCTGTGATATCCGTTACAGTGAGGAAGGCACGTCGTTTACAGTGATACAGGAGGGACAGTCTCACCGGTTTCACACAAAGCTTTTAGGAAAACACAATGTCGTGAACATCACCTGTGCCATCGCAGTTGCGCACACACTTGGTGTTTCCTGGGAAATAATGGCGTTAGCTGTCGAAAAGCTGCCCTATGTCGAGCATCGGCTGCAGGTACGGAAAAGCTTTTGCACCCTGCTGGATGACGCCTATAATTCCAATCCGGAAGGAGCGCGCTGTGCACTGGAGGTTTTAAAGCAGATGAAGCATCAGCGGTTTATCATCACACCCGGTTTTCTGGAGCTGGGAGAACAGCAGGAGGAAGAACAGTACAAGCTGGGTGAGGAGATTGCGGATAGTGTGGATACGGCGGTATTGGTAGGTGCTGTCCAGACGAAAAGCATCGCCGCAGGATTGGCGGACAGCGGATTTCCAAAAGAAAGGGTCCATGTTTGCGACAGCTTTCAGGAGGCACTGGCAATCGTACAAAAGCAGGCACAGCTGCAGGACTGCGTGCTGCTGGAAAACGATTTGCCGGATGCATTCAACCACTAGCAGCCCTACTCACATGAACACGTTTTAGGCATTCGCATACACTGATAATGTGTAAGGAAAGGAAGAATGCTATGAAACTTAAAATTGCCGTGGCATTTGGCGGCAGAAGTGTAGAACATGAAATCAGTGTCCTGTCGGCTCAGCAGGTAATGGCTGCTCTGGATGAGGAGCGCTATGAAATACTGCCGTTGTATATTGCCAAGGATGGCAGAATGTTTTGTGAGGAGGAATTACGGGAGCTGGAAACCTTTCAGCATATTGAAGAATTCATAGCGGATCATACCAGTGTAGCTCTGATTCGAAGAGATGCGCATACCTATTTGATTCCATCGCGTCGTAAATTATTTGCCAGGGATAAGGAGGTTGATCTGGTGTTCCCGGTTCTGCATGGAACCAACGGGGAAGACGGCACCTTTCAGGGATATCTGAAAACGATCGGAATACCCTATGTCGGCTGCAGTGTTCTGGCTGGGGCAATCGGGCAGGATAAGGTGATTATGAAGCAGGTATTGCAGGATAGCGGACTTTCGGTTGTACCGTGGTTTTTCTGGACATTGCATCAGCCGATGGAGCAGTCCTTTTTCAAAAAAGCACAGCGTCTTGGTTATCCGCTCATCATTAAGCCTGCGAATCTGGGCAGCAGTATCGGCATCGCCGTTGCCCACAATGATGTGGAGCTGCATAAAAGCATGATCGAGGCCTTTCAGTATGATCACAAGGTTGTGATTGAAAAGGTGATCGAACCGCTGCGGGAGATCAACGCCTCGGTATTGGGGGATGAGGACGGCTGTCGCTGCAGTACGCTGGAAGAAGTTGTCAAGCAGGATGAAATTCTGTCCTATGACAACAAGTACAGCGGCCAGGGAAAATCCAAGGGAATGCTCAGTACCAGCCGCAAGCTTCCGGCTGAGCTTAGTGATGAGCAGGCTGAGGAGGTTCGTACGATGGCGATGGATGCCTTCCATGCGCTGAATGCGGCAGGGGTCGTGCGGATTGATTTTCTGATGCATGCAGACAGCTCAGCTCTGTATGTGAATGAAATCAATACGATTCCAGGCTCCCTGTCCTTCTATTTGTGGGAAAAGGAAGGTCTTTCCTTCTCTGCCCTGCTGGATGAGCTGATTTCGCTTGCACTTCAGCGGGTACGCAGGGAACAGAAGATGATTTTCAGCTATGACACAAATATTCTGCGGGATTATAAGGGCAGAGGAAAACTGATGAAGTAGAAAAATGCGGACAGTGCTTCGCATCTTTTCTTTTGCAGGAAGACAGAACGCTGGAAGAAGGAGGAACGGTAAAGGACGCTGATGTATACTTTGAAGCATAGACAGAAAGAAATTTCTCTGCGGGATAAGCATAGGCAGTCACAAGATGTTGCATCCGCTTTTCATACAGGAACGATTCAGCGGGGAAAGGATTTTTTTCATAACAGCATGAACTTCACCGTTGTATTTACTGCAGAATACATACGGTACGGTTCACAGGGGATAGCGTTCAATCAGACAGCGCAAGGACTGCACTTGCAGGTGTGGAAAATCGGCTTTTTGTTTCATGAGAATCATGCGTAAGAAGAATTTGATATTTCATAATCAGTCCGGTATAAAAAAGAAGATGACGAGCATAAAGCATTGTCATCTTCGTATCATTCATTCATTTTCAGCTTTTCCGTTGCATATTCGTTCTTTACAGAGAAACAAGAAACACCTCATATGCAATCAAGGACTCCCTGCTTTCTTATTTGAATTTTGAAAGGATGTATGAATTTCAGCTTTCCGGCATAAGGGGGAGCGTACAGCTGCTTGGCATAAACACTGTAAACAGGGCTTCCTACGGTTTCTATCGTGCTATATCAAAGCATGAGCGGCTATGTGATGTCATTTGCGATGACCTTGCCACGATCACTGCTTTTGCGATAGGCATTCGGTGTCATCCCGCATGCTTTTTTAAAGACCTGTGAGAAATAAGACTGAGAGGAAAAGCCGCAGGAGTCGGAAATCTGTGCTATGGAATAATTTGTGGTTTCCAGCAGCTCCTTTGCCTGCTGTACACGCAGTCGGATGAGATAATTGATGGGGGAGACGCCCTTGTACTGCTTAAAGGCATGTACCAGATAAAATTTATTCATATAGGTTTTTTCACTTAACAGTTCCAGCGTGATATCCTCCTGATAATGATTGTTGATATACTGCTCCACAAAATGACATTCCTTGGTTATTTTCTGAGACGGCGCTACAATCAGGTTCGCCTTTGTCCTGCGTACCATGTTAATGATCAGCACCTCCAGCAGATTCTGACATACCGCCTCGTAATCATCATCCTGCTGCGCCATTTCCTGCACCAGTGTTTTCAGATAAAACAGAATCTCATGCTTGAATTCATAATAGTTGTGGACACTGTAGTCCTCATATTCCATATGGTTGGTAAAGCTGGTAAACTGCAGACCTTCAATACCGAGAACGATATATTCCAAAGGGGATTCATCCCTGCTCATTTCCGTATGCGGGACATTGGGATTGACAATGATCAAATCATCCGCCTTTACATCGAAAACATCATCATTTACAAGAAAGCTTCCCTTGCCGCTGGATACATAAAATAATTCCGTACAGTGATGGGCATGCGGCGTGCTGTGCCAGTCACCCTCATAACGACTTGTTGAAATATAGAGAAGGTGGAAGCTCATCTTATCCAGCTTGCGATTCTTCAACTGATATCTTTGTATACTCATCATATCACATCCTTATATCTGCTTTTATTATAATAGACACCGCTGTCGTTGACAAGAATTATATTTATTGGCAAAAAGTAAAAGTAGCCAATATCTCTAAAAAATGAAATACAATGCTTGTGTTTATCGAATAAATAAGAAATACCGGATTCGCTTTTTTAGATATCTTGCCTGTTTTTTTGCAGATCGACGTGTCCGGACGGTTTGACAAGCGCTTCATAAGCCCATAAAATGAAGCTAAAGATGATCAGGAGGAGTTTGACATGAATACGAAAAAGGGGCGCGTAACTGTGCCGAGTGATGTTGATGTAATTGAGGAAACCTTAAACATCATAGAACGATGGGGGGCGGATGCGATCCGGGACTGTGACGGCACCAGCATGCCCGAGCAGCTGCGTGAGCTGGATGTGAAGCAGTATGCGACCTATTATACGACGAGAAAGGATAATGCATGGGCAAGTGCAAATCCGCAGGAGATACAGCAGATGTATCTGATGAGCGATATGGTGACGGCAAGTGCACAGACCCTGACCATACCGTTGATGAAGCATTATTATAAGGAACAGCTGAAGGTCAATACACTGGATGATATAAAGCGGTGGTGGGAGGTGATCGACCGTACGAGCGGTGATGTGGTTGCAGAGGACAAGTGGGAATATGACGCGGAAAAGGAAGCGGTTGTCGTGTTGGAATGTGTGCCGTTTCATGCGTATACAGTAAGCTTTCTGGCATTTGTGATCTGGGATCCGGTGCATATGTACAATGCCCTGACCAATGAATGGAAGCATGAGGAGCATCAGATGACCTATGATGTACGGCAGCCAAAGACCCAGGCATATGTTCTGGATAAGCTGCGCCGCTGGATTGCTGAGCATCCGGAGGTGGATGTTATTCGCTTTACGACATTCTTTCATCAGTTTACGCTCATGTTCGATGAGCGGGCGCGTGAGAAATTTGTAGACTGGTTCGGTTACAGTGCCAGTGTGTCCCCCTATATTCTTGAACAGTTCGAGCAGGAGGTCGGATACCGGTTTCGTCCGGAGTATATCATCAATCAGGGATATCATAATTCCACCTTCTGTGTTCCTACGAAGGAATATCGTGATTTCATGGACTTCCAGATGCGTGAGGTTGCGAAGCTGGTGAAGAAATTTGTGGATATTACACATGAAGCCGGTAAGGAAGCGATGATGTTTCTGGGAGACCACTGGATTGGGACAGAGCCGTTTGGTCCTTACTTTCAGGAGCTTGGACTGGATGCCGTGGTAGGCTCTGTCGGGGATGGACGTACCTTGCGTCTGATTTCCGATATCAGAGGAGTGAAGTATACCGAGGGACGGTTTCTGCCGTATTTCTTCCCCGATGTATTTTATGAGGGCGGTGACCCTGTTCAGGAGGCGAAGGTAAACTGGGTGAGCGCAAGGCGTGCAATCCTTCGCTCACCACTGGACCGTATCGGATATGGCGGGTATTTGAAGCTAGCATTGAAATTTCCGGATTTTGTTGATTATATTGAAGAGGTATGCAATGAATTTCGTGAGCTGTACGAGCATGTACACTCTGCACAGCCGATGTGCATGCCGTTTAAGGTAACGATTCTAAACAGCTGGGGAGCACTTCGGGGCTGGGGAGCGGAAATGGTCGCTCATGCGCTGTGGTATAAGCAGATTTATTCCTATTCCGGTGTTCTGGAGGCTCTGAGCGGTATGCCGTTTGATGTGCAGTTTATCAGCTTTGACGATATACTGGAAAATCCGAAGGTACTGGATGATGCCGGTGTGATTATCAATGCAGGGGATGCCTATACAGCCTTCAGCGGCGGAGATTACTGGAAGGACGCACGCATTGTGAGCGCCCTACGCAAATTTGTATACGAGGGGGGCGGCTTTATCGGCGTCGGAGAACCGAGCGCAGCACAAAAGGAAGGTCATTTCTTCCAGCTGTATGATGTGCTGGGCGTGGATAAGGAAATTGGCTTTTCCCTGTCACAGGATAAATATAACTGGGAGGAACAGCCGCATTTCCTGAAGGAGGAGCTACCTGAAGCTTTACAGCTTGGAGAAGAAATACGCAATATCTATGCATTGCCGGATACGACGGTTTTGATCAATGAACATCAGAATATCCGTTTTGCGGCCAATACGTATGGGAAAGGGAAAAGTGTCTATCTGAGCGGGTTGCCATTCAGCTTTGAAAATGCACGTCTGCTGTATCGCTGCCTGTTCTATGCGGCAGGAAAAGAAACCGAAATGAAAAAATGGTACAGCGAAAACTGCAATGTGGAGGTCAATGTTTATCCGAATACAAACAGCTACTGTGTGGTGAACAATACGTATGAGGTGCAGGATACGCGGATTTATACGGACCATGATGTCTTTGATATCCGTTTACAGGCAAATGAAATTCGCTGGTTTTCCATCAGCGGGGAAGAATAAGAATTGTGCGGCATGAATGCCGCATTTTTCCATGCGGTAAATGGACGTAGGAGTGTACAGCGTATGAGATAGAATTTTCATGGTTTCAGTCCTTTCAGGCAGTATTATGAACTCATATCGTGGTTTTCGATACTGTAAAACAGCATTAAGAAATCAGCATATCCAAGTCTTTCAGGTTTGAGATTGAAAACACAGGGATTGGACAATCAGTAAGTAATTGCTTCATGTTCCTTTATACTGTCCTGCAGGGGATTCACAAGAGAAATGTGGTAGCCGATTTCAAGATATAAACGGCCTGCACAATTCTTACATAGAACAAATGTTACACTGCTTTTCCATATTAAAAAATAATTTTTGCTTTTCTGCAACCATTTTCTTTCTTCAGAGGTATTAAGGGTGAACAGAGAAAAAGAGGCAGTTCAAATAGAACTGACGGAGTGTTTTGCGGTATTTGCCGGAATGGACTCATTCTCTGATGATATCGCATTGCGTATTCGGGTACGAAAACGATGGAGATAAACGAAGCTGCTGTATTCGAAAGAAAAGCAATGGGTTCAGGACAGTATGAGGGAGGGTTTCATATGCTGAAGCTGTCAAAATGGAAGAAATGAAAAGGAGAGCTGTATGAAAATCAGAAATTACGGATTGGTGCTGCTGGCATGCGGCATGCTGTTTGCCGGCGGTTGTTCAAAAGAGAAAGCGAAGAAAAAAGCAGAAGACTTGAAGCTTGAAAATCTCACGATCGTACTGCATGATGAGAATATCACCATTTACCAGCCGCTGGGGGATCTTCTGGATACCTGGGAGCTGGATCAGGCGCCGGAGCATATCGAAGCGCTGGGACATGATATGGTATTTTTAACATATAAGGATAATGACCGGGAATCGATGATTCTCCGTGTCTTCAATCCGAAGGATGAAGAAATCAGTGTGAACGATGCGCTGATTCAGCATGTAGTCTTTTCAGACAGAAATACAGAAAATGTGAAGGAATACAAGCTTCCTCACAATTTTAAAATCGGAAGTACTACTGAGCAGGATGTAATCAAAGCACTGGGAACGCCTTATGAGTATAGGATTTCCAACGATGACAGCAATATGGATTATGTCACAGGTACCTCGTATGAAACCTCTGAGCTGGCAGAGTTTTCATTTGAAAAAGGAAAACTGAGCAAGGTTGCATTGTCAGGAAGTGAAAAACGCAAGGAAAAGAAAGAGAATATCAGCTTTGATACGGCTAAGGCAGTTGGGTATTCTGTATATGATATCCCCCTTGCGAAGGGAAGTGCTGCGGATGAATTTGCGAAGGGAAGCATACAGTTCGATGGTGTGAGCATAAACAAAACGACACCTGCGAAGGCACTTATAGAAAAAGGGTGGAAATCCAAATATCTGGATGAATATAATAAAAAAGAGACTACCATCAGTGCAGAAAAAAGTGATATGCGTATTGATTTGCGAGTGGATGGAACGATTTCTTCCACAGATCAGCTGACCGAAAAGCATGTGATTCAGGAAATATTTGCAGCGGATGAGTCTCTGGAAGCTTTGACATTCGCATCTGGTGTTAACGGTACATCAACACTTCAGGATGTGTATCAGATACTGGGAAAACCGATGAGTGTGCGGTATAGCAAAAACGGTGTTCGCGTTCGGTATAGGACAGAAAGCAATACTGCCGTTTCCATGTCCTTTAAGACCTCCGGAGCAATGGAATACTGCAGTGTGAAATTTGATTCCGAATGGGAATAGACGGTGCGACAGATAAAGGATTGAGCCGGGTGCTCTTTTCTTTTGCATTGTTTGTTGAGAAGTAACCTTTGACCTCGCATAAGTAGAAGCTTATCCTTTATGCTTGATACGTGTTGTCCGGAAAAATATGCAACGGTTTTTTCATACGGCGAAAGCCTGTGAAGGAAACAATTCGTATTCTGTTTTTTTGAATACTTTCTATGTGTCCGACAAGTATGCTCAACAGTACCAATTCATTTGTTTAAACATTTAATAAGTGCTTCAGATATGAAAAAGGAACATCTGAATGACCGTGTGGAGAACTCTGTCTGCTGGACTGTCATACGCTCAAAAAAAGGATTCTCGGCTGAGAATCCTCCTTTGTTAAGCCTCCATGGAATCAATGATGCTGTCAACCAGATTATCCATTTCAGATTTATTATTATCATTCAGGGCACTGATCATGGATACTTCAGAATTTAGAATACTCATCTGCTTCATCTGATTATCCAGGAAGTCCTTCATGAGGGAACCGGATTTCGGTGCCCAGGACCCGTTTTCAATGATTCCCACCGTACGCTTCTGCATATTGAGTGCCTTCATATGCATGAGGAAATCATGCATAACAGGATAGATTCCCAGGTTATAGGTTACCGAAGCCAGTACGATATGGCTGTATTTAAACGTATCACTGATCAGGTAGGATACATGGGTATTGGAAACATCATGCACCACAACATTTTTGACACCCTTTTCCACCAGCTTGGCAGCCAGTACCTGCGCGGCGGATTCCGTATTTCCATACATGGAGGCATAGGCAATCAGGACACCGGTTTCCTCCGGCTCATAACGGCTCCATTTGTCATATTTATCCAGCAGATAACCGAAATCATTTCTCCATACCGGTCCATGCAGCGGACAGATGACCTTGATATCAATGGTTCCCGCCTTTTTCAGCAGTGCCTGTACGTGCGGTCCGTATTTTCCTACGATATTGGTATAGTAACGGCGGGCATCATCCAGCCAGTCGCGGTCAAAATCAACCTCATCGTTAAACAGCTTGCCATCCAGTGCGCCAAAGCTTCCAAAGGCATCAGCGGAAAACAGAACGCCGTTTGTTACATCAAAGCTGACCATTGCTTCCGGCCAGTGCACCATCGGAGCCTCTACAAAGGTGATGGTGTGCTTACCGAAGCATCTGGTATCGCCTTCCTTGACCTCCTCTGTGCGCCCGTCAACGTTAAAGCCGAACTGATGCATCAGCAGGAAGCTTTTTTCGGTTGATATGATTTTCACCTTTGGATAGCGAAGAAGAATTTCCTCAATGCTGGCACCGTGATCAGGCTCCATATGATTGATTACCAGATAATCCAGGTCACGCCCGTTCAGAACATGCTCTACATTTTCCAGAAACTGACGGCAGGCATCCCAGTCCACCGTATCAAACAATACCGTTTTCTTATCCAGCAGCAAATAGGAATTATAGGATACGCCATTCGGAATCGGGTGAATATTTTCAAACAGGGCAAGACGGTGATCATTTCCTCCCACCCAGTACAGATCGTCAACTACTTTTCTTACACAGTACATACTACATCCTCCTTCTCTTTATTTAATCCAATGTCTCGATGAACTGATCCTTTGCTTCTCCGCATTCCGGACAGATCCATTCCTCAGGCAGCTTTTCAAACGGCGTACCCGGAGCAATATCATTTTCCGGATCTCCCAGCATCTGATCATATTCATAGCCGCAGCCATTGCAGACATGACGCATATAGGAAGGAGCTTCCTTTTTGATAAACGGACGTTTCATTTTCTTCATTGGCGGAGCCGGTTTCTTTTCTCCGGTATCCAGAGCCTTGCTTAACAGCGGCAGTATTTCCATAACATCACCGACAATCCCGTAGTCGGCATTTTTAAAGATCGGAGCATTGGCATTCGTATTGATGGCAACGATGGTGGTGGCATCCTTGATTCCCTTCAAATGCTGTCCCGCACCGGAGATACCGCATGCGATATACAGATTGCCGGTAAATTTCTGACCGGACATACCGACATAGCGGTTGATCGGTACATATTTCAGAGTTTCTGCGACTGGACGGGAGCTTCCGATTGCGGCCCCTGCACTTCTTGCCAGATCCTCAATCAGCTTCATGTTCTTCTTTTCGCCGATACCCTTGCCGGCTGATACCACACGCTCCGCATTCATAATCGGGGTATCCATCGGGATACCGACCGTGAAATCATAGCCATCCTTCTGTAAGGCTTCCACCAGGGCATTGACACGTTCCTGTGCATCGCCTTCCTTGAATATCTGTTTCTTACGTTCTCCTGTGATTGCACCTTTTTTCTTACGGACACCGCCGTCCTTTGGCGCTTTTCCTATGATATGAGAGGCAATAACGACCCTCTGAATTTCATTGGTTCCTTCATAGATGGTTGTGATTTTTGCATCACGATACGCACGTTCCACTTCCATACCCTTCAGATAACCGCTTCCGCCGAAGATCTGTAAGGCATCGTTGCAGATTTCCAGCGCAACATCACTTGCATACTGCTTCGCCATTGCGGATTCCATGCCATATGGTTCGTGGTGTTCCTTCAGCTCCGCAGAGGAGTAAATCAGCATTCTTGCACAACGCAGCTTGGTTGCCATATCGGCAAGCTTGAAGCTGATGACCTGCTGCTGTGCAATCGGTTTGCCGAACTGCACACGCTCCTTTGCGTATTCCAGCGCATTCTCATACGCACCCTGTGCGATTCCCAGTGCCTGTGCGGCGATACCGATACGACCGCCATCCAGTGTGGCCATTGCAATCTTAAAGCCCTGACCAAGCTTACCAAGCAGGTTTTCCTTAGGTACCTTTACATCATTGAAAATCAGCTCTGCTGTTGAGGATGAACGGATGCCCATCTTGTCGTAATGATCACCGAAGGTAAAGCCGTCCCAGCCCTTCTCTACGATAAATGCGGAGATTCCTCTGGTTCCCATTTCCGGATTTGTGGATGCAAAGACGACATACGTATCTGCCTTATCAGCATTTGTAATAAAGATCTTGCCACCGTTCAGAATGTAGTAATCACCCTCCAGAACAGCCGTTGTTTCGGTACCTGCCGCATCACTTCCGGCATTTACCTCCGTTAATCCAAATGCGCCGATTTTTTCACCGCTTGCCAGCGGTACCAGATATTTCTGCTTCTGTTCCTCGGTACCAAACGCAAAAATAGGGTAGCTTCCCAGTGAGACATGTGCGGACAGAATAACACCTGTACCACCGTCTACACGGGATAATTCTTCTACAGCAATGGCATAGCTGATTACATCCAGACCGGCCCCTCCATATTCCTTTGGATAGGGGATACCCATCAGACCCATCTTTCCAAACTTCGCAATCGCCTCACTCGGGAACTCATTTTCCTTATCGAGCATAAAGGCAATCGGTTTGATTTCGGTTTCCGCAAATTCCCGAACTGTCTTGCGGATTTCCTCCTGCTGCTGTGTCGTTGTAAATAGCATAGTTTACGTCCTCCTCACTTATCTCTATGATATTCCTTCTGCTTTCATGATTTTTCTTAATATGAGAATCATTTTAAGAATGTAAATCACTTTACACTCTGATAATATCATAGCGCTTACAATAAGTCTAAAGATATGCTCACAGAATTTTCCTTTTTTGGATTCGTTTTAAGAAGTACCTGAAAAACGGCGCCAGCGCTTTTGGAATTTCCTGAATTAGGTCCCACAGGTGTAAGATAAGCAGATGCTGGTGCGCAGATGATTTGTAACGTTCTGCGTAAGAGAATACGGCTTCATTTTCAAACAGGTATACCGGCTGTACACTCATTCAGCCTTTGAATTTCCTTCACCTATACGATTTATGGTTTCGCATATACATACAGGTATGAAAGAATGTGTGTTCGTCCCTTCCTACCTCTTTCTGCAAATTACAAATCGATAAGATTCTCTTTTAACATGCTGACTTTTACTTCTCAGCCTGCGGACTTATGGTCTGCCGTATGCTATACTGTACTTAGCGGAAAACAATTGGAAGGAGGAGCTGTATGTCGGAAAAGAAAAAGGCGGAGGAAGGGTTTCTGTATAATGCGAATTACAACGCAGCACTGCTGGATGAGCGTGCCTGGTGTAAGGATCAGTGTCATTTGTGCAATCAGCTGCGTCCAAGCGATACGGAAAAGCGCTATCAGATTTATCACAGCTTATTCAAGCAGATGGGAAAGCATGTATCCATAGAACCACCATTCTGGTGTGATTATGGCTATAATATCAGCATCGGAAATGAATTTTTTATGAACCATAACGGTGTCATACTCGACGGAGCAGAGGTAACCTTTGGTGATTATGTCTATATCGCACCAAACTGCGGCTTTTATACGGCAGGGCATCCGTTGGATGTGGAACAGCGTAAGCAGGGGCTGGAGTATGCCTTTCCCATTCATGTGAAAAGCAATGTATGGATCGGAGCAGGCGTTCAGGTGCTGGCGGGCGTTACCATTGGGGAAGGCTCGGTGATTGGGGCAGGCAGTGTTGTGAACAGAGACATTCCTGATCATGTTCTTGCGGCAGGTGTTCCCTGCAGGGTGATTCGCCGCATTACAGACGAGGATCGAAAGAAGTACCGTATTCAAATGGAGGAGGAAAGTTGATGGGAAGCAGGTGAAACCTGTAAACGGCGCCCCTGTATAGGCAGTAAAGGTCTTTTTGGATACGCCGTAAGCGATCGCCTAGTCGTCTGTGAGGCTGTATTTGCAGTCTGATGGCGATAGGGAATACGGAAGAAAACGGATATGCATATGACTGATAAGCTATGCGAAAGCTGTCCGTGAAAAAGAAATGTCGAGGAGAGTCTTCCTTTTTAAAGAAGTTATTTGCATGTCCTCACTTGCGGCGGTATGGCTATGATATAATAAGGATAAGCAGGAGGTATGAAACCATGTTTTATGAACAAGTAGAAGAATCAGTGCAATATATTCGTAAGCACGTGAAAACAGAGCCACTTATTGGCATCATTTTAGGAAGCGGACTGGGCTCGCTGGTGGAGATGATGGAGGATAAAGAGGTGCTCTCCTATCAGGATATTCCACATTTTCCGCAATCCAGAGTGGCAGGTCATGCGGGAAATCTGGTCTTTGGCAGAATTGGAAATCAGCGTCTGATCGTTATGCAGGGGAGGTTTCATTATTATGAAGGCTTTTCAATGAAGGAGGTCACCTATCCGATTTATGTGATGAAGCTGCTCGGTGTTCGGGATTTGATCGTGACCAATGCCTGTGGCGGTATCAATCCGGATTTTACACCGGGGGATTTGATGATCATTGATGATTTTATCAATTCGCTGGATGTAAATCCTTTGATTGGAGATAATGATGAGCGCTTTGGACCACGTTTTCCGGATATGTCAGAGCCTTATTCCATCCAGCTGCGTGAAAAGGCAGAACAGGTGGCGGATCAGTTGGCAATTCCTTACCGCCATGGTGTATACACCCTTTTTCAGGGACCGTATTATGAAACAGCAGCGGAAATTCGTATGTATGCCAGAGCAGGCAGTGATGCCATTGGAATGTCCACTGTGCCGGAGACTATAGCGGCAAATTATCTCGGTATCCGTGTGTTGGGAATTGCATGTATCACCAACATGGCAACCGGTATTGCGAAGGAAAAGCATTCACATGAAGAGGTTGTGAAAATGGCAAATAAGAGCAGTGCCCGGCTTTGTACATGGATGGAAGCACTGTTAAAGGAGTGGTAAGAAGGAGGGGGATGCTTCATGGAACAGAATTCGCTGTTTCAAAATGATGTACAGAAGGATCCTCTTGCCGCCCGACTGCGTCCGGCATCGCTGCAGGATTACGTAGGGCAGAAGCATCTGCTTGGAAAAGGGAAGATACTGTATAACCTGATAGAAAAGGATATGGTTTCCTCCATGATCTTCTGGGGACCGCCGGGTGTTGGAAAAACGACGCTTGCCAGAATCATCGCCAGGCAGACACAGGCACATTTTATCAATTTCAGTGCCGTCACAAGCGGAATCCGTGAAATTAAGGCCGTGATGAAGGAAGCGGAGGACGCGCGTCTGTATGGCAGAAAGACGATTGTATTTGTTGATGAAATACATCGTTTCAATAAAGCCCAGCAGGATGCCTTTTTGCCGTATGTGGAAAAGGGCAGTATTATTTTGATTGGCGCAACAACGGAAAATCCGTCGTTTGAAGTCAATGCCGCGCTTCTTTCCCGCTGCAAGGTGTTTGTGCTGAAGGCACTGGAGGTTTCGGATCTGGTGGAGCTGCTAAAGCATGCTCTGCAGGATGAACGCGGCTTTGGCTCACAGCATGTTCTCATCACAGAGGAGCAGCTGCGTATGCTTGCCATGTTTGCCAACGGAGATGCCAGAACAGCACTGAATACGCTGGAGATGGTCGTTTTAAACGGAGAAAGCTCAGAAGCGGGAACCGTCATCACAAAAGAGGTGCTGGAGCAATGTACCTCCCAGAAGTCGCTGCTGTATGACAGACAGGGAGAGGAGCACTACAATCTGATCAGTGCCCTGCATAAATCCATGCGCAACTCTGACGTGGATGCAGCTATTTACTGGCTTGCGAGAATGCTGGAGGCGGGGGAGGACCCGTTGTACGTGGCAAGGCGTCTGGTTCGTTTTGCGAGTGAGGATATCGGGATGGCGGACAGCCGTGCCTTGGAAATCTGCGTTGCGGCTTATCAGGCATGCCATTTTCTCGGTATGCCGGAGTGTAATGTACATTTGACACATGCGGTTACCTATCTTTCTCTTTCTCCGAAATCCAATGCCCTGTATATGGCATACGGCGCAGCGAAGGAGGATGCTGTGCATATGCTGAGTGAACCGGTTCCCCTGCAAATACGAAATGCACCGACATCCCTCATGAAGGACCTGCATTATGGAGAAGGCTATCAGTATGCTCATGATACGCAGGAAAAGCTGACAAACATGGAATGTATGCCGGAATCCCTGAAGGGAAGGGAATACTATCACCCAACGATACAGGGAAGTGAAGCAAGGGTAAGCAAGCGATTGCAGGATATCAAGGAATGGAAACGGAAGCATCAAAATAAATAGAGAGCCGGTGTTTTAAGAAGACTTTCCTGCGAGTGATGAAACGCTGGGATATTGGCAGAACACGGATAGGCGCAGATTTCAGGATGCAGGCATTTGGCAGCACTTGTGCATGATCAATGCCTCTTTCCGTAAGGAAGGAAGGCCGCATAAGAAAGCCATGAAAGCATCCGGGCGGCTGTACGCAGACAGTCTGTATGATACAGATGCTCATGGAGCTGCGTTTGCGTATTTCCTGAATTAGGCAGCTAGAAAAAAAGGTAATCCAGCCTTGATACAACAGGTTCGGATTGCCTTTTATATGTTTTCATCAGCGGTAAAGGTGCCATGCATACCGCCGTTTTCTGTTTCTTATTTTACAGTTTTTATGACATACTTATCGAACAGCTCACGATTTCGCTCATCGGCACCGTCCATATTGCTGGAGGCGAACACCGGAGCCTCCATGCCATGCTCCTTCAGCAGCTCGACAAATCTTCCCATCACACACTGTGCAAGGAAGCATCCGGTCAGGGTACTGACAGGTCCCATACTGGTTGCATCATCGATTGGTGTTGTCGCATCCCCATACGGAGCATGATTGTCCAGAATCACATCCGCTAGCTCAAACAGACGCAGTCCGCTTTCATGACGGGAAGCGATGGTTTTGCTATGCGATAAGGAGGTGATCACGATAATACGGGCACCCTTTTCCCTTGCTCTCATCGTGTATTCGATCACCAGTGGATTTCTTCCGGAATTACTGGTGACAAGCAGAACATCTCCCGCTTCTATCGTGTAAATTGCATCCAGTACATCCGCATAGGAAGCTGTACGCTCCAGTGTGGTACTCTTTGTCGGGTGGGTTGCCAGCGTCATTTCGATTTCATTGATCGGATAAACCTTTGCATACCCTCCGGCTCTGGCATAGATATCCTGCCCGATCATATGCGAGTGCCCGCTGCCGAAGGTGTAAATGGTATGATGTTCCTTCTCCGCTTCAAACAATAGACGTGCTGCCCGTTCCAGCGGCTCCCGCTCCTGTTTCATTACCGCGAATCGCTGTTCCACTTCTTTGAAATACGTATCAATAAATGCCATAATCAATCCTCACTTTCTTCTGATTTCAGTATACCATGATTATATGTAAAATCTATAATTGGATATAAAGTTATAACATTTTATACAAAATACGTAATTTAACCATTGTTTTCTCACAAAACACTTTTAATTATTCTATTCTGCTAAAATAGGAAAATATTTCCATTATAATAATTACAAAAACTGGAGTGGACGGAATGAAAAAAGTAACGGAAATCAATTTAAGAGTGGGAGATGCTATACGGAAAGGGCTTCAACGAAAGGGAATGACGCAAAAGGAGCTTGCTGCACTGGTTGGTTCCACGCAGCGCTCGATTTCTTCATATATCAATGGGAATGCACAGCCCCCGCTTGATATTCTGTCTTTGATTTGCCGCATACTGGAAATCAATATGAATCAGATTCTGCAAATACCGGATTTCAATTTTCCCGGACGTATGCTGCATGATCCGATGGAGCTGGAATTCATGAAGATTTTTGATCAGGTGCCGGAGGAACGGCGGATGACCTTTACAAAGCTGATGAAAAGTATACTCAGCTTTCATCTGGAATAGGAAGTAAAATTGCAACTGTTACATAACATGGAAAATAAGACGATTCTTTTGGTAAATGACAAATACAGAAAGATGGAAAATTTTTATTTTTATGATAAAATGCCGTATTTATCGGTGTTTTTTTATATTTTGCGCAGAATTCGTATGGAAGAAAACTTTTTCATTTTATATACTATAGAAGTAAAAGGGAGAGAGAGGAGGAATATGGAAGAAAAACATACCTGTGTACTGAATCATGATGAGTATGAGCTGCTGAACTTTTATCGACAGCTCAGTGAAGAGCGCAAGCAGAAATTTTTTGATCTTGTGCAGACACTGGATATGCTGTTGAACCAGCAGGAGGATACGACTGCGGTCGCAGAGTAAATCACAGGTGTTGAAGTCATGGTTCTGAGAGCGCAATCCTTTTCATAAGAGAATGAGAAGGATGTGTGTTTGTTATACCGTGCACTGCTATCCTTACGGCGCAGGATACAGCACGGTGCATCAGCTGTAAAACAAATCCTGCAGGATCCATCCTGGTGTTGCAGCGGCTGAGCATGCATACTGTTTTGAAACCGGATGAGGACCGCAGGGTCCTTTTCTGTTTCTAGGCACCGACTGGCTTTCAGGGCACTGGATGAAAAAGCTGTCCGCCATAACTGACCGTGGTGTGGGGATCATTCCATTTCTGATGCTGAAGCGTTCCACGCAGGGTCCTATGTGATTTGTCGATGTTGATACAGCTGTTTCTTACATAATTATTTCATGAAAATATTTCAGAAAATGATTGACTTTTTCATCCCTGGATTGTACTATAGTAATATATGAAATGCGCTGACGGGAAATAGTATGGATATGGACATGACAGAGAGTCTTCGGCTGGTGGAAGAAGATATGCGAAGTATGCGGAACACATCCCCGAGCAGCAGAGGTGAAATTCAGTAGCTTCTGCCGGAATCCTGCATCCGTTACCGTGCTAGAGTATGCTGGTACTCGAAGAGATTGATATCGTGAGGTATCAATAAAATAAGGTGGAATCACGTAAGGTAACTTTCGTCCTTTGGATGGAAGCTTTTTTTGTATAAGCGTATAAGGGAGGATATGAAGCTATGAAAAGATTTGCTATACCGGAAGGAACTCGGGATCTGATTCTGGGGGAATGTACTGCGAAGAAACGATTGCAGGGTGCAATCGAACAGGTGTTTGACAGCTATGGCTATAAGGAAATCGTAACACCGAGCATTGAATTTTATCAGACCTATCAGACCGGCTTTGAACAGGTTCAGGAGGAAGCGATGTACAAGTTTTTTGACCATAACGGAAGCATCCTGACACTGCGCATGGATATGACGGTACCGATCGCCCGTGTTGCGGCAACCAAGTTCAAGGATCAAAAGCCGCCGCTTCGTTTTCGCTACTGTGCCAACGTATACAAGGTCAAGGAGTCCTTTGCCGGAAAGCGCAATGAGGTGACAGATTGCGGGATTGAGCTGCTGGGGCTGAACGAAAAGCAGAGTGATCTGGAAATTCTGGTGTGTGCACTGGAGGTTATGGAGTGTATGCAGCAGCAGGCGTATACGCTGGAAATCGGCAATGTGAATTTCTTTCACACAGCAGTAAAGCTTCTGGGGCTTTCTGCGGAAGAAACAGAGCTTCTGGCGGATTTGATCGATCGCAAGAGTCTGAGCGAACTGAAGGAATATCTGCATACCCTGCCACTGAAGGATGAGGACAGAGAATTCTTCCTGCAGCTGCCGTGGCTGTGTGGAGATGCAGGGATGCTCAAGGAGGCATTGAACTGCTGCTTCGATGACAGACTGCGCAGTATTGTGGAAAGTCTTCAGGAATTGTATGCACAACTAAAGGCGCTCGGCTATGAAAACCGCATTACCTTTGATTTGGGAAAGCTGCCGCATCTGAACTATTACAGTGGCATTCTTTTTGAAGGCTTTGTACCGGGAATCGGTACCAGTGTGCTGAGTGGCGGACGCTATGATTCTCTGTTGGAGAAATTCGGAGAGCCGTTGCCGGCAATCGGCTTCTCTGTAAAGCTGGATGCCGTGCTGCCGGTTCTGGATTTAAAGCAGAAGGAGGCAACCCTCACGCTGTGCTATCCGTATGCGCGAAAGGTGGAGGCACTGCGCAAGGCAAAGGAATTAAGAAAAACTGCACGGGTGGAGCTGCTGTGCGGGGAATATGATGATATTATCGTGAAAGGGGAGAAGGACGCATGAGTATATCCATAGCATTAACGAAGGGGCGTCTGGAAAAGGCCACCGTGAAGCTGCTGGAGGAGCGCGGGTATGGCATTGAATCATTAAAGGATAAGGGAAGGGCGCTGGTGTTTCAGGATTCCAAAAAGGATATTCGCTACTTCCTTGTGAAATCCAATGACTGCATCACCTATGTACAGCACGGCGTTGCGGATATTGGTGTTGTGGGAAAGGATACGCTTTTGGAGGGTGGCAAGGATTATTATGAAATGCTGGATTTAGGCATTGGAAAATGTAAATTCATCGTTGCCGGTCTGCGGGAACACAATCTGTTTGATAAGGTGGGACATGTGAAAATAGGAACGAAATATCCCAATATCGCAAAGCAGTATTTCCTGGAAAAGGGCATGGATGTGGAGTGTATCAAAATAGACGGCTCTGTGGAGCTGGCGCCGATTCTGGGCTTGTGCGATGGAATCGTGGATATCATGGAAACGGGGACGACGCTGAAGGAAAACGGTCTGGTTGTCTTTGACACCGTCTGCGATATCAGCGCAAGAGTGATTGTGAACAAAGCGAGCTTTAAGCTGAAAAGAGCGGAGATCCTAGCAATCTTAGAGGATATGAAGAAAGGACTGGAAGCATGCTGAAACGAATGCGAGCATCGGATACAGGGAACCTGCAGACGTATCTGGAAAGCAGAACAGAGGAGATTGACAGTGATATCATTGTCAGGGTCAGTGCCATCCTGCAGGATGTGAAAACACGCAGGGATGATGCTGTCAGGGAATATACACAGCAGTTTGACGGAATTTTATTGGACAGTATGCGTGTGGAGCCTTCCGATATAGAAGCGGCGGCTGCCAAGGCGGATCCCTTCTTTGTGGAAAGTATGAAGAAGGCGAAAGCAAATATCGAGTATTATCACAATGCACAGAAGCAAAACGGTTATCTTTTGCAGAAGGAGCTGGGCATCTATCTAGGACAGCGCGTACTTCCACTGGACAGCGTAGGTATTTATGTGCCGGGTGGCAGAGCACAGTATCCAAGCAGTGTGCTGATGAATGCGATTCCTGCCCGTATCGCAGGTGTAAAGCGCATTGTCATGATTACGCCTCCGGCGAAGGATGGCAGTCTGCATCCCAATATTGCGGCGGCAGCACAGATTGCCGGCGTGGATGAAATCTATAAGGTCGGCGGTGCTCAGGGAATTGCGGCGTTAGCCTATGGTACCCAAAGCATTGCGCCTGTGGATAAAATTGTCGGACCGGGAAATGTATACGTTGCGGCAGCGAAGAAGCTTGTCTTCGGGAAAGTGGATATTGACATGATTGCCGGACCGAGTGAAATTCTGGTGATTGCGGATGCGGATGCTCCTGCGAAAAGCGTTGCGGCGGATCTGCTGTCACAGGCAGAGCATGATCCGATGGCGAGTGCCATTCTGGTGACAACCAGTGAACAGCTTGTGGATGCTGTGGAGCTGGAGCTGCGCAAGCAGAGTGCTCTTCTGCCGAAACAGGAAATTGTGGAACAGTCGCTGCAGGCCTATGGAACAGCCATTTTATGTGAGAGCATGGAGGAATGTCTGGATGTATCCAATGCGGTTGCGCCGGAGCATCTGGAGCTGATGGTGAAGCAGCCGATGGACTATCTGGGAAAGGTACGCCATGCGGGCAGTGTGTTCCTTGGCTATCACACCTGTGAAAGTGTCGGAGATTATTTCGGCGGCTGCAATCACGTACTGCCGACAAGCGGGACAGCGCGTTTCTCCAGTGCACTTGGAGTGGACAGCTTTATCAAAAAAAGCAGCTATCTGCACTATAGCGAAGAGGCTTTACAGACCTATGGCGACCATATTATAGAAATGGCGGAGCAGGAAGAGCTGCAGGCTCATGCCAATGCTGTGAAAGTGAGGCTGAAATCATGAAAAATATCGAAAGCTATGCGGCGCGGACAAACGGTACCGTCATGCTGAATGCAAACGAGTGCTATAAAAATATCAGTGGGGAAATCGTAAAGGAGCTGCAGGAGGCAATCGCGGAGCTGGAGTTTAACCGCTATCCGGATGAATCCAGCAGGGAGCTGATACAGGCATATGCGAATGTGAAAAAATTAGATGCCGGGTATCTGATCGCCGGGAATGGCAGCGATGAAATGCTGGGGCTCATGATTGGCTATTTCCTGGGAAAAGGTAAGAAATTACTGACCCTGTCTCCGGACTTCTCCATGTATGATTATTATGCATCCATGCATGAGAGTGAGGTTGTGAAATTTCCATGTGAGCAGGATGGTTCCTTCAGCATTGCGGATTTTATAGAATTTGGGCGGGAGCATCATGTGGATATGGTGCTGTTCTCCAATCCGAACAATCCAACCGGGCATTTTGTAAGCAATGCCCAGCTGTGTAAAATTGCGGAGGCCTTTCCTCGTATTCCGGTGATTATAGATGAGGCATATGGGGAGTTCGCAAAGGAAAGCATGCTGGCATATCTGGATACCTACCATAACCTGTATGTGACCAGAACCCTATCTAAGGCGTATGGGTTTGCCGGTGCGCGACTGGGCTTTCTAATCAGCTGTCCATCCAATATTGCGAAATTGAAACCGGTGCTGGTACCTTATAATATCAGCTCTTTAACACAAAGGGCCGGTGTGATCGTATTGCGTCATGCGGCGGAATATGAGCTGCTGGTGGAGGAAATACAGCTGGAGCGGGATATGCTGTATCACAAGCTGAAGCAGTTAAAAAACGTTACCTTCTATCCGAGTCAGGCGAATTATCTGTATGGAAGAAGCAGCTATAAGCAGGAGCTGTTGAAGGCGATGGAAAAGGAAGGCATTGTTATTCGCAACTACGAAGGAAAGGACAGCTTCCGCATTACGGTTGGTTCCCCTGCGGAAAATGCCATTGTATTATCCGTATTACAGGAATTTGACAGAAAGGCGGTTGCGGTATGAAACAAGAAACGAAGGAAACAGGCTTTGCGCCAAGAATGGCAGGCCTGAGCCGGGATACCAAAGAAACAAGCATCAGCTGCACGATGCATCTGGATGGTACGGGAGTCAGTGAGATTCACACAGGCATCGGCTTCTTCGATCACATGCTGACGCTGTTTTCCTTCCATTCCGGTATCGACCTTACGCTGCATGCAAACGGCGATTTACAGGTGTGTGATCATCACACGGTAGAGGATTGCGGTATCGCGATGGGAGCCTGCCTGAAGGAAGCCCTGCAGGATAAAAGAGGAATCGAACGCTATGGCAGTATGCTGCTGCCGATGGATGAAACACTGGCACAGGTTGTACTGGATATCAGCGGACGCAGCTTTCTGGTGTATAACTGTGAGCTGAAGCGGGATACGATCGGTACGTTTTCCTGTGAAATGGTGGAGGAGTTTCTTCGTGCCTTTGCCTTTCAGGCAGGCATCACACTGCATGTGAATGTAGTGTATGGAACCAATGATCATCACAAGGTGGAGGCGATTTTCAAAGCGCTGGGCCGTGCCTTAAAAACGGCAATCCGTGTGAGTGGCGATACGATGCCGAGTACAAAGGGGAAGCTGTAATATGATTGCGATACTTGATTATGGAATGGGAAATCTGCACAGTGTGGAAAATGCCTTACAGCATATCGGCTGTACCTGCTGTGTGACGGATAAAAAGGAAGACCTACAGCGTGCGGATCAGCTGATTCTGCCGGGTGTGGGAGCGTTTGCGGACTGTATGAAGCATCTGCAGGAGCGTGATTTGATTACGGCTTTAAAGGAAGAGGTTCAGGGAAAGAAAAAACCGCTGCTTGGTATCTGTCTGGGCATGCAGGCGCTGTTTGAAGACAGCGAGGAAAACGGCTATACCAAGGGACTCGGCTTTTTGAAGGGCAACATCGTGAAAATGAGTGATGCTGCGGAAAGCAGGGTACGCATTCCGCATATCGGCTGGAATCTGCTGGAACAGTGTCAGAAATCCAGTGTATTTGAGCGGCTGAGTGAGCGTCCGTTCGTCTATTATGTACATTCCTATTATGCACAGAATTATGCACAGGAGGATCTGCTGGCAGACAGCGGCTATGGCGGTATGCGGATTCCCGGGCTTGTACGCAGAGACAATGTGGCTGGTGCCCAGTTTCATCCTGAAAAAAGCGGAGAAGACGGACTGCAGATTCTGCGGTGGTTTAAGGAGGAGTTTGTATGATCATTTTACCTGCAATTGATATACTGGATCAGCAGCCGGTGCGGCTGTATCAGGGAGATTATGAACAAAAGGAATGTGTTGGTGACAGTATCGGGGATATCGCCAAAGCATTTGAACAGCAGGGGGCACGGTATGTGCATATGGTTGATCTCAACGGGGCGAAGGAAGGAAAGAAAATCAACCAGGACATCATCGTGAAAACTGCACAGAGTCTGCAGATTCCGGTTGAGGTTGGCGGCGGCATCCGCAGTATGGAGGACGTTCGATTTTATCTGGAGCATGGCATTGCGCGTGTTATTCTGGGAACGGCAGCCATAGAGAATCCGGAGTTTTTGCGGGAAGCACTCGCACAATATAAAGAGAAAATCGCCGTCGGCATCGATTGCAAGAACGGCATGGTTTGCGGTCATGGCTGGCTGCAGGAAAGTGAGCTGCAGTATATCGACTTTGCAATTCAGATGGAGGCCATGGGGGTAAAGACGATTATTGTGACCGATATCTCCAGGGACGGCACCATGACAGGACCGAATACAGGGATGCTGGCGGAGTTAAAGAAAACGGTTTCGATCGATATTATAGCTTCTGGGGGTATTCGTGACATCACGCATATCGAGGCATTGAAACAGCTGGATATTTACGGTGCAATCACAGGAAAGGCGATGTATGCCGAAACATTGTCCCTGTCCCAGGCCATCGCACTGTGCGGGGAAGCCTGATGCACACGAAGCGAATCATCCCGTGTCTGGATGTAAAGGACGGCAAGGTCGTCAAGGGAATCAATTTTGTCGGATTGAAGGAGGTCGGTGATCCGGTCGATCTGGCAAGAGCCTATTATGAGCAGGGGGCGGACGAGCTGGTATTTCTGGATATCACAGCGACGCATGAACAGCGGGATACCATGGTTCAGGTTGTCGAGCGCGTAGCCAGAGAAATCTTCATTCCGTTTACCGTAGGCGGCGGCATCCGCAGTGTGGAGGATATACGAAACATGCTGCTGGCAGGTGCTGACAAGGTATCGCTGAACTCTGCAGCTGTCCGCAATAAGGAGCTGATCCGTGAGGGAGCATCGATGTTTGGCAATCAGTGCATTGTGCTTGCCGTGGATGGAAAGCGCCGCGAGGATGGCAGCGGCTGGAATGTATACGTTGCCGGCGGTCGTGAGGATACCGGTCTGGACCTGCTGGAATGGGTACAGGAGGGTGTTCGTCTGGGGGCAGGGGAAATTCTGCTGACCAGTATGGATGCGGATGGAACCAAGCAGGGCTTTGATATCGAGCTGTGCAAGGCGGTGCATGAGCTGGTGGATGTTCCGGTGATCGCCTCGGGCGGCTGTGGGACGCTGGAGCATTTCGCACAGGTGTTTGAAGAGGATGCCAGTGATGCGGCTCTGGCGGCAAGCATGTTTCACTATAAGGAAGTAACGATTCCCGAGGTGAAGGCATATGTAAAAGAGAAAGGAATTGCAGTGCGGCTATGATACAGGTGAATTTTGATAAAGGAAACGGACTTGTTCCGGTTATTGTCCAGGATGTGCATAGCAGAGCTGTCCTCATGCTGGCGTATATGAATGAAGAAAGTCTGCG
Source organism: Clostridium sp. HGF2 (assembly GCF_964240115.1). Taxonomy (NCBI): domain Bacteria; kingdom Bacillati; phylum Bacillota; class Clostridia; order Eubacteriales; family Clostridiaceae; genus Clostridium; species Clostridium sp. HGF2. Next base: position 285,089 of record NZ_CAXSSO010000002.1, read on the forward strand.
CATGACGATGGATACCGGGCGTGCAACCTATTATAGCCGCAGCCGTCAGGAATTATGGATCAAAGGAGAAACAAGCGGTCATTACCAGTATGTGAAGGATATCCGCATCGATTGTGATGAGGATACGATTCTTCTTCTGGTGGAGCAGGTGGGAGCAGCCTGCCATACCGGACATACCAGCTGTTTTTACCGGAATATGGAGGGAGAAGAGATATGAAGGAACTGGATGCATTATATGAAACCATAAAGGATCGCAAGGAAAACAAAGAGGAAGGAAGCTATACCACCTATTTGTTTGAAAAGGGTCTGGAGAAAATTCTGAAAAAGGTAGGAGAGGAATGTACAGAGGTCGTGATTGCCTCTTTGACACAGACAAAGGAGGATCAGATCAATGAAATAGGAGATCTGCTGTATCATCTGAGTGTACTGATGGTGGAGAAGGGAATTTCCATGGACGATGTCAATGCGGAGCTGGAACGCCGTGCTCAGAAAACGCATAACCTGAAGGCGGAGCGAAAGCCGATCGAACATTTGTAAGCCGAGCAGTCGGCTTTTCTTTTCCTTTGGTTCTTATTCACAGAAAGCTGTTATATATGGTATGGTGCAGGGACAATATATGTCTCATAGCGGATGTGAAAGAACGGATGCCAAAAATGATGAACGGTATTAAGGAAGTTCTTCTGGTATACTATGTACGAGGTGATTCATATGAGGACTAATCAGGAGATTATACAATCTGTACTGCGCTATATCGAGGAGCATTTGAATGAACCGCTGACGCTGGATACGGTTGCTGCTTATACGGGCTATTCCCCCTACCATCTGCATAAAATGTTTACGGCAATATGCGGTATGCCGCTGCATGCCTATGTGCGGCGCAGACAGGTATCCAAAGGGGCATTGCTTCTTGTACAAAGCGATTTAAGTATTGCGGAAATCGCCTCCGCCTGCGGCTATCTCTCCCAGCGGGCATTTCATAAGGCGTTTTTGCAGCTGTATCGCACAACTCCGAATGCCTTTCGGAAAAAGAAGAATGCCTATGTGCTGCAGGAGCCGTTGCAGCTTCATCAGCAGCCGGATATCAACCATATGCATTTGGATATGGAAGTACAGCACTGGACAGAGATACAGCTGGAGGGCTATGGTGCAGATACCAGACACGGCTTTCATGTGATTGGTAAATGTCATCGCAAATGCAACCGGTATCTGAAAGCAAATCCGCAAAAGGATTCGGTAGTGTATGGTATCCATGATTATACAGATGCCGATATGGATGCCGGTCAGCCCTGCTTTCAATATTTTGCAGGTATAGCAGTTGAGCGGGTGCACAGACAGAAGCTGACGCATAGAATCCTGCCGACAGGAGCCTATCTTGTGTTTTCCTTTTGCGCAGATCCAAAGACCTCTATGGAGCCGTTTGCACAGGATATTTATCAGAACTGGCTGCCCAAAAGTGCATACCGGCTTCGTTCGGACTGCTGTATGGATATCGTCAAATACGGAAAAGAAAATGAACAGGGAATCGCCCGTATAGAATACTGTATACCGGTTTTAAAGTAAATGAGGGGAATGAAAACGCTGTCGGACACTAGTTCACAATGCGTTTTTTTTATACCTTCAGCTGTAAATAAGCGAGATAACATCGTGTTATGTTGACATAAATATTTATAATTTCATTTTTTGGAAAAGGTATCGTATACTGACATAGCTGCCTTGCATGTCATGCTGGAAGGCGCAGATTCAGAAAATGAGAAAAGGAGAGCCGTATGATTTTTATAAAAGAAAAGGGGAAGGGACTGCTGGTATGCTTTGGTATTGCCGCTGCTGCCCTTCTGCTGGGGCAATGGATTCCCATTATCGGAGGGCCGGTATTTGCCATCCTCATTGGAATGCTGCTGGCATTTCGCATTAGAAAAGAGGAAGCCCTGCAGGCTGGCATTACCTTCACCTCCAAGAAAATCCTGCAGTATGCAGTCATTTTACTGGGGTTTGGCTTAAATCTGTCCGTTATTGCTAAAACAGGACAGCAGTCGCTCCCAATCATTCTGGCAACCATCACGACATCCCTCGTCATTGCTTACGGTTTGAAGCGTCGACTTCATATGCCGGCAAATATCTCCACTTTGGTGGGAGTCGGCTCATCCATCTGCGGAGGCTCCGCGATTGCAGCGACTGCCCCGGTCATTGCGGCGGATGACGAAGAGGTGGCACAGGCCATTTCTGTGATATTTCTATTTAATATTCTGGCAGCCGTTCTGTTTCCATGGCTGGGAACACTGCTGCATTTTCATGGCAGTGAGGGCTTCGGCGTGTTTGCGGGCACCGCTGTGAACGACACCTCCTCCGTAACAGCAACCGCAGCAACCTGGGACAGCATGTTTCATTTAGGCTCTGCCACACTGGATAAGGCGGTTACTGTCAAGCTGACGCGTACCCTTGCCATTATACCGATTACGCTGTTTCTGGGTGTTCAAAGAATGCGAAAAGAGGAGCAGGAGGAGAAAAGGGAGGGGAAAAAGCTTGCATGGAAACAGATCTTTCCGGTATTTATTCTTTACTTCCTTATGGCCTCCGTCATAACGACCGTCTCTACGAATGTATTGCATATATCCCCGGATATCTTCCTGCCCTTAAAGGAGCTGAGCAAGTTCTTTATCATTATGGCGATGGGGGCAGTCGGTCTGCATACCGATATTGTAAAGCTGGTAAAAAACGGTGGTAGGCCTATCTTTATGGGGTTCTGCTGCTGGGTCGGTATCACGCTGATATCCCTGCTCATGCAGAGGCTGCTGGGCATCTGGTGAGGAATTACAATAGCGTAAACAGCTTTTCTCATGTGCCTTTACGGACAGGCTTGTACATTTGAAAAGGCATGAAATTCATGTTCTTGCGGATAATTATGGAAAAATATGATATGATAAGAACAGCTATATGAGGAGGCCGTTGTATGAATTTGAAAATTGAAAACTGGAAGCTTTTGATTCTTTCCATTTTTTATATGATATTTTCCATTTTATCCTATACGATTGAAAAGGAGAAATTCTTGAATTTCTTCCAGATTGCAGGGATTGTGATCATTTTGGTAGGCTTGTTTCAGATTCTTGTATATTTCTTTAAAAAAGAATATATGAAGCCGAATGAATTCAGCTTTTCCTTTGGGGTATTATACTGCATAGCAGGACTGATCGTTGCCACTAAGCCATATCTGATTGTAGATAATTATCCTATCGTTATTTCCGCTCTGGTGGTTTTGGATGCGACACTGCGTCTGCAGTATTCCATGAATCTGTTTCGCCTGGAGGATGCACAATGGAAGATTCATCTGGCTCTTGCCGTAGTCCCGCTGCTTATGGGAATGGTGCTGATACTGGTATCCTTCGAGGAAAAGACACTGCATAATCTATTCAGCTTTCTGCTGATTCTGGATGCCATTGCGAATTTCTATACAATTTTGTATTATCGCGGTGTTGCCAGACGCTATGGCCGTCACAGTGAACAGATTCTGGATATTTCCAATCAGGAAGCCACTGCACATGAAGTGATCGACGGAAAAGATAATATGGTATGATAAAAAGCGGTGGAAGCATCGCTTTTTTCAATTCGGACAAAGGAAAGCAGAGATTGACGAAAGAGGGCTGCTTCCGCTGTATGATTGCCGAAGCGTATTAGGGTACGGAGGTACCTGCGGATATGCATGTCCTGACGATACCGGAGGTTACCTGGGTAAAGTTCATGGTGCACTGCAGGCCGTAAATACAAAGCTTTTCTCAGCATGGCTGCAGGAAAATCAGGGATATGATATCGCGGCGAACATGTACATTGTGTGGTATACACCGGATGAGGATGAGGTTATGCTGATAATGGAAGTGAGGTATGGATTCCTGTGAAAAGGTTGACTGAGAAGGGATAGGAGACTGATTCTATCTGCATATCGTATGAAATAAAAGAAGCCTGCAGGGTACATCCTGCAGGTCGTTTTTATGGATGAAAGAAATGTAATGGGAGAAGTAAGGAGTACGAAAAAAATCAGCGCTTTACAGGCTCTCCCTGAATTACATAAAGGCAGCGTATTTTTCAATCGGTTATAAACGCAAATAATCCAGTCTAAGCAGGGCTTTTCCATTTGGCAGGGGGTATATCATGCGTTTCGACAGAGAATACTCAATAGACAGCATACTGTGCGTGAGCTCCACTTTCTGCAGCTGTTCATGGATGGTGTTTCATACGGCAAAGGAATGCAGATACAGGGAGTCGGATACAAAGCCTTCATCCGTATCCTGCATATGTGCTTCATATGTCTGTAGTTCGATATCGGTCCATGGATTGTTCATAGGTTATCTCCTCGTTTTGTATATTGTAACGTACATGGTGCGGAAATACAAAAAAAACAGAACGTGATGTTCTGTTAGTGAAACATATCCTTTTTCTTGAAGATAAGAGTTGCGATGATACAGCACACAGCTGCAATGACTGTCGGGAACCACCATTCCGGATAAGGCAATCCGCTGACATTCATGCCATAGAAACTGAAAATGATATTCGGGATTGCCATGACGATGGTAATTACCGTCAAAATTTTCATCACGATGTTCAGATTGTTGGAAATGACGGAAGCAAAGGCATCCATTGTTCCGGAAAGGATGTTGGAGTAAATGTTACACATCTCTATCGCCTGATGAATCTCAATCAGTACATCCTCCAGAATATCCTGATCCTCTTCATACAGCTTGATCAGCTTTCCGCGCATGATTTTGTTTAAGGTAACCTCATCGGTTTTCAGTGAGGTGCTGAAATAGACCAGAGACTTTTCCAGACCCAGCATCTGAATCAGCTCCTTGTTTTTCATAGACTGGTGTAGCCTCTGTTCGGTACGGGAGGAAATCCGATCGATTTGGCGCAGATAAATCAGGAAACGCTGAGATATACGAAGCAGCAGCAACAATAGAAAACGGGTTTTCATATCGGTATTCATACCCTTGATTCTACCGTTTGCCATATCCTCGATGCTTAGATTCTCATACAGGGAAATCGTAATCACATAGCCCTTCATGATAACAACACCCAGTGGCAGCGTGGTATACAGCAGGGTATTTTCATCCAGATTGTCATCTTCCTCTGCACTCGGGTAATCGACAATCACCAGGGTCTGGTTTTCATCATCGTCATAATCGATATGGGAGCTTTCCTCTTCATCCAGTGAAGATTTGATAAACTCCGGCAGCACGCCGATTTTATTTGTCAGGAAATCAATATCTTCCTGTGTAGGCGCAACAGCGCTGATCCAGCAGCCTGGTTCCGGCTGTTCCAGTTTTTTTGTGACAGTTCCATATGTCTTGTAAAATTCCAACATAAAAAAGACCTCCTTCTTACAGGAGGGATGTAGATACGCCTCCTGTATTTTGATTTATACAACTTCGATATGGACTTTCGGGCTCAGGAGACATACAAACACCTTCTTTCTCAACTTAGCTATTATAACATAAAAATAGAATTGTGGGAGTGTGTGCGGGAAGGAAAAATCAGAAATTTGGCAGAAATATGGTACAATAGGGATAAATGAGGAGATGAATGGGATATGAAGGTTCGATTTTATGATTCTGTACAGGATGTAAAGCTGAGGTTTGCCGTGATTGCTGTGTGGTGCAGGAGTGGATGGCTGTTTGTACGCCACAGGGAACGTGATACATGGGAGCTGCCCGGGGGACATCGGGAAGCGGGGGAAAGCATTGATGCCTGTGCCCAAAGAGAGCTGCTTGAGGAAACGGGAATCGCAGATGCCCGTATGAAGCGTATCTGTGTGTATTCGGTTGAAGGCAAAACACGGGTGAATGAAACAGGTGAGGAAAGCTTCGGCATGCTGTATCAGGCAGAGGCTTCCTCCTTCAAAGAGCTGCCGCAGAGTGAAATTGCGGAGGTAAGGTGCATGACTGCGCTCCCAGAGGCCTTGACATATCCGGCAATTCAGCCGCTCCTTTTTCATATGGCTATAAAAAGCTGTCTTCGATATGAGCTTTTTGACGGCTGTAATCCCGATGACTCGCGTGCAGTATTAAAGCAGCTTCCGGAATGGTTTGGTCTACCGGATGCTTTGGAGGAATATGTACAGAAAAGCAGGGAGATGAAAACCGTCGGCTGTTATTTCAAGAATTACATGGTTGGCTTTCTGTCACTAAAAAAGACCAGTCCAAAGGCGATGGAGGTTTATGTTATGGGTATTCTTCCGCAGCTGCATCGTATGGGAATCGGTACGAGACTGATGCGGATGGCAGAACAGGAGGTAGAAAAAGCGGCAATGCAGTATCTGCAGGTGAAAACATTATCTCCTAAGGTGCAGGATCCCGATTATTTGAAAACCTACGCCTTTTATGAAAGAATGGGGTTCTGTCCGCTGGAGGTGCTGCCATTGTGGGATGAATGGAATCCGTGTCAGCTCATGGTGAAGTACATTGCGATGAAGCAGTAGCCTGCTTTGTGTAAGCCTTGAACTGCTACAGTAATTTGATTGGTAGTTGTACAGACACGCATTAAGGTAGTATATAAAAAGAATAGCGTATCATCCCTTCGTATGCATATCTATGTAATAAAAAAAATAGACGAAACAAGAAATCGCCTATTTTTTGCAGCTTTGCGCAGGTACAAGCTTTTTTAATCCGTAATATGTTAATAATAAATCGATGCCTTCACTTCCTCTACCTTTTTCCTTCCCTCCAGCTTTTCAATGATGGCGAAGGCAAAATCAATCACAGCGGCTGCACTTCTTCCGGTGATGATTGTTCCATCAATTACCGCATACTGATCCACATACGTTCCGCCGAAATCCTCATTCATACTTGTAAAACAGGTGTATTTTCTACCCTTGAGATAACCCTGTTTTCCTAGAATGGTCGGTGCTGCGCAGATTGCACTCACCAGCTTTCCCTGATCCATAAAATCCTTTAAAATGGAAAGCACACGTTCATCGGCTTCCAGCTTCTGATAATGCGGACCGCCCGGCAGAAACAGCATATCATAGTCTGCCGTATTCACATCCTTAACATCTGCCAGATTGCTGATGGTAATATCAAAGCGTCCGGTTGCTGCTGTATGATCAATCGCATAGACATCAATCCTGATACCTGCTCTTCGAAGCAGTGCAATCGTACCGACAGCCTCCAGCTCTTCAAATCCATCCGTTACTATACACATAACATTCATAATGCAAGACCTCCTTAACGACACCATTATATCACCTTTTTCCTGCTCACTTCCCTGTATTTCATTCTTTTTATAGAGGTATAAGAATATAGTATAACAGGAGTGTGAGGTTATGGATAAGCTGATGCTGATGAATGATCAAATCAATGCGGTCGTATGGGGAAAGTACATGATCTTTTTTTTATTGTTTACGGGCTTCTGGCTCATGCTGCGTACCAGATTCCTTCCTTTTACCCATGCACGGCTGATTCTGCGCAAAACATTGGGTTCCCTGGGAAAAGGTGATAAGGGGGACGGGGTTACTCCCTTTCAGGCTGTAGCGACTGCACTGGCAGGGACGCTGGGAGTCGGCAGTGTGGTGGGGGTTACAACGGCTTTGACGATGGGAGGTCCGGGTGCACTGCTGTGGATGTGCGTCAGTGCCATCTTCGGCATGATGACCAAATATGCAGAGGTTGTGCTTGCCATCCATTATCGTACGAGGGAACGGGATGGCACCTTTATCGGCGGACCGATGACAACACTGGAGAACGGCTGCCATATGGGCTTTCTCGGTATTTTGTTTGCCGTGCTTTGTATTTTTGCATCCTTTGGTATCGGGAATGTCACACCGGCAAATACGATTGCACATACGATCACATCTTATATTTCCATACCTTCCTGGAGCATAGGTCTCATCATGGCGCTTTTTATTGCCTGGATCATATTCGGAAAGGGAAATCTTATCATGCGGTTTAATGAAATTACGATTCCTGTGATTTCCGTGCTTTATATTGCCGCGTGTCTGTATCTGATTGTATTGCATGCCGATGCGCTGCCGCAGGCACTGGGACTTGTATGGTATGATGCTATGCGTCCCATGGCCGGGGTTGGCGGTATCGGCGGCTTTGTCATCAGCCGGGCCATGCATTTCGGTATTTCCAGAGGCGTATTTTCCAATGAAGCGGGGATGGGAAGCTCACCGATCTCCCATGCCTGCGTTTCTCATGCCAATGCAATCGAGCAGGGGTTCTGGGGAATCTTTGAGGTGTTCTTCGATACGATTGTCGTCTGTACGATTACCGGTCTGATGATTTTGACCAGTGGACTGCTCGACAGCGGGATGGAGGGGGTGGCATTAACGGTTGCCTGCTTTACCTCCGGCTTCGGTCACCTCGGCGGTATCATATTTTCCTTTTCCATTGTTGCCTTTGCGATTCCCTCCATTCTCGGCTGGTATTATTATGCGCGGGAGTGTTTACGGTATCTGTTTAAGGGAAAACTGATGCTGTATATCTATCAGGGGGTTTTTCTGGTACTGCTGGTTTTCGGAGCACAGCTGCAGCTGACATTCGTATGGGATGTTGCGGATACGCTGAACGGACTCATGGCGATACCCAACCTGATTTCTCTGGTAATTTTATGCCGAGTTGTGGTAAAATTAACGAAAGAGTATTTGGAAGAACATGGGAGTGATTAGATGAAGGTTGTAATTGCCTGTGATTCTTACAAGGGCTGTATGACTTCAAGAGAGGTTGCCGAACGTATTGAACTGGGGATTCGACAGGTGGATGATGCTGTTATCACAACATCCTATGTCATTGGTGACGGCGGGGAAGGGACAGTGGAGGCATTTCATGAAACCTGTCACGGAAGGAAACAGCCGGTAAGTACCACGGATGCTTATGGAAAGAAAATCATGAGTGAGTACACAATCATTGAGAATGGTGAAACAGCAGTGATTGAGGTAGCAAATATCATAGGATTGAATATGCATGAGCGGGATAAGCGCGCACCGTTTTTCGGCAGCAGCTACGGTGTAGGAACGGTTATGCTGGATGCGGCTGCACAGGGCTGCAGGAAAATTATCATCGGCTTGGGCGGAAGTGCAACCAATGACGGCGGAATGGGTCTTCTGCAGGCACTGGGGTGCCGGTTTTATGACAGCTGCCATAAATATCTTTCACCGCAGGCGATGAATCTGGAAAAGGTTCGCTATATTGATTTCAATCGGCTGAACAAGCTGGAGGGTATTGAACTGATTGCGGCCTGTGATGTGAAAAATCATCTGCTGGGAGAAAACGGGGCAACCTATGTATTCGGAAAACAGAAGGGTTTTTTCCCGAATCAGATTCGTAAAATCGATCTGGGAATGGAAAATTTCCGCAATCAGGTGCGGCGGTATCTGCATGTGGATATTGATTCCTTTGACGGCGGAGGAGCGGCAGGGGGCATCGGTGCTGTTTTAATCGGTATCCTACATGCGAACATGATTTCCGGCATTGAACTGCTGCTATCCTTCAGTGACATGGAGGAGCAGGTGAAGGATTGTGATCTTGTGATTACAGGAGAAGGGCAAAGTGACCGTCAGACGATGTTTGGAAAGGTTCCGGTGGGAATCCTGAAGGTTGCCAACCGCCATCATAAGCCATGTATCTGTATCAGCGGTGCCTTGGGAATCGGATATCAGGAGCTTTATGATCTTGGATTTATCGGAATATACAGTATAGCGGATCGGGCAATGACGTTTCAGCAGGCATTGGATAATGCTCCGGATAAGCTGACAGCCACCACCTATGGGGTAATGAAAACGGTTATGTATTACATGAATCGCATCAACGGGAACAGAGGATGATCTGTTCTTTTTTTCACGGTCATATGGTTCTGCGGTTTTGTAAATCTATGGAGCGCTTCTTTCGTTTTTGAACCGGTATAGGATAAAGCATAGCGAACAGGCAGTGAATCTGGTGGTTGTGCGTCTGTAATACATTGTGTCCGTTCGGCTTGCAGTCTTATGATTTTAAAAAGATTTTATTTTTCTATTTACAAAATGCGGATTCTCACATATAATACATATGAACAGATGTTCATATGTTAAAGGAAATGAGGAAATCAAATGATAAAGGAAGCTATGGAATGTGAAGTAACAGAGGTGCATACGGATACCGTTGCAAGATTAAAGGATACTCTGCTGAGTCAGGAGCAGTTTCAGAATCTGGGTACCCTGTTTAAGATGTTTTCGGATCCGACAAGACTGAAAATACTGAGTGCGCTGTTTCAGGAAGAACTATGTGTATGTGATTTGTCGGAGCTGCTGGAAATGACACACTCCGCAGTTTCCCATCAGCTGAGCGTTCTTCGGCAGAATCGCCTGATAAAGTACCGCAGAAGCGGGAAAAATATTTACTATTCTCTGGATGATGAACATATTCAGCTCATATTTGATGCAGGTTTATCCCATATTATGGAGGGATGATATGCTGTCGAAAAGGTTTTGTTTCAGGAAGGCACAGCCTATGACCTCTGGAATTCTGTATCCTTGCAGGATAGTGTCGCAGTTTCGCAGGCCAACCGGCTTTGGCGGACGCTGTGCAACGCGAGTAATGAATATTATGAATCGCGCACAGTATAACCGGGTTTTAAAGGAGCTGCCGCTGCAGGGACGTATTCTGGATATCGGCTTTGGAAACGGGAACATGCTGAAGCGAGTGTTGAAAAAGGGCTGCCGCAGTGTTTATGGGACGGAAATCAGTGAAAGCTGTATGACTGCGGTGGAATGGAAGCTGCTGCCAAGCCTGCAGCAGGGATATATGAAGCTTGCTATGGGCAGTGCCGAATCCTTGCCATTTGCAGATGCCTGTATGGATACGGTATACAGCATTAACACGATTTATTTCTGGGAATCACTGGGCAAGGGGCTGTGTGAGATAGCACGTATACTCAAGCCGCAGGGTACGCTGCTTTTGGCCTTCTATGATAAGCGTTTTCTGTCACGTCTTCCCCTACGTGGATACGGCTTTCAGCTATACGAATCAAAGGATGTGAAAGCGGCATTGAAGCATAACGGATATACGTCTATTGAGGTTTATGAAGTGAAAAAGAAAAAATCCTATTGTATTCGTGCAAAACGCGGGAATGTTTAGGAACGTGGAGCATAAAGCTTTTGTAAAATTTTATATAGAAGAGATTATAACACAAGTAATTATAAGGTAAGGAGGCAGCATATGGAACGCATATATATACTGGATGAGCTTGATTGCGCTAACTGTGCAATGAAGATTGAAAAGCATGTAGGAAAAATCAAGGGTGTGAAGGAATGCTCGGTGGATTTTGTTAGTAAACGGATGTTTGTGGATATGGAGCATGAGGGGATTGAAGCTGTGCTCGAAGAAACGGTGCAGGCGATTGAACCGGATGTAATCCTGCGGCGTAAGGATGATAAAAAGGCAGCTTCTGGCGGGAAGCAGGAGGCAAGCGGGAAAGCTGGACATCCCGAAGCAGAGGAACACCATCCTGCACAGAAAGACTGTACCTGCGAAAAAGCGCATCATCACGACCATGCAGACTGTGCCTGCGCACACACGGATGGACATGATCACCACGAAGCCTGCAATGGTTCACATGCACATGAAAATGACGGACACCATCATCATGAAGGCTGTGGCTGCGGGCATGACCATGCTCATGAAGCACATGAGGATCGTGAAATACAGGGAGCACTCAAGCTGTATGTGAAAAATCTCGATTGTGCCAACTGTGCAAATAAAATCGAAGCATATGTCCGCAAGATGGACAATATAAGGGATACCAGCATGAACTTTTCACAGGGTGTTCTGTTTGTTGAGCTGCAGGATGCAAGCCGCAGCGAGGAAACCATCAAAGCGGTTATGGCGGTTATACCTACCCTGGAGGACGGTGTGACTGTTGAGCTGGAGAAATCTACAGAAGAGGAAAAGCCTTCCCGAATGTTTTCCTTCCAGGAAAATGCACGGCTGTATCTGGGAATCCTGCTGTTTGCGGCAGCTGTTGTATTGGAAGCACAGTCCTGGTCTGTATGGCTGTTTCTGGCTGCTTATGTGATGGCAGGAGGTAAGGTGGTCTATATTGCACTGCGCAATATACTGAAGGGGGAGGTTTTTGATGAAAACTTCCTGATGAGTGTTGCGACCATCGGGGCACTGGCCATCGGCTCCTATGAGGAAGCGGTTGCTGTTATGATTTTTTACGAAATCGGGGAGATGTTTCAGTCCTATGCAGTGAATCGTTCCAGAAAATCGATTTCCTCGCTGATGAATATCCGTGCAGACTATGCCAATCTGTGGAAGGATGGAAAAGAGATTAGGGTTTCACCGGAGGCGGTTGGCCTTCATGATCTGATTGTGATCAAGCCGGGTGAGCGGGTACCGCTGGATGGTGTAATCGTTGAAGGAACGAGCTCTCTTGATACCTCGGCTCTGACAGGAGAATCTCTTCCAAGAGATGTCGGTGTGCAGGATGAGGTACTTGCAGGCGTCGTCAATCTAAGCGGTGTGCTGAAGGTGGAGGTCAGCAAGGAGTATGGGGAATCTACCGTATCGCGTATTCTGGAGCTGGTGGAGAATGCGAGCAGTAAAAAAGCACCGATGGAAAAATTCATCACACGCTTTGCAAAGGTGTATACGCCAACGGTTGTCTTTCTGGCAATCGCACTGGTTGTGCTGCCGATGCTGTTTATACCGGATGCCGTCTTCGCCGACTGGCTGTATCGGGCATTGACCTTCCTTGTTGTGTCCTGTCCGTGCGCACTGGTTATCAGTGTTCCTCTGGGCATGTTTGCCGGAATCGGGGCAGCAAGCAAATCCGGCATACTGATTAAAGGCGGCAATTATCTGGAGGCATTGAAGGATATTGATACGGTTGTGTTTGATAAAACCGGAACTCTGACAAAGGGCGTATTTACAGTAACACAGATACATGCCATACAGCGCAGTGCGGATGAGCTGCTGGAAATGGCAGCCTATGCGGAAAATTATTCTACTCACCCGATTGCACTTTCCATTCGCAAGGCATATGCAAAGACGATCGATACGGAAAGACTGAGCCGATATGAAGAGGTTGCCGGGAACGGAATTCATGTACAGCTGGATCAGCATGAGCTGCTGGTGGGAAATTACAAGCTGATGCAGGCTAACGGTATCACCTATGAAGAAAATGATGCATTAGGAACAATCGTGCATATCGCCGTTGACGGCACATATGAGGGCTATATTGTTATTGATGATGAAATCAAGGAAACCAGTAAGGAAGCCATTACTTCTTTGAAAAGCAGCGGTGTTAAGAAATGTGTTATGCTGAGCGGTGACCGCTATAAGGTGGGAGAGCATGTTGCGTCCGTTCTTGGATTGGATGAGGTTCACATGCAGCTGCTTCCTGCGGATAAGGTGGAGAAGGTCGAAGAGCTGCTGCAGCAGGAGAGTGAGCATGGCAAGCTGGCCTTTGTCGGTGATGGCATCAACGATGCGCCGGTACTTGCAAGAGCTGATATCGGTGTTGCGATGGGAGGCATTGGAAGTGATGCCGCAATCGAAGCTGCGGATGTCGTCTTGATGAAGGATGATCTTTCCGCATTGAGCACTGCAATCCGCATCGCAGGAAAAACCATGCAGATTTTATGGCAGAACATTGTATTCTCTCTGGGAATCAAGGTTGTAATCCTGATCTTAACAGCCTTTGGCATGGCAAATATGTGGATGGGGGTGTTTGCGGATGTCGGTGTGACACTGATTGCCATTCTGAATTCCATGCGCGCTTTAAAGATACGATAATCTAACTGTTTGTATTGCATAGAAAGAGAAGCTTTTGGAAACAGAAGCCTCTTTTCTTTTGCTGTGTTTCACAGATGCTTTTTTCTGACAGGAAGGAAAGTGATAAGTAATAATCCATACATATGACAGTGAAAGGGGAAGACGCAGCGTTTCAATGTGTCTGATTGCTGTTGAATAATGTAAGGGAAATGGGTATAATAGGGAATATTCCGAAAGGATGAGGTGATATCATGAAAAAATTTATATTATCTGTTTGCTGTTGTATGCTTCTGGTTACCGGCTGCAGTAATAAGGTGCAGGAAAAGGGGAAGGTGCAACAGATTGGAATCGAGGATGCTTTTTCCAAAATGGATAAAAAAGAAACGTTTCTGCTTATGATTACAAGAGATAAATGCTATTATTGCCAGCTGATGCACAAGATGCTGGAGGATACGATTGAGGATCATCCGACGACCATCTATAATGTGAAAATGGATGATTCCACGACCGAGAAACTGTATGCGGATAATGACCTGTTGAAAACCAGACTGGAAAAGCCCGGGACAACACCGCATGTTTATTATATTAAGGATGGGGTGGTCAAGGATGACATCACCGGCTTTGATGAAGAAAATCCGCTGGAGTTCTGGGATTGGGTAAAGAAGCATAATATCGAGAATCTGAAATAGAAACAGGAGGATGGAAAAACGTATCTTTCTTGCTTTAGAATATCGTTGCATCCTGGGATAGAAGGGAATCAATTTCATCGCTTAAAAACAATGAGGTTGATTCCTTTTTGTCTCAGTCATTACGGCTTTGCCTATTTTCAGATAGGAAGCAGGCAGGGGGTATTCTCTTAGGTTATGTGTCCTGCACAGATTTTATGACAGGAGAATGACATAAAATGAAAAAACTTATGAAAATCTTTTAAAAGGATTGATAATTTTTTTCATAACCGCTATAATAGTAAAGTGAGTAAGAAAGCTTTTCATGGAAGTTGAAGAAAGTGATGTGTTGATATGAAAACGTGGCAGGAGGTTTATGCAAACGCAAAAGCTCTGTGCGCAAAATGCAGATGCTGTCCGGTATGCAATGGATTGGCATGTCGAGGCGAAACACCCGGTCCCGGAGGAAAGGGCAGCGGGAGTGCATTTGTAAGAAATGCTGAAATGCTGAAAAAGGTATTCATTACCATGGATACAATCAGTGACAATACGGAAATCGATACGACTTCCGAATTTTTTGGCCATAAGGTATCATTACCGGTGTATGCGGCACCAATCAGCGGTATCCTGCAGAATTATGGTGCAGAGCTGGATGATATGAGCTATACCAGAGCGCTGGTGGATGGCTGCCGCCGTGCGGGAACACTGGCATTTACCGGAGACGGTATGCATGATGAAATGTTCAAAGGCCCGATGTCTGTGGTCGCACAGCATGAAGGCTTCGGTGTGCCGACGATTAAGCCGTGGAGCAGGGAGCATATGGCCTGGCGGATCGAACTGGCGAAAGAAGGACATGCGCTGGCAATTGCCAGTGATATTGATGCCAGCGGTCTGACAAATCTGAGAACAAGCATTACACCAGTCGGATTTAAAAATGTTGAGGAGCTAAAGGAAATTACGCGAATCTGTGGAGATGTTCCTTTTATTCTGAAGGGGATACTCAGCGTGAAGGGAGCCCGCAAGGCACTGGAGGCAGGAGCATCCGGTATTATTGTAAGTAACCATGGCGGCCGTGTTCTGGACGACTGTCTGTCCGGTATCGAAGTGCTGGAGGACATCGTGAAGGTGGTAGACGGACGTATGAAGGTATTTGTGGACGGCGCGTTCCGTACAGGAAATGACGTTTTCAAAGCACTTGCACTGGGGGCTGACGGCGTATTGATTGGCCGGCCGGTTTCCCAGGCGGTTATTGGAGATGGCAGCGACGGCCTTGTGACCTATTTGGAAAAAATCAGACTGGAGTTAAAAGAAGCGATGGCAATGGCTGGTTGTAAGACGATTCAGGATATAACCAGAGATTGCGTCAGCGTAACATTCTAAAGGAGGAGATCATTATGAATTCTTTTGAGAACAATGCATTTTTCTGGCAGAAGCTGGATACTTTGTTTTTATCAAGCAAGCTCGTAATCGACAGACCCAGAAATACCTGTCATTACAAATACAGCAACCTGGTATATCCTGTGGATTACGGGTATCTGAATGATACCACAGGCTCTGATCAGGCACCGATTGATGTTTTCAGAGGCAGTGAGAAAAGCAATCTCGTACAATCCGTTGTAATCAGCGCAGATATATTGAAAAAAGACTGCGAGGTCAAGCTGCTGGTTGGCTGTACGGAGGAAGACGAAAATGATATTCTGGAATTTCTGAATCAGACAGAATTTCAGAAGGCTGTATTGATTCGTCGCGGAAATGAAGTTCCGGAATGGGCACAGAACGATTAGGCTGAAGTAATTCAGCTTTTTTTCATATTTATGGACAGAAACAAAGCTGTTTTGTGATACATGGCATATGTAGAACGAGGAGGTGCTGCCCCCTGTAGGTGGAAAGAGCTTCCTGCCGTTTCCCGGTATTTTATGCAGGAGCTGTTGTTTTTTTGATTCTTACCATGCATGAATCCTTCTTTTTTTCCATACAGTAGAAAAGGAGGTCTTTTGCATGAAAAAATTATTGATTATAGGATTGCTGCTGTGCCTGATGAGCGGGTGCCAAAAAAATACGGGTACCTTTGCACAGGGGGATAAAAATCTTTCCAGCGTATTTGCGGATATCAACGAACAGATTGCGGACGGAGCCTTTTCAATTCCATTGTTAAAGGACACTGCGCTGAGTGAGCGGGAGGTGGAAACACTCTATCAGCTGGATATGACGAAAATAGAAAGCTGTATGGTGAAAACCGCTGCTGTGCAGGCACAGCTTGGGGAAATTGCATTGTTTCAGGTGAAGAAGGAACATGAGGGGGATGTGAAGAAGGCGATTAAAAGCCGCAAGGAAGCATTGAAAAAGCAGTGGGGCGCTTATGTTCCGGAGGCGGCAGACCTGCTGTATCAGGCAAAAGAAGGCAGAATCGGTCAGTATTATTACTTTGTTCTTGGTTCAGACAGTGAAAAGGTGGTAAACTATATGCAGAAGATGGATGCATAACGCATGCATTTATGGTATAGTAGAGCAGTTAATGAAGCAAGGCAGGTGAAGGTATGAAGTGGATCATGGATCTGTATCGGGAATTTACATCGTTTGAAGGAAGTCTCTTTAAATACTCCCTGTCTTTTTCTCTGCTGCTGGCACTTGCCCCCAGTCTGCTGCTGATTGCGATGCTGTTTCGCTTTGCATATCTGCCGATGGATATCATTATGAAGTTTCTGATCAGCTTTATGCCGGATATGAGTATGGACGGACTGGATCAGGTATTTCAGTTCTTCGCAAATCAGAACTACAACATCACCTCCTTTATTGTGACGATGTGCGTGTCCTTTTATCTGGCAAGCAGAAGCATTTTCTCCTTTCTGCTGATCAGTGCCTCCCATGAGAGTGTAGAGGTTCCCAAGTGGTCGATCCGCATTAAGTCCGTGGTGCTGTTTGTATCCCTTGTTCTGCTTCTGGTCTTATCCATATTCATAGCAACAAGGCTGAATGAGTTTCTGCCGATTGTGTCTGCAGTTATCATGCTGCTTTTGTTCACCATGATGTATCGGGCATTGAGCTTTCGGAAGCGGAACTGGTCATTCGGTATCATCGGAGCGATGTTCTCAACCATCTGCATCCTGGGGCTGGCTGCCTTATTTGTAACAATCGTCAGTCATTTTACATCCTATAAGGATGTTTACGGCCCTCTTGCATCTCTGGTCACCCTGCTGCTGGCCATCTATCTGATATCCTGCATCATTTATCTGGGGTTTTGTCTGAATCTGATTTGTGAGGAGGAGTATGGCAGAGAAGAAGCACTGCCGTTAAAAAATGAGAAGTTTTTTATTCTGTGCAGTGAGCTGACGAAGAGAATACGCAGCCGTTTTTAAAGAAGGAAGAGGAAGAATTATATGAAAGTAACTATAAAGAAAACAGGGATCAACGGGGAAGGAATCGGGTATATCGACCGCATGCCGGTATTTGTACCGCAGGCACTGATCGGTGAGGAAGTGGAAATCCGCATTGTGGATAAACAGAAGCGCTATGCGACAGCGGAGCTGCAGCGGGTGGTTAAGAGCAGTAAGAACCGCATCCGTCCGAAATGTTTTATTCAGAATACCTGCGGTGCCTGTCCACTGATGATTGCCCGTTATCCGGCACAGCTGGAATACAAGCAGGATCTGTTGAAGCAGTCTCTGATAAAATATGCGCAAATCGATCCCAGAAAGGTTGCCCGTGTAAAGGCGAGTGAGGATGTATTCGGTTACCGGAATCAATTTAAGCTGCCCTGTGCCATGGAGGAAGGACGTCTGGTCAGCGGCTTGTTTATGCCGAATTCCAATTATTTTATCGATGTAAAAAAATGCTGGATACATGAGGACGGCCTGGAACGGGTCCGTATGGATATCATGCATGTGTTGAATACACACGGCTGTGTGTCCTATAATCCGCATGATAAAAAAGGTATCCGCAATCTGGTGGTTCGCGGCTTTGACAATCGCTATCAGTGTACAATTGTTACGGGCAATGATGAGCTTGATGAACGCCTGATTTCTGATCTGATGCGGATAAAGGGGCTTACGAGTCTGTGGCAGAGTATACATACAATTAAAAAGACACCGGAGGTGTTCGGTAATAAAATGATGCATCTGGCAGGGGAAACGAGTCTTGCGATGGAGCTGGACGGCTTAAAGCTTCGAATTTCACCGCGGTCATTCTTTCAGCTGAACAGCAAACAGGCAGTGCAGCTGTATCGGACGATTGCATCCATGGTGAAGGAGGACAATGAGCTGATCGTGGAGGCCTACAGTGGTATCGGTGCAATTTCCTTATATCTGAAGGATAAGGCAAAGGAAATCATCGGAATCGAAAGTATTAAGGATGCGGTAGTGAATGCCAATCAAAATGCAGCGCTGAATGGCTGTGAGCATGTTTCCTTTCTGTGTGACGATGCGGCAAACAAGCTGACCTATCTGTCGAAGAAGCGCAGTATTGATGTACTGGTTGTGGATCCGCCAAGAAGCGGTCTGGATGACGCCATGCTGGATTGCATTCTGCGAAGTAAAATTAAAAATATCATTTATGTTTCCTGTAATCCGGCAACGCTTGGAAAGAATCTGGCTGTACTGAGCTCACGTTATAATGTAGACAAGATTCAGCCAATCGATATCTTTCCTCATACTCCGCACGTTGAGAGTGTTGTCTTGATGTCACGAGTGAAGAAATAGATGTACGCAAAAGGCTTGAAAGCCGGGAATTTCAATGAAGCTGTTCGATTTCATGACAAAATGTATGAAATGAAGGACAGTCATCCGCCAATGATTGCTGAAGCTGACCTTCGTACAGCACAGGAAGCATAGATAATGCGAAGCAATGTCATACGTAATGAGGATGGGAAGACACATTGAAAAAACATAAAGTACGGCTCAAAACGGAAGAAAGACGTTTTGGGCGATAACCTGAGAAATTCTTTATTACAGGAGAAAATAAAATATGGACAGGAGGTCGCATAGCATATGGTAATGGATAATAATCCGTATGGAAGCAGAGAATTGGAATTTATAATTTTTTGTATTGAAAATGTTGCATTGAAACTAAATGTAGATGCACAGAAAGTGTATGCTGCCCTGACTGAACAAACAGATATTTTGAAGGAATATATCATACCGGAGTATGAAGTATTGCATACGCAGAGTAAAGAATATATCGTAGAAGATATTATTGACATAATGAAGGAAAAAGGGGTGAAATTATGAACTTATACCACGGTTCATTTGTGACAGTGGATAAGCCGGACTTAGTGCACTTTAGAGCGAATGTCGATTTTGGAAAAGGATTTTATGTCACGCCTATTTACGAGCAGGCAGAAAAATGGTGTGGCAGATTTAAGCGCCGTGGCAAGGAGGGCATAATATCAATTTATGATTTTGATGAAGCCTCATATGAAGTATTGAAGGTGTTAAAATTTATACTTATTCAGAAGAATGGCTGGATTATATTCTGAATTGCCGCAGAGGACTGGAAAGCGCAGATTACGATCTTGTCATCGGTGGTGTTGCAAATGACAAGGTGTTCAATACGGTGGAGCTTTTCCTTGATGGTTTCATTGATAAAATGGAGGCCATCAATAGACTGCGATACGAAAAGCCGAATCTGCAAATGTCCTTTCGAACGGTGAAGGCACTTTCTTATCTGCAATTTAAAGGGAGTGAAAAGCTATGAATGCAAATCCGATTCTCTTACAGAAGAAGTATGCTCGCGTGGTAGAGCTTTTTGCGAAGGAAAACTGCATCTCATCGGATAAGGCATTAGATGTTTTTTATCATTCAGAGCTCTATAAACTCATGAGTGAGGAAGTATCAGATATGCATTGTATGAGCGATGAATATTTGGTGAAGGAGCTTGAAGAAGAGCAGAAAAATACAAAATAGCCTACTTTTGTGAGTGAGCGGAATGTATGTCAGAAAGATGAATTGGTCAGCACCGAAAACATAGGTATTTTGCTGTTTTGCGATTATGTTTGTAATAGCTTAACTTTTACACGTTGAGAGTATTGTCTTGATGTCACGAAAGAATAAATAAAGTGTCAAAGAATATCTAAAACAAGGGATTTCTAATGTCAGGCTGACGTTGGAAATCCCTTTCCTTATATTTGTCAGAATCCATCTATCTTTTTTCAAAGAGTTATGTGTAAATAATCATAAGGATACAAATGAGACAGCCGCATGGATAGCGAACAGAAAAGAAGAATCTTAGATGCCCTTATGCATCTAACGACCCAGGGAATATGCTTACCGGAAAAAATACTCCTTAAGGAAATGCAGAAAAACGGCATTGATGAGGGAATCGTCATCAGTGATTCCGTAATTACAAGTGAAATCCAAAGCTTAAAGGATTGTCTGGAACTATTCTCAGACAACTGCAATGTTCATGTCGTTGGCGGAATCAGTCCGTTTTTCAATTACAAGGAGCAGTTAAAACTGCTGGATACGGCTCTATCAGAAAAAAGATTGTAGGAATCAAGCTGTTTTGCGGACATGAGTCGTTTTATCTGTCAGACAATATCCTGGAGCCGGTTTATGCGCTTGCTGAAACATATAATGTGCCGGTATTGTTTCATTCGGAAAAAGACAGCTCACAATATGCATCCTATTTTGCCGTATGCTAAATATCACCTTTGTCTGCTGTCACTGCCATTATCCGAATGTAGAGGTATGTTTTCAGCGTTATAAACATGTAAATTACATCGTGTTTGATATTTCCTCCATTGCGGATGCACAAATGACAGCGGATATGAGAAAGACTGTCAATCCGAATTTAAAGACATCCTGACGCTATCACGTCCGGCTCTGATTATGCAGGGTGACCTCAGGCAGATCATTTGCATTTCGCCATGTCTCTTGCAGTATCGGATGATATACGAAGCAGGTTGTTGTATAAGGAAAATGAAGCACATAAATTTATGAATATATAGCCATATTGATATACATACGGCCTGTGTCTGTAGCTATCCACTATGGTGGCAGACAAATCGTGCAGTTGAATCCTATACATTAAGCTTTTCCTATGCCATCTGATGATTTGTATGCAGAATTTGCCTTTTTTTGCGGACTTACAGCAAAGAGAGTTTCTCTATTCAATAATCTATAGTATAATACCTGTAACTGAATGTTGAGAGGGGGGGCGCATATGTATTCCCTGGGAAAAAAGCAGAAAACGCATACAAAGCTGGCCATCGGTATTCTGATTCTCATGATTATAACAATGATTGGTTTGAGTTCTATGATGATACAGCAGAGCAAATCACTGATTATGAATGAAACACAGCGGTATCTTTCTGAATTATCGAAACAGACTTCAAGCAGAGTGGATCAGAATATTGCAAAAAATATTGCACAGCTGCGTGAGGTCAGTTCAAATCTGTCAGAGATTGCCACAACCGATGCTGTCGGACAGACCATCATAGACAGTGTTCTAAAGGAGAACGACTTCTCATGGATTGGCTATGTGGATATGAACGGTCTTCTGCATGTAAAAAATCATAAGACAGTCTCTGTCGAAACGCTGGAAATCGTGCTGGATGCTCTCCATAAGCAGAAAAGCGGCGTGAGTAAGCAGCTGGAAACGCTGTATGATGAAACGGGAATTCTGTATGCAGTTCCTTTTTATGTACAGGGGCACATAAAAGGAGCGATGGTTGCCTGGAGCAATACGGAAACTCTGCAGCTGCTCTCGGATACCGATACCTTCAACGGTGTTGGCTTCAGCTATATCATTTCGCAGGATGGCGATTTTATTATGCATTCCAGTAACCAGTACGCCGTATTTCTAAAAAATGACTTCTATAATAGCATTCAGGATGTGGCGGATATCGACAGCGGAAGCTCTCTTTCTAAATTGAAGTCAGATATGCATTACAGAAAAAGCGGTACCATACATTATACGGTGCATCAGGATGTCCGTGGAGAACCTGAGGAAAGGACTCTGTACTATACACCTCTGCAGGAGGGGAGCTGGTATCTGTTGTCCATAGCACCAAGTATGATTTATGCCAAAAATATACAGGACTATACGAATTTTTCGATTATGATCAATGTATTCATCTTTCTGGTCTTCGGTATCCTTATACTCTATATTTTGTTCACGAATACGAAATTCAATAAGGAAATCTATCGTGTTGCCTATGTGGATCCTGTGACCAACGGCTTTACTGCACCACGGTTTGAAAAGGAGCTGCAGAGGATTCTGGAGAATTTTCAGTCCTTTGCGTTCGTTTCCGTCGATATTCGTAAATTCAAGCTTATCAATGACTCCTTCGGGAGCAGGGATGGAGACCGGGTATTGCAGTATGTGCATGACTGCCTGCAATCCTATTTGAAGGAAGGTGAATTTCTTGCCAGAATCTCATCGGATACATACAATCTGGTGTTGTTTACAACGGATACGGCAGAGATTCGTGAACGTCTGGAAGCGATGACGGATAAGGTGAACTCCTATAATCAGAGTAAGGAACAAACCTATTATCTGCCGTTGGATTGCGGCATCTATATTGTGACAGACAGCAGCATTGATATCGTCAATATACGTGATCGGGCAAACACCGCCAGAAAAAACAATAAGGACATGATCAGTCGCCATATGTGCTCCTGTGTATTTTATGATGACTATGACCGTGTGCAGATGCTGAAAGAGAAGAAAATGGAGAATTCCATGCAGCAGGCTCTTGAGAATGGTGAATTTATTGTATATCTGCAGCCGAAAATCAATCTGGAGAAGAGTGAAATCGTCGGAGCAGAGGCACTGGTTCGCTGGAATTCACAGGATGGACTGATATCACCTGGGGAATTTATTCCGTTCTTTGAGAAAAACGGCTTTATTGTCAAGCTGGATCTGTATGTGTTTGACTGCGTCTGCCGTCTCTTGCAGGACTGGGAAAACAGGGGAATCGCGCCTATTCCAATCTCTGTGAACCTGTCAAGAAATCATCTTTTGGATCCGCAGTTTTTGAAAAAGTATGAGGTAATACAGAAAACATATGGTATAGCTTCCCATCTACTTGAGTTTGAGCTTACGGAAACTGTGGTATTTGAAAATCTGGAGCTGCTGAAAAATGTCATTGCACAGATTCATGCGGCAGGCTTTCAATGCTCGATGGATGATTTTGGAAGCGGCTATTCCTCCCTGAACGTATTGAAGGAAATACCGGTTGACATATTGAAGCTGGATGGTGCATTCTTCGATAAGGAAGGGGACCCTAGAGGCAATGATGTTGTGGAGACTGCGATTGAGCTTGCCAGAAAGCTTGGGATGAAAACTGTGGCAGAGGGTGTGGAAACCTTTACACAGGTGGAATTTTTGCGAAATGCAGATTGTGATATGGTGCAGGGATATGTATTCTCCAAACCGTTGTCAATTGAGAATTTTGAAGTTTTGGCGTTTTCGGCAAGGAAAGCAAAAACGCTACACGAATTCCAAATACGACAAGACGGGTAAGACTTCAAACGAATAAAGACGAAGACTGCCACAAACACAGGGCAGCCCTTCTGAAATTCAGTTTTAGTGGGATATGATGATCAATACCACCTGAAATACAGTTTTTGCGGCATAGGATGATCATTACCACATATTTGTCATAACCAATACGTTTGAAAGAATAACGGGATCGACTGAGACTCGTTCAGAATCATGTATTTCAAAACAGGCACAAGAGGAGAGAAATATGAGATGATGCAGTTTCTCGGGTACTTTCTCGATTGTGGGTAAACTTAACATAGGGAGACTTCCATACGATTATAGTTATCAATAGAAGTCGATGTCTCCCTTTCGCAAACACCCTAAAGTAAGAAAGAACCGTTTCTCGATTTCCTCTTTTTCTTATACCCGTTTTCAGAATTCATGATACGTTTGAATGATATATGCTTTTGTGCACAGGGTTTCTTTCAATGCAGCTTTTCGTATAGACTTACAATCATACATTATTTTATTCGCAATCCACAGGATGAGCTGCAGCATCATTTCACCGACTCACTCTTATCCTGTGGTAGTATAGGAGCTGTACCTGAGCGATATCATATAAGAAAACATGTCCTGTTTTTACAAGCCGTTCAGGAACGCATGTGATATCATACGTAAAAAGAAAGGAGCGCAGCAGAATAGGCACTGCGCAGATTAGACAATGACAAAACTAGATATAACAAAAACAGGTCGATGGATGCATCGCAATGCCAGAGGGCTGGAGCTGGCAAAATGGCGTTTTTACTTTGAGGGTGGTGATGCAGGGGCTGTGGTTGACGAATTGCAGTATTATCAAAATACAGATGGAGGATTCGCTCATGCTTTAGAGGCGGACTGCTGGAATCCTGCCTCTGCACCCTCTCAGATGTTTTATGCGATACATATTCTTCATGAGCTTGAATACCAGGATAAAACACATCCGGTTATACAGGGGATGTTGCGCTATCTGGAAAGTGGAAAGGATATGGAGGACGGCTTCTGGATCAGTATTCTTTCCTCCAATAATGAATATCCGCATGCGCCGTGGTGGACGAAGACAGAGAAAAAAACGTTTGATGTCTATATGCCGAATGCAGATATATGCTGGTTCATTCTGAAATTCGCACAGAAAGACAGCTCTCTGTATACTAAAGCGGAATCAATGGTACAGCGTATGATGGTTTTGTTCCTTTCGCAGAAAGAGGTTGAACCGCATTCTCTGGAGTCTATGATGTTTCTTCTGCGTGAACTGCAGAAGACGGGAAGCTTTTGCGGACCGCAGGCAGATGCTGCCGCTGCCCATGGAATTCAGCTGATGCGGGGATTGATTGAAGAAGATCCTGATAATTGGAATGCATACTGCATTACGCCGTCATTTTTCATACACGATCGTCTTCATCCGCTATATCCGGAATATAGTAATCTTCTGAAGCTGGAGGTTCAAAGAATTACGGAAACAAGAGATGCCGAGGGTTGCTGGGATATCAACTGGGTATGGCAGGGGTATGAGAACGAATATCGCCTGAGTGCAAACTGGTGGAAGAGCAGCGTTACCATGCAGAAGCTGATGCTGTATGAGACCTTTGCATAAAAATGTGCAATGCCGTAAGACTGTGTCAATTCTCTGTTGTAGACGGCTGTATCCATCACATCTGAACCTATAGGACAGCATAGCTAACGCCTTTCGATAAAGTGGTTTTATGTCAGGGTAAATGTTTGACAGTAACGGGAAATTGAATGATTTATAGGAGGATGACTTATAGCGAATGCCTGGTCATCTTCTTTTTCATGTTTACAGGGAGGAGGCTGTGTGAAAAGTGGAAAAGTGAATATATGCAGTATATGTCTCATAAAAGTAATTGCTTCATCAGTATAATAAAGAACATGTGGTGATAAAAATAGAGGATACAGGGAAGATACAGGAATGTGAAGTGAACCCTTTCCTTTGGCTGTCCAAACTTTGGGGTTCGTTTCAAAGCGTCTGTTTTTTTGCGGATTCAGCTGGATCCTGTTTACTCACTATACTGTAAATTATGAAATGCATTATAATTATCAGGAACGCTTTTTCATACAAAAACAAACAAAAAGGAAAACAGATGGTTTGCCATGAGGAATTGATTTTTCTTTAGATGAAATACTATGATGATAAAGGAAATAGAAATCCAGGCTCTCAATATAATGGTTTAGGAAACGCATTGCCGGGATTATAAAGTAAGGGGGTCTACCCGTTTAGCCGCCTATGCATGGCTTGGAAGTGGATAGCCATACGGATTTCTCTAAAAGACTTTTTATTTCAGGGGTTTTGTACTAGAATAAAGGAAGAGCATAAGAGGAGGGTATTATGAAGGATACAATTAAATTAAAGGATTTTCTGGATTTTACATATCTGAGTAATCTGTCATTTGCACCGGATGAGGAGCATGGTGTTTTTGTCGGCAGCAAGTGTGTGGAGAAGGATAACAGCTATCAGATGAAGCTGTATCTGACGGATGGCGATACTGTGCGGCAGCTGACCAGCCATGGAAAGGAACAGCTCTATTTATGGGATGATAATGAAACTGTCCTGTTTGCCAATATGCGGGATGAGGAGGATCGAAAGGCTGTTGAAAATGGAGAGGAAAGAACCTGCTTCTATCGAATCAGCATTCATGGAGGAGAGGCTGTAAAGGCTTTTACCATACCATTACAGGTAACTTCCATCAAGAAGGCGGCAGATGGAGAATATGTATTCTGTGCGGATTTTCATTTGGAATATTCCCGCATATATCAAATGAATGCCGATGAGAAGGAAAAAATCCTTCAGGAAAAGAAGGATATGCAGGATTATGAGGTTCTGGATGAGCTGCCCTTTTATGGAAATGGCATGGGATATACGAATAAGAAACGAAACAGCCTGTTCCTGTATCACGAGCATGATGATGAAATATTGCGCATCAGTGAAGAAACCTGCAATGTATATGATGTAGAGCTTTCAGATAATCATGAGATTGTGTATTACACAGGTGAGAGCTACGCATGCAAACCCATAAATAAGGAAGGGGTATATTCTTATTACCGAAATACAGGAGAGCATCGTGAAATTCTTCCTGCAGGGCAGTGGTCGATTGGGAAAATTCTGCCATGGAAGGATAACATTATGATGGTGGCGAGTGAACAGAAGCGCTACGGTCTGAATGAAAACGGCATGTTTTATCAGCTGAATCCAAATAGCGGAGCGGTAGAGCTGTTTGCCTCCTATGAGGATGCTGTTGGCTCCAGCGTAGGCAGTGACTGTCGTTATGGTGGCGGTCAGAGCATCTGTCTGTATAAGGATACGGTGTATTTTATTACGACATTGTTCAATAGGAGCAGTGTATATGCTTTGCATAGTGATGGCAGCATTACACCTGTATATGACAGGGAGGGAAGTGTGGATGTTATCGCACTTGCAAAGGACCGTTTGTATTTTGCAGGTATGCAGGATATGCGTTTACAGGAGCTGTATTCATATGATATTCACGGAAAAAGCTGCAGGCAGTTAACCGGATTCAATGAGGAATTTTATGCGGAGAAGGATATCCGTCCATGCGTACCATGCAATTTCACACAGGATGGAATGGAGCTGTATGGCTGGGTGCTGGAGCCAAAGGAGTTTGATCCAAAGAAAACCTATCCGGCAATTCTGGATATTCATGGCGGACCGAAGACGGTGTATGGCGAGGTCTATTATCATGAAATGCAGGTGTGGGCAAATCAGGGATATTTTGTGTTTTTTATGAATCCGCGCGGAGGCGATGGCAGAGGTAACAGCTTTGCGGATATCCGTGGTAAGTACGGTACGATTGATTATGAGGATTTGATGAGATTCACAGATGAGGTACTGAAGAAATATCCGGCGATAGATACCGCGCGTGTCGGTGTGACAGGTGGCAGCTATGGCGGATTCATGACAAACTGGATCATCGGTCATACTGATCGATTTAAGGCTGCGGCAAGTCAGCGTTCTATCTCAAACTGGATAAGCTTTGCGCACACATCCGATATCGGAGAAATGTTCGGTGCTGATCAGCAGGGTGCTGACACATGGAAAAATGTAGATAAGCTGTGGTGGCATTCTCCTTTGAAATATGCAAATCAGTGTACGACGCCGACGCTGTTTATCCATAGTGATGAGGATTTCCGATGTCCATACAGTGAGGGAATGCAGATGTACAGTGCCTTGTGCGAGAATGGTGTTGCGACACGCTTGTGCATGTTTAAGGGAGAGAATCACGAGCTGTCCAGGAGTGGAAAGCCAAGACACAGAGTAAAGCGTCTAAAGGAAATTACGACCTGGATGGATACCTATCTGAAGGATTAAATAGAAAAGAAAAACGAGCAGGCTGTATTTGTTGAGGATACGTCTGTTCGTTTTTTTGTGGTCTGGATATTGCAGTTTAGCAGTGTGGAATGTCAGTGTGATTGGATATTTCTGAGCTGGTTGTACATAGATCATCCCTGCTGAGGTCGTGAATGGAGGTGTGTCCGCTGATTCTTGCGAAGGATTTTAATTCCTCCCGTAGTACATGAAGATAGTTTTCCAAGCGCTTTGCTCCTTTGTCTATGGAAAAATTCTTGCGTAGTTCAGGATCTTGCGTGGCAATGCCCATTGGACATTTTCCGTTGTGGCAGATGCGGTATTGCTGACAGCCGATTGCTATCATGGCAGCACTTGCAATTGCGATGGCATCCGCTCCCATTGCCAGAGCCTTGATCATTTCTCCACTTGTACGAAAGCCTCCGGTAATGATGAGCTCCTGTGTCATATGGTGCTGGTTCATGTATGCGCGGGCGCGGGCCAGGGCATATACGGTAGGCACTGTAGAATTGTCTTTCAGGTATTTTGGAGATGCTCCGGTTGCGCCACCGCGGCCGTCAATGGTAATGAAGTCAGGCTGTGCATATGCGCTCCATTCCAGATCTGCTTCGATATGCCCGGCTGCGATTTTTATACCGATCGGACGTCCGTCACTGCGTTCTCTGAGAGAGGTGACCAGCTGCTTTAAATCGTCCTTTGTTTTGATTTCTTCAAATTTCGATGGGGAAATGATGTCCTGATGCAGTGGCTTTCCACGTATGGCGGATATTTCCTCAGTGACTTTTTCTGCAGGAAGATGACCGCCCATGCCTGGTTTTGATCCCTGACCGATTTTGATTTCGATTGCATCACTGCGTTTCAGGTTTTCGTCGGTGACACTGTATTTGTTGGGAACATATTCAAAAATGTATTTGTAGGCATGATCGATTTCATCCGGGAGGATGCCGCCTTCTCCACTGCATTGCGCGGTATGTACGGCTGCTGTTCCTTTCGCAAGTGCAGTTTTGGCTTCTTTGGAGAGGGCGCCGAAGGACATGTGAGATACGTAGACGGCATGATCAAGAACCATTGGCTTGCGTGCATTTTTCCCAATGATGGTCGTTGTGTCAACATCGGCTTTATCGGCAAGTGGCGGGTGGGCGAGCTGGCCTCCCAATAGCAGGATGTCATCCCATCCGGGTACGGATTTGCGTGTGCGCATCGCTTCGATACGGCTGGCGTTGTGAATAGCCATTTCATGGATGAGGGACATGCTGGTTTCCAGGGTGTCTTCCTTTTTGGCATTTTTCTGTATGGCAAGGGAGGTGGCATCGTTGCTTTTGGATGTAGCTGACGCGTCTTCCTCTGATGCTACTTTTTTAAAGCATTCCTTTGGAGCGGTGCATAGCGGGCATTTCCATGTGCTATCAAGGTTGACCCAGGAGGTGCCTTCAACAGCTTCATCATACATGTAGCCGCATATTTCGCATACATATTTCATATAAAAAATCTCCTTCCTGTAAGCGTTTACTTTATGTGTTTATTGTACGCTGTTTAGAGAGAGATTGCAAATGGTATTGGATGGGAAGTAGTGTGTAGGAATGCAAAATCTGTACTGAGCTGTTTGATCGCCAAGCTCTGAAAAAGAGCTTGGCGGACAATTCAATCATACTGTCGATAAAGGCTGGAAATTTAGATCAACAAGCTCCGCGAAAGAGCTTGGCGTCTGGAATGTAAGTTGCAATGATTTCTAAAATCTCAATTTAGATCAACAAGCTCCGCGAAAGAGCTTGACATGGGACCCGATAAAGGATGGTGATAACAGTGCGTATTTAGATCCACAAGCTCCGCGAAAGAGCTTGACTCGCTCGGGACATCCCGAAGTTGTTGCTTGGAACAATTTAGATCCACAAGCTCCGCGAAAGAGCTTGACTGTGGTAGATAAGGCAACACCAGCAATCTTTGGCATTTAGATCCACAAGCTCCGCGAAAGAGCTTGACTTGCATTCACTGGTATCAACTTCTCTGTCAAAAAAAATTTAGATCCACAAGCTCCGCGAAAGAGCTTGACAGCATATCCAATGCATCGAAATAAGTCTATTACGATTTAGATCCACAAGCTCCGCGAAAGAGCTTGACGTGATATCGTATGGTACCATAGTCTTATCTTAGTTATTTAGATCCACAAGCTCCGCGAAAGAGCTTGACTGCGAGATTTGTGATAAACCACTCCGAATGTAACAAAAAATATTATTTACATTTAATTATCTATCGTACTTTTATTGTAAATTGTTACATTTCGTTTTAAAACACAATTATGTGGCGCGAACCTCCCTGGAAAATCATGTGAGCTTGGGGTTCGCGCAAAGAACATGTGAGTGGATATGATATCTCTACTTTTATTATAACAGAAACTTTACAAAGTGCTAAACAAAAATGTAATTGAGGTCAGTTTTTAGAATCTGTTAGTGTACACCATACGAAGGTTGTGAAATTCACCCATCAGCTATTGAAGGGACCGGTCTTTTCTTTTATAATGAGAGAAATATGAAATATCAGGAAAGAGGGAGAATATGAAATTTTCCAAACGAATGGATTTACTTGCGGAAGGTGTTTTCAGCAGGCTTGATGAAGAAAAACAAAAAATGCTGGCTAGTGGGAAAGCCGTGTATGACTTTACAATAGGATCCCCTAACATAGCACCAAGTAAGGAGGTCATGGATGCACTAATCACTGCTGCACAGCAGCCGGAAAGCTATATGTATTCACTTCATGATACAAAAGAATTAAAAGAAACAATACAAGCCTGGTACAGAAAAAGATATCAGGTAGAATTGGATACAGAAACAGAGATACTGTCTCTGCAGGGATCTCAGGAAGGACTTGCACATGTCGCATTGGCACTATGTGATGAAGGTGATATTGTTCTCATCCCTGCTCCCAGCTACCCTATCTTTGCGAATGGACCGAAAATAGCAGGGGCAGAGTTATATGAAATGCCGATGCTGAAAGAATATGATTATCTGATTCAATTCGATGCAATTCCTGAAGAAATAGCAGAAAAGGCTAAGATGATGATTATATCCTATCCGAATAATCCAACAGGTGCTACGGCTCCAGATAGCTTTTATGAAGAATTGATTCAATTTGCAAAGGCACATGATATTATCGTCATTCACGATACAGCCTACAGCAATCTTGTGTTTGATGGAGAGGAAGGAAAAAGCTTCTTATATTATGCGGGTGCAAAGGATATTGGTATTGAATTTAATTCCTTTAGTAAAACCTATGGCATGGCTGGAGCACGTATTGGAATATGTGTGGGTAATGCGGAAATCGTCGGTATTCTGAGAAAACTGAAAAGCAATATTGATTACGGTATGTTTTTACCTATTCAAAAAGCCGCAATCGCAGCTTTAACGCAAGACCAGAGCATTGTGAAGGAAACCCGTGAAACCTACCAGAGAAGAAGAAATCGTATTATTGCCGGCGCTGCAGCTGCAGGCTGGCACATCACTTCATGCAAGAGCACCATGTTCTTATGGGCGCAGATTCCGGAAGGCTATGGCAACAGTGAGGAATTTGCTCTAAACCTGTTAAAATGCAGCGGAATGCTGGTGACTCCTGGCAGTTCTTTTGGAGCATATGGTGAGGGCTTTGTACGAATTGCACTTGTTCAAAGTGATGAAGTTATCGAACAGGCATTGCAGGCTTTAAAGGAAAGCCGGTTCTTTCTGAAATGAAAATACTGATTGCAATTGGCGGCGGAAGCTTTCAAAAGCAGGAAACAATGTCAATCGACACCTATGCGATTTCCAGGTGTGGAAAAACACAGCCACATGTATTGTTTATTCCGCTAGCAAGCAGAGACGATCAGGGCTATGCGAAGCGCTTTAAACAATATTATCGAAGTCTTGGCTGTCAGGTGGAATCTCTGCGACTGCTGCATACAAAGCTGAGTGATAAAGAAATCTATAATAAATTTCAATCGCAGGATATGATTTATCTCGGAGCGGGAGATACGCGGTTTCTTATGGAGCAGCTGGAATTACGAAAACTGGATCTGCTTTTAAAGGAGCTTTCCAATCAGGGAATCGTCATCTGCGGTCTCAGTGCCGGGGCGAATGCTCTATTTGAATATGGCTACAGCAACATCGCATCAGACACATTTGAACTTGTGAACGGTATGGGTATGATAAAAGGTGCGTTCTGTCCACATTATCAGAAGGAAGAACGTAAATCCTTCGATATGGTTTGCAGAAAACAGAATTTGCCGGCTATCGGCTGTGCGGATCAGCGTGCTTATGTAGTTACGGATGAAAATAGATTTTTCCTTGAGTGAAGAATCTTTTTTTCTTTTATCAGATCTTCGGGTAATATTACTTGCAAATTGTTTCATTTTTGTCTATAATGTACAAGTCTATAGAAACATCGTATATACTTTCGACATGATGGTGAAAGCGTTTCTACCTGAAAACCAATTTCAGACTACGATGGAAGCTTATATACGAATACTGCGGTTTGCGGTGTTTTTTTGTTTTGGGAGACAGAAAAGAGGGAATTATGTTAGAAAAATTATTCAAATTGAATGTGAAGCAGACTTCTGTGAAAACCGAGGTAATTGCCGGTATCACAACCTTTCTGGCAATGGCCTATATTCTTGGGGTAAACCCGTCTATTCTGCATGATGCAGGTATGGATCGTGCATCTGTTTTTATGGCTACGGCTATTTCTGCAGGCTTTGCCTCCATCGTTATGGGACTGGTGGCAAATTATCCGGTTGCTTTGGCTGCCGGTATGGGGGTTAATGCATTATTTGCTTATACGATCTGCGGACAGATGGGGATGAGCTGGCAGGCAGCATTGGCTGGCGTATTTATTTCCGGTTTGATTTTCATCGTAATTTCAGTTACCGGTATTCGTAAAGCGATTATCAATGCGATTCCAAAGCAGCTGAAGATGGCGATTGGTGCCGGTATCGGTTTCTTTATTGCTTTTGTCGGTTTAAAAAATGCCGGGATTGTTGCCGGAAGCGCATCTACCTTTGTGACAATCGGTGATTTTGCTGATCCGCAGGTATTGCTTGCACTCTTCGGTATCCTGCTGACTATTGCGTTGCTTGTCAAAAAGGTACCGGCTGCTGTTTTTGTGGGGATGGTAATTACTGCGATTATCGGTATCATCTGCGGTGCGGCGTTTGGTTTAAAGGGAATGCCGGCATTGCCTGATAAATTCTTTGAAATGAATTTCCATCTGAATGCAGCAGGCTCTTTTGTAGATGGTTTCGGTGAATTGTTCGCAAATCCGTTGAATGCGTTTGTTGTGATTTTCTCCTTTCTGTTTGTGGATTTCTTTGATACTGCCGGTACGCTGGTTGCTGTTGCAAATCGCATCGGTCTGGTGAATGAGAAGGGCGAGTTGGAGAATGTGGAGCGCGCACTGGTTGCGGATGCGGTAGGTACTGTTGCAGGTGCTGCTTTAGGTACTTCTACGGTTACCTCCTTTGTGGAATCTACCTCCGGCGTTGAGGTTGGCGGCAGAACCGGTTTAACTGCTTGTACGACGGGTATACTGTTCTTTGTATCCATTCTGTTTTCACCAATCGTGCTGTCCGCTGTAACAAATGCGGTAACGGCTCCTGCTCTTGTTGTTGTGGGTATTCTGATGGCACAGCAGCTGAAGGAAATCGAATGGGATAATATGGTATATGCGACTGCCGGTTTCATTACGGTTCTTATGATGATTCTGACATATTCCATTTCCAATGGCATCGCGTTTGGATTTATTGCCTATGCGATTGCGATGACGGCTGCAGGTAAAACAAAGGAAGTGCACATCACGGTATGGGTATTGATGGTGATTTTCCTAATCTACTTCGCACTGCCGCAATTTATGTAGAAAAAGATTTTAAAATCAGAAAAAAAATGATATTATAATACACGGAAATATTAGTATTTCAACGACGCCGATACTATACATATACGCTATGGTATCGGCTTCTTAATAAGGAGGATACATTCATGGCTGATAAAATTATCGTACTTGACTTCGGAAGTCAGTATAACCAGCTGATAGCACGGCGTATTCGTGAGTTTGGTGTTTATTCTGAATTGCACCCGCACACGATGACACTGGAAGAAATTCTGGCACTGAAGGATGTCAGGGGAATCATTTTCTCTGGTGGACCAAACAGTGTATATGATGAGGAAGCGTTTAAATGCGATCCTGCAATTTTTGAATCCGGGATTCCTGTTCTTGGCATTTGTTACGGTATGCAGATGACGCATTTTATGAATGGCGGAAGTGTGAAGGCTTGTGAAGCAAAGGAATATGGAAGAACTGAGATCACGATTGAAACGGATTCTCCGATTTTCAGAGGGCTGCCGAAAAAGCAGATTGTCTGGATGAGTCACGGTGATCAGGTGGATACTCTGGCTGATGGCTTTGTGAAGGATGCGTATAGCGATACCTGTACATATGCGGCTACCAGCAATATAGAGAAGAATATTTATACGCTGCAGTTCCATCCGGAGGTACGTCATTCCGAGTATGGAAATGAAATTCTGAAAAATTTTGTTTTTGAGGTTTGCAAGGCGAACAATGATTGGTCTATGCATAGCTTCATCGACATGGAAATTGAGAAAATCCGCAAGACTGTCGGTACGGACAAGGTGCTGTTGGGATTAAGCGGAGGCGTGGATTCCTCTGTTGTTGCGGCATTGCTGCATAAGGCGATTGGGGATCAGCTGATTTGTATGTTTATTGATCACGGTTTGCTGCGTAAGGGCGAGGCGGAAAGCGTTATGGAAACATTCGGGCGCGAGATGAATATCAATCTGGTGAAGATTGATGCAAAGGAGCGTTTCCTGAATAAGCTAGCGGGCGTGAGTGATCCGGAGAAGAAGCGTAAAATCATTGGAAATGAGTTTGTGTATACCTTTGATGAGGAAGTGAAGAAGCTGACTTCAGGTGAGGATATCAAGTGGCTGGCACAGGGTACGCTGTATACGGATGTCATTGAGTCGGGGACAAAGACAGCACAGACGATTAAGTCACATCACAATGTTGGTGGGTTGCCTGAGGATATGCAGTTCAAGCTGATTGAGCCGTTGAATACGCTGTTTAAGGATGAGGTGCGTGCATTGGGTACGGAGCTGGGATTGCCTGATGAGATGGTTTGGCGGCAGCCGTTCCCGGGTCCTGGCTTGGGTATCCGTGTGCTGGGCGATATTACGGAGGAAAAGCTGGAAATCGTTCGGGATTCTGATCTGATTCTGCGTGAGGAAGTTGCGAAGGCAGGGCTGCAGAAGGAGATTTGGCAGTATTTTACGTGTCTGACGAATATGCGTTCCGTTGGTGTTATGGGGGATCAGCGTACATATGATTATGCGGTGGCTATCCGTGCGGTGACTTCGATTGATGGTATGACGGCTGATTGGGCGAAAATTCCGTATGAGGTGCTGGATGTTATCAGCAATCGTATTGTGAATGAGGTGAAGCATGTGAATCGGGTGGTGTATGATATTACGAGCAAGCCTCCGGGAACGATTGAGTTTGAATAGTATACAGAACTAAAAAAATGCCTTTTTCAGGGCATTTTTTTGCGTTTATGGGCAGTTTTGATACCACAAATAAAAATTGAACGATTCTTTTAACTATTTTTCAGACGGTTTACTGTTTAATAATAGATCAGATTTTTCAGGATAATTTAGTTTCCAATTGGTATATTCCTCGATGGAGATTTCTCCACTCGCTAACTTTGATTTATACTTATACCAATCATCAAGCATTTCTTTTATGTTATGGTCGTAATTGGTAGGGCTTTTATCAAGACGAAGATTTGGCATACCTTCTGTCATATCTATGGTTAATCCAAATTGTTCTTCCAGCTCAAAAAGAGTAAATATAAAGCCATGATAACTTTCGATGTCAGGTATCTTCAAAGCCTCAGGAGATACTTCTAATATAGAAGCAATGCCATTGATGACATCTTCTTTCGGAGTGCGCTTACCTGATTCATATTGGGCGATTCTAATATCAGCATTCCTTTCGGAATAGCCTAATCTTACTCCTAGTTCTTTTTGCGTGATACCACGAAGTGTTCTTATACGTTTAATTCTAGTACCTATTGGCATGAGCTTGCTCCTTTCAAATCCTTTTTCTAATACATTATAGCAAAGCAAATATAATGTGTAAATTAAAAACTAAACAAAAAAGTTTAATATAATATTGACTTAAACAAAATTGTTTAGTATACTATGGCTGTTGATATTAAACAAATATGCTTAGTAATTGCTTCCTATATACATAAAATAGGAGGTGTGAAAGATGGAAAAAGACAACTTATTCATGAGTGCTGAAGATATTGCTCGAGTTACGGGTATGTCTGAACAGTACGCTTATAAGCTGATTAAACAGCTAAATAGTGAATTAGAAGCAAAAGGCTATTTCACAATTCGTGGAAGAATTAGTAAGCAGTATTTTGAAGAACGTTTTTATGGAATAACAGAATAGGAAGGAGTTTATGATTATGCCAACATACAAAGATGAGAAAAAAGGCACTTGGTATGTATCTATCAGATATTTAAATTGGAAAGGTGAACATACTAGAAAGCTAAAAAGAGGATTTAAATCAAAAAAAGAAGCACAAGAGTATGAGCGTACGTTCCTATTAAAGGAATCTAAAAACTTAGATATGTCATTCAAAGATTTTGTAGACATTTATTTAAAAGATTGTTCTCATCGTGTCAAACTTAATACGTTAAATACGAAGGAATATATCATAAAAATGAAAATTCTACCTTATTTAGGAGAAAAGAAAATAAATGAAATCCAACCATCAGATATCAAAGATTGGCAAAATGAAATGTTGATGTATCGTAATGAAAAGGGAGAAGCATTCTCACCTTGCTATTTAAAAACACTTCATAATCAGCTAAGTGCCATTTTCAACTATGCTGTAAAGCTCTATAATCTACCAAATAATCCGGCAAGGGTTGCTGGTAACATGGGCAAAGAGAAAAGCAAGGAAGTTGAGTTTTGGACAAAAGAAGAATATTTGAAGTTTTCAGAAGCGATGAAAGATAAGGACGTTTCTTATCATGCATTTGAAATCTTGTATTGGTGTGGTTTACGATTAGGTGAATTATTGGCATTAACACCAAATGATTTTGATTTTAATAAAAAGACAATGACGATTTCGAAATCTTATCAAAGAATCAAAGGTGAGGATCTAATTACATCACCTAAAACAGACAAGAGTAATCGTATCGTATTAATGCCTGATTTTCTTGTAGAAGAAATGAAAGATTATATAGAACGATTTTATGGGTGTAAGGATGATACAAGATTATTTCCGATTTCTAAATCATATTTACATCATGAAATGGATCGAGGATGTAAGGAAACAGGAGTTAAAAGAATTCGTATCCATGGATTAAGACATTCACATGTAAGCTTACTTATTGAGATGGGTTTTGATGCGGTAGCAATTGCTGATCGTGTTGGGCATGAAAGCATTGATATTACTTACCGATATGCACACTTATTCCCATCTAAGCAAGGTAAAATAGCAAATCGTTTAAATATTGAAAGGGGAGAATCCACATATGAGTAAAAAAGTATTCGATAGCCAAGGAAGATGGCGAAATAAAATTGTTGCTTTTCGTATGTCACCTGAAGAGAATGCGATGCTTGATAAACTTGTTTCATTATCAGGATTGAGCAAACAGGAATATTTAATTGAAAGAGTCTTACAAAAAGATATTACTGTGAAACCAAATCCTTATGTTCATAAATGCTTATCAAAACAATTACATTATTTCATTAACTTGTTGGAAAATCAAAGCTTTATGGAATTGAATAATGATGACTATGAGGTTATGAAGTTTATGTTGAAAATCATTAGTGGGCTAACCGAGGAAAACTCAAATGTCTGAATATATTAATGGCAGTGAGCTTATAAATGTAACTACAACATCATGTGAGGAAGTTGTCAAAGATTTTCTACCCATTGGTGTAACAATATTAGGTGCACCACAGAAGATTGGCAAAACATTCTTCTGTTTGCAGTTAAGCAATGCAATAGCTAGTGGTGATGAGTTCCTTGGACATACTGTTCAGCAAGGTAGAGTGTTATATTGCGCTTTAGAAGATACAAAGGAAAAGATTAAGAAGCGTTATGAATTATATGGTTTTCAAGCGAGTGAGCATATTGATTTCATATTTAACAATAGTATTCATAATTTTGATATTAAATATGAACTTGATTATTTTACCTCGAAATATAAAAATATACAGCTTGTTGTTATAGATACATTTGCTAAGATAAGAGATAAAAATACGGAAGCTAAATATCTTTTAGAATATGATGAAGTATCAAAAATCCATGATATGGCACTTAAATTTCATTTGGCAATTCTTCTAGTAACTCATGTAAACAAACATATTGATTATTTCAATCCCTTTGACAGTATTTATGGGAGCAGAGGAGTAACTGCTGCAGCAGATGGCATGATGGTCATATTAAAAGAACAGGACGTGTTGGAAAGTAAGAAATTATATGTCATAGGAAAAGATATTCCTGAAGAGAAATTATCTTTAAAACAAGACAATCACTTAACGTATTTTGTCGTTGAAAATGATGAACATGAACAAGCAGATGATGAAGATATTACTAAAGTTATTCATTACATTGTTAAGAAAAAGAAATATTCTGGAACACATGAAAACTTATGCGCAGTTTTAAACTTGAAAATTACAAGTAGAAAACTATCAAGTAAAATAAAGAAATACAAGAGTGTGTTTGATGATAATTTCATTAAAATAAGTTATCCCCCTAGAAAAGCAATGGCAAGATTAATTGAGATTGTGTATGTTGGTAATGACGATATGACGATTGAGGAAATGTATGAGGATGATACGTCATAATCGTCATACCGTCATTAAAGACTCTGTCCTGTATGATAGCAAGCACTGAGTTGTGGGGACACAATTCGCTTGTTGCTGATACACAGTACCAGCAAGCACTGGATTTGGATAGCCAATCCAACATTTAGGGCAATCCCTAATACCCTGTTAAAAAAATAAAGATAATGGAGGAGCAAGCATGAAAATAGAATATGATAAAGTAGGCGAATATTATTTGCCAAACTTAACGGTAAAGGAAAAGAAAATAAATTTATCAAAATATGGCAGAATGAAGTTGCAGTATATGAAGAAATATCAAAAAATACTTTATACAAATTTGCTTACAAGTGGTGGTTTGTATGAATATGTTGAAACGATTGATCATCAAGCAAATGCATTATATGATAAGCTGTTGGTTGATATGAAAAGGCAAAGAAATATTACAGAAGAATTAAAAGAAGAAAATCAAATGTTATGGATACAGGAGATGAATAATATCGATGCCTGTATTAATGAAATTATCTATGATGAATATATTTACAATTAAGAGCAAATAAGCTCTTTTTTCTTTATGCTGGGGATTATTCAAGGAGGATGAAGATTGTATGAAAAAAGATAAAGAACAGTTCAAATGTTTGATTTATGATTTAATGATGGGTTCAAGGAATTTGGAAGATTATCCAGTGAAAGAAAGCGAAGTAGTAACAAATGAATTTGAAGAAGGC
The DNA here is from genome assembly GCF_964240115.1 of Clostridium sp. HGF2. NCBI lineage: Bacteria > Bacillati > Bacillota > Clostridia > Eubacteriales > Clostridiaceae > Clostridium > Clostridium sp. HGF2. The sequence continues at coordinate 324,897 of NZ_CAXSSO010000002.1, forward strand.
ATGTATTGTGATAGTGCCTATAATGAAGTATATGATGCTAACCGAAAGGTGTGTGAAAGGTTAGATGTAGAGGAAGATGATGATGTAGAATGCATTATTTCTAATCTGTTAGGTATTGCAAAATATATAAGTATGAAGATGTATGATTATGGGGAGTATTATGCTAATAAGACAGGCGATAGTAATATAGATGAAATCATAAGCTTTTATGAGAGGTTGAGTGATGGTAGAAAGGCAAAATTCATGAAACTTATTTATTCAATACAAAATCTTATTGATTCAGTAGATGTTCATGAATAGTATAAAAAAGTAATGATTAAAAAATTATTAAAGTTCATGTATGTAATCAAATAAATATATAAGTCCAAGAATTAAAAAGCTTTAACACTTTATATACTGACAATAAAAGAATTTGCTTCAAATTTAAGTCAGAAAATACCTTTGATAGGATAAAAAATATTTTTGTATTCTTTTCCATTTATTCAATTGGAAAAGAATGTAAAGAATGATATTATTATAGTGAAAGACTAAATTGTTGGATATTATATATGAGGAGAACTTAATGAAAAAAATTATATATTTTGATGAAAGTAGTGCAGCGGATATGTTGGATATAAAAAATGGTGGATCCATGTTATCAAAATTGGAAAGTAATGAAGAAAGTGGAACTAATGGCGAGGCATCAATTGGTGCTAAAACAAAGCTGCTATTCAAAAGCTGGTTTTTTAAGGCGGAAGCAGATATGAAAGCAAACCTACAATCATCTTTTGCAGATACGGATTATTTTAATAAGACAATTACTAATACAATATTATCTGACACATTAGATTATTTTATTAATGAAGAGGGTGTAGCGGTTTCATTTAATGGATATAAAGTGGAATTGGTAAAAAATTCAATTGCGTATATGCAAAGCATATCTCCGTATCTAGGAATGATAGAATCAAATAAGGGAATAGAGGTCAGCGAAAATATGAACATATCATTAAATAAGATTGATGCAACTTTAAAAAATAGTAAGGGGTATTATGAAGTATTAGCAAAAAAAGGAAAATCAAAAAAGATATTTAGATTTAATAATATGTCGTTTAGAAACAATTATGGTCTTCATGATTTGATTAATATGGATCTTGTGTTCTATGGTGTGAGAGTTGGGAAAATGGACGAATCAAAACTTGACTTTTCTAAATTTCTATCCTCTGGGGAAGAAATAATTACAAGCCTCTTGTATTTATGTTTTATGGGCCATCGGGTGTAGGTAAAACTGAAACTGCAAAGTATATCAGTGAGATGGTTAATGGGCACGATGATATATTAAGAAAACAAATGTCAATGTTTGCAAGCAATGAATATTTTACATATATTTTTGGGGGTAAGCATAATGAAATCACATTAACAAAAGATTTGTTGGAGAGAAAATCAAATGTTATCCTTTTTGATGAGTTTGATAAGTGTAGTTCCATGTTCTATTCTTCTTTTTATCAGATGTTTGATGAAGGGTATGTTGAAGATAGAAATTATAAAGTAGACTTAGATAATGCTATAATTATCTGTACATCTAATTTTCAAAATAAAGATGAAATTCGGAAAGCAGTTGGAGATCCAATATTTTTTAGATTTGATAAATTAGTTGAATACATACCTTTGTCTGCAATTGAACAAAAAAGGATAATTGAACTAATTGTCAAGAAGCAATATACTGCTTTTACAGAGAAAGAAAAAGAAACTTTTGAAATAGAAAAAATGATAGTGTATTATTCTAAATTGTTAATTGGAAAACTCATGAATTTTAGGCAAGCAGAATCAATTATCTCAGATGATATTTGGGAGAAACTATATTTAAATGATTTACAGAAATAGTTACCTAAATAAATTATGGTGAATATATAATAGTTATCTAAATTTTGATACCATTCCATGATACCAATTTGATACCAGTAGCTTGTATAATATAGAAAATTAGAATAAAACAATACAGAAAAAGGAAAGAAATACATAAAATATTAAACAAATAAGTTTAATGTAATAATTGCAATGAAGAATTCGAATAGTTGGAGCAGAGCTGTAAAGCCTTTAACAACAGGGCTTTACAGCTTTTTTCTGTTGTCATTGCATTACGGATTGCATTATTTTATCTGACTTCTCTATGGTAAATAGCGGTATACTGATTGCTTGTGTAATTTGCAAGCTTTGGGTAGTTTACTCTATCGTTTTATTAATTGGTCTGTATGTTTTATTTTATTTATGATATAATTTTACATATAATATTTATTTAACATAAAAGGGTGGGCAATTTATGAAAACTACAAATGAAATTTTAAATAAAGCATTAGAGTTAGCAAAGGAAGGAAAAGCGTTACTTTTTATAGGTTCAGGTTATTCTAGAGAAGCGAAAAATATTAAAGGGAATAATTTGTGCTCTTCAACTGAATTATCAAATAAAATAGCAAGACTTATGGGATTAGATAATGATAATCAAATGGGTTTAAGTAGAACTGCTACGCTATATCTAGAAGGATATAAAGGTAATTATAAAACAAAAGCACAAACTCTTGTTAAACTTATTCAAGATAATTTTTTATGTAGTAGTGTAACTGACAATCAATTACAAATTATGAAATTTCCGTGGATGAGAATTTATACAACCAATTATGATAATGTAGCTGAATTGGCATCTGAACAAGTTGGATTTGTAAGACAAACCGTTTTACCTAATGATAGTATAACGGATGTTTATAAATCAAAAAGCAGTATTATACATACTAATGGTTATGTTAGATGTATTACAGCAGATTCGTTTAGAGATGTTTTTAAATTAACTTCTGTAAGTTATGAAAGTGATTCTTTTTCTAAAAGTGAGATAAAACAAGCTATGCATCATGATTTATTAGAAGCAAGAGTAATTATATTAATAGGACTATCTTTAGAATATGATTTGGATATATCAAGATTATTAATTGAAACAGATACAAAAGAAAAAACTCATTTTATTTTTGAACATAAAGATGATTTAAGCCAATTAGAGCAGATGCAAGTTAAAAGTTTTAAGAATAAAGGAACTGTTCATTACATTGGAATCGATGGTCTTTGTGATTTTATGTCTACATTAGAAAACATAGATATTAAAGATGATCTTGTATATCGTTCTTTTATACCTCGTTACAATTTACCTTTGCCATATGTCAAAGAAGATGTTTCTGCAATTTGGTCAGTAATTTATGGTGGAGAAATAAATGAAGCATTGTTGAGTTCACATTTAGATGATAATAAATATTTATTTTCAAGATCTGTTCTATATGAAATGGAGAAAGCGATATTGAACAATGATGGTTTTATCTACATATTGACAGGAAGATTAGGAAATGGGAAAAGTGTTTTGATTGAACAATTATCTTGTAAATTATCTAATATAGGTCAAATATATACGCTTGATAGCGTTTATGATGATGTAAGAGAAGAACTAGTTCAGCTTCTAATGAAAAACGAAAAGGTATTTTTGTTTATTGATGATTATACACAACATTTGGAAATATTGAAGCAAATAGCAGAGATAATAGAAGATGATAAGGAGAATTTAAAAATTATCCTGACTTCTCGTACAGGAAATAATTTAGTAAGTCAGTATGAAATTTTAGATTATTTTCATATCAAAATTAATGATATATCATGGCATAGTCTTGATCAGATTGATAACAAGGAATTTCTTGAAATAAAAAAATACTATTCAAGAATTGGATTAACTAATAAGAAACTTAATTATATATTTACAAAAAATGCAAAAAAACAAGGAGACTTTTCAAAAGTTATCATTCCTTTGTTTGATAAGAATTCAAAAATAGGAAATAAAAGTTTAGATGAAATAAAAGAAGTATTTAACACAAATAAATATAGGGAACTATTACTTGTTGTTATTATAAATAATCTTATTCAATTAAAGTTAGATATAGATAGAATATTAATTATATTAAATCAAACTGATATGAAGCATATTTTAAATCATGATTATAAGATGAAGGAAATATTATTTAACAATAATGGATATAAGCTCTTTAATTCGGCTCCTTACTCAAAATTTATTCAGAAAAATTTATTTTCAAAAAAAGAGGTTATAAATGTATTGCAGAAGTTATTTGATAATTATCATAGATTAGGAATCGTCCCTACTGGTAATAAGTGGTCAAATGAAAAAGACTATAGAAAACATTTGTTGTCTTTATCTAACCTAAGGGTTTTATTGAGTGAAATGGCAGCAGATGTTAATATAAAAGAAACTATAATAGGTTATTTTGAAAATTTAATTGATAACGAATATTGTAAAGATAATATATTTTATTGGCTACAATATGCGATGGCAAGTATGGACAATAATGATTATGATAAAGCAGAGATGCATCTTGAAAAATCTTATGAGATAGCATCTGAGAGATCTGGTTTTAACACATATCAATTAGATACTCAGTATGCAAGATTTCTATTGGAAAAAAATATGTTTAGCAAAGTTGAAAATCCTTATGACATTATATGTGAAGTAGATAACAAACTTGAAACTGCTTTAAAATCTAGGGAAACTGCTGAATTATACATATTTAGGATTTTAAGAGTTTACTCTAAATATATTATACAAAAAAAATTAGATTTCTGTCCTTCAGATGTTTTAAAAATTGACCAAAAAATAGAAGATTGGAGAATGAGGATTTATAAAACCTTGGAGAAAACAAAAAGCACAAATAACAAAAAAGATATCAATACTTTAAATGATTGCTTAAAAAGTCTTAATATAGCAGAAGATAAATTACATACTAGAGAGAAACAAATATAACTATTTTAATAATAATATATCAAAAAATTATATCAAAGATTTAAAAAAGAAGAATAATATAGAGGTAACAATATCTCCTGATATTCAGATAAAGTCAATTAACCAAGCAGAACTAGTTGAAAAGTTTCAATCAGGAAAATTGTTTTATGGTGAAAATGAGTTATTTGAAGACGTTGATACTTTTCAAATAATCTGAAATTGAATATCGTACTCAATATTCAAAAGAATACCTTGGTGAATTCTTTAAATGATAAGAATTTTGAGATTGATATAAATCATGAGATGACTACGACATTATATGTTTCAGTTACAACAGAAGGATTACCCACAGATGAAAACATTCACAAGGAACATAGGCAAAAGTTATCTAGCATTCTAGTTAGTTTGATTAATGAATTTAGAGATGACTACTACAGTAGTGATGATAAGAGAGATATGTTTGAAGCTATAACTCGAATAAAAAAAGTTTATGATCATATTGATTTGTTAGATAATTATTATAAATTTCAATCAGATCCAACGAAAGAATGGAATTTATTAATGATAGATCAGCCAGAAGATAATATTTCAAATAATAGAATTGCTGAAAAATTATTAAAATATTTTAACTCAGTTCGAACAACAAAACAATTAATTATTGTCACACACAATCCTCTATTGGTTGTAAACTTAGATGTGGATAATGTGATTCATCTAACTAAGTTAAATGATAAAATTGGGGTGAAAGCAGGCTGCTTAGAAGATGAAAAAAATGAAATACTTAATTTAGTTGCTTCCACCTTAGATGGTGGGAAGAAATGATTGAAAAGAGGTTGAAAATTTATGAATAAAATTGTGAAAGTCTACATGAATGAATCAAAAGATATTGTTATTTCTGTTACTGGTAAAGAAAATTTTATTATCCACAAAGATAGCATGAAACTATATGCTAAACAAATATTTGATTTCTTGGATTATTCTGTTGGTGATACATATGAATATGATAAAATATCTGAGGAAGGGAAAGATGCGTTAGTGTTGAAAAAAATGAAAGATTTATTAAAAGATATTACAGATCAAATCACTGAAATCAAACTAGAAGAAAATGATGCGGCGATGAAATCTAGTTTTGATGAAATTAACAATGTTAATAATTAATATAATTGAAAAAAACAGTATTGATACCAATGAACTGGTACCTTTGCATCAGTCAATCAGTCAAATAAAATGCAAAACAGTAAAGCATAAAAAACACAACTGGATTACAAAAGAACAGATCATTCTAATACTTGACCAGACATGTACAAATAAAATTGGAATAAGAGATAGATTTATTATGTTTTTCATGTTTTCAACAGGAGTACGCCTGTCAGAGTTGTTGAATATCAAATTAAAAGATATCCAAACAAATACTGAATATTCTTATATATGTATAACGGGAAAAGGTGATAAAACAAGATTAATCCCGGTCACAAAAGAATTCACAGACAATTATGAATATTATCTTAGATTATACCATCAATGTCAGAATAAAGAGAACTCTGTATTTTATACACAGATAAAAGGACAATATTTTAAAATGTCTGAAGATAATGTTCAAAGGATTGTTAATAAGTATGGGGAAAAAGCCAGGAAACTAGATAAAACAATACCAAAGGTTCATCCGCATCTGTTTAGACACAGTTTTGGGGCACTTATGTATAGAAATGGATTATCATTACCAGAAGTCGCTAAATTGATGGGACATGAACAATTGTCAACGACCGAAATATATGCAGAAACAGATATAGAAATGATAAAAAAGGCATTAGGTAAAGTTAGAGGAAGAGATGAGCCAGGGAAATGGGAAGAATTATCCGAAGATGAAAAATTAAAAGTTTTAGGATTAAAGAAATAAAATTATGCCGATAAATTAAAGGTGCATCCCCTATAAACACAGGAGTTACATCATAACTATCGGCATAATTTTTTTGTCGGTCTAATGACAGTTATACCGATATCGGTATAACTGTCAGAGCGTAGTCAGAAACCGGTGATCATAGAAAAAAAACAGTATGTTCCTGGGGAGTGCGAGAGGAGCACAGAGCAGTGCGATCATATAGGCACTGCCCGCCATTCGGTGTAGCCCTGTGGAAAGTGCGAAGGAAAACAGATTGATACCAAGGCGTTACCTAAACTATCTATTGGAGGAACTACCGAAAATGGAAGAGGATGGAAACTATGAGTTAGAACATCTTGATGCCATGGCATCAAGATGTACAGAAATCATGTAAAGCAAAGGAGGCAGATACCTAACCTTAGGGGATCTGCCTCTTCTTTGAGCTATGTGCTGATTTTAGACCGCTTATAAAAATCAATTACATATACAGAAAGAGTGGTGATTATCAATGGAAAAGAAAGTTCTATATGGTGCAAGTGATATTGCAGTTATGCTAGGAGTTTCAAAAAGCAAAGCCTATAAGATGATAAAAGATGGCAATGAACATTTGAAACAGATGCATAAATTAACAATTGCTGGAAAAACTGCCAAAGGAATATTTTAATGATATATTTTATTCCAGCACATCAAATCAAGAAAAGTAAAGGAGGAAAGTAATGTGCTCGTAGCTAAGAAAAAATTAAAAAATAAAATGGGATATTCAAATTCGGTACAAAGATGCTTTTGGAGGATATAAAAAAACAACTCGAAGAGGATTTGAATCAAAAAAAGAAGCAGAATAAGCTGCTTTAGACTTTATTAGAAAACAAGAAAATGATTTTAATATGAAGTTTTCTGATTTTATTCAAATCTATATGGAAGAGATGGAAAACAGATAAAAAAAGAATACTCTTCGAAAAAAACGATATTTAATTGAATTGGAGATTGTTCCAGCTTTTGGAAAATACAAGGTCAATGAGATTACACCTGCTTTGTTTCGTAATTGGCAAAACGAAATGATTGAAATTGGGAAAAGTACTCAGAAGAAATGAACTTTTGGACAAAAGATGAATTAACATGATTTTCATAAAACTAATGAACAAAAAGACATCGTATATTGTATTTATGGTTTTTTATTGTACTGAGATGAGATTGGGGGAATTACTTGCTTTAACTCCTTCAGATATTCATCTTGATGAAAAGTATATTTCTATTACTAAATCGTATCAACGTATTGAAGAGGAAGATTTAATTACAGATCCTAAAACTACAAAAAGTAAAAGAAATATTACAATTCCTGATTTCTTGGTCGAAAATTTAAAAGAATATATAGATTCATTATATAACCCTGATCCTCATGAACAATTGTTTAGAGTAACAAAGTCATTTATTGAAAAAGAAATCAATAGTAATAAAAGATGTGTTCATAGTATTTTTCCTCCTGTAAGTATGTTTCGTATCTACATTCTTACCCGTTTCTACTATTTACACATCTTTTGCTATATTCCTAAGTAAAAGCCTCTAAAGATTTGCAGTACATATGTTGCGCTCTAAATATGTTTACATCATTTTCTAGGAATTTTAGAATTCGAAACAAATTGGTGCGATACTTTATCAAGATTTTTAAAACTGCTTTCTATTGCGCGATAGAGAAAAGAAAAGTGAGTCACGTTATATTTTTACAGCTATAATATTCATATAATTACAAGCAGTTTGCCTGGCTATGCATATTGATAACAGCTTTGAACTTTTATTGCTGTTGTAATAGCGTGCTTTATGAAACAGTGTCTTTGCACGATACCATCCATTTAGCCTATAAGATCCCTAAAAATTAAACTCTTCTTCCCATGCAAAACTACCCGACTTTTCAAGGCTTTTCGGCCAATGCGCACACCATGCAGGTACTTTAGGATCCTCAATACAATCAAGACTAGGCGTATAAGGCTTTATATCCAGAACAGGTGAGCCCTCATTCGCATCAATATAAGCAATCTGTACTACGCCCTTTTCATAATCAATATGAAGTATCTCAACCGCAGTTAACGCAATCGGGTTCGGACGAATCGGGGATCTTGTCGCAAAAATTCCCATTTCCTTCGGAGCCTTTTTATATGGCTGTTTTGTCTTTAAGACAGTCCTGTACACATCCTCATCATAACCGTTAAACCACCAGATGATTTGCAGATGGCTGAAACCATCCAATGCCTGCAACGCAGGAATATAATTCTCATCCACCTGAATAAATGTACCTCCCTCCTTATTGCTGTGAATAGAACCTACAGAATGAACTACAAATTTTGTCATGATTTTTTTCCTCCATTTCATCTGTAACAATACGATAATCCCTCACATCATGTGAGGGTCAAGAGGTGATTTTCAGTATTCATCATGCATGTGCAAAGGAATTTGCAATTCCGTGAGATAACTGCCGGCATCTTCCTCATTCCACGGACCACGGTGTATCATCTGCCGATTTGCACCTTTCATTTCATATTGTCTGTTTTTCTCCAGCCATTTTGCAAAGGATTGATATGCCGCAGATATATTTGAAAAATCTCCATATACCATAAGTGAGGCCATCAATGGCTCTTCTTCCACCTCACGACATTGAAATCCATCACAATCTCTGATTGCTTTTTTTACAGGCAGACACAATTCCACATCCACATTCGCTTCTTTGTAATCCTCATCATGATAAATGGAAAAAGTGGTTGGAGAACAATCAACTCTATGTTGCCTTGCAAAATCAGATAGCTTCTCCCAGAGCATTTCTTCCGCATAATAATCAGGAATAAGTTCTCTTATTGATACCACAAGACAGCGTGGAATCGACTTTATCGTAACATTAGAATGCATATCAGCAGTTCCCTGAAGAAAGTCCTGCTTTGCATGATCAATTCTATGAAGCTTCTGTTCCTCTGCTTTTATCGCAAGCGCAATCTCCTTTTCCTTATTCTTTAATGCCTCCATCATCCTATCGTCATTTCCTAAAACTAAACCTTCTATCTCAGCTACTGTAAAACCACAATCCCGTAAATATAAAATCCTGTTCAGAACAGGAATCTGCTCCACAGAATACATGCGATATCCTGTCCATGGATCACTCTGTGCAGGCTTCAGAAGTCCCACCTCATCATAATAACGCAGCATTCTGACAGAAACCTGCATCAGCTTGGAAAACTCACCAATTCGAAACATAAATCGCCTCCGTTCTGCTTCTTATTATAAGGCAAGATTTTTATACTTCAATAGGAAACGCAATGTACATGCCAAAGCACTGAATCTAACTTGAAAAACCAATAGACTATCTGTAAAAATCACTAAAAAAATAACTATTTCTTCGCAACTATTCTAAATATGACTCTTAAAAAATTTTAAAATATAAATAAAAACAATCATGGTATACAATTCGTCGCATTACTAAATCATAGATTTATGTCTTACATCGCTGATTGCCTATTCTTAAGTGAACCCTATCTGATTGATATGTACTTATTTCAACAGCTTACGATAATCATTTTAATATTTCACCAGGCATGGTAAAATATGTATATCATTCATAAATCCAACACAAGAGGATTTTCTTACATCACAATATATAGCATAAATCATACCATTAAACTGAAGGAGCATGAGCCATGGACTATTTAGATAAAGTAAAAGCGCAGCTAAAGAAAATGTCATTAGAAGAAAAGGACGCATGGATATTAACGCGGGCAAAATTGATCTCCAATAACAAACAGAATGATTTTTTAATGTCACTATCTGGAACAAAGAAAATCATTGATATGCCAGCACTTGATGATATAGATACCTTATGTACGAGGATTGAAACAGGTGATATCTATCTTGAGTATGTTACTCATTATCATGAATTTGACGAAGATGGCAGATATATGGATGATTGGGTAATCTGGTATAATGATCCGTTTTCAATCCTGCCAATGATGGGGAGAATTTTTGCCGGGTGCCATCAGCTTGTAGTGCTAGAGGAATATCAAACGGTATATGATTTGTTGAGCAGGATTTTTGAATTAAAATTCTTTATTCAGGAGGGTGAAAATTCTGAGGATGCACCGGAAGAGGATTATATTGAATTGTCAGATTCTAAAATCGAAGAAGAGTTATCTTATGATTTAGATAAAGCAGCTACAGACTGGATCATCTCATTTATGTATTTAACAACTGAACAAAGCGATAAAGATCGTGCGGAAAAGCTTATCAATATGTTAGAAACATCCATCTGTAAGAATCTGAAGCCAAGAATTCTGAAGGATTTAGGCGGAACTGAGAAATTGTTTGTTTCTATGCAATCTGCTTTAGAAATTGCAATTGCTGATTTGGAAACAAAAAAGACTGAAATTCTGAAATCCGGAAATAGAGGTAGAAAACTTTTTGAAATAAAAGAAAAATTAACTCGAAGCAACGAACTTCTGACAGATATTCGTATGCGATGCTTAGAAAGGAAAAAGGAAGAACAAATGGAATCATTTTTAGAGGATAGATGGAATGATGTGTGTGAGGTTGTCGAGTGGTTGAGCTTTGAAAAATATATCGATGATCAACCGGAAATTGATACAGTTTTGGAAATTTGTGAAGAACTCGTTCAATCTGATGAAATCCAGTATGATGATTGGCAGTTAAGAAAAAAGGTGATTATCGATATTGTTGAACATGATTACTATGATAGTCTTGGCGCTTCCGATATTATGGATGAGCTTGCTGAAAAACTATGTACAAATGATGAAGAATACCTGACATATGCGGATATTCTATATACCTATAGAAATGAAGAAAAAGCAGTGTTTATATATAATCAACATGGCAGAGAAGATAAGTATATTACTTATTTAGAAAATCATTTAGGAAGAGAACAAAAGAATTATAATGCTTTAATTACATACTACAATCTGCATAATCAAAAGGATGATGCAATACGTGTTGCTCAGCTGGGATTAAAAAAATGTAAAGATGATTTAACAGATATCTTTATTTTTCTCCTTTTGCATACAAGAGAAAATGATGCTGCATGGTTTGAAAAATTATTTGCTAGCGCAAAACGGAGAAAGAATGTGGATATGAATAAAATTGATATAGCAATGCAAAGGTGAATGATGTAATGTTGTCAAAGGGTACACACATCTATGGAAATGATTTAGAATCAACTCTTTTTTTAATCAATGCAAAATCAGACAGATGGAGCGAACACACAAGTAAAGAAAAGCCAATAACATAAGCAAATAGACATCAATATTTTATCATGATAGGAGAACTCTTATGCAATATGAGGATAGGATACAGCAACTGGAACAGGAAAATGCATTTCTAAAAGCTGAACTAAGAAAAAGAGGGTATTTTTATCTTTCCGCAAATGAAAAGCTATCTACTATAGATAAAATTGAAATCTATTTAAGTTATTTCAGAGGAAGACCGGATGTTTATGCCGAAAGATACTTTAGTAAAAAGCATCAGAAATTCGGTTGGAATCCCGCATGTGACAGAAGTTTTCAAGCAGGGTGTAAAAAGGGAAAAATAAAAAATCATTGTAGTATCTGTCCAATCTTTCAATTTCCATCTCTGGATGGGGTTATCCTAAAACATCACTTTACTGGGAAACTGACATGCGAAGGGATTGGAATTTATCCTTTACTAACGGATAATACCTGTTATCTTCTGGCGATGGATTTCGACGAGGATAACTGGTTTAATGACATGCTGAGTGTCTATAAAACAGCCTTGCGCTTTGAAATTTATCCCTTAATGGAACGATCTTCTTCCGGACAGGGTGGACATTTATGGCTGTTTTTCGAATCACCGGTAAAAGCATTAAAAGCAAGAAAGCTGGGTTCTTTACTCATTCAGGAGGCAATAGAAGGTAATAAAAATCTAAACTTTAATTCCTTTGACAGAATGTTTCCCAATCAGGACTATCTGCCACAGGGAGGCTTTGGAAATCTGATTGCTCTACCGCTGCGACATGATGCGTATTTAAAAGGTAATTCCGCTTTTATCAATGATTTACAGCAGGTGATCGACCATCCCATAGAATATCTTGCTTCCTTGCCTAAACTGCAGGAACAGCAGCTGGATCAGATTTTAAACAGCTATTACAAAAATGATTATTTCTTCGATCAACAGCAAATGGGATTATCCTTAGATACAAATATGAAATATTCCAAACAAATGTATGGTCTGGAAAATACCATGCTCTGTATAGAAAAGAAGGATTTAAATCTTTATACGTTATCTGTATTGAAAAGACTTGGCTCCATGTACAATCCGGAATATTTTTTGAAACAGAAATTGAAAAAAAACGATTTATCGGGAAACAACTCCCAGAGTACTGAGCTATTATGAAGAAGATGATAGGTATTTATATTTGCCGAGAGGACAAAAATATAAACTGCAAGAAATATTTCCGGAAGCTGAAATACAGCTCGAAGCACAGGTAACAAACGGTCAGGTAATCGATACAGCGTTTATAGGAGAATTGCGACAGAATCAACAGGAGGCTGTCAATACACTGATGCAGTTTGATATGGGAATTATGAAGGCAGTTCCGGGTTTTGGTAAAACAGTTATGGCATTGTATATGATAGCGCAAAGAACAGTATCTACTTTAGTTATCGTACCCAATAAAGAAATCCAAAAACAATGGGAACAACGGATTCATGAGTTTTTAACTATACCGCCATGTAAATCAAAAAGAGACTCCTATAGCGGAATCTATAACGGCTCCAAGAAAAAACTGAGAGGGCATATAGATATCGCCGTTGCTGCATCTTTAGCAAATTTAGAAAACATTGCAGTTACCCTAAAGGAATATGGCATGATTATCGTTGATGAATGTCATCATGCCGCCAGCGATACATTTACCAGAGTTTTGAGAAACGTGAATGCAAAGTATATATATGGCTTTTCGGCAACTCCCAAAAGAAAAGACGGATTGGAGAAAATCATGCATATGTTCTGTGGTCCTATTCGCTATGAAACAGTTCATTTCAAATACAGAATACATACAGGTTCCAACAGCTCCTGATTCCCAGAATGACGACTATGCGATGTCTGGATGATAATAAAACCTACACGCAGTATTGCAGCGACATTATGAACGACCAAAATCGAAATTATCTGATTGTGAAGGATGTGGTGAAAGAATTTCAGAATGATGGTAAAATCATTATCCTGTCAGAGCGTAAGCAGCATCTGACAGTCTTATATGAGATGTTAAAGCACATGCATATACATGTGTATGTACTGACTGGTGAAAGAAAAACAAAAGAGAGAAATGAAATCATTGCAAAAGTACGGAATTTTAATAACCAGGAGAAATTCATCCTCTTGGCAACTAGCAAGCTTCTTGGTGAAGGCTTTGATTTGCCTGCCTTATCAACGTTATTTCTTGTTATGCCGATTTCTGATGAATCCAGGATAGAGCAGTATACAGGAAGAATTCATAGAAATGTGGAAGGTAAGGATATGGTGAAGGTATATGATTATGTTGATGCTCATATACCTATGCTGGAAGGAATGTTTCGCAAAAGGTTGAAGCAGTACCAGAAAGAAGGCTACTTTCTGCAGGAACAAAATCAAATTGTTGAAGTTTCCCAGCTGATGTATGAAGGACAGAGCTATAAACATGTATTCCTTGACGATATAAAGGCGTCCAGCAGTGAAATCCTGATTATGAACGCGCATTATGAGTTAGGAAAAATCAAAAGCTATTTTGATGTCATGCAGGAAAAGGCACATCAAAATGTTCAGCTGTATGTCGTCTTGAATGATGAGCAAAGACAAAAGGAAATGCTCGTGCGAACGATAGAAGGAATGGGTGCAGCTATTTTGTACAGCAATCATTCAGCACATTTTGTTGTGATTGATAAAGAAATTATCTGGTACAGTGATATGGATTTCCTTGGAAGGGCAAAAAAAGATGGTTTAAGTACAAGGCTGAAAGATCCGCATCTGGTAAATGAAATTATGAAAATTGCACAGGATGAACAGCTGCAAAATATAGAATGACACAAAGGCAAGCTTATGGTGAATACGAAAATGAATGTAAAATAGAAAATAAAAAAGCCAGATACTCCAATGCCATTTGGAATTAAGGTAAAAGCTGTATGAGGAAAATGCCATTGTGGAAGCTATCACTGTTAATGATACCAAAGCCTGTTTCCGCGTAAAAAGGAACGATACTGCGGTTTTACAGAAAACAGAGCATGCCGTTACGATTGCTTGCAACTGTCCGTATTTTGGAGAATGCAGGCACGAGGTAGCTGAATTACAGTATCTTGAAAAGCATCCAGTATTGAAATCAATACAGACCGGTCACGACAGAGATTAGTCATCTGGATGATTTTTAGCTTGAGGTTAAGGAACAGCTGTATGAGCTGGATGAAAATGATGAGGATTTATCGCATGAGGAATGACTGTGTTTACGCTATCAGACAATTCAACGTGAAAGGCATGTGGAAACCAAGCTACGGATGCTGATTTATTTATCAAAGAAAATAGTAGTTTCCCCTGATGTATGGATGGTGATTGTTAAGAATCTGAATCAGAATCCGGAATCTGTAAAAGCGGTAATTTCAAACAGGAAGGAACAGGATATGATTTTCATGCTAAGCGTAGCAATATGGGCTGTGGAGAAATCTGGTCCCTCAGCATAGGAAGCATTGATGATATGCTTTCAGGAGAGAATGATGGAATTGGAACATGTATTCGCTAATGCAGGTATGTAAGGCAGGATAGCAGGAAAGTCAAAACTGTAATTACGTACATATAAGAATCGGAGGTCCCCATATGGATGAGCATTTTATTTATATCGTACTGGAAATCGTATCGGAAATACCCAAAGGAAGCGTCGCAACCTATAAACAGATTGCGGAGCTGGCAGGCAGAGAGCAAAATGCCAGACAGGTTGGTAAGATTCTTTCCGCTTCCTCCTTGTATGGCGAATACCCCTGCCATCGCGTCGTTAACAGTGCGGGTAGAACTGCACCGGACTGGGATGAACAAAAGGATCTCCTCATAGACGAGGGCGTGACCTTTAAACCTAACGGAAACGTTGATCTCAAAGCCTGTCAGTGGAAAATATAAAGCAAGCACCTCTATCAAAAGAACCACCAGCAAAACCCAAACAGAGGCACGCTTAACCTGACGAGTGAACTTCCCAAATTACTGTGTGATAAATTATTTTCAAAAAGCATACAGCAACCCTGCAGTTTCTAATGAGAAACCGTCATTTCCTGAATTCATGCTAACAAATTCGGAAAAAGTGTCTTATAATGTAACTGACAGGGGAATTCTCCCGCAAACTTTACAAGCCAAGGAGCAATCGATTATGGAAAAAAATATACGTCTGGTTATATGTGATATTGACAGTACCCTCGTTACTTCCGAAAGAGAACTGACACCAAGAACGAGAGCTGTCATCCATCAGCTTCACGCAAAAGGAATTTACTTCGGCATCGCATCAGGCCGGCCATTGGATGAACTGGCAAAAAAAGCAGCACTGTGGGGAATCTCATACCCCTTTGATATCCTGATCGGCATGAACGGCTCCGAGCTTTGGGATAACCTTCATCAAAAGGAATTCAGCTACTTTAAAATGAAAAAGGAGTGGATCAAAGAAACAATGGAGCTGATGAAGCCCTTTGATTCCAACTGCTTTATCTATCGTGATGACTGCCTGCTCTGTGAACGCGATGACGCACAAATGCGCAAATCCGCCCTGACCAGTGACAAACATATGGTTGTCGTGGACTCTCTCTCTGTCATGTATGAGCAGGAGAACGCTAAAATCATGTATCGTGTCAAAGAAGATATCGTGGATGAAATCGAACAATATTTGAACGAACATCCCTCTCCTTACTATAAAGGCTTCAAAACGCAGCCGACCCTCATCGAATTTGCAGACAAACGGGTATCCAAAGCCTATGCACTGAAAAAATTCTGTGAATGTAACAGAATAACACCGGAAGAGGTCGTTGCCTTTGGCGATACGACCAATGATAATGACATGCTGGCATACAGCGGTCTTGGTGTCTGTATGATCAATGGCAGTGATGATACCAAAGCGATTGCAGATGATATCACCGCATACAGCAATGATGAAGACGGCTTTGCCAGATACATGGAAGAGCATTTTCTGAAATAACTGAGGCATACAGGTAAATATCTCTCGCTAATCGGCTTTGCCAGATACATGGAAGATCATTTCTTGAAATAACAGAGGCATACAGGTGAATATCTCTCGGTTATCCGCCTAAACACAATAGACACATACAGGAACGTGTCTTCATTGATTGTTGCAGCCTGCATGCAAATCCTGATAACCCCCTGCAGGGTCAGAAATTTCATATGGACAAGGAAACAAAGCATTCAATCACCAGTACCGACAATACTATACCTGTAGGAATCTCTGGTTTAAGACGATCTACAAACGAACGCATATCCAAAGAACCCGGCCTGCACAAAATGATAAAGCCCAAAAAAAAAGTATCCGTAAGGGATTCACTTCCATCAGGAATACATCCTATAGCCAGCCGGATACTTTTTACTACGCGATTCTTTCCTCTTGTTATTATCACACAAAATGCAATAACATGACAATCAACACTTTTCGATTGATAGAGTAAAAAAGTTATGGGATTAAAATCATTCACATATATCTTAAACACAGATTCAATGAGAGTACATTAAATAAGGTATAGAAGTACATTCGTATTCTCAATATTTAATTATCTTCGTTTATTTAATTGTATCTTGATTATACGAATTTTCAAGTTTCTATTATACTTTTAATTTCAATTTAAAAATCCCATAAACTTTTGACTCTATCTTTTCGATTCACATCTACCGCTTTTCCTTTACTCCATACTCTTCAAAGACTCCACCATATCAATATGATTCAATACACGATTTGTAATCAGATTTACGATAACTGCAAAACCAAAGGACAATATCACCGTATACAGATAGCTTATGGGATGTATCGTCACAGCGAAATGGATCGACGGCATATTCAGCACATACGTAAGACTCTGCGCAAGTATCGTACCGGCAGGAAGCCCGGCCAGAATACCCAGAAATGTCAGAAGCAGCGTTTCCTTATTCACATAGGAATGCACTTCCTTATCATGAAAGCCCAGCACCTTAATCGTCGCAAGCTCCCGTACCCGTTCTGATATATTTGTTGTGGACAATGTGAACAGAACAACGAAGGCAAGAGCGGCAGCCATGGCTAAAATCAGATAGACAACCGAGGTTATCAGGGAAAAGGAGGTTTCAAACGCATCCTGCATCGACGAAGTGCTTACAACAGACAACACACCATCCCTGTCCTCCAGCTTCTGCACATAGCTGTCCTTCTGCTGTTCACTGATATTGCCCCTAAAATTCGCCAGCACTGCATTCTCCCTATAAGAACCAAACAGCGTCTCATAGGTGTTTTCACTCATATAGATGGTATTTCCCAGATAATTCTGAACGATTCCCGTGACCTTCACACGCTTTTCCTTAAAATCGCTGTTCTGCACACGCACGGTATCATTTACTGCAAAATCCAGAACCTGCGATGCATTCTGCGTCACATATACATCGCCCATTTCAAGCGTTACCGGATCACCGTTCAAATCCTCCAGTGAGAGATACGAAGCCACATCCGCCTGTTCGGGAAAGACCATCAGCTGTACGCGTTCTTCCTTATTTCCACTGCTCTTGATTGTGGCATTATCCACCAGCAGCGTCAGGCACTCACTCACCTCATCATCCCTTGAAAGCGATTGATATACATGCGCATCATCCGTCATCACCATGAGGTCATAGCGGTAAATATGCTCATACTGTCTCGGAATCAACGCACTGACGGAATCATTGATCGCCATGGCACACAGCACCAGCGCACTGCAGCCCATAATCCCGAACACCGTCATCAGCATTCGTTTCTTATAGCGAAACAGATTCCTTGCCGTAACCTTATTCAAAAACGTCAGATTTCTCCATAACGGACGAATCCGCTCCAGCAGAACTCTTGCACCTGTTCGTGGCGCCTTAGGCCGCATCAGTATAGCCGGCATATGCTTCAGCTCTCCATGAACCGCAATCCACACGGCAATCAGTATCCCGCCGGTAAACAATGCGATTCCACCGATTCCATACCATGCGTCAAACTGCAGACGGTAATTCGGAAGCAGGTATAATGTTTGAAAGATACTGAACACAAACTTCGGAAGCAGAAGGAAGCCGCCGATATCCCCGATGATACCTCCCAGCAGACAGGCACTTCCCGCATACAGGAGATATTTCTTCATGATTTCTATATTTCGAAACCCCAGCGCCTTGTAGGTTCCAATCAACAGGCGCTCTTCCTCCACCATTCTGGTAATCGTCGTTAACGCAATCAGAATCGCAACCGTGAAAAATACAATAGGAAAGGCTGTACCAACCGCCTCGATGGAAGCCGCATCACTTTCGATATTGCTGTAGCTGGAAAGTGAGGAACGATCCTGGATGTACCATTTCGGATGCTCGATGGAAGAGGTATCCACATAGGCGGCCTGTGGATCAATTGCATATGCCGCAAGCTTCATCTGCTCCGTCAGCTCATCATAGCGCCTGTCCTCCTGCTGCTGCTTCACATCCTGTTCCAGCGTTTCCTTCGTCCGTTTGATCAGCGCCTCATATTCATCCGAATACGACGCCATATCCCGGCTGCCCTTTACCTGTACATAGGCTGCCGTATAGGCAGGGATAGAAATACCGTCTTCCCTGATAAAGCATACGTAGCGGCTTGCCGAAATGGAACGAAATGATGCTGCCCCGTCTTTATTGTTCAAATCCGAAGGGTCCTGCACGATGGCAGATATGGTATAAGTGCTTCTGATCTGCGATGGTTCATGAAACCGGATCGTATCACCGATCGTTTTTCCGCTGTCATCCGCATAGGTTTTGGAAACAGCGATCTCTTTCTCGTTTTCAGGCAGCCTCCCCTTCAGGAGATAAGGTGTATTCAACTGTCCGCCCAGTGTCTGTACATCCGTATTCTGTGAACTGCCCTTTACGGAGGTATATACCGTTTCGCGATAGACACCTTCTGCACGCTCGATTCCATCCGCCTTTCGCAATGCCGCGAGATCGTCCTCATCCAGCCCCATCGTTGACACTATCTGAATATCGAATACCTGCTGTGCATCGTAAAACTGATCCGCACTGTAGCGCAGATCGTCACAGGCAGCCTTCAATCCGCTCAGCATCATGACACCAAGCGCAGTGATAATCAGGATGGAACAAAAGCGCTTCTTGTTGCGGAATATCGTTCTGCGGATATCTTTACCGGATGCTTTCATTATCATCACCACGCAATTTCGGAAACCGGCAGCGGTGTATTGCGTACCATTTCACTGACTGCCCCGTTTTTAAAGCGTATGATGCGATCCGCCATCTGTGCAATAGCCGCATTGTGTGTGATGATGAGAACGGTCATCCCTGCCTGGCGGCTCAGCTTCTGTAACAGCCCCAAAACCATACGCCCGCTTTGATCATCCAGCGCGCCGGTCGGCTCATCGCAAAGCAGCAGCTTCGGTTTTTTGGCAATGGCTCTGGCAATGGCGACCCGCTGCTGTTCTCCTCCGGAAAGCTGCCCGGGGAAATTACTGCTTCGATGTGACAATCCGACGAGCTTCAGAATTTCTCCTGCATCCATGCTGTCCTTCTTCATCTGATTTGCCAGCTCGATATTCTCAAGGGCGGTCAGATTCGGTATGAGATTATAAAACTGAAACACAAAGCCGATATCATAGCGCCGGTATTCCACCAGCTGTCTGTGATTGCAGGCGGTGATATCTCTGCCATCCACAAGCAGTTTTCCACTGGTAGCGGTATCCATACCGCCCAGAATATTCAATGCCGTCGTCTTGCCGGCACCCGATGGTCCCAGGATGACCGCAAGCTCACCCTGCTCTACGGAAAAGCTGGCACCGTCCAGGGCCCTGGTTATGACATCTGCACTATGATAATGCTTTGTGATGTTATCCAATGTGATATATGCACTCATAAAGTCCTCCATGATTTCTATGAACAATTATAAAGTGGAACGTAAAGCGTATCAATAAACAATATGCGACATGCTGTTGAGTGATTGAAATACAGCGGCCGGCATGGTATCATAAAGCAAGGTGAAGTGTAACAGAAAAGCTGTGCAGGCAGCCTTGCATGATTAGAAATGAGAATATGCGATACCTGTATAATTATGGTCTTCATTCGCAAACCTTATTCCCGTGATACACGTTCCTCATTCCTGCATGAAAAACCTATCAGCCACATATACAAACAATTCATGAAAGTACGCCTCTATTGAGCACTATGCAATCTTTCGGATTAAGACAGCATGGCGTAGGGCGGCTTTGCATATGGAAAATACGTGCATATTGATGGATAACAGAGAGCTTCCATAAGCAGATAATCATGACCGTATTCCATACTGTGCACAAAAACCTAGAGGCAATCAAAATTCAGCCGGTACATGTTTGGATGACATGCTGTATCCGTCAAAGCATCCGCTTAAACATGTGAAGGCTGCAATGCATAACGCTTTATGAAATCGAAAGAAAGAAGGGGAACGCCGCTATGAAAAAACAGCCGCAGATTACAGAACAGACAAAGGACAAGCTGCGCTCAGCCTTCTGGACGCTTTATTCCAGTAAGCCGATCGATAAAATCACCATAAAGGAAATCACAGATCTGGCAGGCTATAACCGGGGAACCTTCTATTTATACTATAAGGATGTCTATGATATCTTTGCATCCATAGAGGCCGAGCTGCTGCAGGCATCTGAGCAGATTCTTGAAACAGCAAGAGAAAGCGAGCTGTCCGGGTTAAAAAATCATATGAGCATGATTATGGAGCTGGCCAGGAAATATTCCGCCTATGTAAGTGTATTGCTGCGGGACCCTTCCAGCAATCAGTTCAGCAGGAAGCTGCGGGAAATGATATGGCCAATACTGCGTCCGTATGTAATTCAGCATCCCTGTACCGAGCAGGAGGAAAGCATTCTGGAGGAATTTTACCTCTGCGGTCTGCTTGCCGCAATTTCAAGCTGGGTCAAAGAGGAGGAGCCGCTTCCCATTGATCAGTTTATCAGCTTTGTGTTATCAACTATACTGCCATTCAGCTGGAAAGCCTGAACACAGGATTGCAGGCAATCAGGAATGTATGCAGGAAGCATATGCATACGGATGCTGCGCATACAGAACCGTGAAATTGTCTGCGGATTATCCACATGTATATAGGATGATCGAGCCAGCTGTGAATTGCATATATGCATACAGGGCTGCAGGAAAATCATGGAACTGTCTTATGAGGTGTGCGCATGAATTTTGAAATGAGATGAGAGGGTGACGATATGAGGATAGCTATTGTAGAGGATGAGCAGGATTTAGCCTTGGAGCTGCATGCACTCCTGCAGAAGCTGGGCAGCCACAGCATTGCGCTGTTTCCCGGAGGAGAGCAGTTTCTATTCGCATGGGAGGAGCAGCCCTATGATCTGGTGTTTCTGGATATACAAATGGAGGGTATGAACGGTTTAAAGATAGCTCGCAAAGTACGGGAAAAGGACGCACACGCCTATCTTGTGTTTTTGACAAATGACCCCTCCTTCGTATTTGAAGGCTATGAGGTAAATGCCGTCCGCTACTGGCTGAAGCCGGTACAGGAGGAAAAGCTCTGTCAGCTGTTGGATCAGCTGGAAGCACCGAAAGCGTATCTGTTATGGTCCATAGATGGAGAACTGCGCAAGCTGTATGAGGAGGATATTTATTATTTGGAAAGTGATGCACATTATGTGCGCTGTCATCACCGCAAGGGGATCTTCCGCATGAAGGGCAGCTTTCAAAAGGAATGTGCCGGACTTTCCGGCGACTTTCTGAGCTGTCATCGCAGCTACTGTGTGAATCTGAATCACATCCATGCACTGCGCAAAGATGGCTGTATGCTGGATAATCAGGAATGCATCCCGGTAAGCAGAGGAATGAAACAGCGGGTGCAGGAGGAAATTATGAAGCGCTGCAAGCGGGATTTGTTATGCAGATTCTGATACTGCTGCCGCTGCTGGTTCACCTGTGGCTGCTTCGGAAGCAGAGAAACAGACTGCTGTGGGAGGCTGCCGCTTCCCTGATTGTCTTTTCTGCACTCCTGTATACAGGGGATCGCCGGCTGTATGCCGCATTTCTTCTGCTTATTTTTATCCTGGATACAGGCGGGGAGTATATCCTGCATATCATCGTACCCGTTTTTATCCTGCTGACCTGGCCGCTTTCGTATGCCCCCTTTGTCTGGACACTGCTGGAGCTTGTGCTCGTACTCTATGATAAGCTGATGATCCGCAGCTATGAACAACAGCTGCAGGAATATCAGAATAAGGTATTTGACCGGCAGGTGCAGGAGGTGGAGCATATGTATACCACTATGCGTGCATGGCGGCATGACTATCATAATCACCTGCAGAATCTCAAGGCGAAGCTGCGGAAGGCGGAGCTGGAGGAATCGCTGAGCTATCTGAATGAGCTGGAACAGGAGCTGGATGATATCCGGCAGCTGGTGGAAACCGGGAATGCCAATATGGATGCAATCCTCAACTCCAAGCTTTCTCTGGCACTGGCGCAGGGAATCGATATCAACGTGAAGGCTAGCGTTCCCGAAAGCATACCGTTTCAGGATACGGATATGTGTGCTCTGCTGGGGAATCTGGCGGATAACGCGGTGGAGGCCTGTGCCAAGGTAAAGGAGCAGCCGTTTTTACGGCTGTATATCGGTCTGTACAAGGGACAGCTGTATATCTCCTGTACCAACGCCACCAGTGAAGCTGTACGTAAGCTGGATGCGGACTATGTGACAAAAAAACGCGGCAATCACGGACACGGGTTAAAGCGTATGAACCTGATTGTTGAAAAATATGACGGCTTTATACAGCGGAAAAACGAGCCCGGAGTATTTCTTACGGAGATCATGCTGCCGCTGCAGGAATCCGACAGAACCCGAAAGTGAAATGCTGTGGGGAACACAGAGGTATTCTCTGCTGTATGCATAATTACGAACACAGCGAAATCCGCTTTATGTTGTACTGCCCTATATCCGATTATCGAGGAGGTATACAACCATTCGTGTACGAAAATCTGCAATTCGTGCACGTTTTGTTATTATTGCGAGCTTTTGCTTTATACTGCAGTTGTGAGGTGAGAATATGAAAAAAACGATACCGGGAAATATGCTGTATCTGCTTAAAATTTTATGGAAAATCGACCGTCACACCTTTTGGAGCATGCAGCTTCACATACTGCTTGGCGCGATCGTCCCCTTTATTTCTGTACTGATTCCCAGTGTGATTATAAATCTGCTGTTGAAGGAACGCTCGCTATCAGATTTTGTACTTGTGCTGGGAGGGCTGTTGCTGCTGTATGGAATCCTGCAGGGACTGGTCAGCTATTTAAACGAATACAATGCATTTGCGTTTATCAAAAGCCGGGGGTTGTATTTTGTCCGTAACGTATATATGGGAAGAGCACATCTGGACTATGCTATGCTGGAAAATGAGGAATACAAGAAAATACTGGAGGATGCGGTAGAGGCGATCGAATCCAATAACAGCGGACAGGAGGGAATGTTCCATGACTTCATCATCTTTGCCACATCACTTCTGGGACTGGTGCTGTATGCACTGGCTAGCTCTGGACTCAGTATATGGTTTGTACTTGGTCTGCTTCTGCTAGTGGTTTTGCAATATGCATTATTTTCCATTGCCAGACATTATGAGTATTCACACCGCTCAGAGCTGGACGGCTATCTTATCGAAACGCGCTATCTGAATCAGATTGCATACGACACAGCGGCAGGCAAGGATATTCGCCTGTATCAGCTGCAGGATTGGATCAACGATAAATTTGAGCATGTAAACCGTTTGATTGCCCGTATTCGCACCAGGGATTACAGTGCCTATATGCTGGTGGATACGCTGGGAGTGCTGCTGGATTTTGTGCGGGATATCGCCTGCTATGCATTTTTGATCAACCGGCTGATTGCAGGAATGGCGATTGATGAGTTTGTATTCTATCTCGGTATTATTTCCGGCTTTTCCCTCTGGTTTAAAAAGGTGGAGGAAAGCTATGCGAGAATGTCGGTGAACAATGTACTCATCAATCGGATGCGTACGGCATTGCATATGAAAAACAGGATGCATCACGGCAGCGGTGTCAAATTGGATCAGAAAGAGATTACGATTACCTTTGATCACGTGTCCTTCTCCTATCCGAATCAGGATAGAAGCATACTGGAGGATGTTTCCTTTACCCTGCAGGATGGAAAAAAGCTTGCACTGGTCGGCGCAAACGGAGCCGGGAAAAGTACAATCGTAAAGCTGATTCTAGGCTTTTATACACCAAGTGCGGGGAATATTTATATCAACGGCACGGATATATGTGAGCTGGATCTGGATGATCTGTATACGCATATCACAGGTATTTTTCAGGATGCAGTGATGCTCAGCTATTCCATTGCGGAAAATGTAAGCATGCAGGATATTTCTGACACCGATCTACGGCGGGTGAAGGACTGTCTCAAGCGCTGCGGACTCTGGGAGTTTATATCCGCACTTCCGCAGCAGGAGCTGACGCATATCGGCAAGGATATCGAAGAGGATGGAATTCAGCTGTCCGGAGGTCAGAAGCAAAAGCTGTTTATGGCCAGAGCGCTGTATCGCGACTTCGGGTGTCTGTTGCTGGATGAACCGACAGCTGCACTGGATGCACTTGCGGAAAAAGAACTGTATGAAAGCTATCATGAGCTGACACAGGGAACCTCCAGTCTGTTTATATCTCATCGGCTGAGCTCCACAAGATTCTGTGATGAAATTCTCGTGCTGGATCAGGGGCATATCGCAGAGCGGGGAAGCCATGATGAGCTGCTGGCAAAGCAGGGGATTTATGCGGCGATGTTTCAGGCACAGTCGCAATATTATGAGAAAGAGGGTGACGGATGTGAATGCATGGCAGGAAATTAAAAAATTCACCGGTATTGTCCGGTTGAGCAATTCGCATATTGTCTGGATCTGGGCCGGCTATGGAATTACGAATGCGCTATCTCCGTTTATCACCCTGTATTACTCCGCAGAAATTCTGAATCAGCTGATTGTAAAAGAATATACGGCTGCATTTCAAACGGCGCTTCTCATGTGCACAGGGGTACTGTTCTGTTCCCTGCTGGCAAAGGCGTTTTATAACCGTCTTAAGGTTATCTGCCGAACAGCGGTACAGCGAATTGATCAGAAGCTGCTGTATAAGGCGATGTGCATGGAATATGAGCGTATGGAAACACAGGAAACCATGGATACGCTAAGAAGAACACGCAATTCCAGCAACGGTTCCGGAAAGATTGACTCCGCAATTGAGAATTTCGCATTATGCAGTTCCTCACTCTGTACGATCCTTCTGGCATTGTTTGCGTTAGGCGCTATGATGCTGCAGATTCACACATGGGATATCTATCTCCTTTTGCTGCTGGCGGTTTTGGCTGTATTTCTGTTATTTAAAAATGCATTCGCAAAGAAGCACGGCGCTCTTCTCGAAAAGCTGTGTAAGGAAAATGATCATAACAATGCTCTGGTTAATTACCTGTGGGGGTTGTTCTACAGGATGGAAACGGCTAAGGAAATCCGTCTTTATCATATGGATGCTTTGTTTGAAGCGAAAAATGATGAGCTTATGCAGGATCCGGCTTTCCGCAGCTTCGGCAAGGATAACGGAAAGCTGCTGTTTCAAAGTGATCTGCTGGGGCAGGTGCTTTCCTTCAGTGCCTACATGTATGTAGCTACTCTGGCCATGCGTTCCATCATATCCATCGGGCAGGTGTTGTATATGGCGGGAATCATCCTGAAGGCAGTGGATGCGATTGCAAACTTTCAGGTAGACTATGCACAGCTTCGCCATCAGCTCTCCTATCTGAATGCGTTTTATGATTTCCTGCATCTTCCCAATATGCATTATGACGGAACGCTTCCCATTGAAAAACGGGATGATGGAGAATATGAATTTGTATTCCGTCATGTTTCCTTTCGTTATCCGCAACAGAAAAACGATGTCCTGCATGACGTGAATATCCGGTTTCATGTAAGGGAAAAGCTGGCGATTGTGGGGATGAACGGTGCAGGGAAAACCACGATTGTGAAGCTGCTTTGCCGGCTGTATGATCCAAGTGAGGGAGAAATATTATTAAACGGAATCAATATCCAAAAGTACGATTATGCAGAATATACAAGTATCTTCTCTGTTGTGTTTCAGGATTTTGCACTGTTTTCTTATCCGCTGGATGAAAATGTTGCCGGAGCATCTACACCGAACGATAAAAGGATTGCGTCTGTCCTGCAGCGTCTGGATATATGGGAGCGCATCAAGTCGTTTACCGATCAGGAGCACAGTCTTCTGTTTACGAATTATGCGAATGGTGTGAATGTGTCCGGCGGAGAGGCACAAAAGCTGGCTATTGCCCGAGCTTTGTATAAGGACGCTCCCTTTGTGATTCTGGATGAGCCAACCGCCGCACTGGATCCGCTGTCGGAAGCGGAAATTTATGAGCATTTCGATATGCTGGTAAAAGGAAAAACAACCCTGTACATCTCTCATCGCATGAGCTCCTGCAAATTCTGTGACCGTATCATTGTTATGAAGCAGGGGAAGGTGGAGGAAGAGGGGACACACGATACTCTGCTGAAGGAGAATGGCGTGTATGCACAGCTCTGGAATACGCAGGCGCAGTATTACAGTGAGTAATGGTGTTTCTTATGGATTTCTTAAACATGAGCATCTGTTGGTCAAGGCAGCAGCATATGAAATTCTGTAAACCATTCCGATATTGAAAAGAGAATTCTGAAAAATGGATGCCGCCTTTTATTTGTTATTTGAAAACAGGATATATAATAGAAAGCATGCGCTTTAACATTTGCTAACAGAATTTTAAGAAGCGTGATGCTACTATTTACTAATTTATTTAGAATTTCTTAAATAATTACAGCTTTATTGGGTGTCTTTCGTTAGCATATCAATGCTAGTAATTCTAAGTGGCAGTAAATAATTATTCAAATTTTACCAAAAACATGTTATTATATAAATGTTGATATATATGTACAATTACTACGTATTATAAATATCTTATTTACAAAGTTATACTTTATGAAATTGTCTAAAAACAGCAGATTATGCTGTTTTTTTTGCATAAGAATAAGGAAAAATGCCCTTTTATACACGTGTTTATATATGTATAGGTTTATGTATAATACATGTGGATTATGTAGCAATTTGAAATATGGGCGTGGTATGCTACATAAAGAAAGAGAAAGCTGGTGAAAGAATAGAATGAATAAAATAAGCATATGAAGCTTAAATAAAAATGTACAAGCTATATGGAGAATTGAATTATGGATAGGAGAGAAAAGCATGAAGAAGATAAAAATGATAATGATTATACTCTGTACTGCTATT
Organism: Clostridium sp. HGF2; assembly: GCF_964240115.1. Classification (NCBI taxonomy): domain Bacteria; kingdom Bacillati; phylum Bacillota; class Clostridia; order Eubacteriales; family Clostridiaceae; genus Clostridium; species Clostridium sp. HGF2. The sequence continues at coordinate 353,138 of NZ_CAXSSO010000002.1, forward strand.
TTTATTGCAATGGGATTATCAATAAAAGTAAATGCGAAAAATGCAGTATCTGTTATGGAACAGAAATCACTTGATGATGTATCTAGTGAAGAAAAAGGTCCTATCGATGATATAGATAAAGTAAAAGGAGTTCGTCAAATTATGGCGGCTGGAGTAATTGATGAGAACTTTGCTTCAGCCATATATGATGCTTTTCAAAAGGAAGGTTTTTATGGGGACGATACCAAAACGATACGAGAGATTCTAGGTGAATATTCCAAGAGTATTGATGCTTCAAATAGAGGTATTAAAAGCATTCAGGGCATCGAGTGGTTGAGAAATACTAGGTTTATAGAATTAGGAAATAAATACGATGCACTTAATCCTGAAATTAAGAATGAGATTAGCGATCTCTCCCCTCTTTCAATAGAATATATAAATCGCATCAACCCTTCATCTGATGATGTTTTGAAATGGTTTAAAAATAAGAGTAATCTTGAAATTCAACTAGGGGGGAATCCAATCAAAAATTATGGGAAATGTGTTGGAGGCTTACAATTAACATATGGAGGTAGAGCATTACCGCTTATTCAGTCCAATAATTTAACAGCTATAAAATCAGGAAAGGAAAAGAATTGGAAGGTTGTTAAAAATATTAGACTGCCTGAATTAAAGAAAGATGGATTTGATGTAACGTTTTCAGGGAAAAAGCAAAATGGAAATCAACCCCTTACTAGAATAGAAAAGAGTATAACCACTGTTAACAGTGATGCAGAAATAAATTATGAGGAACTTAATAAGAAGAACTTACAAATTGACAATATAAAACATAGTGGAGATCTTTGGGCTACACTGGGACATGAAGCTAAGGATGCAATTGATTTCTTTAAATATAATTCAATAGGCGGAGGTGTCGATATAAGACTTGATCCGGATTATATCTCATATAGTTATGAGACTACTTTTAGAACTCGTATCTATACACCGGTAATTGCGGAAAGTATAGCAAAAGCCAATATCAAAGTAACGAAACTAATAACAGAAAACAAATCAGGAATAAAAAGAGTGAAGGGAGCAAAATACTATTTATATAATGCAAATACGAATTCGAGATTCTCAGATAAGCAGTATATCACAGATGAGAATGGTGAATTTATGATTGTAGATAATCTCCCATCAGGGGATTATTACTTACTTGAATTTGAAGCTCCAAATGGATTTAATCTTAATAAAAACAAGGTGAAATTCTCTATTTTTGAAGATAACAATGGAGTTCGTGTAACTGGTGGTGATAAAAACCTTAATGTAAATGCAGGAAATATCCAAGAGGATGTCGATGTGGTATATATTGATCGGTACTCCAACGATGTAGAAGTGAAGATTGAGGATATTCCAGATGCAGTTTTAGACCATGTTGAAATGAGCTATATAGATCGTGAAACTCAGAAAGAAAAAGAAGTTGAAATCACACAATCCTTTCTGTCTGCACAAGAAGCTTCTGCGTGGTTATCTAATTGGATAAACGTTAATAAAGGAAATGCGGAAAACATAGGCAGTATTGATGGTGAAGTGAAAATAAAAGTATACTACACCTATACAAAAAAGTTAATTACATCTGATTCAAGATCTGTTACAAATGTTGATTTCAATAAAAAGGGTAGCTATAGAGATGATGATAAAAATATTGTATCTCCTTTGGCAGGGGCTAAATTCAAATTAGTATGTACACATAAGCATGATGAAAATTGTAAAAGCAAAGACGGAAAATATAGCAATTGCAGTGATGCACATTCAGATTATACTGATTTTATAACAGAAAGAGGATGTAATTGGAGTAGCGAGGCTATAAGCAACAAAGAAGGAAAAGTTTTGTTTACAAATATTAACAGTGGTGTCTATGAGCTGACGGAAACAAAAGTACCTGAAGGATACAAGGAACCTAAAACATCATGGACAGTAATTGTAGATGCAGCAAATGATAAATTTACAATAGAAGAGGATAATGTTATAAATAACTGCAAATTAGAATGGAATCAAATGGATGGCTTTACGATAATAAACGAGAAACGATTTCAACCAGTAATACCGGATGAACCTACTATACCAAATACACCAGATAAGCCGATATATGAAGAAACTGTAAAACAGAACACACCCAAGACTGAGCAGAAAATAAAATTCAATAAAAATGCAAAAACAGGAGATTATTCAGATATGAGTTTTTGGAGTCTGGCTGCGCTTATATCGGTAATTACTATTTTGATTATAGTGACACAGAAGAGTAGAAATGCAAAAAATAATTAATTAAAAGCAGAATGTTTTCTGCCGTATACCTTTGCTATAAAATGCTGTTGGATAAGGCGGAATTTACATTGGAGGAAATAAAAAAGGTGTCAGCAATACGTTGTTGGGGATTCGTTCATTTCAGCAAGAGGAGCTGGTGCCGTACCAAGGAGTCCTGTATCTTGATTACACAGAGAGAATGTTCCTTTGAATAAAGCTGTTTATGTTAAGTATGTTAGTAAGTGACGTACTCTCACCACTTATGCTAAGACTAGCATAGAAGTGGGAGCTTCTTGTTCGATAGAACCAACGTTCTAAGCATAAGCAAGCTATCCCCGCTCGTCCAGCGGTTCTTTGTAATCCTTATTTCCTAACTCCTATGTAATCGTATGCCTTCATCACGTATATTCTTCGCTGCATTGATATCACGATTCTCTACGTAACCACATATTGGACATTGATAGGTTCTTTCATTTAACCCTATCTTATTCTTTGCTCCACAGTGATTACATAGCTGTGTGCTGGCATACCATTTATCGACCTTTATAAATCGTTTTCCTTCATCTTCCAACTTATATCTTAAATAATTTCTCAAGATCCCAAAGCCATTATCCATAAGATTCTTTCCTAGCTTCAATGCCTGACTCATTGCCTTCATGTCGATATCTTCTACAACAACCATATCCCAAGAATTGGCTATCTTCCTGCTTTCTTTATGTAGAAAATCTTTTCTTTGCTGAGCTACATGGGCATGCAGCTTGGCTACCTTGTTTCTTTGCTTCTTATAGTTATTACTTCCTTTGACCATCTTGGAAAGTTTGCGTTGTTCTCTTGCTAATCGCTTCTCACTCGCACAGTAAAAATGGGGATAGTCACATACCTGACCTTCACTATCTACATATAAATGTTTTTGCGAATAATCAAGACCTAACACATGTACTACTTCTTTCCTTTCTACTTTATTTTCATATTCAAACAGACATGTCGCAATATAACGATCCTGCTGTTTGCTTATCGTCACTGCTTTTAAGATCCCCTGTGGTATGCGATGCATACGGATCCTTACATTACCTGCCTTTGGTAAACGTAGATAGGTCGTTTGATTTTGTATCATACTAAATAATCTAATATTTCCATTGACCATATTCGTCGTGTAACTTTGTTTCGCCTGATGCTTTGATTTCCATTTCGGAAAGCCGATATCTGTTTCTTTGAAGAATTTTTTAAAAGCAGCTTCTAAATGAAGTTGAGCGTTTGCTAAGGCCAAAGAATCTACTTCCTTAAGAAACGGATGCTCTTTCTTATAGGATGCAGGTGTCGTTTGTTTCATCTTCTTAGTTTCTTCATAATATTTGATTTTGTCATCTAACATATGATTATATAAAAAGCGAGTACAACCAAATGTTTTGATAAAGAGGAGCTCTTGCTCCTTGTTTGGATAGATTCTAAACCGATACCCTTTTCTTGACACCATTCTTCTCACCTTGACTTTCGATATAAGCTTTGATGATGTCGGTGGTGACTCCTCCTGTACTGATCAAACAGAAACTCTGACTCCAAAATGCCTCTTTCCAAAGTTTTTCACGAATTTCAGGGAACTCCTTTTTCAATAAACGTGAACTGGCACTCTTATATGCATTGATAAACTTTGTAAGACAAGAGTTAGGGTGAGCAGAGAACAGGATATGAATATGATCGACATCATGGTTCCATTCTTGAAGAGAGATGTTATAGGATCTGGCAATATGAAGAAAGATCTCTTTTGCACGATCACTGATGACATCATTGAACACACGACGCCGATATTTCGTTGTCATAATCAAATGATAATGGAGAGCAAATACCGAATGAGCATTACTGTCTAAATAAAGCATAAATACACCTCATTTCGCTATATCGACCGAAACCGTTTTTATACTCATATTATACCACAAAACAGCCTGATTTACCATACTTGTAAAGGGAAAGCCAAAGGAAATATGGCTGCATTCATCCCTCCATCTACTTATCGTCGTAGAGATGGGGGACTTCTGCCTGTTGTTTGTTAAAAAAATATTTAAAGAAAGTAGTTCATACAGAGTCTCTACCTCACATCAGGATACAAGCAAATGAAACACTAAAGAAGAAATAAATTCCTATGATTCGGGAGGTTTATTTCTTCTTTTATATTCAAGGTCAGGGCGAGTTTTGAAGCATCTATGGAATATGCGATCCATCTGCTCTGTACGGAATCTTCAAATCATACTGCACAGCTTGTTATACGTCAGTGGCAAAACGGAAAGCAACGCATAAAGCGGCTATATCCTGGGGAAGCTGGCAATCGCTGTCATCAGCCATGACAGCTCCTATATGCTATGCAGGCTCTCTTGCTATTGAACCGGTAAACCGAGACCACAGTTTACGAAAAAATGTAAAAAAAACTATCTTTTTATTTTCATACAGGGCAAAAAGCGTTAAAATGAATCTGTGCTATGCGCAAAAAGAAAAGAAAGAGTTAATTGGAGGTAAGACATGAGCGGTTTTTTTGGAGTAGCTTCAAAAGAAAACTGTGTACTGGATGTGTTTTTTGGTGTAGATTACCATTCACATCTGGGCACGAGACGTGGAGGAATGGCGATACATGGAGAAAAGGGCTTTGCCCGTGCCATTCATAACATCGAGAATTCTCCGTTTCGTACGAAATTTGAAAAAGATATTGAGGAATTTGATGGAAATCTTGGAATCGGATGTATTTCAGACAATGAGGCACAGCCGCTTCTAGTAAAATCCCATCTGGGATCCTTTGCCATCACAACGGTTGGCCGTATCAACAATCTGGAAGAGCTGCAGAGTCTGTGCTTTGAACGCGGTGTTACACACTTTCTGGAGATGAGTACCGGAGAAGTGAATCCGACAGAGCTGATTGCTTCGTTAATCAATCACAAGGCGACGATTGTTGAAGGTCTGCAGTATGTACAAAGTCTTGTCAAGGGCAGTATGAGCATTCTGCTGATGACACAGTATGGCATTTATGCCGCAAGAGATTTGCTTGGAAGAACACCGATCGTTCTTGGAGAAAAGGAAACAGGTTTCTGTGCAACCTTTGAAAGCAGTGCGTTTTTGAATCTGGGCTACCATCACTACCGTGATCTGGGAGCCGGAGAAATCGTCTTCATCACACCGGAGCGCATTGAAGTATTGCAGAAGCCGAAGGATAAAATGAAAATCTGTTCCTTCCTGTGGGTATATTACGGTTATCCGACATCTACCTATGAGGGCATCAATGTGGAATGTATGCGGAACCGCTGTGGTGAGCTGCTTGCAGGACGTGACAATGTTGACAATGTAGAGGTAGATAGTGTCGCAGGTGTTCCGGATTCCGGAATTGCACATGCTGTGGGTTATTCCAATGTTTCCAGTGTGCCGTTCGCAAGACCGTTTATCAAATATACACCTACCTGGCCGAGATCCTTTATGCCAACAGGTCAGATGCAGCGGAATATGATTGCGAAAATGAAGCTGATTCCGGTACAGGAGCTCATTCGGGATAAGCGTCTGCTTTTAATTGATGATTCCATTGTGCGGGGGACACAGCTCGGCGAAACCACGGAATTCTTATATGAAAGCGGCGCAAAGGAAGTCCATGTCCGCCCGGCCTGCCCGCCGATTATCTTCGGATGTAAATATCTGAATTTTTCACGCTCAAAATCAGAGATGGATCTGATTACGCGCAGAGTCATCCGAAAGCTGGAGGGGGATGATGTATCCAGTGAGGTACTGGCAGAATATGCAGATCCTGACAGCGAACGCTATCAGAAGATGTGTGAGGAAATTCGCCAGCGCTCCAACTTTACATCTCTTCGCTATCATCGCCTCGATGATATGATTGCTTCCATTGGGCTGGACAGATGCAAGCTATGTACATATTGCTGGGATGGCAAGGAAGACGACGAGGAGTAGGGAAAAGAAGCTTCGTCTGCTTTCTGAAGGAGAATAGAGCGGATAGTGATAACATCTTACCTGTTTTTGAAATAATAAAGAATCGGAGATACCTATGCAGTTGATGCAAGTCAGGCATAGGTATCTTCTTTTTTTGTAGGAGCAATATTGCTTTCTGTGTAATTTACTGCAGTAAGACAAAAGAGCCAGTTGCTTTCAAAAACCAAAAGAATACAGCGCATGTGCTTGACAGCTAACGATTATTAGCCTATACTGATGATAGAAAGCTAATGATTGTTAGCCGAAGGGAGAATACAATGAAACAGTTATCCACAAAGGAGCGTATCCGTACAGAGGCGCTGCATCTGTTTGCACAATATGGATATGATGCAATCAGTGTCGCACAGATTGCAAAGGCGGTAGGCATACAGGCTCCGTCCTTATACAAGCATTATGCAAGTAAGGAGGACATATTCCTTGCCATTATAAAGGAAATGGAGAAGCGCTATGCGCAGCATGCTGCCGGGATGCAGATCAATGGCAGTAATGCTATGGAAGACGGAAAGCTGTATACCCGGATTACCGATGAGCAGCTTGTCGATATGGGCATACATATGTTTTCTTATTTTCTTCATGATGCGTATGAGAGCAGCTTTCGGAAAATGCTGAATATGGAGCGCTACCATAATCAAAGACTTGCAGAGCTGTTTCAAAAGCAGTATTTCGATGATGCAATTGCATATCAGACAGTGATTTTTCAACACTTGATGAAAGCAGGTATTCTGAAGCCGCTTGATCCGCAGATTACGGCACTGCAGTTTTATTCACCAATCTTTCTGCTGCTTCAGCTATGCGATTCCAACCCACAGTATGAACGAACGGCAATTGAACTGCTTCAGAAGCATATTCGACAATTTCTGAAGCTGAATTCTACAAAGGGTGACTGATATGAAGGTTACGCTACTACATGGTCAGAATCACAGGCAGTCATCGTGGCATGCGGCACACCTGCTGCTGGAGCAGCTGCCGGTGGAAACCCTGCATGAATTTTATTTACCTAAGGATATGCCGCATTTCTGCTGCGGCTGTTATCGCTGCATGGAGCTGGGAGAGGACTTCTGCCCGCACACAGCATATATGGCTCCTATTATGAAAGCGATGAAGGAAGCTGATTTACTTATATTTACAACGCCTACCTACTGCTTGCGGACAAGCGGTTCCATGAAAGCATTTCTGGATCACTGCTTTCTAAATTTCGTTGTACATCGTCCCCTGCCTTCCATGTATGATAAGCAGGCGGTAATCTTGGCCTCCGGTGCAGGCAGCGGGATGAAAAAGGCCGCAAAGGATATACGGACGAGTCTGACAGGATGGGGAATCTCCCACATAAGCTGCTACGGCTTTCGCTCCAAGGCGACTACATGGGAAGCAGTACCGGAAAGCATCAAACGAAGACTGACGACAGACCTTGCAAAGCTCGCCGGCCGTATCAAACGAAAGCAGCACCATAAGCGTATCAGCTGGAAACAAAAGCTGATGTTTCATGCAATGCGACAGATGCAAAAGCACGGGATGGGGGCAGGAGAGCTGGACTATCAATACTGGAAGAAGCGTGGATGGCTCGAAAGCAGTCGCCCATGGACGGATGATGAATAGAATACGTGTATTTACTTCCGGCGCACTCCTTGCATTTGCCTGCTATTGTGTGCTGTTTGATAGAAATCTGCCCTTTTCGCTTCCTTTCCCTGTTTATGCTGCCGCGTTTCTTTACTTTAGCGTGTTTCCGATAAAGGATATGCTGTCTTTCTGCAATACCACCTTGTATAAAGGTCGGCAGTTTCAGAAAAATTATGAGGCCGGGGAGGAATCCATGCAGGTGCTTTTCACGGAAAAACGCAGCTATGACCGGCGTGCTGCCGGCGCAATGTTGTTCTGGCTGACCTTTCTCGCTATCCCCGGCTATCTGTACTGTAACGGTCTTCTCGATCGGATCTGGATATTCCTCCTGTTTACTCTCTCCAATTTTTCTGTATTCTTCGCCATATTCGGCTGGTGCCCGTTTCATTCCATCTTCATTCGTCCGGACTGCTGTATGGAATGCAGAATCTACAACTGGGACTCCTTCTTCCAATACAGCTTTCTGATCTTCTTTCCCAATGTATTCACCCTCACACTGGTTCTGCTCGGTGTGCTGTCCCTGATAGTCTGGGAAATTCGACATGCACTGCATCCGGAGCGCTTTTACAAATGCAGCAATGCACGTCTTACCTGTGAAAACTGTGACCTTGACGGCTGCCGAAAACACAAGAAAAAACTGTTTCATAAGACGCTGAAAGAAGAATATAGAAACAAATGAATGGATAACGCTGCTGTAAAGGATCAAAAGGTCATAAAACAGCCGGGTATTTTTGGATTATCAAAATCTGCTCTTGACGAAGCAGCATCGTGTGAGTATCATAAATACTAGCATTTAAAAAGGGAGAGTAGAAATTTTATGGAGGTAGCGGAATCAAAGAATTTAATGACAGAGGGAACGATATGGAAGAAAATCATATTCTTCGCCCTTCCCCTGTTTTTGGGAAATCTGTTTCAACAGCTGTATAATACAGCGGATTCATTGATTGTAGGAAATTTTCTCGGCAGCAATGCACTGGCTGCCGTCAGCTCGTCGGGAAATCTCATCTTTCTGATGGTCGGCTTTTTCAACGGTATCGCAATCGGTGCAGGGGTTGTGATTGCCCGTTATTTTGGAGCCAGAGATATCGACAATATGCAACGGGCGATTCATACAACAGTCGCCTTCGGTCTTGTTTCCAGTTTGAATCTAACGGTGCTCGGCGTACTTCTGGCACCTCAGATTCTGATCTGGATGGATACACCGGCGAATGTTCTGCCGCAGTCGGTAACCTATTTCCGCATTTATTTTATGGGCTCTCTGGGGCTTGTCATGTACAACATCTTTGTGGGCATCCTGCAGGCGGTAGGTGACAGTAGACATCCGCTGAATTATCTGATCATTTCATCAATTATCAATATCGTGCTGGACATCGTATTGATTGTCGTCTTTCATATGGGAGTTGGCTCTGCGGCCTTTGCGACAATTCTTTCACAATTCGTCAGTGCATTTCTATGTATGAACCGGCTGCTGCGGACAAAGGACAGCTATCGGCTTTCCCTGCGCAAAATTCGCTTTCACAAAGATATGCTCGCACTGATTATCCGCTATGGTCTGCCAAGCGGTCTTCAGAATTCCATCATCGCCATCGCCAACGTGGTCGTGCAATCCAATATCAACGGCTTTGGGGAAATGGCAATGGCCGGATGCGGAGCCTATTCAAAAATCGAGGGGTTTGCGTTTTTGCCAATTACCAGCTTCACCATGGCACTGACAACCTTTGTCGGTCAGAACCTGGGGGCACGTCAATACGAACGTACGAAAAAGGGCGCAAAATTCGGTATGCTGTGCTCCATGGCGATTGCAGAGGTGATCGGAATTGTCATTTTTCTGGGGGCACCGCTATTGACAGCAGCCTTTAACAATGATCCGCAGGTGGTAATGTTTGGAACCGATAGAGCCAGAACCTCGGCAATGTTCTTCTTCCTGCTGGCTTATTCACACTGCATATCCGCCATACTGCGCGGTGCCGGAAAATCCATGGTACCAATGATTGTCATGCTGCTGTTCTGGTGTGTGGTGCGAGTGACCTTTTTAACGGTTATGATTCACTTTTTGAATGATATCGCCGTTGTATACTGGGTATATCCGCTGACATGGTCCTTAAGCTCCATCGCCTTCTTCCTATATTATCGTAAGGTGAACTGGATGCATGCGTTCGAGGCGGCCTGAGACACACACACTTGTTTCCAACCGGAAGGCCTGTATGCGCGTCATAGTAGCTATGACATTTTTCGCTAGTTGCAGGATAGGAGTTCAAAATATTTGCCTTTTAATTCCAAACGGCTTCAAAAAACGCTTCAAATCCGGGCACGATGACATACTGAGCTGAAAAGACTTTACAGAGATGAACATACATATTGAATGAAGGAACAGGTAACCTGCATGCGGGCACGCTGTTCTTTTTATATGCGGTTTTTATAACATTAAGGAAGCATACAGCTGTAGGGCAAAGAATACAGCGGCTTTTGCTTCATGCGATATCTGCCGAGAACGTACGGTGAAATATGAAATTGCCTGTTCGCTATTGACAGGGAGCAGCTACAAACGGATAACGCCCCATCGATTAGGAAGCTGACAAAATTCTTTTCTTTTTTCCTCAGAACTCTTATAATGAAAAGAGCAGCTCAGAAAGAACAACAATACGTGATGCTTTACGCTGGATACTATGAAAGAAGTGAAATGATGAACAATATAAATATCGGAATGCTGGCACATGTGGATGCCGGCAAAACAACGCTGTCGGAAAGTCTGCTGTATGTGTCCGGGAGTATTCGTCAGCTGGGACGGGTGGACCATGGAAATGCCTTTCTGGATTATGATGCACAGGAAAAGGATCGCGGTATCACGATTTATGCCAAGCAGGCAATCTTTGACTGGAAGGATACACGCATTACCCTGCTGGATACACCGGGACATGTGGATTTTTCCGCAGAAATGGAGCGGGTGCTTCAGGTGCTGGACTATGCAGTGGTGATCATCAATGCACTGGATGGCATACAGTCCCATACGGAAACGATCTGGAAGCTGTTGCAGCACTATCATGTTCCTGCTCTCGTATTTGTGAATAAGATGGATGTCAGCCATACAGAGCGCACACAGATCATGGAGGATTTGAAACGGCATCTGGATGAGCATTGTGTGGATGTTACCCTGCAGGATGAAGCATGTCAGGAGCAGCTGGCCATGTGCAGTGATGAATTGCTGGAAAGCTATATGGAAACAGGAGGAATTACCGATGAGCAGCTGGCGGATGCGGTTGCGCAGCGAACCATCTTTCCCTGCTGCTTCGGCTCTGCACTGAAAATGGAAGGAATTCAGGAATTTCTTGATATGTTAAACTCCTGTACAAAGGCTCCGGCATATCCGGAAGCATTTGGTGCCCGGATATTTAAAATCAGTCGGGATGAGAATGGAAACCGTCTGACGCATATGAAAATCACCGGCGGCAGTCTCAAGGTAAAAACGAAGCTTGCGGAGGATGAAAAGGTCGATCAGATTCGTCTGTACTCCGGAACCCGTTATCAGCTTTGCGAGGAGGCATGCAGCGGCTGTGTATGTGCAGTAAAGGGATTGACCGATTTTCATGCAGGAGATGGTCTTGGCTTTGAAAGGAGTCGGCAGGAGGTTCAGCTTACCTCGTTTATGAATTATCGTGTGCAGCTTCCAACGGGCTGTGATCCCTTTGTCATGCTGAAGCAGCTGCGCCAGCTGGCGGAGGAGGATCCACAGCTGCATGTAAGCTATGATACTCATTTGAAAGAGCTGCATGTACGGCTGATGGGGGATATTCAGACCGAGGTATTAAAGCATACCATACAGGAGCGTTATCATACCGCAGTGGACTTTGATGAGGGCAGTGTTGTATATAAGGAAACGATATTGAACACAGTTGAGGGGATTGGCCATTATGAGCCGCTGCGTCATTATGCAGAGGTGCATCTTCTTTTGGAGCCCCTGCCGAGAGGAAGCGGTCTGCTCTTTGAAAGTGACTGTAAGGATGAGGTGCTGGACCGTCACTGGCAGCGTCTTATTCTGAGTCATTTGCAGGAAACGGAGCATGTCGGCGTTTTGAGCGGGTCTCCCATTACCGATATGAAAATCACCCTGCTTTGTGGCCGTGCCCATCAAAAGCATACCGAGGGTGGAGATTTCCGGCAGGCAACCTATCGGGCATTGCGGCATGGACTGCGCAGTGCAGAAAGCATACTGCTGGAGCCTTACTATGAATTTACCCTTCGCATTCCCCCTTCCTGCGTCAGCCGTGCGGTATTTGACATCGAGCGCTTTCACGGTACCTTTACCCTGCAGGAGGACAGTGGGGAGATGAGTGTCATCAGCGGCAGTGCACCGGTACGGAAGCTGCAGAGCTATCCACAGGAGGTATATGCCTATACCAAGGGGAAGGGACGCCTGTTCTGTACACTGAAGGGCTATGAGGCGTGCGCAGATGAGGAGGATGTGCTGAAGGAAGTGGCATATGACTGTGATGCAGACATGGATCATCCGTGTGGTTCCATCTTCTGTTCTCATGGAGCGGGCTATTATGTGCCTTGGAATGAAGTGAAGCAGCATATGCATATGCAGAGTGACTGGGGCCGTATGCAGCTGAAAAGGGAAAGCTATCAGAGCTATACGGCAAAGCCTGTGGATGAAAAGGAGCTGGAGGAAATCTTTATCCGTACATACGGTCCGATCAAGCGAAGACCACCGCAGAAAACGAAACCCGCCTCGAATATTATAGATTTGGAAAAACAGAACATTTGCTATCAGCCGCTCCCGGAATGCCTGCTGGTGGACGGATATAATGTGATTCACGACTGGGAAGAGCTGAAAGCCATGGCAAAAGAGCATCTGGATGCGGCACGGCATCGATTGATCGACATCATGTGCAGCTATCAGGGGTATCGCGGCTGTGAATTGATTCTTGTCTTTGATGCCTATAAGGTAAAAGCAGGTATCGGCTCCTCTCATAAAGAGGGAACGATTCATGTTGTGTATACAAAACAGGCGCAGACAGCCGATATGTATATTGAACAGGCAACGCATCAGCTTGCGAGTGAATTTCGTGTAACTGTGGCAACCTCTGACGGTATGGAACAGCTGATTGCCAGCGGACAGGGGGCATCCCGTATGTCATCCCGCCAGCTGTATGCCGAGGTATTGCGCATGAAGAACACCTCGGTAAAGGAATTTGAGCGGAAGCAGCTGCGCGGCGGTGCGGAGCCGCTGAAAAAACTGCGGGAATACCGGATTGAGGATGCTGATGAGGAAATGAAATCATAAAACAAAAGCACCGGAAAACATGGTATGATGGAAGCGTCAAAGGTTCCTTCTGCAGAAGATCTGTGCAGGTTTTGATATAGAAAATACATCGCTGTAAGGGATGGTACTGCAATGTATCGCCTTTCTACCGGTGTTTTTTCATATCCATCATGTACTCACAAGCCTATCCGCTGTAGAAGGAAACAGGGCTGAACAAAACGAAAAAGAGACCCTCATGCTGCAGAGCATATAAATGAAAATGCCATGGAATCAAAACAGACCCTATTGTGCCGGCATGCAGACTGCTTAAATTTCTCTTTGTGCAGGACATCAAAACCATGGTATGCGCTTGGTTTCTGAAAAGCAAATACCCGCTATGATTCTACAGCGGCTTCATTTCTGTGTGCCGGAATAGAAAGCTTTTGAAAAACGGTATACACAGCAGTCCTGTGTTTTTTCTTTGTATGACAGGGGTAAAAGGATGCAGAGTGTGATAAAATAGAAAAAAGGACAAGAGCATATGGCGGCAGCTTATCCTGATACAGGCGTTATTCAGAGTACCTGTGTTTGGGTGTGCCGGCCTAAAAGGAGGTAAGACCATGTACCGACTATCATGGAATAGCATAACAAGCGAAACACGGATTCCGCAGAAAACATCCGCAAATGCAGGGAAATACCGCAGTGAAATTGAAAGTGACTATCATCGGATCATCCGCAGTGCATCCTTTCGCAGACTGCAGGATAAGACACAGGTATTCCCGCTTGACAACAGTGATTTTGTGCGCACAAGACTGACGCATTCTCTGGAGGTATCCTCCATCGCAAAGCTGATTGGCAAGCAGGTATGCATACAGGTGCTTGATCAGCAGCTGGCACCTGCCGGGGATCAGCCGGATTCCTTGAAGGTTATTGAAATTCTCAACTGTGCAGGTCTTCTGCATGATATTGGCAATCCGCCCTTCGGTCATTTTGGAGAAAGTGCAATTCGCAACTGGTTTGAGAAAAATCTATCCCTGTTACAATTCAAGCAACGGCCTTTACAGGCATGGCTGGATGATCAGCAGCAGGCAGACCTTCTGTATTATGAGGGCAATGCCCAGGCGCTGCGTATAATCACAAAGCTGCACCGTCTCACAGGACGAAGCGGTATGCATCTGACCAGCAGTGTTATGGATACGATTATCAAGTACCCGGTGAACTCTCTGGAAAAGCTGGCAGAGGATACAAAGGAAAAATCAAAGCGCAGTCTGCTCAGAAAAAAGGTCGGTTACTATCAGAGTGAAACGGATCAGTTTCTGGAAATCAAACAGAATACCGGTACAACGGGCTGCCGGAATCCGCTGTGCTTTATACTGGAGGCGGCAGACGATCTGGCTTATACCTTTGCGGATTTGGAGGATGGCTATAAAAAAGGTCTGTATTCCTATGAACAGCTGCTAGATGTAATCGTGGAAGCGCAGGATGAGCGGGGAGCGGAGCTGCTGCGGCAGGGGCTGGAGGAAGGACGCCAGCTGAAGAAAACGAGTGAGAAGGGCTTCGATCCTTATCAGCACGCAGTTTTCACATGGCTGACAAAGAAACAGCTGTTCAGTATTTCCGGTGTGTCTGATGCATTTTTGAAGCATTATGATGCGATTATGAACGGGGAATTTGATCAGGAGCTGCTTGCGGTAAGCAAGGAGGGACAGCTGATCCGAAGTCTGAAGCAATTCGCCTTTGACAGAGTTTATAATGATGCCGCAATATTAAAGCTCGAGCTGATGGGGAATGAAATCATCACCTTTCTGCTGGATCGCTTCATGGATGCACTGCTGCCCTATGACAGCGGCTTGAACATGAGTGAAATACAGGAAAAATACATTGATCTGCTTTCCGGAAACTACCTGAATACCTACCAGTATACTGCACAGGATAAGGAGGATGGCGAACGGCTGTATCTGCGTTTACTGCTGGGAGCGGATTTTGTGGCCGGCATGACAGACAGCTATGCAATCCGTCTGTATCAGGAGCTGAAAGGAATCTAGGTGATGCTATGAAGCAGGAAATCTTTGAACAGCTGAAAAGGGAGCTATGCGCCTGCCGGCTCTGTGAAGGAAAATTTGACCATGAGCCGCGTGCGATTTTTCAGGGGGCGCAGGATGCAAACATCATGCAGATTTCACAGGCACCCTCTATTCATGTACATAACAGTGGTCTGCCCTTCCATGACGCCAGTGGGAAAAAGCTGCGCAGGGAATGGTATCAAATCGATGATGCACAGTTTTATGATGAGCATAACTTCTATATCGCTTCCATGGGACACTGCTATCCGGGAAAGGGGAAACAGGGAGATAAAAAGCCTCCCAGAATCTGTGCCAGAACCTGGCTTATGCGTGAGCTTGACGCGGTGGATAATCAGCTGTATATCATCATCGGGGCAATGGCCGCAAGGGAGCTGTTTCCTGAACGAAGCTTTGAGGAGCTCGTATTTCACGATCAGCAGCTGCGTGGAAAGCCGACTCTGGTGCTGCCGCATCCATCTCCACTCAATGTACGCTGGATGAAGGAGCATCCGCAGTTCGAAGCGGATCGCCTATTGCATATCCGAAGGCTGATACATAGGGCTTTGCAGCTTTGAAGGCAGGATTTCCTGTTGGATATCACCATATTCTATCGGAAAGACAATTAAGAATTGCAGGAAGCAGGATGCCATACAATGGGCATACTGCATGGATGTAAGGCTTTCTGTATTATCATGAGCAGTCCTGCACAGGTATGTTATACAGCAGTAGGGCTTAGAATAAGGAGTGCCGTTTGCTTGTTGCACAAAGCAGCATGCGGGTGCTCCCTTTTATTCGTGAAAAAGTAAACCTAAGGACCAGCAGCTTCCGGTGATGTGGGAAGGCATACAGGCGCTGAAAGCAGCCATTGCAGAAAATAAAAGAGCTGTATCTATCAGACGGTATAGATGATTGCTATGGTGCATTAAGTAAGGAACCTGCTGTGCCTGTTTGTTTGCACATCCGGCAGGGGTAAGCAGATTTCTGTGTTATTTTCCATAAACAGGAAAAAAGTTTACTTTCTTTATGCAAATCACTTTAAAAAATAAAGTTGCTATGGTATAGTATGGATGTAAAGCAGGGAAACACATGCTGCAGGAGGTATTTATGAAATCTTACGACGCAATTATCATCGGCTTTGGAAAGGGTGGAAAGACCCTTGCTGGATATATGGCAAAACAGGGAAAACGGGTGGCAATGATTGAAAAATCAAATCAGATGTATGGAGGTACCTGCATCAACGAAGGCTGCATTCCCTCAAAGTCCCTAATCATACAGGCAGATAAGCAGTCCTATGGGCAGGCGGTAGAGCGCAAGGAAGCACTCATCGAGAAGCTGCGAAAGAAAAATTTTGACAAGCTGGATTCTCTGGAGCTGGTCGATGTCATCACGGCAAAGGCTTCCTTTGTCAGTGACCACGAGGTACATGTACAGGGGGCAGGTGTGGATGAAACCCTCTATGGAGACTATATCTTCCTCAATACTGGTTCTGTTTCAAACATTCCCAATATAAAGGGGATACACGAGGCACGGCATATTTACACAAGTGCGGAAATGATGAAGGAACGCAGTCTTCCTGCAAAGCTGGCCATTATCGGCGGCGGCTACATCGGTCTGGAGTTTTCCAGTATGTATGCACGCTATGGAAGCACAGTCACTGTATTTGAGCATGGAAGCCGTCTGGTAAAGCGTGAGGATCAGGATGTTGCGGATGAGATTCAGAAGGTGCTGGAGAAGCAGGGGGTAGGCTTCGTATTTGAAAGCAGTGTAAAGGAGTTTGCCAATGAAGGGGAACAGGTTGTGATTACGTATGATGATGCGCATGGTATACAGCAGAAGCTTACAGTGGATGCAGTCCTGCTGGCGGCCGGAAGAAGTGCCAATACAAAGCAGCTCCATCTGGAGAACACCGGAGTAAAGCTGGATCAGCGCGGCAATGTCATCGTGAATGAGTATCTGCAAACCAGTGTGCCTCATATATATGCGATGGGTGATGTAAAGGGTGGATTGCAGTTTACCTACATTTCTCTGGATGACTATCGCATTGTGAAGGATCATCTCTTCGGAAACAAGCAGCGAACTACAAAAAATCGCGGTCATATCGCTTATTCCGTATTTATTTCACCAACCTTCTCCCGTGTGGGACTGAGCGAACAGGAGGCACGGGAACAGGGCTATGCCGTAAAAACGGTTTCCATGCCAGCCGCAGCAATTCCACGAGCGAATGTCATTTCACAGCCCGATGGTCTTTTAAAGGCGGTTATTGATACAAAAACAGATCAGATTCTAGGCTGTGTACTGTTTTGCGCAGAATCTGAGGAGGTTATCAATTTTGTACAGCTGGCTATGAATCAGAGGCTGACGTACCAGGAGGTCGGAAATCACATCTTTACACATCCGACGATGAGCGAGGCCCTGAATGATTTATTCAGCTGATAAAGCGGTTTAAAGCATTCGAAAGAAATGAGACAGGAGGCGTGTCAGGAAGCTGTAGCTTTCTTCTATGGTTAGGAATTCTCATGATGCAGCCCTGTCTATCTTGTAAACAACATAAAATAAAGGAGGAAAACATGATGTCAAATGTAATACATGCAAAGGAAGCGGAATTTAACGAACTGATTCAAAAGGAGGAACTGGTACTGGTGGACTTCTTCGCTACCTGGTGCGGGCCATGTAAGATGCTGGCACCGGAAATCGAAAAGCTGGCAGATGAGTTTGAAGGAAAGGCGAAAATTTTAAAGGTGGATGTCGATCAGGAGCAGGCACTGGCTATGCGCTACGGGGTACAGTCCATTCCAACGCTGATCGTATTCAAAAACGGCGTACAGACTGAAAAGCGCCTGGGCTATCAGCCGTATCCGAAATTGAAAGAAATGTTAAACAGATAGGAGAATAGAATGCTGAATCCCAACGACGTATTAAGCCATATCAGCTTTCTGCTGGTCTTTCTGGAGGGCTTATTATCCTTTTTATCACCCTGTGTATTGCCGCTGCTGCCTGTCTATATGGGGTATCTGGCAGGGCAGGATCAAGAGCAGCCGCATTCGCAGCGCAGAATTTTCCTGCTGACGGTCAGCTTTGTCATCGGAATTTTTACCGCGATACTGCTGATGAATATTTCCGTACATGTGCTGAGCAGCTTTTTCAAGGATCACATGGTGTATTTCGTACGAATCGGGGGTATCCTGATTGTGCTTCTTGGCCTGCATCAGCTGGGAATCTGGAAATTCAAAAGTCTGGAGCGCACATGGAAGCTGCCGTTTCAGAAAAAAGGAAGTGTGAATGCAGTTATTGCCTTTCTGATGGGCTTTACATTCAGCTTTGCCTGGACACCTTGTATCGGACCTGCGCTGTCTTCCATTTTGCTGCTGGCGTCATCCTCCGGCAGTCTTTGGGTGTCCACCTTCCTGATGATTGTATACGCACTGGGGTTTACAATTCCCTTCCTGATATTGGGATTGTTTACCGGAAAGGTACTGCACTGGATTTCCAATCATAAGAATATCATGAATATTGCTGTCAAGCTGGGGGCTGTTATCTTAATTGCAATCGGTTTGATGATGTTTACCGGTAAAATGAATACCATCAGCTCGTACATGAGTACCTCGGATAAGGCAACTGCCAAAAAGGATACGGATACGGCCACACCAGAGCAGGAAGAGGAGGCTGCGGATACTCCGGATGCACAGACCTCGGCGGAACAGCTGGATTTTGTTCTGACGGATCAAAACGGAAAACAGGTATCCCTTGGCGATTACCGGGGAAAGGTTATTTTTCTGAATTTCTGGGCAACCTGGTGCCCGCCGTGTCAACGTGAGCTTCCGCATATTCAGGAGCTGTATGAGAAGTATAGGAATAGTGATGAGGTAGCTGTTTTGACGGTGGTGAATCCCGGCGGTCAGGAGAAATCTGCGGAAGGAATTCGGGCATTCCTTGATGAGCATGCATATTCCATGCCGGTTTTGTTTGATGATGGCTCCATGTATTATTATTTTCAGATAACAAGTATGCCGACGACGTTTATGATTGATAAGAACGGGAAGCCGTTTGGCTATATCAAGGGACAGCTGACGCCGGATATGATGGAGAATATGATACAGCAGACATTGTCAGGAAAAAAATAAGGATTTGATGGTATATATGGAAAGGGTTATATAAGGTGATGGTATGAAAAAACAGTATGATATGCATTGCAATATCGCACAGACACTCAATCTGATCGGTGACAGATGGACACTGCTCATTTTGCATGCAGTACGTGAGGGGAGACGCACATATAAGGATTTGCAGGAGGGGCTGGAGGGAATACCGACAAATCTGCTGTCCAGCCGATTAAAGTCCTTGTGCGAGGATGAGCTTCTCAGCTGCAGCCTGTATCAGGAGCATCCGCCGCGCTATCAGTATGAGCTTACGGATAAGAGCAGGGATCTGGATGATATTTATAATGCGATGATGATCTGGGGGGACAGGCATCTGCATAAGAGCTATAAGTGTCTGAAGCATAAGGATTGCGGGGGGGCTGTTGATATACAGTATGTATGTAGGGAGTGCGGAAAGGTCATACGAAAAGAGGACCTGATTGCGAAACCGGTTGAGGGGTGAAGCGGGTACAGCTGGCACGGGCTGGCTGTATCTTTTTTGTATGCATTCCTGGAATTTGAAAAGATTAACGATAAAGTATATGAAAAATATGATATGATAGTAGCTGAGGTGAGTCTTTCATGAAATTGATGTTTATTATTGCAGGAGATGAGTATGCTGCCGATATTTCGGAAAAGCTCAAAGAGCATGCATTTATGGCGACAGAGGTTGGAAGTACAGGTGATTTTCTGCAATATGGACAGACCGTTTTGCTGCTGGGGGTGAATGAGCAGGATTGTGACAGAATTTTATCAATTCTCGATCCGGAAGCTGACTGGAAGGGCACAGAACACGGATTTCCGTTTCATGAGGAGGTTTCTATATTTGTCACGGATGTAAATGATTATGTGAAGGTAAATGCATAGGGATGGTCGGTTTATTTCGGGCTTTAAAATAGATGACAGAGCATCCTTTTCTTTTGGAGTATTTGATTAAAAGGCCTTGTTTTAAAGGGTTTAAAGGGGTTCGATTTCGTTGGATAAAAAAATTCAAAAAAATTCAAAAAAGTTGTTGACATAAAAAAAGTCTAATGGTATTATATATGAGCGCTGATGAGAACGGCGCGAAAAAAGAAGTTCAAAAAAACGTGGAGGCTTAGCTCAGCTGGGAGAGCGTCTGCCTTACAAGCAGAGGGTCGGGGGTTCGAGTCCCTCAGCCTCCACCATAAAAATGTGCCGACTTAGCTCAATTGGTAGAGCAACTGACTTGTAATCAGTAGGTTGTGGGTTCAATTCCTATAGTCGGCACCATCTTTTAAAAAAGATTCGGGGAGGTAGCGAAGTGGCTAAACGCGGCTGACTGTAACTCAGTTCCTTTTGGTTCGGCAGTTCGAATCTGCCCCTCCCCACCATCTTTTATTGGGGCATAGCCAAGCGGTAAGGCACCAGACTTTGACTCTGGCATTCCACTGGTTCGATCCCAGTTGCCCCAGCCAATTAAATTCAACATATAAATGACCCGTTAGCTCAGTTGGTAGAGCATCTGACTTTTAATCAGAGGGTCGGGCGTTCGAATCGCCCACGGGTCACCATTTATCTGTTGCGGGTGTAGTTCAATGGTAGAACTTCAGCCTTCCAAGCTGACTACGTGAGTTCGATTCTCATCACCCGCTCCATATATCAAACAAGTCGATATTTATCGGCTTTTTTTGTCTTTTTCCGAAATTATGACTAACAAATGACCAACATGTTAAAGTAAGAAATCGTTCGCTTTTCAAAACCAGCTAATGTTATTTGGCTAGCTATCTTATTAAATGACTGTTCTTTAGACACATGGATAACGCATATATGATACATAATGCTTTTCCATAATATATTGATGTAATTTAGACATAGAGACTCACAAAAAGGTATTTCATCTGAAGCCTGTAAATTTGTAAGAAAACTGGAGAGGGATACATACATGGCATGAGATCCAGCATGTAATCCATACATTTTGCAGGTATGAGAAAAAGGAAATCATCCATACTATGCATGAGGTGATATACAATGGATAACAACGCAATCGTAGAAGAATTAAACCAGCTGCTGAAGGGCACGCACATGGGAATCGGTATATTTGAAGATTTGGAAGGAAAGCTGCAGAGTGAACGACTGAAAACAGAATTTCACGGACTGCTGGACAAGCTGAAAATGCATGCACATTCCCTGAGCGCTTTGATTCAGACATGCGGCGGTGACCCCGTCGAAAGTGCCGGATGGAAAGGCATGGTGACCGATGCAGTTGAAATGCTGAAGAACCTGATGATCAGCAATGATAAGCAGGTTCTGGAGGAAGCTGTTAAAAATATGAAAATGGCACAGAAGGCATTGCATGCGTTTGATGAGAAGCATCTTGTATTAAACGATCAGATGAAGAAAACGATGCGGATCATGCAGGAGGATTATGAATCCATGTACCATATGCTGCATAAATATCTGATTGAATTTCAATAATCCTACTGGAGAGTTTGAACGTTTCCGTGTATAATCGTATCTATAGAAAGAAGGGTTAAGCATGAACGTTCAGGAAAGATTTTTACACTATGTATCCTTTGATACGCAATCCGATGAGCATTCCCAGACAACACCAAGCTCTTTGAAGCAGCTGAAGCTGGCAGAGGCACTTGTGGATGAAATGAAGGCTATCGGCATCGAGGATGCATATGTAGATGAATTCGGTATTGTATACGGTACGATACCGGCAACAACCAAAAAGGATGTAAAATCCATCGGGTTTATCGCGCATATGGATACATCTCCGGATATGAGCGGCAGAGATGTAAAGCCGAGAATAGTCAAATCCTATGACGGGTCCGATATCGTGCTGAATGAAGAACTGGGTATCAAAATGGGAGTCCATGATTTTGCATGCCTGCAGGAGAAAATCGGCGAGGATTTGATTGTGACAGATGGAACGACGCTATTGGGAGCTGATGACAAGGCGGGAATTGCGGAAATCATGACGATGGCGGAAACGCTGCTTCAGGAAAGCCGTGAGCATGGAAAAATCTGTCTGGCATTTACACCGGACGAAGAGGTTGGTCGGGGAACGGATCATTTCCGTATTCCGGAATTCGGTGCTGATATTGCATATACGGTTGACGGAGGAGAGGTAGACTGCGTGGATTATGAAAACTTCAATGCCGCTAGTGCAGAAATTCAGATTCAGGGTCTGAGCATCCATCCGGGAAGTGCGAAGGATAAAATGATCAACGCCCTACTGGTAGCGATGGAATTTCACTCTATGCTGCCGGTACAGAAAAATCCTGCTTATACGGAAGGCTATGAGGGCTTTCACCATCTTACAGACCTCCATGGAGAATGTGAGCATGCCTATATGTCCTATATTATTCGCAATCACAGTGAAGAGCTGTTTGAACAGCAGAAGGCAGAGTTTCAAAGAGTTGCGGATTATCTGAATCAGAAATATCCTGAAAATACGATTCAGCTGCAGATTCATGACAGCTATGCGAATATGCGTACCATTATTGAAAAGGATATGCGAATCATAGAGCTGGTGAAAACGTCCATGAAGCAGATTGGCTTGGAGCCGAGATCCATGGCAATCCGCGGAGGCACGGATGGTGCCCGTCTGACCTATGACGGCCTTCCTTGTCCCAACCTTGGAACCGGTGGCTACAACTACCATGGAAAATATGAGTTTGCTTCTATTCAGGAGATGCAGAAAAGCGTTGAGCTACTGCTAAAAATTGTAGAAAACAATGTGCAGGAAGCATAAAAGGCATATTCCGTACCGAAGATCGTCTTGGAATAAATGCAAGAAAACAGAAGATGGAAGCCTGCTGCATGTGCAGGAAATCATTCTTCTGTTTTTTTCTGTTTTTAAGGTGAGTGAGGTCTCCTTCGCACAGCCTGTGTATGCGGACGGATATTCTATGCCACTGTGCTTTCTTCACATTATAGGAAATCGTGCCGGTTTCCTATAATGGGTTAGAGCTGAGCTACTATGTTAAAGCGTCCCGATTTCCCATAATAGCTTTATAACATTTTTATCTAAAAAGCAGGCAGAATACCCCCACCTCAGTGGTCGATGAACAGGAGGGGGATGAATGCAGCCATATTTCTTTTCATCCTTGTTTTCTTTCTGTTTTCCATAAAACTTTCCTTAAGCTTCTCTCATATTCGTGGTATAATGATGTCAACAAAAGGAGGTTTTCCTTCATGAAATCATATCGCACATATTCTAGTATCCTATCTGCTAATCATCCACAAAACCCCCGGCTTTTCTGCTCTTACACATCGTGCTAAAAATCTGTACAATATTGCTTCGTTCTATATAAGAAATGCGTACAGTGCTTCCATCAAATCAAATGAGGATCGCTTTCCACATGAGATACAGGTCCTGGAAGAACTCAATGGTGTCGTTGATGAATGGAATGTCATACGTCAAAAGCATCATAGCACACCATTCCACATCATTGATCATGAACATCGCTTTGTTTCCATGCAGCATCTGGATGTTTTTTTTAAATTGCGTGACCAGATCGATTACCGTGCTCTTCCTGCGCAAGCAAATCAGAACGTATTGCATATGCTGTATCGTGACTGGAAAAGCTTTTTTGCTGCTTTAGCGGATTACAAAGCACATCCTGACAAATATGAAGCAGTCCCTCATATCCCTCGATATGCAGATAAAGACGGTTATAAACCCTTGATCTTTACCAATCAGATATGCAAACTGAGAAAAGACAAGCATGGTTGGTATGTAAAGTTTCCCAAGGCAGTGCTGCAGGCAGGATGTATACGTGACCGATATGATCTTGGTAAGATGGACCTGCATGAACAGAAGCTGAAGGAAGTACGCCTGATTCCCAATGGAGATACTATCAAGCTTGAAATCGTATGCGAGATAGAAATCAAGGAACCAACGATCACAATCCATGAGGCAACCAGAGTAGCCGGCATAGATATTGGTGTCGATAATCTGACAGCGATTGCGTTTACGAGTGGACACCACCCTGTGCTGATAAAAGGAAATGAAATAAAAGCAGTCAATCAATTCTATAACAAACAGATCGCACATTATCGCTCACTGCTAAGAACTGGAAAGAAGGATAGCGAAGGGATCCATCAAACAAAACGAATGAAACGTATCAGCGAAAAGCGAAATCGACGTGTAAAGGATATCCTGCACAAAGCATCAAGAAAAATAATAGATCTATGTGTAGAGGAAGGAATTGAAGTTATCGTCGTAGGAAATAATGCGGGTTGGAAGAAGCGTATCCATATAGGGAAGAAGAACAATCAGACATTTGTTCAGATATCGTTTCATACGCTGATCGAAATGATCAAATACAAAGGAGAAGCGGCAGGAATCAGAGTCGTAATCTGTGAAGAAAGCTATACATCGAAGGCTAGTTCCATTGACGAGGATCAAATACCAGTCTATGGAAATGATGTAACACACGCTTTCTCAGGTAAAAGAATCAAGCGAGGATTGTACAGAAGCAAAAATGGCATTCTAATGAATGCCGATATCAATGGAGCAAGTAATATCATACGAAAAGTATATCCATGTATGCCAAAGCGAGAGCGATGGAGTAGAGGTACTGTGAACGTACCAGTTACGTGTATCTGAACACGAACAAAAAGTTTTGATGAATGTGTAAGCATTCATTAGAAGCCGCTTGCTCTTTAGCTGGCGGTAGTTCACAGGGACAAGCAGTTTCTATTTCGCGGATAGTTTCTTTTCTTCAGCTTTTTTCAGCAATCATTCTCTCCCTTATTCTATAGAGAGCATTTTCCTAAAAGGCGGCAGTGCTCCAACAGAGGGAGCATTCCCTGTACGGTTGCATAAACTGTTCAGCAAAGCGTAGTTTCGCAAGCATGATAACCACAGTAGCAAAGGTACAGCCTATTCTCTGCGGCTTTTTGTATAAGACGGTATCCTATCTTTGACCGAAAAAAAGTGTCTTGAGAGAAGACACCCTACCGATCATATGTTTTTGAAAAAGACCTGTGCAAAAGAGCAGCTGTTAAGAACAGCGCGTTACTCCTTGACAATGATACCCAGCAGCTGTACCAGACGAAGCGCCTGCTGTTCATTGACGATGACTCCGCGGATATGATCCATCGTCAGACTGATACCTTCAATATCGCTGGAGGAAAGATCCATGCCCTTTAAATTCGTGTTATGAAACTCACTCTCCTTCAAATCACAGCTGTCGTATACGGTTTTCTGATATTCGCACTGAATGAAGCTCGCATTTGAAAAATTGCTGTTTTCAAAAATAACCTGCCGAAATCTGGAGCCCGACAAATTGGCATAGGCAGCCTTCAGATTTGTGAAAAGGGTATTGTGTATGACACAATCGCTGAAATCGATTCCCATACAGCGGCAGTTGCGGAAAACACAGCGGTGAATAGCTCCCTTGTTGAAATGCAGGTTTGACAGCTCGCAATTTTCAAATACGGTATCAATCATATCAATCGCATCAAACTCACAATCCTCAAAAAATACATTACGAAAGACGCAGCCATCCAGATGCAAGGCGGTATACTCCTCATTGCTGATGGTGATGCCGTCAAATTCCATTCCTTCCACATAATTGTCCTCATCAATGCAGGCATACAAGCTTTGTGCCCTCGCATATGACGGGCGCAGGCGGGGCTGTACTATTTTCATTATATCCACATCCTTTGGGTTCTATTGTACCGTATTCTCTGCGGTATGAAAAGAAAATCTCCGTAAAAATTTCAGCGGCTGCTTTCCACTCATCGCTTTCCCATAGCGGTAATCGTATAAATTCCAAGGAAGCATTACCTTTAGGCAGGCTGGGAAATGACCGCAGAAGACTGCTTGTACATTTTTTTGTTTGACATGTTTTCGTTGATTGCTTCCTGAATGGTGAAGAAGGGCATCAGGCTTATATCCGGCTCGATCAGTCTTCGAAATAGAAGTCTTGTATTTCCGGGGAATCCTCTATATAATGAAGACGTTGAAAAAACGATTGCGTATTTATGAAGGATACTTGATAGAACGCAGTAGATGAAGGAAGGTACATATTATGGAACATATCATACAGCCGATGGCGGCTTCTTTGCATATCCAGCCGGAACAGATCAAAAACACGCTGCAGCTGCTGGAGGAAGGAAACACCGTTCCGTTCATTGCCCGTTACCGTAAGGAAGTGACCAAGGGACTGGATGAAGAACAGATTCGTGTTATACAGGAGCAATATGAGTATCAGGTGAATCTGGAAAAGCGCAAGGAGGATGTCAAGCGTCTGATTGAGCAGCAGGGCAAGCTGACGGAAGAAATTATCGCATCAGTCAACGCCTGTGAAAAGCTGTCACAGGTTGAGGATATTTATCGTCCATACCAGCAGAAGCGGAAAACAAGAGCAAGTGATGCGGCTGCACGTGGCTTAAAGCCGTTTGCGGAATGGATGCTGAAGCTGCTGCGGGATGGGGATGTGCGTCAAGAAGCGAAGAGATATTTGAACGATAAGGTGTCCGATGTGGAGGCTGCCATACAGGGAGCAAAGGATATCATTGCGGAAATGGCAAGTGATGATCCGGCTGTGCGCCAGAAAATCCGCAGCAGTATGGAGCGCTATGGAAGGTTAACGACGAAGGAAAAGAAAAAGCATACCGATGAGAAAAAGATTTATAAAATGTACTATGATTACAGTGAGCGTGTAACCACACTGGCCAGTCACCGTATCATGGCGATCGATCGTGGAGAAAAGGAAAAGGTGCTTGCCGTTTCCATCGAGTTTGATAAGGAGTATATCATTGACTGGACCAATCGCCGGTTTACGAAAAAACGCCAGAGTCCGTGTGTTGAATATATCGAGGAGGCTGTGCAGGACGGCCTGAAGCGGCTTGCCTTTCCTGCGGTGGAGCGTGAAATCCGATCCCAGCTGAGTGAAAAGGCACACGAGCAGTCGATTGAGGTATTCTCGTTAAATCTGGAACGTCTGCTGATGCAGCCGCCGATGAAAAATAAAATGGTGCTTGGCTTTGACCCGGCCTTTCGTACCGGCTGTAAGCTGGCTGTCGTCGATAAAAACGGTAATATGCTGGATGTCAGTGTGATTTATCCGACACCGCCAAATGCCAAGATCAAAGAGGCGAAGGAGAAGATGCTGCAGCTGTTAAAGAAGTATCCCATTGATATTATTGCTATCGGAAACGGAACTGCCAGCCGTGAAAGCGAAGCCTTTGTTGCCGCATTGATTCGTGAATATCATCTGTCGGCTGCCTATACCATCGTTTCCGAAGCAGGGGCATCCGTGTATTCCGCAAGCAAGCTGGCACGGGAGGAATTTCCTGATCTGCATGTGGAGCAGCGCTCTGCCATTTCCATTGCACGCAGGATCATTGATCCGCTATCCGAGCTGATCAAAATCGATCCGCAGTCGATCGGTGTCGGGCAGTATCAGCATGACCTTCCCACCGCCCGTTTAAAGGATCGTCTTGATTTTGTTGTTTCCAAGGCGGTGAACCGGGTCGGTGTCAATGTGAATACCGCATCCCAGGAGCTGTTGAAAAACATATCCGGACTCAGCCAGGCAACAGCAAAATCCATTGTGGAATACCGCAGGGAGCACGGGGAGCTGAAAAACAGGAAGGAACTGAAGAAAATTCCGAAGATTGGTGAGAAATCGTATGAACAGGCGGCCGGCTTTTTGCGTATCGAGGATGGGGATGAGCTGCTGGATCGTACCAGTATTCATCCGGAAAGCTATGCCACAGCCAGAAAGGTGTTACAGCAGCTGGGTCTCAGTGAGCAGGATATGGGAAGTGAACAGGCACAGGAAGCGGTACAGCAGGCGGATGCTGACGGGCTGATTCGTGATTGTGAGAGTGACCGCTATACGATTCAGGATATCCTGGAGGCAATTGCGACACCGTTAAGAGATTATCGTGAACGGTATGATGCGCCGCTGTTAAGAAGCGATGTGCTGGAGCTTGAGGATCTGCATATCGGTGATCAGCTGGAGGGAGTTGTCCGCAATGTGGTGGATTTTGGAGCCTTTGTGGATATCGGGCTGCATGAGGACGGTCTTGTACATATCTCCAAAATGAGCAGGCACCGTATTGCACATCCAAGCGATAAGGTATCGGTAGGAGATATCGTGAAGGTCTGGGTATACAATATCGATGAGGAAAAGCAGAAGGTACAGCTGTCACTGCTGCCGATGCAATAGAAATAAATTTACGGTTCTGTTGAACCGATGGATAAGAGTATTCATGAAAGCAGCCGTTAAGAACATTTGTTCAAAAAAACGGCTGCTCTTTTACAATTTCACATAATATTCTATGTGCAATGCAGGGGTTTTATAGTATAATAAACGTGTTCAAAACAAGGAGGACTATAGAATGTACCAATTAGAAGATCTAAAGGGAAAAGCGAACAACATTCGCAAGAACATCGTTAAGACGGTTACAGAAGCAAAATCCGGTCATCCGGGTGGAAGTCTGTCTTCTGTAGAAATCGCAACGGCGATTTACTTTACACAGATGGATATCACCCCAGACAACGTGGCATCAACGAATAGGGATCGTTTTGTCCTGTCAAAGGGTCATGCTTCACCGCTGCTGTATTCTGTACTGGCAGAGAAAGGGCTGATCGAAGAGGAAGAGCTGCTAACGTTCCGTAAAATCAACTCCCGCCTGCAGGGACATCCAAGTATGCGCAAGCTGCCTGGTGTCGATATGTCCACCGGATCACTGGGACAGGGAATCTCCTGTGCAGTCGGTATGGCACTGGCGAACAAATACAACAAGGAAGACCACCGTATTTATACGATTTTAGGTGATGGGGAATGTCAGGAAGGGCAGGTATGGGAAGCTGCTATGGCGGCATCACACTACAAGCTGGATAACCTGCTGGCATTTGTTGACCACAACGGTCTTCAGATTGACGGTAATGTAACCGATGTTATGAATCCAACACCGATTGATGAAAAATTCAAGGCATTTGGATGGAATGTGATCGTTCTGGAAAACGGAAATGATCTGGAAAGCGTAATTGCAGCTTGTGAGGAAGCAAAGACGGTCAAGGGAAAACCAACGGTTGTTGTTGCTCACACAGTTAAGGGTAAAGGCGTATCCTTCATGGAAAACAAAGCTGGCTGGCATGGAACTGCACCGAGTGCAGAACAGTGTGCGGAAGCAATTGCAGAACTTGAAGGAGGATGTAAATAATGGCAAAGATGGCTACTCGTGAAGCGTATGGAAAAGCGCTTGCTGAACTGGCAAAGGAAAATAAAAAGATTCTGGTACTGGATGCCGATTTATCCGGTTCCACAAAAACAGGCGAAGTGAAGAAGGTTGCACCTGAGCAGCATTTCAACTTCGGTATTGCAGAGGGTAATATGATGGCAGCGGCTGCCGGTATGGCAACAAGCGGAAACATCGTATTTGCAAGTACATTCGCAATGTTCGCTGCCGGACGTGCGTTTGAACAGGTGCGCAACTCCATCTGTTATCCGCACCTGAATGTAAAGGTGTGTGCAACACATGCCGGACTTACCGTAGGTGAGGATGGAGCAAGTCACCAGAGTGTTGAGGATGTTGCTTTGATGAGAAGCATTCCGGGTATGGTTGTTGTTTCACCGGCTGACGGAGTGGAAACAAAGGCGGCAATTCGTGCAGTGGCTGAATACGATGGTCCATGCTATGTACGTCTGGGTAGAATGGCAGTTGAGGATGTATATACAGAAGATACGCTGAACTTCCAGATTGGAAAAGGAAACGTGATCCGCAAAGGAAACAGCGTTGCGCTGATTGCGACCGGTATCATGGTGGAGGCTGCCATGAAGGCTGCGGATATCCTGAAGGAAAACGGTATGGATGTAACGGTTGTTGATATGCACACCATCAAACCGATTGACGAAGAGCTAATCGTTGAACTGACAAAGGATCACGATCTGTTTGTAACCTGTGAAGAGCACAGTGTTATCGGCGGTTTGGGTAGTGCTGTTGCCGAGGTACTCAGTCAAAAGGCACCGAAGAAGCTTGCCATGGTAGGAATCAAGGATACCTTTGGAGAAAGCGGAACACCGGCTGCACTGCTTGAGAAATACGGTCTCACTGCAAACGATATCGTTAAGGCAGTGGAAGACAATAAGTAAATTATAGGATAGAAAGCTGTAAGATTTGGTTATCGGATAAAATCTTGCAGCTTTTTTTGTTCCTGCGCCTTTTACAGTCATGGGAAAAATTAGGATATGATAGAGACGTGCTTATGCAGGTCATTATCGAAAAGTCTGTAATTAACGGAAGAAACAGCAAGGGTGTTGGAAGCGATGCATAGAAGTATACTGAAAATATGCTATCTATAAGAGACATATCACATTAAACTGCTGATGAAAAAGGAAAGATAAATACATTGTGCGGGATTGCTTTGACTGATGCATGATAGGAACCTGTGTACATTTTCCTTATATTTTCTGTCTGTCATATCAGAAGGGTGGCAGAGGGTGCACTGTATGATGTTCTTAAGGTGTGTATATAAAGACGAATATATAAAAAAGCAGAACCTGTGTGTTCTGCCTCTTTCCTATTTGTTTTTTACATCCGCTATTGCAGTGTAAACGGCCTTTGCATCCATGACATTGCCATATTCTGTAGCACTGCCGCCTTCCTCAACAAGGGTTTTCTCTATTTTCTCTGCCTTGGCGCTGATGACCATATACTGATGACCGTCCTTCATTCTGGCAACACTGATCAGACAATAGCCTGCCTCAGGTGTAAAGCCGCTTTTACCGCCAATGATTTCTCCGCCTGGAAACTTCAGATCCTTATCATAAAACAGAAGGGTGCTCCTCAGCTTCAGCCCATTTGGGTGCTGTTTGGTTGCAGGTATGGTATACCGCAGGGTTGTCATCACCTTGCGAAAGGCAGGGTTTTTCCATGCGTGATCCATCATTTTTTTCATATCCTGCAGTGTTGTATAGTGCTGTTTATCCTGCAGTCCTGTTGTATTTGTGAAATGCGTATGCAGCATTCCCATACCGTTGGCCTTTTCATTCATATCCTTCACAAATTTGGAAATACTGCCATTCAAGTGATTAGCCAAAGCGTTTGCACCATCTGCACCGGAGGGAAGAATGAGTGCGTATAAAAGATCCTCCAGTGTTACCTGTTCTCCTGCTTCCAGACCTGCGACACTTGCATTTGCTTCCGCAAGCCCTTCAATATCCTGTTCTGTAATCGTTATTTTTTTATGCAGATTCTCCATGTTATCCAGAGCGACGATTGCGGTGAGCACCTTTGTCAGGGATGCGGGAAACAGCCTTTCATCACTGTTTTTTTCATAGAGTACCTGCTGATCCTGTAAGTCGATCACCATGGCATAGCGGCTGTTCAGGGTCATACTCTCTAGCCTTTTTTTTATGTTCTGCTGATTTGCATCAAGACCTTGCCCTGTGACGGGGGTTGATGCTTCCTCCTGCTTCATGAAATCAGGATAATACTCTTTGATTTGTATGTACATAGCGACATCCAGAAACAGCAGAAGCAGAGCTGCTACCGCCACGAGCCACCATCTTTTTCTTATATTTCGCATTGCTGTCAACTCCTCCAATATCATAACACAGATAGTAAAATAGTCTATGGCAAATATGGGAAAATCGCCTCTTAATTTTTTCTTACATTGCAAACTTGTCGCGACGAATGTGGCGGGATTTGTTATAATAGAAACATGGAGGGATTTTTCATGCAGACAAAAATACTGGTATTAGATGATGAAAAGGAAATTGCAGACCTCGTTGCGCTGTATCTGAACAATGAAGGCTATGAAGTAC
The DNA here is from genome assembly GCF_964240115.1 of Clostridium sp. HGF2. Lineage (NCBI taxonomy): Bacteria > Bacillati > Bacillota > Clostridia > Eubacteriales > Clostridiaceae > Clostridium > Clostridium sp. HGF2. The sequence goes on from NZ_CAXSSO010000002.1 coordinate 385,197, forward strand.
ATAAATTTTATGACAGCAAGGATGCGCTGGAATATATGAAAAATAACCGCATTGATCTGGCACTGCTGGATGTGATGATGCCGGAAATCAGCGGCTTTGAAATATGCAGGATCATACGGGAAAAATATATGTTTCCGGTCATCATGCTGACTGCCAAGGTGGAGGATGTGGATAAGATACAGGGACTTTCTCTGGGAGCGGATGACTATATTACAAAGCCGTTTAATCCGCTGGAGCTGGTGGCCCGTGTCAAGGCACAGCTGCGCCGCTATAAAAAATATAACCCGTCACAGGAAAATGTGAATGTGATTGACTTTAAGGGGCTGATCATCGACAATGATTCCCATCGATGCACCCTGTATGACGAAGTGCTCAATCTGACACCGATTGAATTTTCAATCCTGTGGTATCTGTGCAAAAACCGCGGGCGCGTGATCACCAGTGAAGAGCTGTTTGAGGCTGTGTGGAAGGAAAAATACTTTGACAGCAACAATACGGTAATGGTGCATATCCGCCGTCTGCGTGAAAAAATGCATGAGCCGCCGAGAAATCCGAAATTCATCAAAACGGTGTGGGGCGTAGGATACCAGATTGAAGAATAGCACCTATCGCAGATTGCGCAAGCATCTGGCGTATCTGTATCTCTTTATGACAGCGCTGGTTATGGGAATCATCGGCATTCTTATGTTTCTGCTGGATCATTACGCACAGGTTTTCAGTAATCAGGGAACACTCAGGGATTCAGATTTTCTGCTGTTTTATCTGAAGCATGAGCTGGAGTTCAATCTGTTTCTGCTGGCAGCAGGCACAGCGCTTCTGCTGTATCTGTTTGTACTGCTCTTCTTTCAAAATCTGGATGTCCTGCTTGATACAGTGCAGGGTAAGCCGGTGGACCGACTGCCGTTCAGCTACTGTTATCTGCCGGAAATGGATATGGCCAGAGGACGGATTCAGGATATGCTGGAGAAAAAGCAGCATACCCGTCAGCTGTCGGTTCAGGAGAAGGAGCATAAAAACGAGCTGCTGATGTATCTCGCACATGACCTGAAAACACCACTTACATCAATGATTGGCTATATTAACCATATTCTTGATCACAAGGTGGATCAGGAGCAGCTGGATACCTCGATTCGCATCACCTATGAAAAGGCACAGCGTCTGGATGATCTGATTGATGAATTTTCAGAAATTCTGCGGTATGACGATAAGGTGTCACAGCTGGAGGTCACCAGAATTGATCTGAATACCATGCTGCAGCAGCAGCTGGCAGGCTTTTATCCGCTTATGGAGGAAAAGGGAATCCGGCTGCAACTACATCTGGCGGATCATATGGAAATCAGTGGAGACTTCGATAAACTGCAGCGTGTCTTTGATAATCTTATGCGAAATGCCATCAACTACAGCATTCCCCAGACGGAAATCCGGATCGCCGGTATGCTGTATGAGGATGGTGTCTGCCTGACCTACAGCAATGAAGGAGAAGCCATGGATACCGCTTCCGTGCAGCATCTGTTCGACAAATTTTATCGGGCGGGAAGTGCACGGACATCGACCAGCGGAGGTGCCGGGCTGGGACTGGCGATTGCCAGAGAAATCATTGAGCTGCATCAGGGGGAAATCAAAGCCGACATGGAAGGTACGACGATTACCTTTACCCTGCGGCTTCCGTATGAACAGAAGGTGATACTGTGAAACACGCCAATTTAAAAGCCCTGCGTCGCCGTCTGTTTATCAAATATGCATGCATTATCATTGGCATCACGCTGGGGACGATAACACTGATTTATCTCTTTGATGATGTGCTGAACGGTGTTGTCATCGACTTTATCCGGCTGTTTATGGAAACCGGAGATCCCTTTGCGATGTTTCGCAAAATTTATATGATTGTGCTGCCGCTGCTTATTGTGGCCGCCATTATTCTTATGATTTATTTCCTCTGTCGTGATCTTGTCAATTATATGCGGATATTGATGCGGGGCATGGAGGATGTTATGCGCAAGGATCGCTCCCGTTTTGATTTCCCAAAGGAAATGAAGGAAGCGGAACAGCTGATAATGGCGCTGTCTGATGATTATCAGAATTATCTGAAGGCTGCTGCACAGGATGAGGAAAAGAAAAAGGATTTGATTTATCTGCTGGCGCAGGATATCAAAATGCCGTTGTCCAATATTTTAATGTATTTGGAATTTCTGCATAAGGAAACCCGTATTTCCCCGGAAATTCAGAAGGACTTTGTAATACAGGTACTGCATAAGTCGCTGGACTTGGAGGATATGATCAATGAGTTTTTCGATATCACCCGGTTCAATTTGCAATATGCGAAATGGAATCCGGAGCATATGTATCTGGATCGCATGATGGAACAGGTGGTGGATGAGTACTATATGCTGATGGAAGCAAAGCAGATGGAGGTATCCATAGAAAGCGGCAGCGGCCTTGCATTGTTTGCGGATAATGAAAAGATAGCACGCGTCATGCGGGATCTTCTGCGCAATTTAGTTGAGCTGGGACGGGTGAAAGCGACGATTCATATCCGGATGCAGGAGTTTGATGAACGCTATGAGGTGCTTATGGAGGTGGAATCCAGACATCTCTCAGCATATCAGATTGCCCATATCTTTCACAATTATTACCGGCTGGAGGATGTGCATGGTGAGGGCAACCTGCATGTTCTGGGGCTGGGGATTGCCAGACAGATCATGGATATGCAGAAGGGGACACTGCGGGCAAGCTCGATAGACAAGCTGTTAAGCTTTACAGTTCAGATTCCAAAGGCTTTTGTACCGGGACATAAGGAATCCGTGGTATAATACGATAGAAAGAAAAACAGGTGATGAAATGAATATAGAAATAGGAGAAGTATTTCCTTCCGCAATCGAAGAGGAAGGAACCGTTATGGATTTCGTTGATGATGAATTTGTATTCGTTATCAAGGATGAGGTCTGGATGGATGAGGAATGTCAGGCAATGAAGCACAATCCGCTGACACTGGATTTTGTGTATAAATATGATATCGCCGTCTTCCTGCTGACACTGGAGGATGCTGTTGATACCAGCGACTTCATATTTAATGTACATGACAACGAATATCCGGAACGTCTGTATCGCAGCTTTGAAAACGGCGACGGCTATGGTATGACGCTGTATCTGATTAACAGTATGAATACGGTATGCGCAAAGCGCCGCGTCCGTCTGTCACAGGGTATGTCCAATACGATTTCCCAATATCTTGCACAACAGAAGCAGGCTCCCTTCATGGAAGAGGAATTCCTGTGCAATCTGCAGGGGCTGCAGTCTGCCTGGGAACCGTTCGAAATGCAGAAGATGGCATTGGGAAGCGAAACCTTCAAATAAGCAATGTAAGAAAATGAAAGTGATATGTAATTTTTATCATTTTGTATTGTGATTTTTTCACAATTACAGTATAATGGAAAATAAGCTTAAGAAGGAGGAATTGTATGAGAGCAGTTGTGAGTGTAATCGGAAAGGATATGGTGGGAATCCTCGCCAAAGTCAGCGCAGAGTGTGAGAATGCAAATATGAATGTGATCGAGGTGTCCCAGACGCTGCTTCAGGATATGTTCGCAATGATCATGCTGATCGATATTACAAAGGGAAATACGACACTGGCCGATTTTGCGGCTCATATGGAGAATGTGGGAAAACAGAGTGGTTTGACCATTCATGTCATGCATGAGGATATATTCAACTCCATGCATAAGATATAGGATGGTGAACGTATGATAAACGTACATGATATACTGGAAACTATAAAGATGATTGATGAGGAATATCTCGATGTTCGCACAATTACGATGGGGATTTCTCTATTGGACTGCTGTGACAGTGATATTGATAAGTCCTGTGAGAAGATTTACAATAAGATTACACGTCTGGCAAAGAATCTTGTCAAGACAGGAGAGGATATTGAACGGGAATACGGTATTCCTATCATCAACAAGCGGATATCCGTTACACCGATCGCCATGCTTGTGGCTGTCAGCGGCGGTGATCCTGTAAAGTATGCACATACCCTTGAGCGCTGTGCTCAGGCGGTGGGCGTTAATTTTATCGGCGGTTACTCCGCACTTGTCCAAAAGGGCTGTGCGGCAGGTGATCGCGAGCTGATGGAATCCATTCCAAGAGCATTGGCGGAAACAGAGCATGTATGTGCGTCCGTCAATGTCGGTTCTACCAAGGCCGGAATCAATATGAATGCGGTGGAGCTGATGGGACGCATGGTGAAGGAGGCTGCCGAGCTGACGAAGGATCGTAACTGCATCGGTGCTGCCAAGCTGGTCGTCTTCTGCAATGCGCCGGAGGATAATCCGTTTATGGCGGGTGCATTCCACGGTGTCGGAGAAGCTGACTGCGTCATCAATGTCGGTGTCAGCGGTCCGGGTGTTGTCCGTGCCGCATTGGCAAAGGCGGATAAGTCACTGCCAATGAATGAGCTTGCGGATATCATTAAGAAAACAGCCTTCAAGGTTACCCGTATGGGACAGCTGGTGGGAACGCTGGCAAGTGAGCGTCTGGGTGTTCCGTTTGGTATCGTCGATCTGTCACTGGCACCTACTCCTGCTATCGGTGATTCCGTTGCCTATATTTTAGAGGAAATGGGTCTGGAAAGCTGTGGTGCTTATGGAACGACTGCCTGCCTGGCAATGCTGAACGATGCAGTGAAAAAGGGCGGTGTCATGGCCAGCAGTACGGTCGGCGGACTTTCCGGTGCCTTTATACCGGTGAGTGAGGATGCCGGAATGATTGCGGCAACCAGAGCGGGTACCCTGTGTCTGGAAAAGCTGGAGGCTATGACAGCAGTATGCTCGGTTGGTCTGGACATGGTTGTAATTCCGGGTGAAACAACGCCGGAGGTTATTTCCGGTATCATTGCGGATGAGGCTGCCATTGGTATGGTTAATTCTAAAACGACTGCGGTTCGCGCCATTCCTGCAATTGGCAAGAAGGTTGGAGAAGAACTGGAGTTTGGCGGCTTGCTGGGAAGTGGTCCTGTGATGAACATCAACCAAACAGATTGTTCTGTCATGATACATAGAAAGGGAAGAATCCCTGCACCGATTCAGGCCTTGAAAAACTAACCACAGGTGAAAAATCATATCAGAGGAACCATATTATATAAAAGTTCTCAACGGCTATCATAAAGTGATTCAGGACATAGAGCGGCATGTATTCTATGTCCTTTTTCCCGTTGTGAATGGAAATGACCTTTTCTTACGATATGCTGTTTTGCTGCGGCAGGCACAGCGTTACCGGATAGAAGCATGCTGTGCCCTTTCTTTCACCTGCCTGCATTCAGCCATGAAGTATCGTCACTCCTTTATCTCCAAGCTTATTGAATGGAGTAAAGCAATACCGGGGATAGTCAAATAACTCACAACGGTACATGGTCTGTTGTTTCCATCTTCACATGGCACCCTTGACAATAATCTGTGGTGAACTACATTTGTCGCATGCTTATCAGATTCAAAAACTATGCAGACGGCTATTCAGGAAGATGCTTCTCTTGTCTGCCGTCGTTTGCTGTGCTATGATAAAAATAAGAGATGGGAGAGCAAGCATATGAAAAAAGATATCGTTGAGCTGCGGCATCAGCTTCAGAAAATTGAATCGGATAAGCTGTATCTGGAGGAATGCATCGAGCGTCTTCATGAGGTGGAGAGTGCTTTACGGCAGGCCGAGAAACAGCTGAAAAAGGAAACCCGTGATGTGGAAAAGCTGAATACCGCATCCGTTGCCTCCATCCTTGCATTTTTTGCAAAGGATAAGGAGGAGCGCCTGGTGAAGGAAGAACAGGAGGCGTTGCAGGCTGCACTTCATGTGCGGCAGCTTCAGGAAAATGCTAAGGCACTGCGGCAGGATATGGATGCCTGTGAGCTGAATATCGTACAGGAGGAGCTGGTTCGAAAGCAGCTTGCGGAATGTGAGCTTGCGGAAGCGATACAGCATTCTCCCTACGGAGAAGCGCTGCGTGAGCAGAAGCAGCTTGTAGATGCGCATACACAGCGGTTAAAGGAAATTCAGGAAGCACTAGAGGCCGGCTATCTTGTGCTGGATCAGCTGAAAAATGCGCTTCGTAGCCTGGACAGTGCATCCTCCTGGGGCTTTATGGATATCGCAGGCGGCGGGATTCTCTCTACTGCTATGAAGCATTCCGCAGTTGACAAGGCACAGAAAAAAATCGCACTGCTGAAAATCAATTTGTATAAGTTTCAGAAGGAGGTTCAGGATGTTCAGGGATTTCAGATAAATACCGTGAAGCTTTCTGATGGAACGGTTGCAATGGATTATCTTTTTGATAATATTTTTACGGATATGTTCGTGCAGTCCAAAATCCGGGAATCGGAAAAATCGTTGCAGCAGGCGAAACGTAGAATTGATCAAATTATGGATTCGTTATTGCAGGAGCGCCAGCACACACAGCAACAGCTGGAAAGGGAACAGGCAGCCTATGAGCGCATGTGCAGGGAGTCTGTAGATTAGAAACAGCAGCTGCTTCTGGCGCTCGTTCTTCTGCTGTGCAATGCATGAGAAAAACAATGGTTGGCTATTGGCTGTCCCCGAATATGGAAAAAAGCGGAAGACAAAGAAAGCCTGACTAATCGGGTTTGGTTCTTATTTGATTGTGGGTGAATTAAAATAAAGGAGAATTCGATACTATTGCAAGTTATCTGTCGTATTTGAATGCCTCCTTTTGAAAGCACCCCGAATAAGAGAGATTCTGTTTAGCTCTTCTTTTTTACGTTGCTTATGTGTGTATTCTGAAGCAAAAAAGAACCCGGCTTTTGATCTGTGGCTTCCTGTCTGCTTCCGGATTTCAAATGTGTCCTTTCTGTTTTCTGAAGACCATAAGGAATACTGCTGTGCAGACGTTTTGGCTACTAATCATCGCGTTAGCATAGAAAAATGCATTACCTGCAAAAGCATAGAAGAGCATCAGAATATGGCTATCAACGCTATGTATCTCTTGTATTTTGCAAATACGCTCAGAATTTGGAGGTAAATAGGAATACGATCTGCTGTATTTTCCTGTTTTCTTTTTTAAATCATTATATATTTTACAGTATTTGTGATAAAATAGAAAAAGCATTGGAAAAGGAGAGATAACATGCTGGAATTGCGCAATGTATCCTTTGAGGTAGATGGAAAAAAGATTTTAAACAACATCAGTCTGACGATGGAAGACAATAGATTTACCGTAATTACAGGCCCCAACGGCGGTGGGAAATCAACGCTGGCAAAGCTGATTATGGGGATTGAAAAACCAACAGAGGGAGAGATTTTGTTTGATGGGGAGGACATTACGGCAATGTCTATCGACGAACGGGCAAAACGAAAAATCGGTTATGCCTTTCAGCAGCCCCCCAGATTTAAGGGAATGAGTGTGCGTAAGCTGTTGTCCCTGGCACACGGTAAGGATTTGGATGAGGAAATCTGCTGCAGCTATCTGACGGATGTCGGACTGTGCTCCAAAGATTATCTGAACAGAGATGTGGATGCTTCTCTGTCCGGAGGCGAGGTAAAGCGGATTGAAATTGCGAGTATTCTCGCGCGCGACTTAAAGCTTTCCATATTCGATGAACCTGAGGCGGGCATCGATCTGTGGAGCTTTGCGAAGCTGGTGGAAACCTTCCAGAAGCTGCAAAGGGAATCCAGACAGTCCATTATCCTGATATCCCATCAGGAGCGGATCATGCAGCTGGCGGATGAAATCATTATTATCGAAAACGGGGCAATCAAAACAAAAGGGAAGAGGGATGATATTCTTCCGTCACTTATGAGTGAATTTGATTCCTGTGAATTTAAAAAGTAGGTGAGGCAGATGGAACAGATGGAAAAAAATCTGCTGAAGACAGTAGCGGATATCAGCGGCTTTATGCCGGGCAGTGCCTTCAGCTTAAGAAAAAACGGAGCAGGTGTGGAACGTCACTCTACAGAGCATGTAAAAATTCTGGCAAAAACAGACAAGCCGGGTATCGATATCATCGTGGATGACAATACGGTGGGGGAAAGTATACATATTCCGGTTATTCTGACAGACAGCGGCATTCAGGATATGGTATATAACGATTTCTATATCGGAGAGGGTGCGGATGTGGAGATTGTAGCCGGATGCGGTATTCACAATGACGGCTGTGACACTTCACAGCATGACGGAATTCATACCTTTCATATCGGAAGAAATGCCAGCATTACCTATACGGAAAAGCATTATGGAGAAGGCAGCGGTAGCGGAGGCAGAATACTGAATCCGACAACCGTCATTCATATGGAGGAAGGCTCCTTTGCCAAAATGGATATGAGCCAGATTAAAGGGGTTGACTCCACCTTTCGTAAAACGGAGGCAAATTTAGGTGCAACTGCCAAGCTGGTGATCAATGAAAAGCTGATGACGCATGGAGAGCAGAAGGCACATTCGGATGTGACGGTGAATCTGAATGGAGAGGACAGCGTTGTTCAGATTGTTTCCCGATCTGTAGGAAAAGATACTTCCGTGCAGGTGTTTCATCCGATCGCAGTGGGAAATAATCGTTCCCGTGCACATATTCAGTGTGATTCCATCATTATGGGAAAAGCAAAAATCAGTTCAATACCGGAAATTGCTGCGAATCATGTGGATGCGGAAATCATCCATGAGGCAGCCATCGGGAAAATCAACAATGATCAGCTGATCAAGCTGCAGACATTCGGGTTAAACAGCGAGGAAGCGGAAAAGGTCATTGTGGACGGTTTCTTAAAGTGATTAAAAAAATGATATTTACAACAAGGAGATGTTTTCTTCCCAGAGGCAGTACAGGGAGAAGGACCTCCTTTTTTTGCTGTTCTGAAAGAAATCTGAAATATATCTTGACCTTATCCCTGAGCGAAGGTGTACGATATGCATGAGGTGATACAAATGTATAAGATAAAGGAGCTGGCAGAGCTGTATGGCATCCATACGAATGTGCTGCGGTTTTATGAAAAAAAGGGGCTGCTTGCCTCACGGCGGCTCACGAACGGCTATCGTGTCTACGGAGAGGATGAGCGGGCTATATTGCAGAAAATTCTGCTGTATCGCGCAATGAATTTTTCACTTGCGGATATCAGGGAGCTTTTAAGCAGGGAAAAGGGGAATGCGCAGGAGCTGTATTTCCAACAGCTGCAGCTGTTAAACGCGCACCTGCATGAACTGACAGCGGTACGCGATCATATTTCGCAGGAGTTGAATGCGATGCTGGCAAACACCTATGAGGAGCAGCAGGATCAAAAGGAAATGCAGCGACTGCTTCAGGAAATAAATAAGAACCGGGAATGGAAGGATCGCTGGGATTTTGATTCCTTTGCAAAGGTGTATGATGAGGTCGTGCATATGCCCACAGCACAGGGACTGCCGTTTTATGAGGCATATGAGCATGTACTGGACGAAACTGCAAAGCATGCGCAAATGCATGGCGGCAGGGTTTTGGATGTCGGTTGTGGAACCGGAAATCTGAGCGAGCGCTTAGCTGCTGCAGGATTGTCAGTTGAAGGGGTGGATCAGTCATTGGAAATGCTGATTCAGGCAAAGAAGAAGCTGCCGGACATGCTTCTCCATCAGGGAACCTTTCTTTCCCTCCCCTTTGAAAAATGCTCGTTCGATACCATAACAGCGTCTTATGCTTTCCACCACTGTGATGCACAGGAACGGCTTCTCGCCGTTCGCGAAATGAAGCGGGTACTGCGAAGACAGGGGTGCATTGTGATTGCTGATCTCATGTTTGAGCATGCACAGGATCGCATGAAGTATGAGCAGCACTGTACCCCACAGCAGAAAGCAGAGCTGGAGGATGAATATTTTACAACCGTTGAGGAGCTGACACACATTTTTTCGGAAGAAGGCTTTATATGCACAAATTATAAGGTTTCTGATATTTTGTGGATTTTTGTGGCTGATTTATCAGAAGAAGACAGGGAATGCAGGAAAAACAAACGCTTTATCTGATATCTACGAATCGTCGATAGGTGATTTTGCGAAAGCATGATATGATACCTGTATAGAAACGAGGTGCATGTATGCAGCAAAAGGAGATTGGCATGCAGATTTCTGCAGCAAGAAAGAAGTTAAAGTATACACAGCGAGAGCTTGCAGAAAAGCTTGGAGTGAGTGATAAGACAATCAGTAAGTGGGAGCGTGGCGTAGGCTATCCGGACATTTCCTTGCTTCTGCCGCTGTGCAGGGAGCTTGGCATAGAGGTTTCCCAGCTGCTCGGGGATGAGGAAACGGATACGCAAAAGCAGGGAAATGAAAAAAATCTAAAGAATCTTGCAGATTATGCTGTTTTGAAGGTGAAGGAAAACAGGGAACGTATTCAGCGATGGATTTGGATTATGCTCAGTGCACTTGCTGTGTTGTCCATCGGCATCTGCCTGTTGTGCAATTATGTTCTGGAGGGAGCGATCAGCTGGGCATGGATTGCTGCTGTGTCTGTCATATATGGGTGGATGATTCTTACGGCATTGCTTATGTCACATCGCTATTTGATCGAAAAAACAATGCTGGTGGGAATGGTGATGCTGTTTCCTTATCTGTATTGCCTGTCGCTGCAGCTTCCGATTTCAAATTTTCTTCCCCTGACCTGGACAATCGCTGCCGCTGCTGATGTATTTGCGGTTCTTATCTATCTCGTATTGCTGCACAGCCGCATATCCTTATGGTTCAAGCTGGCAATCATTGTCATACTGTCCGGATTCTTTAATTCCTTTGTGCAGTGGCTGACAGAAGGGGGACTAAGTCAGATGCTGCTGCAGCTGTTTGGAAATCTTTTTGCAGCTGTGATTTTAGCAATTGTGGGAATCTATGCAAGGGGGCATGCAAAATGAATCCTGTTGAAAAAATGAATGAATTACAGAGACGTGTAGATGCAGTAAATCATAGGGTTATGAAAAAGCGGGAACAGCTTATGAAGCCCACGAAGAAACAGATGGAGATATCTGTTCTTGTATCTACAGGAGGCAGTATTGTCTTTCTGATCGTGGCCGGCGTAGTATACTTTGTATATCATCTGCATCTGCAGGCAGCATCTTGTACTGCCATAGCGGGCCTGCTGTTGCTGAATGCCGGAATTATGAAAAATAAAAAAAGCAAGTCTTGAGAACGACATAATTTTCATTATAATTAAACTCATGGAGAGGATATTATGAAGAAAATTATGTTTTTTTGTCTGCTGGCACTTATGGCAGCACTGCCTGTACAGGCAAATACAAGAGAGGAAGTTGAATTTAGCAAATGTACAGATGGAGACACCGCACATTTTAAAATCAATGGCAAGGATACGACAGTACGATTTCTGGCAATCAATGCGCCTGAATATACCAAAACCAAGGAGCCCTATGGCAAAGAGGCAAGCGCTTATGTGTGTGATGTCTTGAAATCTGCGGAAACGATTGAGCTGGAATATGATGACGGCAGTGATAAGCTGGATAAATACGGACGCACACTGGCATGGGTGTTTGTGGATGATGTCCTGCTGCAAAAGGAGCTTGTAAAGAAGGGGCTGGCAGAGGTGAAGTATCTGTATGGTGATTATGCATATACAAAGGAGCTGCAGACGCTGGAGAAAGAAGCAAAAAAAGAGAAGCTGAATATGTGGAGCGATGGATCGGCTGCTGAAGAGGAACAAAATGAAACAATACAGTATGTATTGGGAGCTGCAGGCGGTGTAATCTTAATTATTTTCGGGCTGTTCTTTGCAAAGGGCAAGCGCAATAAACAGCGCTATATCCGCAAGGGAGTAAAGCAGCTGCGCAGGAAATAAAAGAAAATGTGCGCCTTCATGTGAGAAAGGCGGTAACTGCTGTTAAAGCTTCTTTACTGCAAACAAGCTAAGCTGCAAAGGAAATACATGCAGAAAAGGAGCATTTTCTACAGGCAGGTTCCAGGGATTTTCTGGCAAGAAAAGCCTGGCAGGTCTCATGCTCCTATCTTAACGACAGCTTTGCCATATGGGAAGGTGACTGCAATGCTTATATACAGATAGTTACTGCATATCAAAAGCCGTGGGATTGCTTTTCGCCTTTGTTATGGAAACGGTTGTGCAGAGGATGTGTGCTTTACAAGCACTGCTTTCGCATGATATAAGAGAGAAATGTGGCTGTTTGTATTGACCTGTACGCCGCGTACAGGTATATGGTTTAGCTGGAGGTGATCTCATGAAACTACAGGAAGTGGCACAGCAGGTACAAATGACCAAGCGGGCCATCAAGTATTATGAGGAAAAGGGACTGCTGCAGGTGGAAAAGGATGAAAACGGTTATCGCCGGTATACCGAAGAGAACATAGCTGTTCTGCAACAGATTCAGGTTTATCGAAAGCTGGGGATGGAGCTATCCGCCATTCAACGTATTTTGCATGATCCGCAGGTGGAGCAAGAGGAGCTGCAGCGGCTTGAAGAACAGATGCAGAGACATCTGGAGCAGCAGTCTGCACAGCTGGAGGCAGTGCGCCAAATGCTGGCAGGCACAAAGGATTACCGGGTGCTGCAGGAGCAGCTTGATTATCAAACGATAGCGGCAGCTATTCAGGAAATGATACCGGGCTTTTATGGCAAGCTCTTTCTATATCATTTTCTGCCGTATCTGCAGATTCCCATCACGACGCAGGAGCAGCGGGATGCCTATCAGGCAATTCTCACATTCTGGGATACAACCGACCTGAAGATGCCGCTGTCTATGAGAATCGTTACATTTCTAACGGGGTTTCTGCAAAATCAGCAGGCCGCGGCTATACAGGCAAGGCTGGATGCACAGCTGAAAAGGCTACTGGAACCGAATGCAAAGCAGTACGCGCAAATGAAAAAGGCGGTTCTCCATCAGTATCGGGTTCAGAAATATTGTCTGCTTCGCTACCTGCCTTCCTCAATCAGTAAACGACACTGGATGATGGAGCTGCAAAGAAGCGGTTACAATGATATATTCCTGCCGAATATGGAGAAACTGAGTCCAGCCTATCGGGAATATCGAAATGCCCTTTCTGCAATCAATGATAGGATTTGTTCCGAGCTGAATCTGGGCTATGATGAATATTTTCATCTCATGAAAAAATCATAAAGCTCTTTTTATCGGTGCTTGAAATCAGTGCCATCCACAGCAGAAACAGGGAGTATCAGGCAGGTGGTACGCTATTGTTGTGCTACGTTTTTAGAAACGTACTGCGTGCTACAGCGTGTATGTTAACGTACAAGCAATCCTGCATAAAAAAACAAGGCATTTTGCGTGCCTTGCTTTTCATGTATATGCTTACTGGCAGAGCTGAATCAAACCTACATCGCCTTGATTTCTTCAGCAATCTGTTTACCAAGCTCCATCAGTGCGTCCAAATCCGCTTCACTCGGCGTGTAATTCTGTGAAACAACCTCATCATTCAGCAGTGTGATTCCTGCCTTTTCCAGTCGGGCATTGATTTCCTTTGTGACGAGATTTGCCCAGCCATAGGAACCAAAGCCAAGCCCCTTTTTATTCTTCACCTTGCAGGTGATGAGCTTTTCCAGAAATGCCGCAATGCTTCCCGCCATGGCATTGTTGTAATTCCCGCTTCCGACCAGAACCGCCTTGGCATCCAGCAGTTCCTTTTGTATGATTGCGGGGGAGGTCATTGAGCATTTGAAGATTTTTACACAAATTCCGTTTCTTCCCATGCCCTCAGCGAGCGCTTCAGCCATCATCTGTGTATGCTTCCAGACACTTTCATATACAATGACCGCCTTATCAACCGCCTTGAAGGTCGCAAAATCCTCATATGCCTGAAACAGCTCCGGCAGATAGCTTCTCCAGATAATACCATGTGCCGGGGCAATCATATCAATGTCAAGATTCATATCCCGAATCTGCTTCAGCTTATTGGCAACCTGCATACCATACGGCATCACGATATTTGCATAGTAATCCTTTGCGCGATCAATACACTTGGCAGCACCGTGTGCATCATCAAAGATATCATAGCTTGCAATGTGCTGTCCGAACGCATCATTGGAGAATGCAATTTTCTGCTCTGCGACATAGGTCAGCATGTTATCCGGCCAGTGAATCATCGGCATTTCCACAAACGTAAGCGTATAACGCCCGGTGGACAAGGTATCACCGGTTTTCACCCTTTGAAAATCATAGCTTTTGAAATACTGCTTCAGCATGATGCCCACACCGGCATTGCTGGCATACGGTCTGGCATTGGGATAATCCTTCATAAATTTCAGGAAGCCTCCGGAATGATCCGGCTCTGCATGCTGTACGATAACATTGTCAATGGTTCGCTCACCGATTACCGAACGAATACGCTCCATCATCGTATCATAGAATTCTTCCTCAACAGTATCAATCAGTGTCACCTGCTCATCGACAATCAGATAGGAATTATAGGTCGTCCCTTCTGCAATCGGAAACAGATCACCGTGAAAATGACGGCAATTGAAATCATGAACACCGACCCAGTACATATTTTCTTTAATTTGTATTGCTTGTTTCATTTCTTTCACCTCTGATTTCTATTTTAATATGATATAAGGAGGATGTCCACTTATTTAATTTTTTTATTCACAAATTAAATAAGTGACATTGTTTGCAGTTTTTAGCAGAAACGGTACACGAATTGAAAATTAAGTTGCAAACCCGTTTAAATTAAAAGATTCGGGTAGTATAATAAAGATATCAATAAAGGAGGAGCTATTTCATGATTATTCAAAGTAAGAGAATATGGGTACTCGGTCAATTCATCGAAGCCCAGCTGGAGCTGGAGGATGGAAAAATCAAAAATGTTCTCGCTTATGGCGCTAAACCGGCTGACAAGGACTATGGTGAAAGACGAATTGTACCTGGATTCATTGACGTTCATACACATGGTGCTTATGGCTTTGACACCAATGATGCAGAAGAAGAAGGCTTGCGAAACTGGATGAAACACATTCCCGAGGAGGGTGTTACCGGAATCTGTCCTACCACAATCACACAGACAGAGGAGGTACTTACCAAGGCAGTGAAAAATGTCGCAAAGGTCGTAGCGGATGGCTATGAGGGAGCGGAAATCCTCGGTATCCATTTTGAAGGACCGTATCTGGATATGGTATACAAGGGAGCACAGCCGGAGCAGTGCATTGTAAAACCGGATGTTGAACAGTTCAAGCGGTATCAGAAGGCTGCCGACGGACTGATTAAAATTATAACAATGGCTACCGAGCGTGACGAGGATTTCGAACTGACAAGATACTGTGCAGCAAACGATGTCCGCGTAAGCATCGGACATTCTGCGGCAACGATTGAGGAAGCAGGTATGGCAATTGCCAACGGAGCAACTTCCATGACGCATATCTTTAACGGTATGACACCGTTCCATCACCGCAAGCCGGGTCTGGTAGGAGCTGCTATGCGTTTCCGTGATACCTTCGGTGAGGTTATCTGTGATGGAAATCACTCTACACCGGATGCATTAAACGATTTGTTCATGGCGAAGGGAAGAGATTATACCATCATGATTACGGATGCGTTAATGGTAAAAGGTCTGCCGGTCGGGACAAAGGTTCTCTTCGGTGGAAATGAAATTGAGCTGTATCCGGATGGCAGTGCACATCTGACCGGCGCAAAGAGTCTTGCGGGCTCTACCCTGAAGGTCAATGAGGGCTTGAAGGTGCTTGTTGAAAAGGCGATGATTCCTTGGGATTATGCAATCAACTCCTGTACGCTGAATCCGGCAAGATATCTGAATGTGGATGATCGCAAAGGTAAGCTTGTGGCTGGCTATGATGCAGATATCGTTGTACTGAATGATGATTACTCCGTCGAAATGACCTACGTAAGAGGAAAAGAAGCATTCTAATCATAATAGAAACAAGATGGGAATCCGCAGGATTCCCTTTCTTCAGCATTTTTACGGCAATGCTCACATAATTTGGGGTGAGCTTCGCTGAATTACACATAATTTACCATGATCTATACATAATATATTGATAGACATTTTGTATACTATAGGCAAGCAAGAGGTATCTTGCTTGTATGAACGATTTCCCCCAAAATTATTTCATACTTTCTCCCTTTCAAAATAATAATTATCATATACAGAGAAGATGCTTCCCCCAAGGCATCTTTTTTGTTAACCAAAGAAAAACGCACAGATTCCTGATGATTCATACGTTTGCACAGGGAGTCATGAAATATAACCAAATGCATGCTGTTGCCATAAGCCTTATGCGGCCCTTACCGGAGGGATAGCTGTAGCACAGATCAGGTCTTCACCGGAAAGCGTTCGATACCGTTATTCAAGTATGATTGAAAATGAAAGGCAAAATAGTAAAAAAATCAAAGCAGGAACTGCTTCACTGATGGAAATAAACGGGAGGACATTCTCAGGTGGATGAAATAGATTAAAAATGATGATTACCGATTTGCCGATGCATGCATTCCACATAATTTACCATGATCTATACATAATATATTGATATACATTTTGTATACTATCAGCAGGCAGGAGGTATCCTGCCTGTATGAACTATTTCCCCCAACAGTATTTCATACTTTCTCCCTTTCAAAATACAAATTACCATATACAGAAAAGGTGCTTCCCCCAAGGCACCTTTTTTGTTGGCAAATCCGTGAGAATTTCACATTTATCTTTCTACAGCCCTTTTTTGCATGTGCTTCACATAATTTGGGTTCAGGCACTTGAAAGAACACACATTTTTACAAGTTCTCTACATAATTAAAATATAACTTTCCGGTATACTGTAAGCATGCAGGAGGAATCCTGCAGATATGAATTTTTCCCCTCAGAAAATTTTTCATACTTTTCCTTTCTATTAAATAAATAATAAGCAACAGCAAAAGGAGCACTTCCCCAGGTGCTTCTTTTGTTTTATCCCTTTATCATGCTATAATGATAAGCGTTATGAAATGAGGGATTGTATATGAAACATATAAAAGCTTTATTTTTTGATGTGGACAATACGCTGTATACGCATCGTATTCATGATTTTCCTGCAACCACCCGTCAGACGCTGAACCGCCTGAAGGAAAACGGATACCGTATCGGTATCGCTACAAGCCGGTGTCGCTATGAGGTCCGTAATCTTCCGGCCTTTTTTCGGGATTTTGCATTTGATGCTGCAATCTTTGATGGGGGAGCACTCATCATGGGCAAAGAGGAGACTGTCACCAGCTTTCCCCTGTTACAGGAGCAGGTGGAGCGGCTCATCCGCTACTGTGAACAAAGGCACATACCTGTGCGGTACTCCACCTTTGACAATGACTGTCTGACAACACCTTGTCCTCACAATATCCGTGATGAGTTTTTCAAGCTGTATCTGAATATGCCCGTTGTAAAGCCCTATGAGCAGGAAACAGTGTTTAATATGCTTGCCTATCCGCAAAACGGGGAACAGCGTGAGGATATCATCGCGCTCATGAAGGATGCCTTTATTGTAACGCATTCCTCCAATACGTTGGAAATCACAGCGGAAAACGTAGATAAAAGCAAAGGGGTAGAGGCGATGGCTGCACATTGGGATATCCCGGTTGAACAGATCGCATGCTTTGGTGACGGTGCCAATGATGTGGGGATGCTGCAGGCCGCAGGCATCGGCATTGCTATGGGGAATGCCAATCCTAAAGCAAAGGCGGCAGCGGATTATGTCTGCGGTTCCATTGACGAGGATGGACTATATCACTTCTGTAAAGAGATGGAATGGATATAGGAGAAGTCCTGCAGTTTCTGGAGAATCTGCTTTTTGTTGTGCTATAATAGACATGAACAACTGAGAGAGGAGAGGCAGTATGAAATTAACAAATAATCGTTATGAGGTGACCTTTACTGCGAAGGGTGGAGAAATTGAAAGCTTTACCGATCTGGAAACCGGCATTCAGTATATGTGGCAGGGACATCCGGATTATTGGACAGGGAAAAATCCAGGTCTGTTTCCTCTGGTAGGCAATACGCTGGATGGCACCTATGAAATGGATGGCAAAACATATGCAATGAAAAATCACGGTCTGGTTCGCTATGCGACGCTCGACTGTGTACGCGATGATGGAAAAGAGGTCATCATGGCATTTGACAGCAGTGCGGAAACAAAAGCGCAGTACCCCTTCGATTTTCATTATGAGGTAGGCTATGCACTGCAGGATGATACCCTTACGGTAACCTATCGTATCACGAACACCGGAGAACGGGACATGCCGTTTACATTCGGGCTGCATCCCGGCTTCAATTGTCCGTTGTGCGAGGGAGAGGCATTTGAGGACTATACCATGCGTTTTTCGAATCCGGAGAAGCTGAAGCAGCTGGTGTTTGATCCTGAAAAGAAGAAACCGTATACGCTGGAGGATGTGGAGCTGCAGACGATACCTTGCAGCTATGAGGAAATCGAGAAATATGCGACGCTGATCTATCAGGGGATGAAAAGCTCCTATCTGACATTATCCGGACCGAACAACCACGGTGTGCGCATTTCCATCAGCGGCTATCCGTATCTGGCAATCTGGACAGCGAAAAAGAATGCGCCGTTTATCTGTCTGGAGCCGTGGTACGGCCATGCGGACTTTTCAAGGGTGGAGGAAGACTTCTCCCATCGTGAGGGAACGATGACACTTTCCGCAGGAAAAACATTCACAACCGCATATACAATTCAGGTATTTTAAATCAGGTATTTTAAAAAAACAGGGATATGCAGAAAGCGTGCTTCCTAAGCCGGATATGGGATAGGAGGAAGGCTCTTTGCATATCCTTTTTCATGCCGTGGCAGTAGCGCTTTTCATGCGGTGATGAAAAACCTACAGACTGTTTTAATTACCCTGCTCCTTGCAGAACAGATATCATGCTGCGGATGAAGGACAGAAAGAGGCAGTTGTGCGTTCATACACAGGGGCTGCTTCCGGCAATTGAGATTTCAAGGGCTTGGCAGGCAATGGGAGCCCTTTTCTGAATTCAGCTGGCAAAGTACAGAATCGGGAATGAAATGGTATTCGCGTTAATGCTCTGCTTCCTATGCAATAAGAATTCCATTGCTGAAAAAAGCTGTTTCCTGTATTCACGTACAGGAAAAAGAAGTATAATGAAGGCAACTGATAAAGAGGAGGAAGCTAGCATATGAAAAGCATAAGCATTGCAGGTACACAGGCACCGGCTATCATACAGGGCTGTATGCGTATTGATGCCATGAGCGTAAACGAGTTGGAGGAACTGATTCATCAGGATTTAAAGCTCGGTATCAATTTCTTTGACCATGCGGATATCTATGGAAAAGGAGTCTGTGAGGAGCTGTTTGGTAAGGTATTGAAGGCACAGCCTTCTTTAAGAAAGGATATGCTCATTCAGTCAAAATGCGGTATCCATCGCAGTGAAACAACACATTATGATTTTTCCAGAGACTACATACTTCACTGTGTGGATGCTTCTCTAGAGCGTCTGCAATGTGGATATCTCGATTATCTGCTGCTGCATCGTCCGGATGCCCTGATGGATCCGCTGGAGGTAGCACAGGCCTTTGATGCATTGTATACCTCAGGAAAAGTGAAGCATTTCGGCGTCAGTAATCACAATCCCTATCAGATTGAGCTGCTGAAAAAATACAGCAGGCAGCCGATTGAAATCAATCAGATGCAGCTGAGTGTCATGCATACACCGATGATTGATGCCGGTGTCAATGTCAATACCTTTGACCAGCGCGGTATTGACCGTGATAACGGTACACTGGATTATTGCAGACTGCAGGATATTACAATACAGTGCTGGTCACCGTTTCAGTATGGCATGTTTGAAGGTGTGTTCCTCGATAATCCGAAATTTCCCGAGGTGAATGCACGGATTCAGACACTAGCAAAGAAATATCAGGTCAGCAGCAGTGCGATTGCGGCAGCATGGCTGCTTCGCCATCCGGCTCAAATGCAGGTGATTCTGGGCTCTGTCAATACTGCGCGCATTGAAGGGATTGTACAAGCCTGTGACATTACGCTGACCAGAGAGGAATGGTATTCCATCTATGTTGCAGCCGGAAATCTGTTGCCATAGGAACCGGGATCTGAACTGCAGAAGCAAAACAAACGCCGCATGGAAAAAAGCGGCTACCATCTGTAATCGTATATGGAATGCAAGAAGCCGGTGCTCAGCGATCGGCTGGAAATACAGGATATGTATGTTCTGACATTGAAAACATGCTTTTAAAATGGTATGATATTACTGTGTAATATCAGGAGGAGAAAAGAAAATGAAAGTTATTGTAGTGAAAGATTACGATGCAGTAAGCAAAGAAGCATTTGCTGTTATGAAGGAAGTTGTCACAAACAAAAAGGATGCTGTTTTAGGTCTTGCAACAGGCTCCAGTCCGATTGGATTGTACAAGAACATGATTCAGGATCATAAGGACAATGGAACAAGCTATGCACAGTGCCAGTCTTTCAATCTGGATGAATATGTTGGAATTGACAGAAATCACCCGGAATCCTACTGGACATTCATGCATGAAAACCTGTTTAAGGGTATCGACTTACCGGAAGACAAGATTCATGTACCTTATGGAAGTACGAAGGAAGACTGTGAAGGCTATGAAAAGGCTATGGAAAATGTCAGCGTGGACGTACAGGTTCTGGGAATCGGCGGAAACGGACATATCGGATTTAATGAGCCGGGTACACCGTTTACAGAGGAAACGCATATCGTTGAGCTGACAGAAAAAACACGTTCTGATAATGCGCGTTTCTTTGATAATGATATCAATCAGGTGCCGACACATGCAATTACAATGGGAATTGCGACCATCATGAAGGCAAAGAAAATCCTGCTTGTCGCATCCGGCGCAAACAAGGCAGATGCTGTTGCAGCTATGGTCAACGGACCGGTTGATCCGGCATGTCCTGCAAGCGTATTGCAGAATCATGCAGATGTTGTCGTTGTTGTTGATGAGGCAGCAGCTGCTAAATTAGCGAAATAAATATAAAGGAGCGGACATTTCAATAGAGATGTCCGTTTTCTTTACGGTTGGCAGAGCTTCTTTACAGGGATTTCAGGTTTACTTTTTTTCTATTTTCGCTATAATAGGGTTGAAAAAGAAAGTAGAGGTAGAATATGGCGATAAAACTGATAGCACTGGATCTGGATGGAACGCTGCTGACCATGCAGAAGACAATTGATGAGGAAACCAAAAAACGTCTGATCAAGGCACAGGAGATGGGGATTTCCATAACGATAGCTACCGGACGGGATAAGGGTGGTATTGATTTTGTATATGAGCCCTTGGAGCTTGAGCACAGAGGTGATAATTTTGTAGCAGGGGTTAACGGACAGATTATTTATGATTTTCATAAAAAGGAATATTATGTGGATAAGGTGCTGGACGGCAATGACGCAAAGAAAGTGATGGCACTGGGAATGAAATATAATTTTGAGGTCATCAGCTGCTGCGGATATGATTTCTATGATTTGATATCCAAGCGTCTGAAGGCAATGAAAAAGGTGCGCAGTGTCGTGTTTGGGCGGCCGATGGATTACGGGTTTAATCAGGGAAAGCGAAATTTCATTCCACTGGAGGATGCAGACTATGAAATTACACAGGATGTGAATAAGTTTGTACTGATACAGACGGCCTCCTTTTTCAAGAAGCACCTGCCGCATCTTCGTAGGGAATTGAAGGATTATGACTTGCTGGAGGTTGGTCCTGCCTGGATTGAGGTTATGCCGAAGGGGGTATCCAAGGCGAGTGCGCTGTTGCGTATTGGAAAGAAGCTGGGAATCTCCACAGAGGAAATGATGGCGTTTGGAGATGCGGAAAATGATATGGAAATGATCAAAACCGTGAAGTACGGCATCGCTATGGGAAATGCTATGGATTCCTTGAAACAGGCAGCATGGGATGTCACCGATACCAATGATCAGATGGGAATCGCGAAGGCGCTGGATAAATATGTATTTACATCAGGGGAGTAAGCTCTCCTTTTTTATGAAAAAAGCTGCCATGGAGCATGACAGCACTAAGCTTCACTGATGAGATCTGCTGTTTCCGCATGAATCAGTCTTAACAGTTCATCCGGCTGCATTTTGATCTGAACACCGATTTTCCCGCCACTGAACATTATGGTAGGATGCCCTGTACAGCTTTCGTGTACAAAGGTGCGGAATTGCTTCTTCATACCGATGGGGGAGCATCCCCCACGGACGTAGCCTGTAATCTTATTAATATCCTTCACATGAATCATTTCCACGGATTTTACACCGGCAGCCTTTGCGCATTTCTTCAGATGCAGCTCATGTGCCACAGGAATTACGAAGACGATATATTCCTTCGTGTTCGCAACCGTTACCAGTGTTTTGAAAACCTGCTCCGGATTCTCTTCCAGCTGCTTTGCTACATCAAGACCTGCAACAGCCTCTTTTCCATGTGCATAGCTCAGCACTTCATAGGACAGCTGCTTGCTGTCCAGAATACGCATGGCATTCGTTTTCTGTATTTTCATTGCAGTACCTCCCCATTGTGCATTTAGTATAGCACTCTTTTTTTTCTTCTTCCAGTATGATTTTACTTCTGAAGATATTCATTGTATAATCCTATTCATAAGGGGC
Source organism: Clostridium sp. HGF2 (assembly GCF_964240115.1). Taxonomy (NCBI): domain Bacteria; kingdom Bacillati; phylum Bacillota; class Clostridia; order Eubacteriales; family Clostridiaceae; genus Clostridium; species Clostridium sp. HGF2. Next base: position 407,761 of record NZ_CAXSSO010000002.1, read on the forward strand.
GTGATAGTATGATACAAATGATTGTAATGGATATGGATGGAACACTGCTGACAAGCGATAACAGGATTTCCTCCAGAACCAAGGAGCTGCTGCTGCGTGTGCAGAAGCAGGGGGTACGTCTTGTACTGGCCAGCGGAAGAAGCTATTGCAAGCTTATGGAATATGCCGAAGAGCTGCATATGGATGCCTATGGAGGCTATTTACTGGAGGTCAACGGTTTAATTCTGTATGATCTTGCGTGTGGAAAACGTCATATCCGCAAGCAGATGGGACGCAGTGAAATGGAAGAGCTTTTTACATATTTCCGGCAATGGGATGTTGAAATTATGGCACAGTTTGATGACGGACTGTTTGATTATAATCCGGAAAGTGTCTTAAAGGAAAAAGCGGAATATCGCAAAAAGCACAAGCTTAGTGATGATTACCCGTGGACGGGAGGTGCCTTTGCACTTCTGGCGGATAACCGAAAGGGCTACCCGAAGATTCATTATATCAATACGTGGGAAGAAATTGACCGCAGTATCAACAAGGTGAGTGTTGCCTACCATGAGGATGTCATGGCTGAAGTAAGTGCGCAGGCAAAAAGAGATTTGCAGGATCGTTACTGGCTGGGACTGACAACACCGAAATGGCTGGAGCTGATGCCGCTGGGGATTACAAAGGGAAGTGGTCTGACAGCACTGGCGGAAATGCTGGATATTCCCATGCATGATGTGATGGCATTCGGTGATGGCGAAAATGATATTGAAATGCTGCAGGCGGCAGGTATCGGTATTGCGATGGGGAATGCGATGCCTGAGGTTAAGGCAGCGGCGGATGAGGTTAGTAGCGGCAACAATGAGGATGGAATTGCGGAGGCATTGCAGAAATATTTCACAGTATGAGCATTTTCATGCATGTTTTTGGCAGAATGTGCTATACTGTGGATAGTCGGAGGTACGAGATTATGAAAGTTATAAATAAAGCAGAATTTGAACAAATAACAAAAGAGGGTGTAGTCCTGGTAGATTTCTTTGCGACCTGGTGCGGGCCATGCAAAATGCTGGCTCCGGTACTGGAGGAGCTGGCAGAGGATATGAAGGGCAAAGCGGAAATAGTCAAGGTTGATGTTGATCAGGAAGGTGATCTGGCAATGAAGTTTGGTATCATGTCGGTTCCTACCATGATCGTATTCAAGAACGGAGAAGCAGTAAAGCAGATTTCAGGCTATCAGCCAAAGACACAGCTTGCAAATATACTGAATCAGCTGCTGTAAAAGAATCAGACCACTGTTGAGTATCTGTGATAATGAGCTGAAATAAGAGGTTTTTCATTCCATGGTGCAGATCATGAATGAGAAATCTTTTTTTGTCTGCAGCAGAGATAGGATATGGAAAGCATGTTCAATTCCAGGGAATGGGGGAGGTATTTCGTCACATACGTTCCTGCACGTTGCACTACCCTTTCTTGAACAGGTCTGTAATAAACTGCTTCATAGGAGCTGTCGGAGATTTCATTGACTTTCCTTTTTTGGAATGATACATTTATAGGAAAAAAGAGGAGGAACGTTATGGGAACAGTAATCAATGCAGCTGCCGTGATTATCGGAGGGATGATCGGTATGCTGGTTAAGGGGGGACTACCGCTTCGTGTACGCGATTTGCTCATGCGCTCACTTGGTCTATGCACATTGTTTATCGGTATCAGCGGAGCGATCAGCGCTATGATGCAAGTGGATGGTACACGCCTGTAGGCGAACGGTACACTACTGCTGATTTGCTCACTGGGGATTGGTGCAGTTGCCGGAGAGCTGTTACGTTTGGAAGATCGCATGGAGGGACTGGCTCATCGTCTTCAAAGTATGGTAAAAAGCAGGGATGATAAATTTGTGGAAGGATTTGTGAGTAATGCGCTTGTCATCTGTGTCGGAGCGATGGCTGTTGTGGGAGCATTGCAGGATGGACTGACACACGATGCCTCCATGCTGATTACAAAGGCGATTCTCGATGGTATCATATCCATGGTTTTTGCTTCTGCTCTTGGAATTGGCGTAGTTTTTGCGGCCGTTCCGCTTTTTCTGTATCAGGGAGCCATCACCATTCTAGCCGGAACCCTTTCTCCGTTGTTCAGTGATACGCTCATCCGGAATCTCTCACTGGTCGGAAATGTACTGATTTTTGGTGTTGGAATCAATTTGTTTTTCGGTAAACAGATGAAAATAGGTAATCTGCTGCCGGCATTGCTGATACCGGTTGTCTGGGAAGCATTGCAATATCTTGTATCCGGTATGAGATAATCAATCTCTTTGACAGCAGTATGATGCAATACAGAAAGAATCATCCGCTTAATCCTGTCCATGTGCAAAAGCAATGCATATCGTTTTTGATAGCAATACGCTATGTTGCCGGTAGGAAAGGGTGCAGGGATGAGAAATCAATTCGGCAATAAACGTGGATTGGCGATAAACGCGGATAAAAGAAAAAGAACGCTGAGGGGGTGCGTTCTTTTTCTTTTAGAATTATAAAATTAAATGAAAGGGAGAAAGTATGAATTTCATTTGAGGGGGAAATTATCATACTTGGCAAGAGTTCCTCTTGCTGACTATAGTATACGAAAATGTTATCTGAAAAATATGTCGCAACTATGTGAAATTATGTAGTTGAAATCACGTACTGTTTTGAACATTCCGTTATTTCAAATGCTGCATTTTCTGTTTTGTTCATGATGATATTAAAGATCGTCTTCTCTGGCTGAATAAGAAAATAGAAACGCACTGCTTGGGGGAACAGTGCGCTTCTATTATTATCAGTTTTAAATGAAAGAGAGAAAGTATGAATTTACTTTTGGGGGAATTATCATACTAGCAAGCATTTCCTACTTGCTGCTTACAGTATACAAAATACTTGTCAATAAATAATGTAGATAATATGGAAAACTATGTTATAATACATCGTTTTCGTTTTACATTATGGGAAGCATACCGCGAAGCTGTGGTATAATGGAAAGGAAGTAAGCTGCCTGTACGGATAGCATGTGAGTGTTCATTTACAATGTTTGAACAGAGCTTATTTCGATTATGAAAGACTGAATGATTCCTCAGACTATATACAGTCTGATATGAAGGGAGGGATATTATGAAATTACCTTATGCAGCAGCTCCATGCAAAGTCTGATGGACGAATCGCTTGCATGGAGCAATGATTACGGACTCGTCCGCTGACTTTGCCTGAATACAATTCATGTAGAAAAGGAGCGAAGTCAAAATGAACAATATGAAACAAACAATAAAAGACCTGCATGTTTTTCTTGTACTCTGGAGTACGCAGGCATGCTCGCAGCTTGGAAGCTCTATGACGAGCTTTGCACTTGTCATATGGAGTCTGCAACAATCCGGAAGTGCTATGGTCAGCGCGATGCTTTCCATCTGTTCGTACACCCCCTATGTGATATTCGGCCTGTTTGCCGGATCCCTGTGTGATCGCTGGGATAAAAAGAAGACAATGCTGATCTGTGATAGTCTGGCTGCTGGCTCAACCCTTGTAATCAGTATCCTGCTGTTACAGGGAACGCTGGAGATATGGCATTTGTATATTCTGAATGCTGTAAACGGATGTATGAATACGCTGCAGCAGCCCTCCAGTGAAGTGGCGATTACTCTGCTGACTCCGAAGAAGCAGTATGCCAGAGCAGGCGCTCTGCGGATGTTTTCCAATTCATTGAACACACTGCTGGTTCCCGTTTTCGCAACCTCTGTTTATGCGTTGTTCGGTATGCAGACAATCCTGCTGATTGATCTGATCAGCTTCAGCGTCGCCTTTACAGCCCTGGCCTTCTTCATACGGCTGCCTGCTGTAGAAGCGGTGTCCGCTATAGAAAAACAATCTCTTCTGAACGGCGTAAAAAGCGGTCTTCACTGGCTGAGAGAAAATCGCGGTGTTCTGGACCTGATCCTGTATCTGGCTGCGATAAATCTGGTAGCCTCCACCCTGGATGCTGCACTGCCTTATATGCTGCTGATGCGCGAGGGTGGCAGTGAAGCTGTGCTGGGGGTAGTGAATACCTGTATGGGACTGGCAAATCTTGCCGGAAGTCTTGTTCTGATGCTGAAGCCGACGAGGCATCAACGTGTGCGATTGATTCACAATGCCCTGCTGATCAGCATGGGAACCGAAAGCTTTTTTCTGGCATTGGGCAGAGAACCCTTTGTATGGTGTCTGGGGGCATTTCTCGGCTGGCTGTGTATTCCGGCAATGAATACGAATATGGATGTGCTGCTGCGTGAACATATACCGCTTGATATGCAGGGAAGAGTGTATGCCGCTAGAAATTCTCTTCAATTCTTCACCATACCGGCAGGATATTTTCTGGGTGGTGCCCTCATAGATTATATCCTTGAGCCCTTCATGGCGGCACAGGGAGCATCCTCCCTGCTTGGACGTGCAATCGGTGTAGGCGAAGGAAGCGGTGCGGCTCTTCTGTTTCTACTGCTGGGTTTTGCGGGTATCGCGATTTGCCTGCTGTTTCGTAGAGATTCAAACATCTGGTCTTTGGAAACAATAGATGAACAACATAAGTAAAACAAAAGAAGCTCATGCTTGGGTTCATGAGCTTCTTTTGTATCTTATTATCTTTATATTTGAAAGGGAGAAAGTATGAAGTATTCTTGGGGGAATTTTATCATACCAGCAAGATTACCTCTTGCTTGCTTATAGTATACGAAAAACTTGCAGTTTAAATATGGCGCGATCATGGAAAAATATGTGGAAATCAGAATTGTGGCGCACAAATTGTGTGATAGCTCCCACAATTTTATGGATCGTGGAATAAAAAGGGGAAAAGCTGTACATACGAATACAGTCATTTTGGTATCAGCGGACACAGGTGATGGAAAGGGAAAATGTGGCTTTACAGTCATTCTTGCTGCTGTAAAGAGAAATCTATGATCCTGCATACAACAAAAAAGACGTTTGGGGGAACGTCTTTTTTGTATCATTATTATATAATTTTGAAAGGGAGAAAGTATGAAGTTATTTTTGGGGGAAATATGTCATACTAAGCAAGATTACCACTTGCTTGCCTATAGTATACAAAAAACTTTCCGTTTAAATATGGCGGGATCATGGAAAAATGTGTGGAAACTTGATTTTTCGTACACAAATTGTGTGATTAGCATTTCTAAGATGTCAAAAAGCACATAATTCATGATATAATACGATGCATAGGAAGGTGATGGATTTGCAGATTACAGGACTTGAGGAGCAGGATGTAGTACAGGCGGCTGCTGTAAAATTTCCAGGTAAATACATAGAGATGGGTGAAAGTGATCTGTATCTGCCGGATATTGAAAAGGGCAGCTTGACGATTGAGGGTATCGATCATCCCGTATTTGCCAGCACGCATTATGCCTATGAAGATAAGCTGGTAAATGGAAACAAGACCCGCTACAAGATACCTCTGACTACGGTGCTTGTAAAGAAGGATAAATATGAAGTAATCTATGACAGCTATGGGAAATATTATGTGGCTTATAAAGAGGAAGAGAAAATTCATTTTGTTCCATATGAGGATTTCTATGAGCTGCTGAAGCCGCTGATTCATATGAATGAAGAAAAAAACGAACAGGCGACATAGTTCGACAAATTGCGAAAATGAAGTGCTGTATAGTATGGGTGGCAGATGAGAAAACTGCTGATACGTAAATGATCCCCGAAAACTATCCCTAATTTACGTATAACATCATTCTATCCCCTATAATTTTGGAAAAGGCTCTGCATTGCATGCGGAGCCTTTTCTATACCGATAAGCATGTCCTGACGAACAGTTCTGTAAAATGTCATAGTACGAAAAAGGCTGTGTAATCCGTTTTTCAAAGGAGCCCTGTCAAAGAGGCAGTGCTGCTTTCGGATAATGAAAAACCGCCGATTTCTATCGACGGTTCCCTTGATTGTGTAATTAAATTACAGTTACGTTTGCAGCGTGATCTCCGCGATCGTTTGTATTGATCTCGAAGTTAACCTTTGCTCCCTCTTCCAGTGTACGGAATCCGGAAGTCTGGATTTCAGAATAGTGTACAAACAGATCCTGTCCAGCGTCTGTTGTAATAAATCCGTATCCTTTGTCTGCATTAAACCATTTTACTTTACCTGTACTCATATTAGTACCTCCTTATAATGTAGATAAGAAGCACTCTCATGGCATAAAAAAACACATATGTGAATTGTACAATGAGATAATTACAATTCCTGATATGTGAATATTGAAATCATAGTTATTTGCTTGTTATTACACTTTCAGTATAACACAAGAAATGAGAAAAGCAAGAACTTTCGTAATTATTTGCATTATTTGCAATATGGTCGTTACGATTCACCAATCTATTGTAGATATCAGCTGAGATAAGGGTAAATTATCGAATGGCAGTGAACTCATACATACAGGAGCAGCATCCTTGATTGATTTATTATTACCCGAAAGAAGTGCAATGATAGCCTGATGCATCATTTGATCACAATGGAATAAAACGTTCTCATAAGCACTTACTCTGCGGCATTTCTGGTTCGCAGCTGTTTATGATAAACCATACGCAAAACGCTAACAGTATAAGACGACAAAAATGTCTGAAGATTTGAAATGCAGAAAGAAAGTGCTGGTATAGTTCTGGCGGTTACTGCACTTCATTCGCATGCGTATATTATATATCTGAAAGACGATTCTTTATTGACAAAGTTGAGCATAGAGCTTATATAGAGAGAAAGCCAACTGTTCTTTTTGGAATTACTTTGTAAAGCGTATGCTTGCTGCAGTGCAGAAGGTTCGGCGGGCAGAAAGGTTCGGCGGGCTGGAATGCTTCACTGTGTAATTGCGATTCGTCATAATGTATATAACGCATCGGTATTTTGTATCAGACCAGGTTTTTTTACATATTCGTTTAGAACGTGAAAACGAATCTTTTGCTTCAGCAATCTTGTGTTCTTTTGCTCCAAAGACGATTTGATTTCTTTTGATATTTATTTGACTTTTCACTGAAAAAAGCATAGACTGAGGGTATTGAGGTATATAAAATGGTAAACTACGAAGAAAAGGTATTTCATCCAAACCTGGGCATCTGTGATGTTACAGGCATCGACAAAAAAGAAAAGCGTATGGTAATTACGGCAGCGGATGGAAGTACCTGTTCCATACCGTTCGAGAGCCTGCCACGAGTGGGTGTACGAAATCTGATGGAAAGTGATGAGGCGGATCTCATCATGAAGAAATTGTTTACTCCCAAACAGGAATCATCCCTTCCAGCCAGTCTTACGCTTATGCAGATTCAGCAGAGTATTGTAGACTACAAGCTGGAACAGCAGGTACAGCTGCTCATTGGTCTGCTGTATTGGAAATATGTGGAAGGTAAAAAAGGTATCCGTTATCAGGAATGTCTTTCCCGTATTGAGGGTGTACTCTGTGAGGAGCTGTCCTTTGTTCTTGACCTTTCTAAGGATCTTCTTGTGGAGCGTCTGGAGGATTGCTACCGCAGCATGGCATAGATTACAGAAAATGGTGCAGTCGCACTATTTTTTTATTTGCTGAATGCCGTAGTTTTATATGGGAAAACTGATAGATGATAAAAATTATAAATTGACGTATGTACCATCGTATGGTAAACTTAGTAAGTTATTACGAGTTTTTAACCTGCAATGATAGAAAGAAGGTAACAATGACAACATTTAATGAATTACAGATCAGCAGCGAGGTAATGAAGGCTGTTGAAGAAATGGGATATGAAAATGCAACCGATATTCAGGCACAATCCATTCCGCTTATTATGGAGGGCAAGGATGTGCTTGGTCGTTCAAATACAGGAACAGGTAAAACTGCTGCATTCGGTATCCCGGCGATTGAGAAAGTATGTCAGGGAACAAGATATCCGAACGCACTGATCATCTGTCCAACAAGAGAGCTGGTCACCCAGGTGGCTACCGAGCTTAGAAAATTTTCAAAGTACAAGGAAGGCGTTAAGATCGTTCCGATTTACGGAGGTCAGCCGATTGACCGTCAGATTCAGCTGTTGAAACGAGGCTGCGGTATCGTTGTCGGTACACCGGGCCGTATCATGGATCATTTGAACCGCCGTACACTGAAGCTGGATAATACCAATATGGTAATTCTGGATGAAGCGGATGAGATGCTGAACATGGGCTTTAAGGAAGATATTGAAGAAATCCTGTCCATGATGCCGGAGGGCAACGAGCATCAGACCATTCTGTTCTCGGCTACATGGCCTGCGGAAATTCTGCGTATCACCAAGGAATTCCAGAATGACCCGGTACGTGTGGAAATTAAGTCTGCACAGCGTACTATTGATACAGTAGAGCAGATTTATTATGATGCACCGCGTGGAAAAAAAGCAAATGCTTTACGTGTGCTGCTGTCTCATTACGATCCGGATTTGTGCATGATTTTCTGTAATACGAAGAAAATGGTAGATGAATTGTGTGATGAGCTGAATAAGCACAACATCAAAGCGATTTCTCTGCATGGGGATATGAAGCAGGAGTTCCGCTCCCGTGTTATGGAGCAGTTCCGTTCCGGAAATTATCCGATTCTGATCGCCACGGATGTCGCAGCCCGCGGAATCGACGTGGATGATATTGATCTGGTTGTGAATTTTGATATTCCACAGGATAATGAATATTACATCCATCGTGTCGGACGTACCGGAAGAGCCGGCAAGAAAGGTCTTGCTATCACTCTGGTAAGCGGTGGAAAGCAGCGTGCGGGAATCCGTGACATCATTCGTTATACGAAAACCAATATTGTCCGTCATGCGCTGCCAACCTGTGCACAGATGATGGAAGCCAACCGCAATGCTTTTGTTGCAAAGGTAAAGGAAGCATGCGATGAGGGCATTACTGAAGAAAGCATGGAGATTGCAAATGAACTGATGGCAGAGGGAATTGCTCTGGAAAACATTATTTCTGCATTGATTTCCATGACCTACAAGAATGAAATCATCGATATTGAAGCGGATGAGGATGTGAAGCGTTATGCATCTGCATTTGATGCTATCACGTTGAAATTCAATGTCGGAAGAAACAATGGTGTACAGCCGGGTAATATCGTTGCGGCAATCATTGAGGAATCCGGACTGAATGGAAAAGCCATCGGGCGTATTGATGTACGCAAGGATTTCACCCTGGTGGATGTGGAAGCCAGCAAGGTGGATGCAGTATTGAGCAATATGCAGCGCAGTCATATCCGCGGTGTGGAAGTCATGGTGGAAATCGACAGTGCGCCGAAGCGCAAAAACAGCAGCCGTTCCAATGGAAGAGGAACCGGAGGCGGTTATAATAAAGGCGGACGCAGCAGAAGCTATGATAACAGTGCTTCTTCTTCACAGCGTCGTCCAAGCAGACGAGCATCCGGAAGTCATGACAAGAGTGTTCGTAAGAGCAGAAAAGAGAAATAAGAAAGAAGCATCCCAAGCTCAAGGGATGCTTTTCCTTTATGTTTTAAGGTTATTGCTTGCTATCGGCAATGCTATCATTTTATTCTTTATAGGTAATCGTACGGTGCGGATAGGGGAATTCAATGCCTTCCTGATCAAAGCGTTTTTTAATTGCGATGCGCAGATCAGACAGCATGGCAAAGCCTTCTGAATTATCACGCGAGTATACGGTGGCACGCAGGGTCAGGGAAGAATCGTTGAAGGAGGTAAGACGAACGATAACCGGCTCCACATGGTTTCGCATATCCTCCTCTGTGCGGGGATCCACATAAGCGGGATGCCGTATGATTTCTTCCTTCATGATATTCATCGCCTTATCCAAATCACTTTCATAAGCGATGTCCAGTGTTAGAAAATTACCTTTTGTGTGATTGGTCAGACTTACATTTTCCAGAACGGCTTTGTTCATGGTGCTGTTAGGAATGATAACCTTTGTGTTTTCGTAGGTTCTTATCACCGTATCTCGAAGGGAGATATCCACCACGTAGCCTTCATATTCTCCGTTATTGACCTTTACCAGATCGCCGATTTTAAACGGCTTGAAGGTGGTAATCAACAATCCGTTTACAAAGTTGCCCATGGATTCCTGGGCCGCAAGACCTAATACCACTGCGATGATACCTGCACTTCCCCAGATTTTACCAAGGACACTTTCAAAAGGAGTCAGCAGAGATAAACAGCCGTATATGGCTATGGTGTACAGAGTGATTTTAACAATGCGCATAACAAACTTCGCATTTACAATTTCCTTTTTACGGATCCAGCGGTTGATTGCCCGTTTGCACAGCCAGGCACATAACAGAAATATCAGCATAATGACAAGGGATTGCAGGAAGCCGTATTTGAATAGGGAACCCTTCCCCCATTGATCTATATCCTTTACTATGTCAAACATGACAACACGTCCTTTCTGTGTGATATACAGGAATATTATACATGGAAATATGCGAAATATATATAAGAAATAAGTGGAATTGTGTGATTATATTGATATAATAATTATTTCATATATAATAATTTCTAGATAAGAAGGTGTCGAACGTGAACGTAAAAAGTAAGGTGCTAAAAATCAGAAATTTGCCCACAGACGGCAGAAAAATCGACCAGATCAACGCAAAGCCGTATCTGGTCATTGCCGTATTCCTTTTCATCGGGATTGCATTGCTGTTTACCCGTGTCTATCTCATAGGAATCGTAATAACCTTTCTGTTTCTGTATTGCCTGCTGTTTGTCAAAGATGTTGTACTGATAGAGTTTTATGAAAACTATGCGGTCTTTTATCTCAATAACGGCAAGGAGGAATGCTTTCTGCTGTTCTGGCAGGATGTAGCAAAATGGTCGATTACCTCCAGTCGCAATGATTTGGATGTGTTGAACATCGAATTGAAAAATCATCAGTGCATCTCGCTGAAATGCGTATCACGCAAAAAGGTGGAAAAATACTTTCTGCAGTATGCCACTCCCATAAGGGAATCCGAAATCACCAAGCAGCATGCTCTTTGAGCGGTTGCTTTTCTTTTCGCTTTCTCGTATAATGTTTTGTATTGTGATTGCTGAAGCAGGAGAAACCGACAGCTATCAGCAGTTCAAGCAGCAAAGCCCGTATGCAGCGGGTTACATGGAGGTAATTATGAAAACATATCAACAATATAAGGAACAGCTATCTGCACAGCTGAAGGGGCATCATCTACGGCTGTTTGCCATACTGCTTGTTTACAGCCTGCTGATATCCCTGTGTAAGGATTCTCTAATTTATATCATGGATGCCAAATCGCTGGTGTATTCCATCTTGAGTTTTCTTCTGTCCCTGTTTTTTTCACTGATCAACTATGTGATTCTGTTTCTGTTTATTCAAAGGGTTCGAAATGAATCCTTTGGTGTGAAGGATGTGCAATATGGCGCTTCACGCTTCATATATCTGATTCTGGCTGGGCTGATTGTCAGTGTGATACAGCTGCTGGTCAGTACCGTGGCAACGTTTCTCATCATGGTTCCGCCATTGTACTATGTGGGGATGAGTGTACTGAATGTCTTCTTTATCCTGTGGAACGCACTGATCGCCTATGGCGTATATGATGGTGTTACTCGGATCAAGGCACTCGTGATGGGGAGCTTTCAGTTGCTTTGGGAACAGATTCGTGTGATTCTTCGCGGCTCTCTTGTGTATATGATCTGGTTTGTTGTCGCTCAGATCGGTATTCTGCTTGTAGTGACGTCCTTTTTGGGGAATGATATCAGTAACAATCTGATGGAGGTATTCAGTGTTGCTGCCAATAATACACAGGCGCTGATCAGTATTATCGGTATTTATGCGCTGTATTATGTGGTGCAGTTTTATTTGCTGGTTCCATTATATCTGTTGAGTGCAAATGTGTATGAGGATGGAAAGGACCATTGGATCAATATAAAATAAGGAGGTACCAATCCTTCTGCAATATCGGCAGGAGGATTTTTTGTATTCCTGATTCAATATGATCAATATGATGCTGATCAATATGATTTGTTATAAAGCGTTGACAAAAAATAGTTAATAGGTTATTATAAAATTATAAATGGAAGCGCTGACATTATGGGGGGGAGGTGATTCTGTGAAAAGAAAGAAATTTATGCTTGTAGCATTGTTCTCTTTTGGATTCGCTTTATCAGCTATTTCAATAAATGCTGCATCATATGACTATGGCGTAAGTTGCAATGATAAAACTACAAGTGGGTATACATATGCTACTAATGATTCATGCAATATTAAATCAGTATCTCGTTATACAAAGGATGGAGCAAGTATTATTACACTAGCTGCTGATTATGGCTATAGAGATGCTAATACTGGTTATGCAACAACTAGACGCTCTTTACCGAGTGGAGGTCGTTACTTTACACGTATTGATGGTACTCATAAAGTAGGAAATAATACTTATTATAGTTCAGATGTTCGATAACTCTATTTTATTATGCGAATAATTCCTCCTAGGTACCTAGGAGGAATTATTCTAATAATCGAAAGAATAATTTTAAAGGGGGACTCTTATGAAAAAAAATTTCACTAAAGTAATCGCGATGTTTATAATGTTTTCCTTGTTAAGCGGCTGTAGCGGCAAGCAGACACAGAAAGTTGATGAGAAAGCTCTGCATTATGAAGCTGATTATGCTACACTGAAAAATTCTATGGCATCTTCCTCTTTCATGGCAGATATTAAAGGTGGGGCATTATTGTTCCCTGTTTATGAAAATTCTGAAGGAACACATAAATATACAGTTTTTTATGATGGCAAGAACACAAATATAATGGATTCAAACCCTGAATCCGGCTGTGATTTTGACAATGTAGATAGCTGTAGTAGCATTTCTGATGAAATGCGTTCAAATTATACTGTATATGGGGATAAGCTTTATTATGTAGTAGAGGCTTTTAATAAAAAAGATCAATTAACAGAGACTATTATAAGAAGTAATTTTGATGGAACCGAGGAAGAACAGCTTCTTTCTGTCACAAAAAGTGATGATGGTGAGGATGTTTCCTTTGCCTTTACAATACATAAGAATATTTTATATTATGCAGACAGCAACAAGGTACATGCTTATGACCTGTCTGATAACGAGGATGAAATATGCTTTGAATTAGAACCTGATACAAATATTGTAAATATGTTTTTTGAAGATGATAGTGTATATATAACTACAGAAATCTATAAGGATAAACAAGAAGTCATAAAGAATGCTATATTGAAAGGATCACTTACAGATTACAGTATGAAGCTCTGGCAGAAGGAGAAAAATGTTTATTATGCAAACAGCCAGTTTTTAATTGAAGTAGGTAATGGGGAAAAAGAAGGTGTCTTTTACTATGATGTTGCATCAAATAAGAAAAAGAAATTATTGGATACCTATTCTTTTAGTGCCTTTGTAAATGATGACTATATCGTATTATGCGATATTGACATGAAAAATCTTTATCTGTTTAACAGAAAAGGTGAATTGCTTGATAAGACAGCTTTAGAACATATGGAAGGATTGCCACAGGGAATCATCCATCACTCATTTTATTTTGCAAATGGAAATAAATTTTATAGGTATCCGATCAAAGAAGATAAATTCCAAAAGTATGTACAAATTGAATTAACATAAGGGGGTGCCTCATGTTATCGTTAAATGTTCAAAAGGTGACGAAGAATTATGGGAAAACGGTAGCCGTACGTGATATGAGCTTTGTGCTGCAACCGGGGGTTTATGGTATTATTGGACCGAATGGCGCAGGGAAAAGTACGCTATTACAAATGATTACAACGAATTTAACGCAATATGAAGGTACAATTTCTTATTGTGGAGATGAAATAAAAAAGATGGGCTCTACCTATCGCAATATTCTTGGCTATATGCCGCAAATAACAACGGGATACGGCGATTTTACTGCGAAGCAGTTTTTGTATTATATGGCAGCACTAAAAGGAATAAAGAAAGAGGAAGCGGAACAAAAGATAAAGGCATTAAGCAGTATACTTAACCTTGATACTTATCTGAACCGGAAAATTAAGGCCTACTCCGGAGGGATGAAGCAACGGTTATTTTTCCTGCAGGCGTTATTAAATGATCCAAAGGTACTGGTCCTCGATGAACCGACGGCAGGCTTGGATCCATTGGAGAGAATACGGTTGCGTAATTATATTTCTACGATTGCAAAAGATAAGATAGTTTTAATAGCAACGCATGTTATGCAGGATATTGAGACGATTGCAAAAGAAATTTTATTCATAAAGGAAGGGAATCTGTTATTCGAAGGTAGTATAACGGAGTTGATTGAACGCTTAAAGGGTAGGGTACAGGAAACATTGATTGCTGAAGATGTATGGGAGGAATTTCAGAGAACACATAAAATTACAAGGTCATTGCGTTTGGATACTGTATTTCATGTACGCTATATAGTTGATGAAGTCGGTGAAAGCTCTGTTCTCCCCTCACTTGAAGATGCTTATCTGTATTATATGGGATAATTTATATGCAGCTTATACGATATGAGATAAGGAAGCTTACATCAAAGCGCAATCTGATCGTTGCCATCCTTCTTCTTCTTTTTGCGACATTCACCTTTCTGTATATGGAACAATTACAGAGCAATGATGTAATGGCGAAATATAAAGATGTTTATTTCAGCATAAATAAACAATTAAATGGCAAAAATCTGCAGGATAAAAAAGCATGGATAGAAAAAAAGCATACATTCTTCACACAAGTGAAGCAATATGAAGAGCAGCTTCATTTAACGGAGGCCTTTCAGGATGATACGGAAGCACAGAAGGCTGATGCAGATTTTCTATCAGAATATCAAAAATTACTGCAAACGGATATCTATACGGATTTGAATGCTCATTTACAGATATACCAGTATCTCCATACCTATTACAATCGTATAACAGAGTATCAAACATATCTGGATGGTATTCTGAAGAAAACGGATTTTCTCAAAAATAATCCCATGCATATTACGATATCGGATGAAAAGCTACAACAGTTGGAATTCACAAAAAGTACCTACGAAAGGCTTCGTAATACAAGCTTCAGTGACGAAGGCTTCCTTGTTTTTGAACGTTATGTGACAAGCTCTGTCTCTATCATGATTTGTTTTGCCTGGTTATTTATAGCGATTATCGTATTACAGAGCGATGAAAGTGCAGATATGACATCCTTGATAACAACTACGAAATATGGAAGGGTCGCATCACGCTTTTCTAAATGCATTGTTATCTTCATTACAGGTATTTTGCTTACGATCCTAATTGAAGGGGGATATCTGCTTCTCCTGCAGGGATTGTATGGCGGCATAAATTGGGAAGCATCCATTCAAAGCATACCTTCTCTGTATACAAGCGCATTTCAAGGAAATGTAGGTATGTGGTATGGTATAACATTTGCCATAAAAATCATTACAGGATTTACTTTAGCTATGATATTTGCATGTTTGTATCAATGCTTTCAGAAATTCTCTATTCTTTTAATGAGTGCATTGCTGGCCCTCTCTTATCTGCTTTTCCAGATTATTTCAGTCAACTCTATACTGCGTATCTTTCATTACCTCAATTTATATGAAATCAGTAATACACATACGTTTTATCAGGATTATATAGTATTTACATTTCGTTCTATTACAATATCATTAGCTGAACTCCTATGTATATGTATCATCATATGTATGTTACTTTTTACAGCGTTATTCCTGTTTTTACATAAAAAGGTCAGGATCCCCAAATGGAATGCTCATTCGATTGCGTTTGTACAGCATACCAGTCTGTTGATACATGAAATTCAAAAAATCATTGTTAATAATAAATTCTTTATCATATGTGTCCTGCTGTGTGTTTATCAGGGGAATTATAGTTATACAATTGCCAGTCAGCGACAGGACTCTGTCATTGAGGATAAGGTGATAGAACTATATAAAGAATATGGCGGTGTACTGAATCCTGTTAAGAAGCGTAAAATTGAAAAACAATATAAGCTGTATGAGGAGCAGGAAACAGAACTGGAAAAGCTAGCTGCAGAGAAAGATAGGGGAATGGCGGCATCGGAAGCAAATTACCAGGCTTTATTAAAAAAGAGTATGGATCAAATAAAAGACAAAGCGGCGTTCAAGATTTTTTATAAGGATTATCAGGATGGTGAGGTACTCGTTTATAAAAAGGGATATCAGGCTATTTTTGCTATGAATACACAAGAGCGGGATATTCAAATGAGTATTCTGCTGATTGCCTCCCTTATATTTGCTTTACATGGAATCTATACATTTGATCAGCAGAAAAAGGAGTATATACTGTATGAGACTACAAAAAAAGGCAGAAGGTCGAGGAATAGAGCTAAATTCATAGTTGTACTAATGGTGTCGGTATTCATGTATTTATTTTACAATCTTAGTGACGCACTTGCATTTCATCAACTATATCCGATGTTTCAATGGGATGCCCCATTACAAGCTGTAGTACCTGATGATTGGAGTATTGCATCTTCATTACCGCTTGAAATTTCATGTTTGCAGTATGCTTGTTTGCTGTATTTCATCCGGTGCTCGGGTGTAGTGCTCAGTGGCTGTATCGTAGCCCTAATATCTAAAAAGTGTGAAAATCCTCTTGTTAGCTGCTTTTTGAGTTTATTTATATTATTGTTTCCAATGATTCTTTATTATAACGGTGCTGATTTTATCTTGTATGTCACTGTCTTTGACTTGGTTCAGGGAAATCTCTTTCTATATCATAATTTCAATTTCATTAAGTATTTGGTGATTATACTATTTCTAGCGGGCTCATCTGTGAGGCGATTTTCATTGATACATTCAAAAAGGAAGCTTTAATATCGAGCAATATTCATCCATATGGATTTCCTGCACAGGCTTGTTTTTGAAAGGTACATAAAATGCAATAAAAAATTCTTCCTGCAATATCGGCAGGAGGATTTTTTTACGTAAGAAATTTTATAATAGAAGATTGATTTTCCAGAATGCTTTGATTAACTGTGGTGTAGAAAAAACTTGATTATCGTGCATTTAAATCCACAATTTATTGATTTTTCGCCATAAAGCGATGAATTCATGCTATGATACAGATATCTAGTGATACATTGAAAAGAGCAAAACTAAAAAGCTTTCGCAGTACGTTGATTTATGTATCCTTTTTCTCAATTCGTATGTCTGAATTATGAAATTAAGGTATAATATATATAGAAGGCGGTGATATTTTGAAAAAAGCCATACCAATAGGAGTTAACGGTTATCAGAAATTACGGGTTGAAGATTATTACACAGTTGATAAAAGCAGGCACTGCCCACCCATGGCATGCTTTCAGATTTTTTCGATGTTACCAAGAATTCAGCTAGCATTTTTGACGCTTCAGCAATATGAGAACAGAGTATGCTTCCTATATAAATACGTATCCAACAATATTTTTATCTTTTGCGGATGCAAAAGAATCTAAGAGGAGGATAGTAAAATCTATAAAGGAGCAATTATTAAATGTTTATGATGAATATGCATGTGTTTTAGAAAAACTCAGTATGTTTGAAAAGCCTAAATTTGATTTGATTTTACGGGGATTATCTGATCTTGAAGACGAAAACTTGGAGCTAGTTGACCATGCAATCAGCTTTTTAATGAAAAAATGTCATCAATATTACAAAAAACGCGTTATGTTGTTTATAGACGAATAGGTGCTGCCCGCCCAAGGCGTGACACACCGTTTATTGAAGCCCATACACAGGGATTTTATAAAGAAGTGAGCGGTGCCTTATCAGCACTCCTGCATACGGCTTTGAAAACGAGTGATGATTTACAATTTGCTATATTGACAGGCATACAGCGCGTTGCGAAAGAGAATACGCGTAAGGCGGGCAGAGGCCTTTTTTCTGATTTAAATAATCTGCTTGTATGTACAGTAAAGGATAAAGAATATGCAGAATACTTTGGATTTACAAAGAATGAGGTAAAAGACTTGTTAGCATATTATGATTTGAAGTATACGGATGAAGAACGCGCATTATATGACGGTTATAATATGGGAGGCGTAGACATTTTTAATCCTTGGTCCATTATCAATTACGCGGAACGTAAAGTATTGATGCCTTACTGGGTGAATACCAGTTCTAATAAAATGATAAAAGTGGCAATGAAAGATTGTGATGCTTCATTTAAAGAGGGATATGAAGAATTAATAAGGATCGGAACAGTTAGAACACTTGTAAATTTCGAAACATCTTTTTATGAGCTAAAGGAAACAAGCAGTTTATGGGGGCTGTTTGCGCCTCAGGCGGGCAGTGCCTGAATGCCGGATATCTAACCGTACAGGATACGCTTGATTCATTACTCGGAAGATATGAATTAAGAATTCCTAATAAAGAAATCATGAGTGAATTTAGTGCAATCACAGCACATTATCTTCATGTAGATGAGAATAGTATCGATGTTTTAACAGATAAACTCCTTCAAAAAGACTGGAAAGGGTTTTTGCGCGGATATCGTAAAATTCTGATGGATACTATAAGTTATTTTGATTTAATCAATGAGAATTCTTACCAGACGCTTCTATTAGGTCTTCTTATGCGGTTGGAAAATGCTTATGAAATTTCGAGCAATCGGGAGCATGGTGAAGGTAGGTATGACATTTTGTTAAGCAACAAAACCAGTGGAGAACCCTCACTGTTGTTTGAATTGAAATATACAAAGGACGAAAATATTGACCTTACAAAATTGGCGAAGCTTGCATGTGATCAAATCATAGACAAGAAATATGATCACGATATGCAAAATGTTATTAAAGTAGGACTTGCGCATCGGGGAAAGCAGGTTGAGATGTACGTTCATGCGTGATATCAATAAAATACAGTATATACATGCATATCCTGTTTACTGAAGTCTTCCTGTGCGGCTTGCAGGAGGATTTTTACATATTAAGGAAATCTTAGGCACTAAAGATAAGAATCAGCAATCAAACATCGTCTATGGAAACTATTCATATCTGAGCACCGCCTGCACAGTTCCAATCTTATCCTTTTTAGCATTTCCCATTTTACATGAAATATGGTAGAATAACCTATACCTGAGGTGATATTATGAAAACTTGGAAAGACTTTCTTTCATTTACCAATATAAGAGAACGCATTGCCAGTCTGCTGATTATGCTGATGCTGCTCAGCATTCTGTACTGCTCGATTTACAGTATGGGAATTTCGGTTGTCAGCCGGGCAGGCAGTATGCTGGTATCCTACCTGTTTCTCTATCTGATCGTTGTTGTGGCTGCCTATGTATATCTGATTGTCATGTTTCAGTTTATCCGTACCAAGCGGGAAGATATACGTACGCTTACGATGAAGGACTATATGTTTCCTCTCATTGGGGTGCAGACCCTGCTGTTTGTCGTAATGGTGGGGAGCAGCTGGCTTTCCTTTCAGCTGATGCTTGCGGATATGAGCAGTATCAATACCATACTGACTCCAATCATGCTTGTGCTGATGATGTTTTATATTCCGGTGCAGGTATTTGCCTGCTTTGCCATTTATGACGGGGCGCGGAATCCGTTTCTCATCATAAAGGATGCCTTTGTTAAGATCATTCGGCATTACCGTTCTTCCTTTTACAGTATGCTGGTCATCTTTTTAATTGCTTTTGCCTATACCTCGTTCATGAATGCCTTTTTCCAATATGGAACCCTGTTTGCTGTAAACAGCGGTGTCGTTGATATCATGACCCGCAGCAATCCATTCATGGATGCGATGGAGCTGGGACTTTCCCTGTTTGATAATATGCAGCTTCTTCCTGCCTTTCTTGTATCTGTTATCTATGGTGTTGTCATGTGTCTGGTGCTGGTATTCTACTATACCTTTATGGTGTGTATCTATGATGAGGATGTACACGTTTAAGCTTTTTACATACGATAAAGCAGGTGATTGTAATGAATAATGAATATGATATCCCGTTTGTTGTAACACTGCACATGAAGAATACCTATGCTGTACTGCGTGTACATGTAATCAAAATTGAGGGGCAGCCCTATGTGCTCCTGCAGCTGGAACCGTTGATGAATTAACGGTTCTTTTATTTTGTAGAACAATTTCCATGTGGGCTCATATACTAGAATGTATAAGAAATGAATCGCTTATATGAAGAAGGAGGATAAAGATGAGCAAACGCTTATGGAACGTCTTTTACCGCATGCTGCCTGTCAGCCTTCTGGAAACGGCACAGCCGTGCATAGAAAATGCGAGCATGGATATTGTCATAGAAGAGAGGATGCGTGACGGTAGTGCCAGAGACATACGCAGAATGCGTCATGTCAAGGTCTGTCACTCTCAGAACGAATGCTGTTATTATGATGTACCCATCGATCCGGCTACCGGTATTGGAAAAATCACGATTTCCGATATCCAGGCAGTACAGCATGTCATCGTACAGACGGATGAAAGCGGACAGCAGATGATCAACGGGGATGAGGTGGATATCACCTATCTGGTGGATGAGGAAATTCAGCAGGAGGACTACGCCACAGTGATCTACACGAGTACGACCTCTCACCGCACAGTCCGCATCATCAATCAGCAGCTGGGTGAGACACAGCTGCATGTCGTAAAGAAATTAGTAGATATGAATGGGGACCCGCTGGAATTTCAGAGGGACATGGCATTTACCCTGCAT
This sequence comes from Clostridium sp. HGF2, assembly GCF_964240115.1. NCBI lineage: Bacteria > Bacillati > Bacillota > Clostridia > Eubacteriales > Clostridiaceae > Clostridium > Clostridium sp. HGF2. The sequence continues at coordinate 428,392 of NZ_CAXSSO010000002.1, forward strand.
GTCATGCAGAATGGGCAGGAGCAGTGTGTTACCCTTGATGCATCCAATGACTTTCAGGAAACCATCTGTGACCTGCTGCCAGGCTATACTATGGTTGAGGAAAGCGGATGTACAGGGTATCTGACCCGCTGGAGATTCAATGATGAGGGAGAAACCTCGGATGGCCGCTTTGATCTGATGCCGCAGGAAAATGAACTCGTCATGATCAATGAACTGCGTGCAGACACTGTATTGAAGATTGAAAAGTATATTCGTATGGAAAACGGACACCTGTGCAAGCCGGGCTGTGGTGAGGTTTATCAGGTTCGCGTTATCTCTGACAGCGATGATCGTCTGATTGAGCTGAGCGAGGATAATGACTACTGTGCCATGCTTTGCGGACTGCTGCCGGGCTATTACGATATCAATGAGCTGAGTGATCCGATGGAAGCGAATCCGGTTTATATCGTAAATGGCCGTGAGGAGCAGTGCTATGCCAATGTAGAGCTGAACGACTGTAAGCAGGCATCGGTTATGATTATCAATTCACAGCAGAATATGGGACTTTGTGAAGGTATGACCTCACCGCTTCGTATCTGCAAGTTTATTCGCAGCTGTGACGGCAGTGTTTCCAAGCCGTCGAAGGATCTGCAGTTCATGGTCATGGTCAGCGGCTGCGGTATGAATGAAACCTTTAATCTGAATGCCAGCAACAACTTCTGCGTGGATATCGCGAATTTATGCAATGGGGAATATATCATCGAGGAAGTGAGCTGTAATACCGATTATACGACAAGCTATGTTATCAACGGGGGAAGAGAGAGTACTAGTGCCTGTATCCGCATCAATGGTGACAATGCCTTCTGTGTGTCCGTCATCAATGAGGAACGCAATGCAGGTACGGTCAGCATCTGCAAATATGTGCGCAATGAATTCGGTGATTTGATTAAGCCGCAGAAGCATCAGTGCTTTCATGTAACCCTCAGCTCCTACTTCTGTAAACGCTGCTTCGAGCTGAATGCGGATAACGACTGGTGCATGTGCTTCGATGATCTGCGCTTCGGCAGCTATGAGGTGCGTGAGGATGCACCGTGTGAGTATGAGGTCAGCTATCAGGTCAACTGCGGACGGGAGTGCCGTCATGCCCGCTTTGTTGTCGATGACTGCTGTGAAAATGAAATCCGCATCATCAACAGTGTTGCGAAGAGCAGCTGCGGTGTTTTGAAAATCTGTAAATTTGAAGAAACACGAAGCGGTGAGCTGGTCAAGCCGGGGCGCGATGAGGAATTTGAAGTATGTGTGGAAAGTGCCTGCTTCAAGGAAACGTATCTGTTAAAGGCCGGAAACAACTGGTGTGTCATGCTGGAGGGTCTTGCGGCAGGAGAATACCGTATTACCGAGCTGGACAGCTATGATTATGATGTTTCCTATATCGTCAATCAGCAGGATGAATGCGATGCCATCGTGTATATGGATGGGTCCAATCAGGAGGTCAGCATCATCAACCGCCGCCGCAACAGCGGTATGCTGAAGCTGCGTGGTGTTGTTCGCTGCTGCAACGGGGACATGCAGCGTCCATCCAGAGGCATGCTGCTGGATATCCTGGTCGAAGGTAGAGAGTGCAGTGAGCATGTCTGTCTGCGTGCGGAAAACAACTGGTGTGTGATTCTGGATCAGCTGCCGCAGGGACGCTATCGTATTGTGCAGAAGGATAATCTGGGCTATCGCGTCAGCTACGTCATAGACGGCAACGAGGAAAGCTTCGGCAATGTCGAGCTGGGACAGTGCGATGTGGAGGTTCTGATTGTCAATCAGGAAAGCGACTGCACAGGAAGTGTCCGCGTTACCAAGTATATCGAGGATGCGCATGGGGAGCTGTTCATGCCGTGTCCGCAGGATGAATTCCGCTTCCTGTTACAGGGACAGGGCTTCAGCCGCACCTACCGCCTGTGTGCACGCAATGACTTCTGTGTATATTTCGATGATCTGATGGAGGGAAGCTATGAAATCAGTGAGGTCGATGAAAACTGGAATGTCCGCTACCGCGTCAACGGGGAAAGCTGCGAGCGTGCCTGCTTTACACTGGGACGTGATGATGAATATATCGACATCATCAACAGTGAACAGCGGCAGGGCGTTGTAACGATTGAAAAACGCATACGGGATGGAAACCGTATCGTGATGCCGGATGAGGATGCCGTATACCGTGTGCTGCTAAAGGGCAAGAACTGTCATGAGGTATATGAACTGCATGCCGGCAATGATTTCTGCATCTGCCTGAGCAATCTGGCCAACCAGCATTATGAGCTGCGTGAGCTGGGCGGCGGTAAGCATGTATATGACATCAACGGGGAATTGCATGAGAGCTGCTACTTCCTGTTCGAGGGAGAAAGCATGCATGTTACGATCATCAACGAAGAGGAGCGCTGCGGCTGTATGCTGCTGGAGAAGCGTATCGCGGATGCAGACGGTAACCTGGTCATGCCATCCTATGGTGAGTCCTTCTGTGCCATCGTGGAAAGCGATATGTGCACACAGAAAATCGAGCTGAACAGCGAAAATGATTTCTGTGTCCGCCTGTATGATTTGCCGCAGGGACATTATGAGGTACGTGAGGTTCCATGCGAGGGCTATGAGGTCAGCTGGCTGATCAATGATCTGCCGTGTGCGTCTGCCGTCGTGGATGTGTGTGATGAGGATGTCTGCATCACCATGGTAAATACACCGTGTCCAAAGGGCTGCATCCGTGTTGGTGCACTCATGGAGGAGGACGGCGTTCGCCGTGATCTGTGTCCGGGCGAAGAGGTACGTGTGGAAATCGTCAGCGAGCATTGCAAGGAAACACTCTGCCTGAACAGCCGCAATAGCTTCTGCGATGAATTAAAGAATCTGCAGCCGGGCTCTTATACACTGCGTGTGCTTGATGCCGGTGCGGTTCGCTTTGAAATTGAGGAGTGTGTATTCGAGGATGTTGTCTGCATTGAGTTAAACGGGGAATGTGTAAGCGTCTGTGCTGTGATCAAGCAGCCGCGCCGCGCCGACATCACCGTTACCAAATGCATGGAAAACGGATTCAAAGAACGCTTTAAGCCGGAACGAAACGACACCTTCCGTATCCAGCTCCTGCATGATAAGGAAAAACAGGAATGTGTTCTGGACAGAAGCAATGACTGGACAGCGACCTTTTGCAGGCAGCCAAACGGCGCCTATGAAATCCGTGAGCTGGGGAATCATGAGGTCCGTTATCAGATCAATGATGAGTGTCCGAAGGATAGCGGATACTTTGAGGTCAGGGATGAAGCTGTAAACATTACCGTGCTGAATGCAAGCGAGGCTATGGCGAAGCTGCATCTGGAGGCAGTCGTCAAGAATTGTGAGGATGATCTTACAGCGCCGTCAAAGGACATGGTGTTCCATATGCAGGTCAAGGGGAAGCATATGGATAAGACCTTCGTGCTGAATGAGCGCAATCACTGGCATCAGGCGGTGGAGCTTCCGCAGGCGGAATATCAGGTCATTCAGAAGGAGGATCCGCAATTCAAGGAGCTGTATTATCTGGTGGATGATGCACGCGAGTGCGATGGTACAATTGTGTTATGCAGTGATGTGCATGTACAGTCTGTCAATGTAATGAAATGTGCATTGGGAAGCATCACGCTTTCCAAGTACATGCGCGATGCATCCTGCGGCTGTCTGAAGAAACCGCAGCAGGAAGAGGAGTTTGAGGTGGACGTCAGGGGAGAAGCGTTCCATCAGATTATTACGCTAAACTCCTGCAACCGCTGGAAGGAAACGCTGGAGCATCTTCCGATGGGGGTATATGAGCTGCGTGAGCTGAATACAACGCATGATGTCAGCTATATCATCAACGGGGGTAAGGAAGTAGAGAGTGCTGTCATCAATGTGGAAGCGGAAAACGTGGATGTCAAGGTAATCAATGAGGAGAAGCAGCCGCATGAGGGAAGCATTGAGCTGTGCAAGCTCATTCGTGACACTGAGGGGTGTTACCGCTATCCATCCGAGCAGGACAGCTTCTGGGTACGCATCAAGGGAGAAGAGGAAACAAGCAGAGTTCTTCTGAATTACGCAAATCACTTCTATGCCAGCCTGCGCAATTTAAAGGACGGCTGGTATGAAATTATCGAAGAGAGTGGACAGGAGGGTGTTCGCTATGTCGTCAATAATGCGGCACCGCTTGCAAGGGGAATCGTTCATGTCATGCAGAATGCCAATACGGTGAATATCATCAATCCGCAGGGGACAGGAAACACCGGCAGCATCACATTGAGCAAATATGTAGAGGATGCACAGGGACTGCTGAGCAAGCCGCAATCAGGCAGCTATCGCATCCATGTTTCCTCACCAGGCTATAACGAAATCTTCACATTATCCTCCAGAAACAGCTTCACGGAGACGATTGGACCGTTACCAAGCGCAACCTATGTCATCGATGAGCTGGATCATGAGGATGTCAGCTATATTATCGACGGCGGTTCTCAGGTGGATCGCGCCATTGTGGCAGTGAATGGCACTGCGCATCAGGTACAGGTCATCAATCGGGAGCAGGTAGCGGAAAGCGGCAGCATCACCATGGCCAAATATATTCGTCAGGATGGTATGCTGATGCGCCCGCAAAAGGATGCGTCCTATGTCTTCCTGGTATCCGGGCCTTCCTATAATGAGCTGATCACACTGGATGCCTCCAACCGCTGGATGCGCGTGCTTTCGGATTTGGCAGCAGGGGATTATGTCATCAGCGAAACGACGACGATGGATGCTGTCAGCTTCATCATCAACGGGGGGGATGAAGTGGACCGCGGTATCATCCATGTGGCAGGTACCAGCAATACCGTTCAGATTATCGATACACCGCAGGTATCCGGCAGGGGCAGTATACAGCTGGATAAATATATGCGCCGCAATCAGAATCTGGTGCGTCCGGATGAGGATTTTGTTTCCACCATTCATATCTCACGACCGGGGTACAATGAGGTCTTTACATTGAATCGTGAAAACAACTGGTCGCTGCTGGTAGATGCTCTGGAGGATGGCGTGTACGTCGTGGATGAGGTCGATGACCGCTATGATGTGAGCTACATTGTCAACGGTGCAAGTGAGGTTAACAGCGCTATTGTCAATGTGGAGGGCAACGTCAGTACCGTGCAGATTATCAATACGGTGAAGGAAGTCTTCGGCAGTATCCGCATCGAGAAGTTCATGCGGGTAAATGGCAAGCTGGAACAGCCGGCACAGGATTTTGTGACCCGGGTACATGTATCCAAGCCGGGCTACAATGAGGTGTTTACCCTGAATGCAGCCAATCACTGGAGCATCCTTGTCAAGGATCTGATGGATGGCTGGTATGTGATCGATGAAGTGGACAGTGATGATCAGGTCACATATATTATCAACGGCGGCAGCGAGGTCGCAAACGGCATCGTGCATGTTGAGAAAAATTCCAATGAGGTGGCAATGATTGATGCAGCTGGGGGAAGCGGTGGCTCCATCACGCTCTCAAAGCTTATCCGCAACGCCAGCGGACAGCTCGTTTTGCCGAATGATACCCAGCGCTTTGTTGTTGCGGTAAGCGGTGCGGGAATGCAGACAAGCGTCGTTCTGCAGAAAAGCAACAGCTGGAAGACCACACTGCGTGATCTGGCAGCGGGAACCTATCAGATTTCTGAACAGAATCCGGGCGGCTATGAGGTGACGTATATTGTAGATGATGCGCAGGAAAGCTCCACTGCTACGGTGGAGGTCGACCGTGATGCGCACAATGTCAGCATCATCAACGCCCAGCGCAGCAGCTATGGAAAGCTGGAAATCACGAAATTCATTAAGCAGGCAAACGGTACGCTGATCCGCCCGGCGGATGGCGACCAGTATGTTGTGGAAATCTATAATATGACGACGATGCGCCGTGTGGAATTGAACTTCGGTAATTCCTTCACCTATGTGGTCAACGATCTGCCGAAGGGGACCTACAGCATCCGGGAAATCAATAATGATCAGTTCATCACAACCTATCGGGTAAACGGGGGAGCGGAAACCGATAGTGCTACCATCACCATGGGGGATGCTGTCAGCAATGTTGTGGAGGTTATCAATGAGCTGATTGTCAACCGCAGTACGATTGAAGTATTCAAGTATATGCTGGACGATGACGGCAACTATCTGCCGCCAAGTGCTCCGGATACGTTTAGATTCCGCATTCGTGGGGAAGGAATCGATCAGGTGTATGACCTGAATGTGGATAACAGCTGGCATCAGTCACTGACAACGTATCCAAGCGGTGCCTATGAGGTGCAGGAGCTGGATTCCTCTTATCCGGTACAGTATCTGATCAATTCGCCGGAGCTTGTGGATGAGGCGAAATTTACCGTACTGCCGGGAACAACCGTAGTGGTTGGTATTATCAACCGTACCAGTGGTGTACAGAACGGTTCTATGGAGCTGACCAAGCGGGTTCGCAACGCACAGGGGGAATTGCAGCGTCCGGCGGATTCCCAGTCCTATGTCATGCAGGTGTCCTCCGATTCCTTCAACCGTTTTGTGACGCTGGATAAGGACAATGATTTTACGGCGCTGCTGGAAAATCTGCCGTATGAGACTTATCAGATTCAGGAAACCAGTGGAAATGGAAGCGTCAGCTTTCTTATCAACAATGAAGCGGAAACGACACAGGGCATACTGGAAATCATCAGCGATACAAGGAATGAAGTGACAATAATCAATACAGAAGCACAGGCGTTTTATCGCAGCAATGCGGCAAATACCGTGAAAATTGTAATTGAATAAGAAGGGGAAAAGACCTTGAAAACAGGTCTTTTCTTTCATTTTGTATACATTTTCTTTCATGTAGTGAAAATAAGCGGTGCAAACTTTTCAATTCCCAAAATAATTACAAAATTCCCTTGAAATCCAACGAAAAATTGCTTAAAAATCCTAGTAAAATCAAAGATAAAGTTTTATAATAGAGAAGTAAGTTATGCAAGGAGGAAAACAAATGACTAAGAAATTTATGTCAATGGACGGTAATACTGCAGCCGCACATTGTGCGTATGCATTTACCGAACTATCTGCGATCTACCCGATCACTCCATCTTCACCAATGGCTGAGGTTGTTGATCAGTGGGCTACACAGGGTCGCAAGAATATTTTTGACAGTGTTGTAAAAGTTGCTGAACTTCAGTCCGAAGGTGGAGCAGCTGGTGCAGTACATGGTGCTTTACAGGCAGGATCTCTGGCTACAACCTTCACGGCTTCTCAGGGTCTGCTGCTGATGATTCCAAACATCTACAAGATGGTTGGTGAGTGTCTGCCAGGCGTTATCCACGTTGCAGCTCGTGCACTTGCTACAAGAGCACTGAACATCTTCGGTGACCATGAAGACATATATGCATGCCGCCAGAGCGGTGTATGTATGCTGGCTTCCCATTCTGTACAGGAAGCTATGGACCTGGCTGGTGTAGCTCACCTGGCTGCAATCAAGGGGTCCGTACCATTCATGCACTTCTTCGATGGATTCCGTACATCTCACGAAATTCAGAAAATCGAAGTTATGGATACAGATGTATTCAAGGAACTGGTTGACAAGGAAGCTCTTGCTAAATTCCGCAAGAACGCTTTAAATCCTCACACAAACCCGGTAACACGCGGTGGTGCTGAGAACGACGACATCTTCTTCCAGGGTGTGGAAGCAAGAAACAAACACTTCGATGCAATTCCTGACATCGTTGCTGACTACATGAAGAAAATCAGTGAAATCACTGGTCGTGAATATGCACCGTTTACTTACTATGGTGCAAGTGATGCAGAACGTGTAATCGTTGCTATGGGCTCTGTAACAGAGGCTGCTAAAGAAACAATCGATGCGCTGACTGCTGCCGGAGAAAAGGTTGGTATGATCAAGGTTCACCTGTACCGTCCGTTCTCTGTAAAATACCTACTGGCTGTACTGCCGGAAACAGTTAAGAAAATTGCTGTACTGGATCGTACAAAGGAAACAGGATCCATGGGAGAGCCTCTGTATCTTGACATCCTGTCTGCACTGAAGGACAAAGACATCGAAATCATCGGTGGACGTTACGGTATGGGGTCCAAGGATACACAGCCTTACCACATCAAAGCTGTCTTTGATGAACTGAAGAAGGATGAAATGAAGAACAGCTTTACCATCGGTATCGTTGATGACGTTACCAACCTGAGCCTGGAAGCAGATTCCAACTTCCACGTTCCAGCTGACTACACTTCTTGCTTATTCTGGGGACTGGGATCAGACGGTACGGTTTCTGCAAACAAATCCACTGTCAAGATCATCGGTGACAATACAGATCAGTATGCACAGGCTTACTTTGCATATGACTCTAAAAAAGCCGGTGGTGTTACCCGTTCTCACCTGCGTTTTGGAAACTCTCCAATCCGTTCCACTTACTATATCGGTAACGCAGACTTCATTTCCTGCTCACTGGATGCTTACATGTTCAAATATGACATGGCGAAAGATATCAAGGAAGGCGGAAGCTTCCTGTTGAATACTACCTTCTCCAAGGAAGAAATCGTTGAGCACATGCCAAACCGTATGAAGGCTCAGCTTGCTAAAAAGCACGCAAAATTCTACATCATCAATGCAACAAAGATCGCTCAGGAAATCGGTATGGGACGTAGAACCAATACGATTCTGCAGTCTGCATTCTTTGCACTGAATGAGCAGATCATGCCATATGACACAGCAGTCGAGCTGATGAAGGCAGCAGCTAAAAAATCCTACTCCAAGAAGGGGGATGCTGTTGTACAGCTGAACTACAAGGCAATCGATGCCGGTAAAGCCGGAATCGAAGAAATCACGGTGGATGCAGCTTGGGCTGATCTTCCATTCGATTCCAGCCGTAAGCTGACTGGTGACGAATATTTCGATAACCATGTTGCAGTAATCAACGGTCTGGAGGGCTATGATATGCCTGTCAGCGCATTCACAGGAGATTTCCTGCTGGATGGCTCTATCCGTAACAACGTGGCATTTGAAGAAAAACGTACCATTGCCGTACAGGTACCTACATGGCACCCGGAAAACTGTATCCAGTGCGGTATCTGTAGCTTTGTATGTCCGCATGCAACGATTCGTCCGTTCCTGTTAACAGAGGAAGAAGTAGCTGCAGCACCAATGGCATTTGAAACAATTACACCAATGGGTAAGGGTGTTGAAAACCTGAAATATCGTATCCAGGTTACTCCTGCAAACTGCGTAGGCTGTGGTCTGTGTGCGGTTGAGTGTCCTGGTAAAGCCGGTAACAAGGCTCTGGAAATGGTTGACATCAACGAAAAGCTTGGTGAGGAACCACTGGCAGATTACCTGTTCAAGCACACGGAATACAAGACTGGATTCTTCCCTGCTGATACGGTTAAGGGATCCCAGTTCATGATGCCTTACTTTGAAGTGAGCGGAGCTTGCCCGGGCTGTGGTGAAACTCCGTACTACAAGCTGGTATCTCAGCTGTTCGGTCATGACATGCTGGTTGCAAATGCAACAGGATGCTCTATGATCTACTGTTCTTCAACTCCTTCCACTCCGTTTGTAAATGACAGCAATGGAGAAGGTGTTGCATGGGCGAACTCTCTGTTCGAAGACAATGCTGAATTCGGATATGGTATGGCTCTGGCTCAGAACTACAAGGAATCAAGAATCCTGAAGACAATGGAAGACAACATGGAAAATGTTGAGCCTGCTCTGAAGGAAGCATTTGCTAAATATCTGGAAGTACACGGTGACCGTGATGCGGAAAGAGAAGTTGCTCCGACAATCAAGGAACTGGCTGCAAAATCTGATATCGCTATGGTAAAAGAGCTGGCAGACGTTGACCTGGTTTCCAAATCTATCTGGATCGTCGGTGGTGACGGATGGGCTTATGACATCGGTTACGGCGGATTAGACCACGTACTGGCAAACAACCTGAACGTGAATGTTCTGGTTCTGGATACTGAGGTTTACTCCAACACAGGTGGACAGTCCTCCAAATCCAGTCAGGCTGCATCTATCGCAAAATTCGCTGCAGGTGGTAAGACAACTGCGAAGAAGGATCTGGGACAGATCGCTATGGCATACGGACACGTATATGTAGCAGCTATCTCTATGGGAGCAAACAAAAACCAGACACTGAAGGCACTGAAGGAAGCAGAAAGCTATGATGGACCATCTCTGATCCTGGCTTACTCTCCATGTGCTGAGCACGGTATCAAGGGCGGACTTGCTAACCACCAGAGAACACAGGCAAAAGCTGTTGAGTGCGGATACTTCGATCTGTATCGTTATGACCCAAGAAAAGAAACTCCTCTGACAATCGACTCCAAGGAGCCTGATTACGAGAAGATGCTGGACTTCATGATGACAGAAACTCGTTACAGCCAGCTGCCTAAGGTAAAAGGTGAAACAGCGTACGAAATGTTTGAGAAAACAAAGAAGGACGCTATGAAACGTCATAAGAGATTACTTGCAATCGCAAAAGAAGAAATGTAAGAAATCATAAAAAGGATTGGATACGTCCAGTCCTTTTTTTCAAAAGAAAGAGGGGATGCACATGAAACTGCCTTTTCGTGATAAAGACGTTATACGATCCATACGACCCTGGATTTACCTGAGTACCTATATTCTTCTGCTTGGATTTCTCCTTGTGCATCTGCAGGACTTGAAAAACGGCTTTGATTTTGTATTATCCGTGTTTAAATCCCTGCTGTATGCCATTGTCTTTGCCTATGTTTTAAATCTGCCAATGAAGCATATTGAGGGCTTTCTGCTTCGCCATACAAAGCAGGATTCCTTTCTCCAAAAGAAAAAACGTGTCATTTCCATGATACTCACGTTTCTGCTTGCTCTGATTTTAATCATTCTTATCGGCAGTATCATCCTGCCTAGCATTATCGATTCTCTCATATCCCTTATGGAAAATCTAACCTCCTTCTTTACGAATATTGTGAAGAATATCGATGAGGTGCTGGCATATTTCCATATTGATTATCGAATCGAGAATATTACACAGGTTGAGCAGTTCATTCAGATGCCATGGGAGAAAATCGTTACCAACGTAATCAATCTGCTGTCCGGCAGTGCCAGCGGGATTTTATCAAGCGCTACCGGCTTTGTTTCCAGCTTTGCTGTCGGCTTTACGGGCTTTATGTTCTCCTTGTATCTGCTTAGCGGGAAAGAAAACTTCATACGCCAGATGCGCAAGGTGACAGCGGCCTTTCTCGGATATGGAAATTCAAAGATCGTTTTCCGCTATGCTGCACGTGTAAACCGGATATTTTCCAGCTTTATCGGCGGGCAGCTGACGGAGGCCTGTATTTTGTGGGTTTTGTATTATATCTTCATGCGGCTGTTTCAATTCCCGTATCCGGAGCTCATCTGTACACTGATTGCCGTTTGTTCCATGGTTCCGGTATTCGGCTCCATGTTTGCTATGAGTGTCGGAGCGATTATGATGCTGTCCAAGGATCCCTTACAGAGTGTATGGTTTATCATATTCTATCAGATACTCAGCTACTTTGAGGATAATGTCATTTATCCCCGTGTGGTTGGCAATTCCGTGGGACTCCCCGGTCTCTGGGTGCTGCTTAGTATTTTTGTTTTCGGGGATCTGTGGGGTGTCTTCGGTATGATTATGGCAGTACCGACAACAGCATGTCTGTATGTTTTCTTTACGGAATATGTGAATCACCGTTTGCGAAAGCAGAGGCTGATTGTAACAGAGAAAACCGTGTATCAGGAGGATGAAGAGGAGCATTCTGCATAAGATAAGGTTTGTGGAATCGGTATGCAAATCATCTCATTTCCGTCACGCAAAAGGTAGGAATTTCCTGATTTATCTGCTATAATTACATCAGTTTGAAAGTCAGGTGACACGGTGGCAAAGCAAAGAAAGAAAAAAAGAGGAATCAATCCGATTCGACTGCTGATCGTAGTTGCGATGGAGTTTCTGGTCATACTGGGGCTGCTGATCATATGCGTGAAGGTTTTTCCGGACAATCCTATCCTTGCGCCTTTGTTCAGTAAAAAGGCAGAGACACCCGTTGTTGTTCTTGATGCCGGACATGGCGGCTATGATGCGGGTAGTACCTTTGAAGAGCTGTATGAAAAGGATGTTACACTTGCTCTAGTTAAGGATATCGGTGCTCGATTGGAAGCAAACGGCTATCCTGTTCTGTATACGAGACAGAGTGATGCTGTATCCTGGCCGGCGAATGAGATTGAAGATCTCAGCGAACGTGTCCGTATCTCCAATGAAAGTGATGCCCGTCTGTTTGTTTCTATACATACCAATGCGGCAGAAGTGGTAAATGGCTCCTATGGCTATGAAATCTGGGGGAAAATGAAGGAGCCGAGGGTGAAGGCTCTGTCGGAAAATATTTTAAAGGAGCTGGATTCTCTGGGCTATTCTCAGAATCGGGGCATGAAGGATCAGGATCTGTCTCCAATTCAGGTGCTGCAAAATAATAAGCTGCCCTCCATTCTGATAGAAGCCGGCTTTCTCGCCAGTGAGAACGACCGTCTGTATCTGATCGATGATGCAAAACGGAAGGTTTTTGCGGATAAAATAGCGGATGGCATTATCAAGACATTGGAGGATGAAAAGAAATCGGATAGCAATCCATGAAGCGTGGAGTAAATCCCGCAATCGTGGATTGCTTTTTATATGGAATTTCGTCATACTATAGATAAAGGAGGGATGGTGTATGAACAAAGAGCAATTTGCGGAAAAGATTATAAAGCTGCGCAAAAAGAAGGGGTACACGCAGGCACAGCTTGCAGAGCTGCTGAATGTCAGTAATAAGGCAGTTTCACGATGGGAAACGGCTGAGGGGTATCCCGACATTACATTACTGAAGCCGCTGAGCGAGGCATTGGGAATCAGCTGTGATGAGCTTCTCGGTGATACGGAAAGCTACAGTGATTTGTCGCGCTATGATTTACAGCGCTATCTTCCCTATGCACTAACTCTGCTTGCATTGCTGCTGTATTATGTGTTTTTAAAGCTTCAGATATCCCAACTGCTTTCCTTTGCGGCTTTTTTAGGCATGATGATCTTCAGCTTTGTACTCATGATTCAGCATACGGATAAAAAGGGACTTCCTGCGCTGACCCGCTGGAATCTGCTGCTGGCTTATTTCCCGCTTGTTTCCGTCCTGCAATATGTGTATATCCTATACCTGTTTCTGCAATTCGGTTTTTCCAGTTTGCTGGATGTGATGGCGATGCAGACGGAAGAGGTATTCAATCCTTACAGCCTTCTCGTGAACGGATTTGAAACCGGCATTACCATATATCTGCTGATGTATGTGGCTGCCTTTCTTTTGCTTGTGGCAGTGTATGGCTTTTTACGGCATACGTTCATTATGCGCTATGATATTGGCTGGAACGCCCTGCATAAAAGAGTACATGTAAAAGAACAGGAGGAAAAGAATATCCTGTTTCGCAGATGGTCAAGTAAGGGGGAAGCTATTTTACGTATTATGATGCCGCTGGCAGCCGCTGTGACACTGACAGTTATATTTCTTCTGCTGTATCAGGAATATCGTTCACTGATTGATCAATTCCATAATTCAGTACCTCCGGATTATTCCGGCAATGACTATGCGCTGACAGTATCTACCGAGCAGTTGCGTGTGTGCAGAGGAAGGCTGCTGTTGATTTTGGGTGGCTCCTGTCTGTTACAGCTGCTTGCGATTATGAAAAGCAAAAGAGTGCTGTATTACATTTCCAATGTCAGTCTGTTGTTCCTATACGGCGTGATTACGCTTTTGTTCACAACGATTGTAGACCGTTTCTATATAAAGCTTCCATTTGCATTTGCAATACCGGCGGGTATCGGCATGATCATGTGGTATTGCCGCGATATCCTGCAGAAAAAAGGAAAACATGGGACAGGGAATAAAAAAATATAGAAAAACATAATATCCAGCGGCTGTCTCACTTGCGGTGGCTTGGAAATAAAAGAAATTAAAACGATCAATCTCACTTTACAGTCGTCATTGATCGTTTTACGTTTATACAGTCTATTGATATTAATTAAGAATCCGAGTCACCTTGATCAGTTCTTCTCTCCTTGATGAGGAAAGAAATCTGATAGCCTTCTCCAATCAGAAGCAGCCCATAGGTGACTGTGAGAAATAGCTGCTCATTTTGAAAAACACTGTAGGCAATTGGACTGAGTGACGCAAATACATCAGGCAGCCAGATCAAAAGGGTATAGACAATAACTGCAATTGTATTCAAAAGCAATGCGATTCCGTCATATTTCTCCATAATATTGAGAATATAAAAGAATATAAATATCGTACAGATGACAGCTGTCAGCGTAAGCATATCCGTATACGTATCATACTGCATGAGGGATGCAGCCTGTATTCTCCAGCGTTCCTCCAATATGCATACCGCAAGTATCAAATAAGGAAACAGAAACAGAATTGCTCGTTTAAGGGTAGACATAATATCGCCTCTTTCTGATTGTTTTATACAGTATAACACACTTTTCTCTTATATGGTATACGGAAGAAATTCGTTAAAAGCTATCACAGTGCAGCAAAAGATAGCGCTACCACTGGAAAAAAGGGGCTAAATAAGGTACAATGAACGTAAGAAAACAGGGGAGTGAAGCCGTAATGAAAGACGTTGTTCATATTATCGGGCACAAGAATCCGGATACGGATTCCATTGTATCGGCAATTGCATATGCACAGCTGAAGCAGAAGCTGGGAATCAATGCCATTGCCTGCCGTTTGGGAGAATTGAATCCGGAAACGGATTTTGTTTTAAAGAAATTTCAGGTTCCGGAACCGGTGTATATTCAAAATGCCAGAGTCAAGCTGTATGATGTACCGTTTGATGAACCGCTGCTGCTGAAAAAGGATGATACGATAAAGGAGGCGTGGGACCGCATGGGGATGCGTTCCACCAGCGCATTGTTCGTTGTGGATGAAGCACAGAAGCTGATTGGTGTTGTTTCCCTGTCGGATATGACAAATATCCTGATGAGCGATAAGGGAGAAAAGCCGATTTCCCTTATGAAAAACACATCCTGCGAGAATATCCGCAAGGTTTTGCAGGGCGAGTTTCTGTATGAATGCGAAGCGTATCGCACAAATGGAAGAATTCATATCTTATGCAGTCGGAATGCGGAGTACAGCGACATCAGCTATCGTGACAGCATCGTCGTTGTAAATGATGATTTGAAGCTGCAAAAGCGTGCGTTGAGTGATGGGGCCGGCTGTATGATCCTGGTGGATGTGGATATCATTTCCCAGGGAATTATCCGCATGGCGAAGGAAGCAAACTGTACGATTATCAAAACACCGCTGAATATGTTTCAGGTAGCCCGCAGCATGTATCGCTCACCAAGTGTGAAGCTGATTATGAAGCGTAAAATCATCAGCTTCAACAACCATGCCTATATTGATGATGTATACAAACAGATGTCGAAATCCAGATTTCGTTCCTATCCAATTGTTAACAATCAGGGCGTGGTGCTGGGCTCGATTTCCCGCTATCACCTGTTGAATTATCAGAAGAAAAAATTCATCCTGGTCGATCATAACGAGCTTTCTCAAAGTATTGATGATTTGAAGGAGGCGGAGATTCTGGAGGTTGTGGATCATCATCGCATCGGTGATGTGGAAACGACAACACCGATACGCTTCCGTAACGAAATCATCGGCAGTACGGTATCCATCATCGCCCGCATGTACAAGGAGGCGGGTATTGTACCAGAAAAGAAAACGGCAGCGATCATGTGCTGTGCGATTATCAGTGATACGATGAATTTCAATTCTCCTACGACCACTCCCGTTGACAGGGAGCTGGCAAAGGAGCTGGCAGCTGTCGCCGGCCTTGATCTGGATGCCATGGCGAAGGAGATGTTTGGAGCGGTTGCCACAATCAAGGGAAGAAGCATGTCCGAAATCCTGTATAATGATTTCAAGGAATACAATATTGACGGAAGGCGGATTGCGATCGGTCAGATCAATATCGCCGATGAGCAGGAAATCGTGGATGTACAGGATGAAATTCGTTCCTATATGAAGAAAATTAACGAGATAAATAAATTCGATCTGCTGATGATGTGCTTTACAGCCGCAGACGGCAGTGGAAGTAATCTGGTGTTTATCGGTTCTCTGAGTTCTCTTGTGGATGAAGCCTTTAAGGAGGATATTATGGATGATCTGTATTTTGTGGATGGTGTCATTTCACGTAAGAAACAGATTATTCCTTCTCTTTCCAAATGTCTGGAAGCCATGTAGTATAGAAAAAGATGCCGGCGGCATCTTTTTTCTATACTACATCTGTACGTAATTCTTTCCGTTTCGTTTGGCGATATACAGCCGCTGGTCAGCTTCATTGAACAATTCCTGCAGTGCAGAAGTCGGGTGCTCCTGATAATAGCAGCCGATGCTGATGGTGAAGGATATCGTACCGTTTTCCGTGGCGATCCTGCAAGCTTCACAGGCGTAGCGGATATCCTCGGCCAGCTCATACAATTCCTGCTTACTGATACTGTCAATCAGGAGGATAAATTCCTCACCCCCGAAGCGTGCGATGATACCGTGACGCTGTTTTTGCCTCATGATGGCGGTTACCCGGCGGATTACCTCATCCCCCTGCATATGTCCGAAGGTATCATTGATTTTCTTAAAATCATCAATGTCCATCATCAGGACGCCAATGGAATGTCTGTTCTGCAATACCTCCTGCAGCATAGTTTCTCCATACTGCATAAGGGCACTTCGATTGTAGATACCGCTGAGGTAATCATAGCTGGACTTATCCAGCGCATCCTCAAACTGCAAGACATTGTGGATGGCGATTGCAATGTAGTCGGCGAAGACCTGCAGCAGTCGCTGGTCTGTTCGGCTGAAGTTCTCCATCTGATTTGATTTCATGCAGAATATGGCCAGTATAGTTCCCTGATAGGTAATCGGCTGCAGCAGCATAGAGCGCGTCTTCTCATCGTAGAGTGATCCAAGACTTTGGGTGATAGCAGATTCCGGTGTAAGGCTGGGCAGCTTTTGCGATGCAGCTTTGCGTATGCATTCCCTAAGAATGGGATGTGTTTCCAATTCATAGCAGGTATCATTGAGAGAATGAAATAATCCTCTTGGTTCTTCATAAAGCAGAACCTCCCAGTTATCAAAGGAAAAGATGCGTCCGGCATGCTGTTCAATGACATGGAAAAGCTGTTTTCGGTTCAGACAGGAGGTCACCGTTTTCCCAAACTCAGTCATATCAAGCAAACGGTCATACAGAACCTCATAGGAAAGCATGCGATTCTTTTCCCAGACATCTTCGATTTCCTGCCGATACATATCATCAATGAAGGCGGTGTAGGTTATGGAAAGCTCGTGTGCCTGCCGCATATAGGAATATGCTCTTGCATGATCATTCAGACATTCATAAAGCTTTGCTGCTTCTTCAAGAATATGGCGCTTATGACCAAGCAGCTCGTCCATGTGAGCCAGCAGATGCTCGTAATACTCCTGAGCCTTTTCATAATCCTTCTGATACATGTGGTAGCGTGCTAAAGACAGGTACACCTCATTGTTATCGAGGTGATCATTTTTTGAAAAATCATAGGTTTGCGTCAGCGTCTGAAACCATTGCTCGGCGAGCGGCCGGTTATCATCGATGATTGCTGCCTCCATATATTGCTTGTAGTAAATGCTGGGATCAAAATATTCACTTTTAATAAGCTCCTGCATATGGGCTTCCAGAAGCTTACGCACCTTGTCCGTTTCTCTGGCATAAAGATACAGGCTGGACAACAGAAAAATCGTGATGAAGAAATTACTTTCTCCGATAAGATCACGTTTCTCCAGTGTTTCCTCCACCTGTTGAATAGCTTTTTTGTAAAGCCCGAACTCCCGCAGGATGATGGCTCCGTTATTCAGAAAAGCGGAGTAATAGGAAATCCGTCCACCCTTCTCAGCCAGCGGCATGGCAGCTGCAATCTCCTGATAGGCGGCTCCGTAATTTTCCTTTAGAATATTGGCCAGTACAGCATTGTTGGCTACGGTCAGTATGCCGTCACGCTCTTTATAATCCGGAAGCTGCAGAAACAGCTTTCTGGCTTTTTCATTATAGGAAATCGCCAGATCGATATCCGAGGCATAGGTTCTGAAAAACAGCATGGCATAGCCCAGCGGTGTTGCATAGGGATAGTGCTGTGTTTCTGCAATCTCAAGAAAACGCCGGAGAACAGCATCGAGCTCACTGCCGCAGCCGAGCTGTTCCAACACCAGCTTTTTAATGCTTTCACAAACATTCTCATCACTTTGAAAGCGTTCCAGATAATCATCAAACGCTTTGTGGATTTCCTCTTTCATACAATCACCTTCGCTTATAATACTTATATGATACATCATTTTATAGCCCTTTGTGCATATATTTCAAATATTAATATAAAATATTGTTTACTTTCTTTTCGTCTTCTGTTATAAAATAAAGATATATTTATGGGGAGGGATAAATATGAACAAAATAGCAATATGTGATAATAATCCGAAAGCAAAAGAACAGATAAGAAAATGCTGTGAAAAATATGATGCAAAGGAAGGAAATATAAATGAATATTATGAATTTTCCTCCGGTGAAGATTTGCTGGCATCTTCTTTGCATTTTGATTTAATCTTTTTGGATATTGAAATGGATGATCTAAATGGTATTGAAACAGCAGAGCAGATTCGTAAGACAGATATGAATGTATTGTTAATTATCGTATCTGGTTATTCGAAATATAAAACAAGAGCTTATGGACTTCATGTTTTTGATTATATGGACAAACCATTTCGGTCCTCACAGATTGAGCATGTGTTACAAGAGGTTAAGCGATATCAGAAGCTCATGGAAACAAAATTTACTGTTTTTCGAACAACAGAGGGAGTGACAAAACTCAATATTAAAGAAGTTTTATATCTTGAGTTCAAATCGCGTAAAACACATATTTATACAACTAATGGAATCTACATAACAAAAGAAACATTAAATGAATGTATGAATCGTTTAAAAGAATACGACTTTTTTTCACCTCATCGTGCATTTATTGTGAACTTTTATCATATCCGTTCATTCGACAGCTCCTCAATCCTCCTAGACGATCAGGAAAAGACAGCACTTCCTATATCGAAATTAAGAGTTAAGGAATTTCGGGAGGAATTTCTAATGTATTTAGAAAAGGCGGTATCCCATGTATGATGAATTTATCATCCTTTTTCGAATTACTCACACTGGCAGCAGCCATTGTGTATAATAGTGTTTTTCTTGATTTTTTTGAATGTAGATACAAGGCTGTTATCTCAAACTCAAAAAACGGTTTATTTTTGATTGTTGTATCTGTATTGCCTCTTTGGTTTCATATTGAATATCCGTGGAATTTTGTTATTTGTTGGTGTTTTATGTATCTATATTTGTTTCTTACTTTTCGTGTGTATATACATAAGGATATATTTATCAATCTCATGTTACTCCTGCAAGCGATTGCCATGTTATTTACAGTATTTTTCTTTGTACATTTTCTAACTCCTACCACAATGGAAAATACGAGTGCTTCCTTTAGTATAACAACGGCAGTTTCATCTGTACTGTTTCTGTTATCCTACAGAATTCTTATTCGACCGATAGATTTTACTGTATTTCATCGTCTGAGCTTCGGTGATATCATCTTCTGTCTGGTTTTTTTTACATTTTCTTTGATGCTGTTGGCTGGTTTATCTTATCTCTCGCAATGGTATAATGCCATGATTATAGAATTTACCATTTTCTTATTAGCGGCATTTCTGTTAATGTTTTTATTATTTTTTATACGTCTTTTCTATAAATTATGTTCCAGCTATGAAACAGAAACAGAGCTGTACAAGCTTCAGAAAAAAGAGGAATTGACATTTGCATATTATAAGAAAAATGAAAAAGCACAGACAGAAATGGCATATTTGCTACATGATATTAAAAATCATCTGTTGCTTCAGGCTACAGGAAATAATGAGATGATAAACACATATGTCAGCGATTTACAGGCACAGATTGAGGATATGGAGCCTAATTTCTATTCTTCTATCCCCATTTTGCAAATGCTGTTTACAGATAAGATAGAGGAAGCTAAAAAACTAAATATCCAATTGGACATCTATAATGAAGATAAGGAAATGACTATGTTTCAGGAGTACGACTTGATCACAATGTTTTCTTTCTTGCTGGAATATGCATTTAATGAAATAGGTGCCATGACAGGAAAACGCTCTGTAAATCTAGTAATTAGAGAAATACAAGGTATGTTGGTTATCAGGGAAACATTTACAGTTATAGCTTCTGAAAAGGGAAAGGAAACAAGGACCGTTCCATATCGTCGAATACAGAAGATTGTGGATAAATATGGGGGAACCATTAAGATAGAAACAAAGGAAATTCAATGTCTCATCCTGCTTGTATTTCCATGTTCTCCATTGTAATCGTCATTTTAGACAGGAATTCTGCCATGTTATACAGTTCAAGCTTTCTTTTTTGAATAATATGATACTCTATGTATAAGAATAGTGCGAGTCACAGAAAGGAGAAAAGAGAATAGGACTCTGTCTATTCAGAAAAGGAGAAAATTTATGAAAACAGGAAAAAGGAAGTATGCAATGAGTGCGGCATTCGCGGCATTTCTTGCTTTATCGGCTGTTTCACCAATCGCTGCGGCGTATGAAGACAATGATGTGGATTATCAATTCCACATATTGAAACAGCAACAAAATAGCAGAAAGACCGGCAGATATCGTGGTACGGCTGATGTGAACAATGCATGGAAGGTATGGATGAAAAGATCTGAAGAAGGCGCATGGACATATACGACTTACTGGCTGGAGCATTACAATGGAGATAATGTTGCTCCTTCCCATTCTATCCGTGTCGAAGATGGTCCACAGTATTATAATACGTATTCATCCGCAAGCCGATCTACTGTTTATTTAACAGCAGAGAATAATAATAAAAATGACACTGATTATTTTGTATCAGGTGTTTGGGACGAAGAAACAGGGAAGCGTTATTATCCGTAAGGGAATACCTGCAGCTAAGCTGCAGGTAATTCTTAAAAAGAAAGGTGATTCACATGTTAAGAAAAGAGTTGAAAGCAGTTCTGTACAATAAAAAAACATATCTAATATTCATTTTCTTTATGTTGATTATGTTGCTGGATCTGTCAATAAATTATAAAAATAATGTAATATCACAAGGAGATCATTTAGATTGGAAAAATGTATTTAGTCCCGCATTTATGGCATATCTGAGTGCTAAATCAGAAGGACATATTGGAGCAATGCTATTCTCTTGGTGTATGCCACTGTATATGTTGATATGCATTTCAGATTCCTATACAACTGAATATAAATTGCATTATCATACAGTTCTAGCGATACGATGCGGACGAAAAAAGGAATATTTCTCTAAACTGAAAGCTTCTTTTCTTGTTGGCTTTTGTATGACATTCATAGTATTGCTCATAAATTACTTACTTGCTATTTTACTTTTTCATCAGGGAATGAGATCTGGTGAATACATGCATACCACCTTAAATGCATTATCTTTAATACAGCCTGAGCTAACATATATTGTCTACATGTTTGTTGCGGCAGTGATATATGGGCTTTGTTCAGTTTATTGCAGTGCGTTGAGCTTTTTTCTTAGAGATGTGAAATTCTTGTATGCAGTATCCTACTTTATTTGGATGTTTCTGATATCGAATCGGTTTAGTATTATGTATTGTGAACAACCATTTATTGAATATGGATTTACCTTTGTAATATCAGCACTACTGCTATATACAGGAATCGTACTATTGTGTGTCTATTTGGGTTATCGAAAGAAGGTGAGTAAGGATGACTTATAAGCAAAAAAACTGGAAATTATTACTAGGCCTTTCTATTGCCTTTTTAATATATATGTCTATTCGCTGTTATTTCAAATATAGAAATAACCCAACTGATGTAATCTTTGACTTGGTTGATGTTCGTGTGTTTGCTTTGGCGTCAGTGACATCCCTAGGCGGAACTGATAAAATGTATACCATTTATGCTTTACTGTATATGATTGCAATCTTATTAATGATGCAGAAGTGTACAGCCCAGCGTATTACGAAAGGTACAAGAAGAGGATACATTAAACATGTAACGCTTCTTGTTCTGTTAATTGCATTTCTCATGTCCTTCATATTCAATCTGGTAGCAGTAGTAAACGTGCATTATTTTTTCAGTATAGAGAGTTTATGGAATGGTTCCTATTATATCGCTCAGTTTCTATCATTTCTCCATATCTTTCTCTGCTTTTACATTCTTGGACAGGTGTATCTTCTGTTATATGTCATTACTCAGAGATCATGGTTGAGTGCTGTTCTTGTTTTACTGGGAGGGATTGGGATTATGACACTCGATGTTCCACTCTTGTTTTATCAAGTCGATGTGTTTGAAAATTTGTACGGAACTTATTCAGATCATCAGCTGCATTTCGCGGACTGGTGCTGGATGATGGTACGTCTGGGGATTGTATCTTGCGTGCTTTTCGAAGTAAGTAAACGTTTTTTTCAAAGAAGGTCATTGTTGAAATGAGAAATTCTTATAAATATTGGGCTTTTTTCCTGATGATGCTGTTTAGTGAATATCTGTTGATAATGAATGGTACAAAAGATGCAGGAGTATTGTATGATGGCATTATGTTTCATAGTCGATTTGAATTTTATCTCATGAATTTTTCGTTGTTTTGCGTATTACCACTCTATTTCTTTCATATCTTCGAAGATCTGATAACAGAGCGATCAGCACTTTATGTGACACGAGGGATAAGCAGAAAGGTGTTTTATAGATTATTTGCTAAGAAAATAATCATGGGGGTTTTCTTTTATGAGATTTTAAAGATAATCATATACCTCATGTTTGGATTTTTAGTTTATGGAAAAAGTTTCTATATTTCAGATTTTTCCTTCCTGATCGGTATGGCGGTGCTGAATATGGTGATTGAAATAGGGATTATTCATATGCAGATGTATTTAGAAATTTTTAATAATTCACGAATTGCCTTGTTTGCTGTATTACTGTATTATCTGATATCTGTGATAATGGGAGATGTGTTATTTACAAATGAAATATATGGCATACCCTTTATCTTGTTTATACCAAATGCAATGATGCAGCTGCGATTAGAGGTTATAACTATTACATCGATCGCATTTCTCATAATAGGCACAATTTTAACAGTTCTAGTTTTTATGTTGGGGCAAATGAGGTTTTGTAGAAAGGATTTATTGTAAGAGGTGATGATATGAAGATGCGAATGAATAAGCAGACCTTACAGATTTTTTCGATGATAGCTGCTATCATGATTTTTCGCTGGTATATGAAATATCGTTTTATTGAAAGTCCATTACCGCTGGAGGCATTTATAAGTGTATTCTCAACCCAATCTCTATTCACGAATATTACGCATTTATTGAGCTTTTATACATTGTTTTATTTGCTCTTATTAAATACTACTATACCGACGATGGAGATACAACTTCTTTCTCGCTTGAATCGAAAATTATATATGCGAGAATACCTGAAGCATATTGCCTTATGGGCATTTCTATTCTCCTTATGGCTAAATATACTTACAATTTTACTGGCATTGATCCAGTTAACGGATTTCAAAACCCTATGGGATACCGGTTGTTTTATTGGATGTATATTTAACACTCTTCACTGGACACTGTGTTATATTGTGCTAGGGTGTATTTATGTGAATTTATTGCTGAATACTTCAAAACGCTGGCTGTCCATGTCTCTCACAGTAGTAATGGCGATTGCAATCATCTTTGTAGCACGGTTCTATAAATTCACATTTCTATTTACAGAAATGGACGTATATGGAGCGATATACGATGTGCATAGTACCGGGTTAAACTTGATATTTTATGGAATAAACTTGGCGAAACTGCTATTATTAGTATTCTTGCTATATTCTATAAACTATATATCAATCAAAAAAAAGGATATTTTAAAAGAAATTAATTAAGGAGGATAATTAAACTATATGAGTGAACTTATTTTGCGACATGTTACGAAAACGCTGAAAAATAGAAAAGTGTTGAAAGATATTACGGCAAGGTTTGAAAGTGGTAAAATTTATGGATTTTATGGTAGAAATGGTTCTGGAAAAACGATGCTGCTTCGGGCGATTGCAGGACTTATTTATCCGGAGGAGGGAGAAATCTGCATAAATGGACAAAAGCTACAGGAGGATATTGATTTCCCACCGGATATGGGGGTTATTATTGAACATACAAGTCTGCTGCCGCAATATAGCGCATATATGAATCTAAAAATGCTTTCAGAAATTAGGAAAGTCGCAACAGATGAGGATATTCGCACTGCACTGCGTAGGGTGAGCTTAGATCCAGATGATAAACGCAAGGTAAAGGTATACTCTTTAGGAATGAAGCAGCGTTTG
Organism: Clostridium sp. HGF2; assembly: GCF_964240115.1. NCBI lineage: Bacteria > Bacillati > Bacillota > Clostridia > Eubacteriales > Clostridiaceae > Clostridium > Clostridium sp. HGF2. Next base: position 452,867 of record NZ_CAXSSO010000002.1, read on the forward strand.
GCAATAGCACAGGCAATTTTCGAACATCCGAAGCTGCTTTTACTGGATGAGCCAACAAATGCTTTGGATGAAGAAAGTATCAGAGAAATACGGACACTGCTTCTGAATATGCGAGATGAAGGTTGTATGATACTTCTTGCCAGTCATAACAAAGATGATTTAAAATTGCTGTGTGATGAAATATACAGGATGGATGAAGGCATGCTTTCTAATTTTGATGATTATATTACGAATAAATAGGATAGTCATCTGAATTTGGTTAAATAATAATGTAAACATTGTGTAAATTTCCATCATCCGGTTTACAAATGTCCCTGTTTTATGGTAAACTGTAAGTCAATAAGGGAGTAGTCAGCACAGAATTTCTGTGTGAAGCCGGTCAACAAACCCGAAGAGTGTATCTCTTCTGGCCTGCATTCAGCGATTGACGAGACTTATAGAAATTTTCTATAGTCTCGTTTTTATTTTGAAAAAATGTCAAGACTATAGAAAAGAATCATAAACAGGAAAGTAGAGGTCTTGAGATTGAAACAGATGTATGAGAAAGACGTCGCCCAGGTAATGGAAGAGCTGGGGGCAGTAGAAACAGGTCTGCGCAGCGAGGAAGTCGCAGAGCGTCAAAACACCTATGGAAGAAATGAGCTGGAGGAAGTAAAGCCGGTGCATCCGTTTATCGTCTTCCTTTCTCAGTTTAAGGACCTGCTGGTTATCATTCTGATTGCCGCAGCTATCATTTCCATGGTAAGCGGAGAATTGGAGAGCACGATCGTTATTCTGGCGGTTATCACCATGAATGCTATTCTGGGGACCGTGCAGAGCATCAAGGCACAGAAATCACTGGATGCCTTAAAGCAGCTGTCCACACCGCATAGCCGCGTCCTGCGTGACGGCACGCTGATGGAGGTGTCCAGTCAGGAATTGACAGTGGGAGATATCCTGTTTCTGGAAGCCGGAGATGTTGTAGGCGCAGATGGACGGATCATTGAAAATCATTCCCTGCAGGTCAATGAAAGTGCACTGACCGGTGAGGTTGAGAGTGTGCATAAGGCCGTTGATACCATAACCGGGGAATGCGGTCTTGGAGATCAGAAAAACATGGTGTTCTCCAGCGGACTGGTAACCTATGGACGTGCCCGCGTCGTTGTTACGGCGGTTGGAATGAAGTCGGAAATCGGTAAGATTGCGACACTGATGAATACAGCACAGGATCGTAAGACACCGCTGCAGAAGACACTGGATGATTTCAGTAAAAAGCTGAGTATTGCGATTATCGCCATCTGCATTCTTGTATTCGCCTTAAATGTATGGCAGGGGAATGCAGTTATGGATGCACTGATGTTTGCCGTTGCACTGGCTGTTGCCGCAATTCCGGAAGCACTGGCAAGCATAGTGACGATCGTGCTTGCCATGGGGACAAGCCAGATGGCAAAAGAGAATGCGATCATCAAGAACATCAATTCCGTGGAAAGTCTGGGCTGTGTGTCTGTTATCTGTTCCGATAAGACAGGAACCCTGACCCAGAATAAAATGACAGCACAGCAGGTATATCGAAATCATGAGCTGCTGCACGCCAACAATTTAAAGGAATCCTCACCGCTGGATCGTCTGCTGCTGCTTGGCTTTGCGCTGTGCTGTGATGCCACGACTAATGAAAATCAGCGAATCGGAGACCCCACGGAGCTTGCTTTGGTAGATTTGCTGGAGCTGTATCGTATCGATGAACTGAAAACCAGAGAGAAATATCCGCGTATCGATGAGAATCCGTTTGATTCCGAACGGAAGCTGATGTCCACCCTTCATGTAATCGATGGGGAAAACAGATTGCTGCTGAAGGGGGCCTGTGATGAAATTCTGAAAAAAGCAACATATATACAGACGGAACAGGGCATCCGTGATATCACGGAGGACGATCGTGAACGTATCCTGAAAATGAATCATACCTTCGCGGATAACGGTCTTCGTGTACTGGGCTTTGCGACACGGATTGTCGAAAAGGACCATATCGAGGTGGAGGATGAGAATCAGCTTATTTTCCTGGGACTGATTTCTTTAATGGATCCTCCGCGTGAGGAAAGCAGGGCCGCTGTTGAAAACTGTCAGCGTGCCGGTATCATTCCGGTAATGATTACCGGGGATCACAAGGTGACAGCACGCAGTATTGCCAAGGCACTTGGAATCTATAAGAACGGGGATCAGTGTGTGGATGGTACGGAGCTGAATGCCATGAGTGAAGAAGAACTGATGAATCGTCTGGAGCACATCCGTGTCTATGCCCGTGTTGCTCCGGAGCATAAGATTCGCATCGTCAACGCATGGCAGAAAAAAGGAAAGATTGCGGCAATGACCGGAGATGGTGTCAATGATGCTCCAGCCTTAAAGCAGGCGGATATCGGTATTGCAATGGGAATCACCGGTACCGAGGTCAGCAAGGATGCCGCCAGCATGATTCTGACGGATGATAACTTTGCGACTATCGTCAAGGCTGTTGCGACGGGAAGAAATATTTATGCCAATATCAAGAATGCGATCATCTATCTGCTGTCCGGTAACCTGTCCGGCATTATCTGTGTACTGGCAGCCTCCCTGTTATCTCTGCAGGTACCGTTTTTGCCGGTGCATCTGCTGTTTATCAATCTGGTGACAGACTCCCTTCCTGCTATCGCCATTGGAATGGAGCGCAGCACCAAGGATATACTGAAAGAGAAGCCTCGCGATCCATCCGTTGGTATTCTGACGCCGGCAACGATGAAGCAGCTGGGAATCCAGGGAATTCTGATTGCCATTGTGACAATGAGCGCGTATTTTCTGGGTCTGAAGGAAAGCTGGGCAATCGCAACGACCATGGCCTTCTCAACCCTGTGCCTGTCCAGATTGTTCCATGGCTTTAACTGTCGTTCTCAGCGTTCTCTGTATCGCATCGGTCTGTTTACAAATAAGTATTCCATTCTGGCCTTTGTGATCGGATTCTGCTTTCTGAATGCAATTCTGCTGTGGCAGCCGCTGCATTCCTTATTCTCGGTAACGACGATAACCATGACACAGCTGTTTACAATTTATGGACTTGCCCTGATACCAACAGCGCTTATTCAGCTTGGCAGAATGCTGAGACACCGCTAATGATAGATATGCAACCAAGCTCTAAGGCAGTGACCGTCCGGTCACTGTCTTTTTACTAGACCTGCTTCATAGCACAGAATGAAAAGGAGCGCAGCTGTTTACACAATTTATAAAAACATGAGATTCCCGACTTTAAACATGTAGTATTCCTGATTCAGTTACGTGCAACACATAGGCAATGCCATCGTACAAAAGAAAAGGAATCCTTTGAGGGAGCCGGATATAGAAGCTATGCTGATAACGATCTCTGGGAACATGTCAGGTTCGGATACCCTAGGAAATATCTGGAGAAACTGATGGGAAGCCGGCATTTTATCTTTGCCAAATTCAGACATGGCTGTCTGGAAAGCGTGTATGTGAGAAAAGCCGTTGTATACTTCGTACTTTTGAGCATTGAGCCTGCCTATGCATAGGAGGATACTGGTATGTATGAAACGCTAGAGGGGAATGCCAGTATAGGGCCACTTACGTTCCATATAACATGTCATATGGACTGCTTTATCATTGGTAAAGGAAGAGCAGCTTGACAACATGTTTTCTGTTCCCTTTGCCGTCTGCTATTTACATTTGTAAAAACGGCGCTATAATTATAACCATTGGAGGAATGGTATCATGCCTAGAATTGGTAAACGAATCCTGAAATCTTCACTGGCAGTATTTTTATGCTTTCTGATTTATCTGCTGCGAAATGAGGAGGGGATAGTATTTTATTCCTGTATTGCGGCTGTGTTATGCATGCAGCAGGATACATCCCATACACAGCGTGTTGCGGCCAACCGTGTTGTCGGTACTTTGGTCGGCGGATTCTGCGGAATGCTTGTGCTGCTGTTTGAAAAGCATATCCTGCCGGGGAATACGCAGCTTATGCAATATGCTCTCATATCCTTTATGATCATTCCAGTGATTTATATTACCGTGCTGCTGAAGAAAACCTCAGCCTCGTATATTTCCTGCGTGGTGTTCATGAGTGTTACCGTATCGCACGGTGCCGATGTGAATCCCTATCTGTTCGCGATCAACCGTATGATTGATACCCTAATTGGTATTGCGGTTGCCTATGGTATCAACTGCATCCACCTTCCTGTACATTTGCAGAAAGAGACGCTGTATGTATCCACACTGGATCACACGCTGCTGCAGGAAAATGAACAGCTTTCTCCCTATACAAGGGTGAAGCTGCGTCAGCTGCTGGAGCAGGGGGCTGCCATCACTCTGGCGACGTCCCGTACACCGGCAACGCTGCTGCCCATACTGGAAGGCATTCCCTTGACACTTCCTGTTGTCGTCATGAATGGAGCTGCTCTATATGATTGCCGTACGCAGACCTATTCGCACAGTCGCTGCATGAAAAAGGAACAGGTGGCGCAGCTGCTGCAGCTGTTGGACGAGGAGGGAATGAATTGCTTTCAGCATGTCATCCTGCATCATATTCTGCATGTGTATTACAGTGATTTCCGCAATCCTCTGGAGGAGGAATATTATCATGAAATGCGCAGGCTGCCGTATAAGAGCTATGTGTACGAGCAAAAAGCACAGGCACATGCCTGTGTGTGTATAACGATTATGGATACCATACCACGCATACAGCAGCTGTATACGCGGATGCAGCAACAAAGCTATGCGGCTGATTTACAAATCCATATCCGGTTCAGTGAAGAGCATCAGGGATATAAGGTATTGGATATATACAGTGTGGATGCTACGAAGCAGGCTGCCGTCCACATTATACAAAGAGAGAGCGGTTTTGAGCGTCTCTGCGTGTTTGCCTCTCATCAACGGGATGCGGCACTGATCAGCAGTGCAGATGAGGCTTATACCGTATCTGAGGGAGATGCGGATATGCAGGAGCTCTGCTGTGTGCTGGGAAGCAGGGAAAGGGACAGTGTGATACGTGAGATAGAACGAAGCTATCACGGCCATCGAAAAAGAAAATAAAAAGCAGAAACGACAATGCCTTCCTTTCCATATCCATAACAGGAAATGGGGAAGCACTGTAAGCTTTCTGTTTTTCTTTATACAGGAAAGGCTATCGACGAAGACTGAAAGAGAGGACTTTTCAGAGGTTGTTTTCAAGCTCTACACAGAAGCGGTATGCATTTTCCGGAAACAGCAGAATATCGCGTCCGTCGTAACAGTGAATGCAAACCTTATCCTTCGCATATCCCACATTGAAGGTATCCTGCTGCTTGACGCTTTCAATCTCATCATAGCGCAGAAATCCGCCCCTTCCATTCCACAGCGATTTATGATAAATCAATCCGCTTTCATTCAGGATATATTCATTGTGCGGCGTATAAAATCCATAATAGCAGATCATAAAGAGGATCAGCAGCGTCCCTGCGACGATACCGATTTGAAACAACGCGTCAAAGGATATCGGCAGTATGGATATGAAAATAATGGTAATGATGATAAAATTCACAATCTGCTTACGGGAGCGAAAGTGAATTTCCCCCTGATATATCTCCTGTTCCATGGCCTGCCTGCCCCTTTGGTAAACTCTGTTTGCCCCCAGATAAAATATAATGAAATACAAGGGCCATAAAAATGTCGTAATACGGAAAAAGAGTACATCCGCATCTAACAGCAGCCCGCATACATGCAGGGCATTCATAAGCAGTGATGGAGTGAATCCGAGTGCCGGAATGACAAGAATTTCAAAATTGACATCAATGCCGATAACCTGCTGATAACAGGAGCGAAGCAGATAATAATAGGTGACGGCTCCAAGCAGACTCATTGCGAGGCTCATATAATTGAAGGTGCTTTCCTTCTGATACATTTCCTTATAGCCGTAAATGATCATGAATACCATAAACGCGAGGATTACGGATTTTGCAAGCTCCATATACAAGTCCTTCAGGGTATCCATCTGGCGTTCATCCAGCGGTGCCTTACCCTTGGTTTTCGCATATCGGATAATGTCGCGAAGCAGTGAAGTCTTCATCCTACAATTCCTCCTTGTCATAGTCGTCTTCCCAGAACAGATCATCCAGATGCTTATGCAGGGCAATGCAGATTTTAATGCACAGCTTGATGGTTGGATTGTAGCGTCCTGCTTCAATCAGTCCGATGGTCTGCCGTGTTGCGCCTACCTTGCTGGCAAGCTCCTCCTGGGACATATTCAGCTCCATGCGCGCCATTTTGATTTTTAGATTTTTCATAGCTGCACTCACCTGTTCCTTCTTCTACGTATATTATTATAGGAAAATCAAGCTGGAAAAGCAAGGAGATATGAAAAATATATCTTACAAATGCAAAATATATATTGCATTGAATGGTGATCTGTACTATAATGCAAATAGATTAAGGAGGGAAACAGTATGGAACTGCAAGTGCATGATCTGCATAAGAGCTTTGACGGAAGAGAAGTCCTGCATGGAATTTCCTTTTCCATATCAAGCGGCAAGGCATTGGGACTGCTGGGACGTAACGGTGCCGGTAAGTCTACGACGATTCGCATTCTAATGGATGTGTTCAAGGCAGATCAGGGAAATATGAGTATGAATGGCAAGACCTTTCATGCAAAGGATTACAATATCGGGTATCTGCCGGAGGAGCGCGGTCTCTATCCGAAGAAAAAGGTTTCCGAGCAGCTGATTTATCTGGCAACGCTGCGCGGCTTGTCTCACGGTGAGGCAAAGGCCAATCTGAAGAAGTGGCTGAAGCGGCTGGGAATCGAGGAATATGAAAACCGTGTTCTGGATACCTTAAGCAAAGGAAATCAGCAGAAGGTACAGCTGGCACAGACACTCATGTGCGATCCGGATATCGTCATTCTGGATGAGCCGTTTTCCGGACTGGATCCGGTCAATTCCCAGACGCTGAAGGAAGTCGTTCAGGAACAGATTCAGGATGGAAAGCTTGTGATTTTCTCCTCCCATCAAATGAATTATGTGGAGGAGTTCTGTGAGGATATCGTTATCCTGCATCATGGAGATGTGGTGCTGCAGGGAAATCTGAAGCAGATCAAAAAGGAATACGGAAAGAACCGTATCGTAATTCGTGCATTGTATCCAAAAAAGCAGGAGTTTCGTGAGCTGCTGGAAACACAGTGTCAGGAGCTGCTGCATATTTATGAGGAAAAGGACGGCGGCTTTATTATCGAGCTGCAGCCGAACGTCAATAAACGTGACGTGCTTACAAGAATGCTGGAGCTGGAGGTTGACCTTGAGGCATTCCAGCTGTATGAGGCGTCCTTAACTGATATTTTTGTATCAAAGGCAGGTGATGAGGAATGAGAGATTTCTTACTGGTTCTGAAATTTGAATTACAGACAATGGTACGCAAGAAGTCATTTCTGATTTCGACGGTGCTGGTAGCGGCTGCGGCTTTTGTCCTGTTGTCCATTCCACGTGTTTTCTCGGATGATAAGGGAACGGATGATTCGGCATCAGAAAAGGATAAAACGATGCTGATTTATGATGGAAGCGGTATTTTGAAAAACCGTGAGCTGGCGGAAAAGAACTTCCCTGAATTTCAGATTTCCTATGCCAATTCCTTATCCGAGGTAGAGGAAAAGGTGAAGAAAAGTGAGGCAGATGCCGGCTTTGAGGTGAAAACGCCGACCAGCTTCCAATATTATGTGAATAATTCCTCCCTGAATGATGCGAATTCCTCACGCTTTAAAACACTGCTTCAACAGCAGTATCAGGCAAGTGAGCTGGCAAAGCTGAAGTATGATGCAGGTAAGGTTCAGGCGATTTATCAAACAGAGGTCATTTCGGATACGACGGTATTGGGAACGGACGGTATGAACAATTATTTCTATACCTATGTGCTGATTCTGGTGCTGTACATGATGATTCTGATTTACGGCAATCAGATCGGTGTCGGTGTGGCCAGTGAAAAAAGCAACCGTGCAATTGAAATACTGACAACGAGCTGTTCACCGAATGCTTTGATTTTCGGTAAGGTTATTGCGGGGGCGATTGCCGGTGTCGTACAGACAGCCATTATGCTTGGCTCCTTCCTGATTGCCTATCAGCTGAATGCGGATGTATGGGATCATATGCTGGATAAATTCCTGGATATCCCTGGTCTGGTGCTGGTTACCTTTGCCCTGTTTGGTATTCTGGGCTATCTGCTGTTCAGCTTCCTGTTTGGCGCAATCGGAGCTCTGTGCTCCAAGGTGGAAGAGGTCAACGGTGCCACTATGCCGATTCAGCTTCTGATAATCGCAGTCTTCATCATCAGCTTTATCACGCTGCAGAATCCGGATACGCTGCTTGCCAAAATCATGTGCTATGTGCCGTTCTCTTCCTGGATGTGCATGTTTATCAATGTGGCGATGGGAAGTGTATCCACAATGGAAATCGTGATATCTCTGGCTCTGCTTGCGGCTACTACGGTCGCCATGGGACTGCTTGGTGCCAGACTGTATCGCAGAGGTACGCTGTCCTACGGTAATTCCGTGAAGCTTAAACATATCATGAAAATGGTAAAGCAAAAAGATTAGAGGCGTTGTCATTGGAATTCATCATGTATGCCTTTCTGGCGATGGTGCTTTTGATGCTGCTGTGGGCACTGCGCCTTTGGTACCGTATGCATCAGGAAGAGACAGTGTATGCTGTTTATAAGAAATTGAATTATATTTTCTGTGCTGCCTTTCTGTTACTTGGCATTTTAAATCTGTACGATGAGAGGCGGCTGCAGTATGGGATCATCCTGATGGCACTTGGTATTCTGTATGGAATGAGAAGAAGCGGCATCTCACAGCACAACCTGTATGTGGACGGAAGAAGAATTCCTTTGCAGCCGGGGAAGCTCATCACACAGAAGGAACAAGATGGCTGTCTGCAGCTGTATTATGAGCTGGGTGTTCATTACGGCACACTGAATTTTTCAATCGATAAAAAAGAACAGATAACTCAGATTCTGAAGAATCAGGGATATTGAACATCATTGTATAGCGGCTGTGAACAGGAGGTTTCTCTTTCTATCATATAGGAAGAAGGCCTCTTTTTTCTGTTTGTATCTATAGAGCACATTCCGGCTTGAAATAGGAGCTTTTAGAGTTCGTAATCAGACTTATCAAAGCATTTTGTTTTTCTTCTGTTTGCATAGGGTTAAGATTTTGTAAAATGATGATGTTTGCACTGATGCCATGATAAACTATCAGGGAGGTGAAGTTATGATGACAAGCTGGGAACCGGTGGTGGATTACCTTCTGGAGAACATGCAGAAGCAGACATATAAAAAGGATGAGCGTCTTCCAAGCGAGCATGAGCTGGCACAGCGTTTTGAGCTGACAAGAATCGAAGTGCGAAAGGCCTATGACCGCTTAAAGGAAATGGGCTATGTATACTCTCGGCAGGGAAAGGGCAATTACTATGCGGGATATCTGGAGAAGGTGGAGCTTGTACTGTCCTCCACAGACAGCTTTTCCATGAAGATGAGTCCATTGGCAGGCCGCTTTTCTACACGCCTGCTAAGCTGTGAGCGCATCGCCTGGCACAAGGATATTCATGAGCGCTTAGCGGTGGTGCAGGGAGAGCCTGTCCTCTGTGTGAAACGGCTTAGATATCTGGATCATATGCCAGCGGCAATGCATATTTCCTATGTGCGGGAAAAAAGCTTTCCAAACATCAGGGAATGTCTTCAGAAAAATCCGAGCCTGTATGCGTATTTTCAAGGCAGGGGTATTCAGGATATCGCCACTGAGGATACACAGCTAACCATTTCCACACTGAATACGGATGAGCGTCTCTACATGAAGGTCAGTGGAATCGTACCCTGTCTCATGCTGAAGGGCGTAAGCAGAGATTGTAAAACAAAGGAGATACTGGAGCTATCCACCATTATCTATCGGGGAGATAAGTTCATTTTCCGTCTGTGATTGTTGGAAATATAACAATTTGTTTACCCGGCATTCACAAATTTACCGCAAAAAAGCCTTATCATATGCATGTGCTGAGAAAGCATGAACAAATGATAAAAGGAGAAGAATCAGTGATGAAAAAGATGGTGAATCTATGCATGGCAGCGCTCTTATCCTGCAGTATGCTGGCTGGCTGCAGCTCTGGAAAGGATAACAGCGGTACCGGGGAGAAAAAGGATATTACAATTGCCTTTTTGCCGAATGAGGATGAAAATGCAGAACGCAGCAGTGAGGCTTTTCATATGCTGAAGGAAGAGGTACAGGCGGCTTTGGGCGATAACTACAATGTGAAAATCGCAAAGCTGGACAATTACAATGCGGTTATGGAGGCAATGGTATCCGGAACTGCACAGATTGCATGGGAAAGCGGGGCAACGTTTGCGGCTTCCTATATGAAGGATGATAAGATCCAGCCGATACTGTCCTATGGACCAAACGGCGATCCGGAAAAGAGTGGTTATAATGCCTATATTGCGACAAACAAAAAGCATGCGGCTGATTTTCAGGGAATGAGTCGGGATGAAAAGCTGAAATCACTGAAGGGAAAATCCTTCGGATTTGTATCTCCGACCTCTACCTCCGGATGTCTGGTACCAACAACGGCGTTCTGGAAGCTGTTTGGCCCGGATGGTGATAAAACCGTGTCCAAAAAAGAACAGATCAATATTAAGAATGCGGCTGATGGAGGTGTTTTCTCCGAGGTGCAAAACGGAGGAGATCATCAGGGGGCAGTTCAGCTGCTGGTGAATGACAAGGTATATGCCGGTGCTTTCTGCTGTACGTATGGCGACAGCTTTAAGGATCAGCTGGATATACTGGATACGACCTTTGTTCCAAACGGACCGCTCTGGGTAAATACCTCGGCACTGAATAAAGAGGAAATCAGTAAGCTGACGGATCACTTTGTAAACCTGACAGCGGATACCGCAAAAAACAAGGATTTCTTCGATCAGGAAAAGGGCTTCTTCTTTGAGGCAGAAGAGGATCCTGCGACCTTCAAATTCTTCAAAACCGATGTTTCCCGCTATCAGTTTATTCTGGATATGTATAAGGATCAGTAGGCGTACACAAAAGGTATGCTCCTTATGGGGGATATGAAATCAAATTGAAAAAAGGGAATCCAATGCTATTGTATACATCAATCGCGCCGGATTCTCTTTTTCATAAACCGCAGATGTCAATGCTGTTTTACAGATGAAGGGAATGCATACAACAGACAGTATGGGAAAAGGAAACACGATGCCTTTCTTCGTTAAAGGAAGGATTACGAAGGCTTAACAGCCGCTTAACACACAACAGGCAAACCCGGGGTACAATAACCATGTGGTATAAAAAAGAAAAGGTGGTATCGTGAATGAGTGATATATTACGTGTTCAAAATGTTTCAAAGACATATGAAGACAATGCGGTTCAGGCCCTGCGTTATGCCAGCTTTGAAGTGCATGAGGGTGAGCTGATCTCGGTGATCGGACCAAGCGGCTCAGGGAAAAGTACATTGCTGCGCTGTATCAACCGGATGATTGATGTGAGCGAGGGCAGCATTCAGTTTCTCAATTATGAGGTAACGTGTGCAAATAAACGGCAGATCAAGGATATCCGCCGGAATATCGGTATGATTTTTCAGCACTACAATCTGGTCTATCGGTTGAATGTTCTGGAGAATGTACTTCATGGAAGACTTGGCTATTATCCGACATGGAAAAGTACGCTGGGAATGTATTCGCAAAAGGATATCGAGCAGGCCGCAAAGCTCTTGGAAATGCTGGGACTGGGAGATAAGCTGTATGATAAATGCTGTGATCTTTCCGGCGGACAGAAGCAGCGTGTCGGAATTGCGCGGGCTTTGCTTCAGAATCCGAAAATAATGCTTTGCGATGAACCGATTGCTTCTCTGGACCCGCAGTCAAGCAAGGTGATTATGGAGCATTTAAAGGCGATTACCACAAACATGAGGATTCCCTGCATTGTGAATCTGCATCAGGTGGATGTTGCCCTGCATTATTCGGACCGCATTATCGGTATGCATCAGGGAAGCATTGTTTTCAATGGAAAACCGCAGGAGCTGGGAAGTGATGTAATTGAAAAGATTTACGGAGTCCCTATGAATGAGCTGATCAGTAAGGTGGAGGAGGTGAAGGCATGAGCTATTTTACGAAAAAAAGACGGTCCCTGGGCATGTATGCTGCTGTCACCATTGCTCTGCTGGCACTGTGTACCTGGCGTCTGGAAATTGACTGGGGTCTCATTCTTGCGAACTTTCAGGTATCCGTTGTGCGCTTTACAAAAACGTATCTTCCAATGGACTTTTCACAGTTGCGGGAACAGCTGTATCAGCTTTGGATTACCGTTGTGATATCCATTGCCGGAGCGTTTGTCGGCATGCTTCTTGCCTTCTTCTCCTCTCTGGCTATCTCCAGCAAAACCTCCCGTTACCGGGTTCTGAAATATCTGGTCCGCGCTCTTGCGTCATTGACCAGAAATATTCCGGAGGCTGTCTGGGCGGTTCTGCTTCTGCCACTGCTGTGGTACGGTGATTTTCTCGGCTTCCTCGTCTTGTGTATTATCTCCTATGGCTTTTTAACCCGTTCCTTTGCGGATTCCATCGACGAAACAAATGCCAGCTGTATCAAGGCTCTGGAGGCAACCGGTGCCAATTACTGGCAGATTGTCGTTCATGCTGTGATTCCGGAAACCATGCCGTCTCTGATTTCCTGGACACTGTACGCGGCGGAAAACAATATCCGAAGTGCTACGGTCGTCGGAATGCTTGCGGGGGGCGGTATCGGGTATCTGATGAGTATTTATCAGGGAGGACTGTATATCGGCTATACGGGGTATCAGCTGATGGCATCCTGCATTCTGCTGATTATAATCACGGTGATTATCACGGATCAAATATCTGCACAGATTAGAAAGAGGATTATCTAATGGAAACATATACGCTGACCTCTCCTGCCGCCCCGACGCTGAAAAAAAAGAAAAAGGGACGCTATATCCTGCGCAGAAAAGATACCTCGCGCCTGTTGTCACGGAGTGTGGTGCTTGTCTTTGCTTTTGTCTTTCTCTATTTTATCCTGTTCATCTGCCCCTATCAATGGGATCAGGTACGGCCGCAGCTGATTGCCACGTATCTAAGCAGCTTTCTGGATTTCACTGCCGTTACACAGAAAACGGCGATTGAGGTATTCACCAGTCTGATCAATACAATAGCACTTGCCTTTGTCACGACGATTATCGGAGCATGTATCGGATTCCTGCTGGGACTTATGGCAGCCCGGAATCTTTCACATCCATGGGTGTGCAGTATGGTACGCGGTTTTGCAGGGCTGATTCGTGCCGTGCCGACAATTATCTGGGTGCTGATCTTTATTTCCGGCTTCGGGTTAACAGCTACCACAGCCATTGTGGGGATGAGTTTTCACAGTGTCGCCTACTTCATCAAATCGTATTCCGAAGCCTTTGAGGAGGTAGATCCTGGTGCGATGGAGGCGATGAAGGCAAGTGGAGGAAGCTGGTGGCAGATCGTATGGAGTGCTGTCATCCCGGTATCCTTTACAAAGCTTTTATCCTGGATTGCCATGCGCAGTGAAATGAATTTCGCAGCTGCGGTGATCATCGGTCCTGCTGTAGGTGTTCCGGGGACGATTGGCTCCATTTTGAATTCCTATCAACGAAGCGGCGGTTATGGTACCGTGGGGCTGTGTGTACTGGCAATCTTTATGACAGCGCTGCTGTTTGAAATCATCATCACCCTGTATAAACAGAAAAGTATCGTAAACGACTAGAAGCCGATACGTTCTGCAGAAGCATTATCAGGAAAAAAAATAAATCTGTATAGAAAAAAAGAAGCTCTTTCGCTGCAGATTGCGATGCAGCTGAAAGCTTCTGATTTCAGAAAATCATGGCAGCACCACACCGATTGCATGTCGGACAGGCTACCATTCTTTTTGTGTGATTGTACAATGCTCAGAGTCAGTCCTGCACTGCCTGCGGATGCTTTTTGATCCAGCGGCGATGGGAGGTATTTCGCTTGACCTCCAGAAATTTTTCTCCGGGGAAATGCAGTGGATTCTCTTTTGTTTCGGCATAGATTTTCAGAATATCCTCTGCATCCTCACGCAGGTATTCCAAATTCATGGAACCATACAGACGTGCAGGGATTACATACATGGGAAGCTGAATTTCATTTTTTCTTGCCATTTCCTGAGCATGGTGCATGGTATGCGGACAGAGCATCGCAATATCAAATTCCTCCTGATGCTTTACGAGAAACAAGAGTGGCATGAAGGCCACCGATATTTCATCCTCCCACCCCTTGTCCTCAATGGCTTTTTTGATTTGTACAGAAATTACACTGGAAGACATGCCCCCACCGCAACAGATAACCATTCGTAACATAAGCTCCTCCTTTGTGTCGCTATCTAGCGACATTATTGTATCACGATATTTGAAAAAAGGAAAGCGTATTCAGTCAATATATACAAGCCCCTGAATTTATCGTATAATAGGAAAAGACAAAGATGAAGACGGATATTTCTGTAGCAAAGTAAGCGGGCAGTGTAGATATGCAAGTTGATAGGAGTGAATGTATGATCAATCTGGATGAGGTGCTGACATTTACAGAGGCAGCGGACAAATGGGGACTGGCGGATGGAAAAACCATTCGCAAGGCAGTGGAGCGCGGACGGTTTGAGCCGCACGAAATTAAAAAGAGCGGGAATGTCTGGCTGACAACCTATGCGGCCATGCAGCGTGTGTTTGGAAGTCCGAGAACCTCTCCCTCCGTGTTGTATTATACAGAGCTTTACGAGAATACAAGAGAGCGTCTGGAGCGTTTTTTTGAAGAAGCTGGTCTTGCCCTGCAAAGAGGGGATATGATTTCCATCGTGGAAAGCAGGGAGCATCCCGAGCGGATATTCTGTATTTTAAAGACAGAAGAGGAGCTGGAGGGCTTGCAGCGGCGATTGAAGTATTTTATGAAGTCGTAGTGCTGATAGGTGAGAAAGAAAGGAAGGTCTGCAAGTGAGGATTCTTTCTCGATTGTGGATAAACATAAAACAGGGAGATTCAACATGATGGGTTTTATCAATAGAAACTGAATTCTCCCTTTTTCATATACCCTAAAGTAAGAAAGAGACCAAGTGAGCCTTTCTTTTTTTTGAATCAGCTTTGAAAATATCTGGTAATAAAGCAAGGTTTTATCCGAATTTTCGTTTCATAAGTATTCGTACCTGCACGATTGCATAAACAGCAGCATAAAGCAGCATCTGCAATGTGTATATGCCTGTTTCCCTCATGGGCACCTGTGTCCATTTTGCACTTTGGATACTGATATCGGAAACCGGAGGAAATACACAGGCAAATATTTCTGGCAGCTGCATATCCTGCAGCAGTGCGGAAAACGTCATGGCTGCTATGATGAGCATACAGGCAAGGGGCAGCGCCAGCTTCTGGTTGGAAACAATACGCGGGTGCAGCAGCGAAATCATCATCCCACCGCACAGGCCGGCACTGACATGCAGGTCGAAATATCCGAACAGCATATCCGCCCGGATGGGATACAGTGTAAAGGCTGCCCCGTTGATCAGATAAAACAGACAGGGGATAAGGAGGATGAGGAAGCTGAAAAACAAATCGCACAGCAAAAAGAAAAACAGACGGCTGACGTAATACAGCAGTTCATTTCCCCTGCTTTGTAAAATCAATATCTGTTCCTCCAGGGCTTCCTGCTTCTGCAGGGAATGTACGATCCAGCCCATGATGGCGAAGGTCAGCATGATGGTTGCCGCAAAGCTGCTGTAGGGATTGATTCCGTTCTCATTATAAAAGATACCGCAGAAGACAACGGTAACCACCAGCGGCATAACCAGCCTGGTTGAGGTCAGGGTTCTGCGTATATAGTATCGGTTTAATTCAAAGATTGTTTTCATGCCGAAGCTCCTCCAGATGCCAGCCCTGCATCAGATACCGCTGAATGCAGGCATCGCTTTCCTCTCTTGCACACACAAGCTTCTTTTCCTCCTGCTGTCTGCTGAAACGCACATAGACCTGTTCCATGACAGGAAGTGAAGCCATCAAACGCAACACACCATCATGCAGCTCATATACGATATCTGCCACCTCCTTGATCAGGCGCTGCTCATGCACGGCCATTAGGATACATACGTCTTTTTTCTTCAGTGCCTCCATCAGTTCGACGAAGACCCTCTGGGAAGCGATATCCTGTCCGTTAAGTGGTTCATCCATCAACAGAATATCAGGGGTCTGCAGCAGTGCCTGTATCACTGCCACCTTTTGCAGGCTTCCCTTTGAAAGATAGTGCATCGGTGTTTTCAACAGGTCATCCATAAAAAATTTATGCGTATATTCCCGAATGACAGCCAGTGCTGCATCAGCATCCATTCCCTGTATGGCACCCATATGCATCAGAAAATCACGGGCATTCATGCGGGTCGTGAAAAAATGATCCGGTATATACTGCAGAACAGCGTTTTTAAGCTGCAGCTCTCCGCTGTCGATTCGTAAAAAGCCTGCCACAGCATTCAAAAGGGTGCTTTTTCCGCAGCCGTTGTGTCCGCAGATTGCAATGCATTTTCCGGGTATCAGCTGCAGCGAAACGTCCTGCAGAACCACATTGCTTCCAAAGGACTTGCTTATATGTATTATCTCCATCGTATCACTCTTTTCCATATACTGTTATGATAGCACAAAGGATAGGACTTGTCTGAAAAATACAGAAGCAATATAAAAAAGAACAGCAGCTGCTGTCCTGTATAAGCTTATTTCTCACTGATATCCTTCATTTTCTGAAGTCCGAAGATGATGGCACCGCCGATAATGAACCAGAGAATTTCAAAGGTTTCAAGGCTGAGTGGGGCCTGTGGAGTTTCCAGTGTCTGCGGTCCCATGATAATTGCATAGAAAGAGCCGAGCATCATACCGATAATCAGAAAGACCATGATACTGCGGTGCTTATCCAGTGCAAACTTAATCAGCCGTACAACGGTAATCACACCGGTTATGATTCCCAATCCAAAGACAAACAAAATCGGTACATAGGAGAAATCAAATCCCATCAATGCCTTGATTGCAGAGATAATCGGTACATACAGCCCAAAAATCAGCAGCAGAGTGGAACCGCTGATTCCCGGCAGAACCATTGCGGAAATCGCAAACATTGCAGAAATAAAGACATAGACGATCAAACCGATATCCAGCTGAGCCAGATTGACACTGGAGCCGCTGCCTGCGACCGGATTGAAATAGGTGATCAATGCAACGACGGCGATACCGACAAGAAGCGCTATCATGCTTGCTGCATTGAGTCTCATGTTTTTCTTTTCTTCCCGAATCACGATTGGAATCGCGAACAGAATAAATCCCATAAACAGAGAGGATATGGCATAGATCTGTGTATGAAAGATGCTGGCGAGCACAGATACCGCCATCAGGAAGCCGACGATCCAGCCGATTCCCAGCTTCAGCAGAAAGATGACCGCCTCTTTTTTCTGCTGCATATTACCGCTCATCAGTGCATCCAGTGAACCGATGAATTTATCATAAAAGCCGAGCAGAAATGCAATCGTTCCTCCGGAAACTCCGGGAACACTATCTGCCAGCGCCATACAGAAGCCTCGAATAAAGTTTAATACCACTATGAAGTACCTTCCTTTCGTATCAAGGTTTATTATACTGTATATTTTGTAAAAGCCAACCGCTTTTTTATTAAATTTTCCTAAACAAAGGAAGGGAAAATATTTACCTGTGAGGAACCCTGTACGTTTTTTTACATAGTATGTCCAAAAAGGAGGTAGTTTCATGGCGGTAAGAATCTATGTGGATCAGGGGCATAACCCGGGGAATATCAATGCGGGGGCTAGTGGTAACGGGGTTGTGGAATCGGAGGTCACCTATTGGGTGGGAATCTATCTTGCAGGCTTTCTCTATGCAGATCAGCGCTTTGAAGTAAAGGTATCCAGACCATTTCCGGATACAGTGCTTGGCTATGATCAGGCGAGCAGTCTGCGAGCAAGAGTAGATGAGGCGAATGCATGGCCGGCAGATTATTTTGTCAGTATTCATGTCAACTCCAATCCGAATCCTGCAATCAACGGCTCGGAGGTGTATGTATACCGGGAGAATTCCACTGCTTACGATCTGGGCGTCAATGTTTTGGAATCCATTGTCGATCTGGTGGGAACACGCTACAATCAGGTGCGGACCAATCCATCCCTTTATGTTCTGCGGCGTACAAGCATGCCGGCAATTCTGGTGGAGCTGGCGTATCTTTCCAATCTTCAGGATGCCGAAAAGCTGTTGAATGACCAGTATCTGTTTGCTTTTTCCATCTATATCGGAATTCTGAATTATCTGGGTTATTCCTATGATCCCTTTCCCAGACGCTGATGGAAGGAATTGGAAAAAAGAGTGCATTTCTCTTGCATAAAAGTGGAGTTTCTGCTCCCTGTGGAGTGTAAGAGGTTACAAGGTAAATAATGTAAATAAAGTAGGAAAAAGTTTTAAAAAGGTTAGTATTTGGGGAGAATTTAAGGTATAATTATGAATCGTTGAGAAGTGAGTGGTGAATGTATGGATATGAATGAATTACTGAAGGAATATAACGTAGAACTGGATGAAAAAAAGCGGGAGCTGTGTTGTGAGCTGCAGCATCCTCTTCTGATTAATGGAACAACAGGGAGTGGTAAAACATTCCTTTTATTAGCCCGTAATGCGTATCTAATGAAGGTTGAAGAGGTGGAACCGTCAGCTATTTTGAATATTGTGCATGATCCTGCCATTGCAAAGAGAATGGCGAAGGATTACCGCTATCTATACTGTGATGATGAACGCATGCCTTCCTTTGTGGATATGCACAGCTTTGCTTATCGGATTATCCGCTTCCATGATAAAATGATACAGCGGGAATCCTGTAAGGCGTATCGTGATATGGAGAAGGTGGTTCGCCGTCTGATCAAGGATATGTTTGCAATGGAGCTTACCGGTGTACAGCTGCGCCGTTTGATGCGGCAGATCAGCACCTGCCGTACTATGATGATGAGTGAGCGTGAAATTGCTTCTATCAGCTTTGAGGGAATTGATTTTCCGGCTTTTCTAAAGGCTTATGATAAATTTAAGAATGAGCGTAATATTTATGATCAGGATGATATTCTGTGTGAATGCGCCCGTATTTTAATGAGTACACCGGCCGTTTTGCAGACCTTTTCCTCCCGGTATCAGTATGTGCATATCGATGATGCACAGGAGCTCTCCTTTGTTGCCCATGTCATCATCAAGCTGCTGTTTTCATCGGATTGTCAGATGATGATGCTGGCAGATCGTGATCAGTGTCTGGATTTTGATAAGGCGGCGTATCCGCAGGCACTGGACAGCTTTTCGGAAGCATATGTGCAGGCGCGCATTGAACAGCTGGAGGGAAACTGGCGCAATAATCAGACCATCAACGCTCTGGCAAATGAGTTTTATTATAAGAATGAGGCAGCTATGAGCTGCAGCAGTGAGGAAACCTGCGAGGTGAAATTCAAGGGCTTTGCACAGCTGGAGCGGATGTATGAGTATGCGATGCGCATGGTGGTAGAGGATGAAAGTGATATTGCCTTCCTGTATCGTGACGGCGCAATGGCGATGCCTCTTGTGGAGCTGTTCATGCAGCATCAGGTGCCGTTTCACCTGCATGGAAGCGTAAAAAAGTTTTTGCAGGAGCCGGTTGTCAAGGATCTATGTAATATCATTGAGCTTCTGATCGATCCAAAGGATATGCGTGCCTTTTATGAGGTATATGAGAAGCTTGGCTTTGATATTTCAAAAAAGGTGTTGCTGGAGGTTGCGCAGCGTCTGCGGGATGATGAGCATGTGGATGTCTACCAGGCGATGATGGAAAGCAGCTATCGAGCTGCCGGAAAGAAAAAGCTGGCGGCTTCCATGGAGAATATTCGAACTGCCTCCACATTGGAAACACACACGATGATTACCTTTATTCTGGACAAGCTGGGGTATCGGGCACGTCTGCTGAAGGCGAATATCCTGATGAATGATTCCAATCTGCTGGCCCTGCGCGTGATTGCTGCTCGCTACAGTGATCCGGCACAGTTCCTGAATCGTCTGCGGGAAATGGGGGAATTCCTGTGTGAGCCAATCAGCCGTATCCAGATTCGCAGTGTAGCTTCTGCCAGAGGTATGGAATTCAGTCGTGTGGCACTGCTGGATTGTCTGGGATCGACTTTTCCAAAAGCCGGTCTGCAGGAGGAAGAGCTTCAACTGGAACGCCGTTTGTTTTTTACTGGGATCACCAGAGCCAAGCATCAGCTGGAGTTTTTTACAAGCAAGCGCTGTGATGTAACACGTCTGGAAATATCTCCATTCATATATGAGCTGCATGCGCCAAAGGAAGAAGAAGCAAAGGTGGCAGGGGAGCGACCTGTAGCACAGCCGAAAAAGCTGCGAGAGGGTGGCTTGCGTCGCGGTATGCGGATTACACATGCCACGCTTGGAGAAGGCCGCATTATGAAAATCAGCGAAGGCATGATGCAGGTACAATTTCAAACAGAAAGCAAAACACTGAATATTCACCACTGTATCATGAATGAGCTGATTGATCTGGTATAGAAGAAGTGCTGCTTAGCAGCTATGTTGGAAGCTAAAATAGGGAAGTCCTGCAAATGTCGTTGACAGTAACGCGGGTCTTCCCTTTTCTGTACTTTTTACTCCAGATATTCAGAATAAGAATGTATATGCATGTGAGGGTCCTGCTGTTTTGAACAAAGGATTCTGCATACTGTAAAGGAATGGCTGTTTAAGCTTATAAGTAGGCGGTAACATGACCTTTTTTCAGCCTCTGCAGAAGAAAGATATACACTTTCAATGTGATATTTGTTCATGATTTGAGGCATTATAAAACATTCATTTCTTACAGGCAATCATCGATTGTGAAGATGCAGAGAGCTGTTTAGTTATCGTATCCAATAGGAATATGGAAACTATTGTCAGGAAAGAACAGCCCTTTTTAGGTCAACAGGGTGTTGTATGCAAGAGGAAGCTGACAAAAAAGGGTTGTCAGTTATTACTGAAAGTAAAAAAAACCCCATTATTCATGGGGTTACCTGTTATCATGGCGCCTTAAACAGGACTTGAACCTGTGACCTGCCGGTTAACAGCCGGATGCTCTACCAACTGAGCTATTAAGGCATTTCTTAAATGCTTAATTATAATACCATAGGTGTTTTGTTTTTGCAAGCTATAAAATCAATTTTCATGCAATTAAAGTCATAAAAAAGGATGGAAACCGAAAATAATATTTCGGTTTCCAGTAACAGAAAGTCCTAACCCTTCAAGCCTCTGGACTGACGATCCATGTCCTCAATTACAATATCATAGATTTCTCCAAGGGTAGCGCAATATTTTAGCACATCCCAAGGTGCATTTGTATGAAAATGGATTTTGATGAGCTCAGCATCTCCAACAGCAAGCAGGCAATCTCCCTGAAAATTCTCCATGAAATAATCGTGTATGGAATCCTCACATAAATCATTTCCTTCAATCAGCAGCTGAGTGTCATAACGGTATTCCAGCATATGCAAATCTCCTTTCCTAAGCATGATTATATCATATCATAATGAGATGCAAAGCTGTGTAGTTTTTATTTTGAATGCAACAGGTGCTTCAAAATTCTTGGTATTTATGTTTAAAATATAATATTTAACGATAAACGATAAAAATCTATTGTAAAATATAAAAAGTATGCTAGAATGTAATTAGATGGAGGTGTTCCTATGAAACTGAAACAACCTGTAAACTGGAAGCATACGACGTTTCTCTGGATACTTAGATTCATGCTGAGTGGTGTGGCTGTATCCATTGTTTTTCAATGCCTGAAGATAATTGAACTCTTTCAAATGCCGGAGCAAAGTCTGCAGTTTATTCCATGGGAGGTCAACAATGTTGTGACGCTGGCTCGTCTATTGGCAGAAAGCGGACTCTTTTCCAGCAGATTTTATGCCGTTTTTGACTCCCTGCTTGCAATTACAAATGCCAGCATATATGCTCTTTTGCTTCTGTGGGGCATACAGGCAGTAAAGGAAGCCGCAAAGACAACACCGTTTTTAACAGATATATTGAAAAAATTAAAGATCAGTATACTGCTGCTGGCAGGCTTTCGTTTCCTTTTAGTCTTCCTGGAATTTCTTCTGGCTCTGATATACCAGCCGCCAATTGATTGGTCTAGCCTATTTTTCGATGTTGTTCGTAATCTTTTTGAAAGCCTGATCATGCTGGGAGCATTATGGTGTCTGATACATGTCTGGATGTATGGGGCAGCTTTGCAGCATGAGCTTGATGAAACAATATAAGGGGACAGGACTATGAGAAAAAATAAGAATAGACTTATGAAGGTATTGCTGTACTGTCTCGTCGTATGCGGAATCATCATAATCAGCTTAAGACTATATACAATTTATACCATCTGCATATCTCCGGAATCCTGCTTCGAGCCAAACCTGCCGCGGGAGCAAATTATTCAGGTTACCGGGAAAAGCTTGAGCAATGTGCTCATGAGCGTAGGGCTTATTTCAGATAAAGCGGCAGCTCTGATGGAAGTTGCTGTCGGTTTACTAGCTGAGCTTATACAAATTGTTATTTTAATTCTTGCCGTATACATCTTTCAGAGAAACTCTATTCATCGACCTTTTCAGGTGAATATGATAAACTGGTTACAGGGCTTCGCTATTCTCCATTGTATTCTTCCTATTGTACAGGGACTGTTTATCATCTGCGTTCTGGGTTTGAATCAGGTTAATTTATATCCAAGGCTTATACTGTTTCAAATTTTCGATATCGGTGTACAGGTGTTACCGGGTTTAGCGATTATTGGTATTGCAAAGGTGTTCCGGTATGGATATAGCTTACAAAATGAAGTGGATCAGATTCTCTAGGAGGTGAATTATGGCTATCATATTAAGACTCGATCGTGTCATGGCAGATCGTAAGATATCGCTGAATGAGCTGGCAGATCAGGTAGGCATCTCCAATGTTAATCTTTCAAATTTAAAGCGCGGAAAGGTAAAAGCCATACGGTTTTCAACCCTCGATAAAATATGTGAGGTACTGGATTGCCAGCCAAGTGATATTCTGGAATATCAGCGAACAGAAGAGCAATAAATACAGATATGAAAAAGGAAATCCATCATGTCACCTTCTCAGCATCTGCGAATGTATGTGAATCGCAGATACTGTACCTGATAATGTGGACTTCCTTTTTTATTATTTCGTAGGCAGTTTGTGCATATGCCTGCTTTTATCGTGAGCAAGCAACAACAGCACCATGCTCACCTCGAACAGTGTCATGAGGATATAAGGAAATTCATTTCCTGCATTATCCGCAGGATTGATGGCAAACAGGTGGATGCAGAGATTCCATGAGAAATGATATGTCATCGAGGATAAAAGATTTCCCTCACTCCACTGAAGCAGATACTCATATACAAAGCTTTCTGCGATACAGCCGATGAAGAAGGAAAGCAGAGGGACCTCTATGCCATTTTGATAGAAATAATGATAATGCCAGAGAAACCAGATGATACCGATACTGACAGGGACATGCCATTCCTTTTCCATACGTTCTCTCAAATAAGATCGTAAGTATCCACGCCATCCGATTTCCTCTGCAAAAAATGCCCATACAATGACAATAAACTGCAGATCATAATTCAGAAAATGTCCAGATGAAGAAGAACCTGCGAACAGCCTTGCGAGCAGCATGGGGGCAAGGGAAAACACGCAGGGGAATAGGAGTGCGGTGCCAGATTTCCAGCCTTTGAAATTCTTCTTAAAAAAACTCAGGAGCTGTCTGTTCTTCGATAGAACGAGAAGAGCGGCGATACTGGGAGAGGCTGCTTCCAGTCCGTAAAACAGAAGCTGTAATACAGGAAGCCCGGTATATCGCTGACACAATACAAAAAAGAAGGGCATGAGAAAAGTCAGTAAGAGAAACATGCATATGTCGTTTGTTTTCGTCTTCATCAGCACTCAGCCCTTCATGTTCGAATATCAGTAACTATTTTTAAACAATCTGGAAAATATAAAACTTCAGATACGAGGTTTCTTCCATTGTCCATAGGATAGGATGGTCATGATTCTGCTGTGTAACGGATACCTGCTTCAGGGTGACTCCTGCTTCCTGTGCAGATTCACGCAGCATCTTTTCAAAATTTTCTATTTCCATAAAACGGGAACAGCTGCAGGTGATGAGATAGCCGCCTCTTCCCAACAGCATCATAGCCTGTTTGTTAATGCGTTTATAGCCGCTGTAAGCATGGTCAATCGTTCTTCTGGATTTTGTGAAGGCAGGGGGATCCAGCACAATAATGTCGAACTGTCCCTCTTTACAGGTATCCAGGTATTTGAACACATCCGCTTTCACAAAAGAAATCCTGTTTTCAAGATGATTCAGCTTTGCATTGGCATATGCCTGATCCAATGCAGTCTGCGATACATCGACAGCGACAACCTGACTGGCATTTCCATACGCCGCATTTAATGCAAAGCCGCCGGTATGCGAAAAGCAATCCATGACACGTTTTCCATGTGCCATTTCACGAAGCAGAACACGGTTGGCTTTCTGATCCAGAAAATATCCGGTCTTCTGTCCGTTTTCAACATCCACATGAAGCTTTAATCCGTTTTCATCAATGATGGTTGTGGTTGGCAGCTTCATCTGCTTCCAGTATCCCTTTTCCAGAGGCAGACCTTCCTTGGCACGCACCCTGATATCATTGCGTTCGTAAATTCCTTTTACATCCTGTCCGTCTTCTCTTAATACTTCCAGCAGCACCTCATACAGCATATCCTTTCGCTGTTCCAGTCCATAGGAGCTGATCTGTGATACCAGAATATCATTATAGCGATCCACTGTAAGACCGGGAAGCTGATCGGCTTCTCCGAAAATCAGGCGGCAGTTGGTTATATTCTTACTTTCCAGCGTTTTGCGAAACGCATACGCAAATTGGATTCTTTCTTTGAAAAATGCTCTGTCAAATGTATCTGCTGTATCCTTTGACAGTATTCTTACAGTGATATGACTGTTTCTGGACAGAAAGCCGGTTCCAAGATAGCGATCCTTGGTTGTTACGATGTCAACAAGTGCACCGTTTTCTATTTCCTCAGAAAGCTTAACAACATTATTCTTATACATCCACATCTGTCCGTTGTCCAGCCACTTTTCTCCTTCTTCGCTTATTGTAATCTTTGGATAATTTCTATTCATATAAATACCTCACTATTTCAATTCCCCTGTATTATATCATATATTCCGTTTCTGCTGTATGCTAAGCCGGCAGGTATTACCGTGTATGGTCATTTCTCTGTTTAAAAAGCCAGAGAGACATTAGAGGTTTCCGTATCATAAGATAACAGCATCCTCTTGCATGCTTTATTTGAAGGGAAAAGGATATAATCCTTGCAATTGAAAGGTAAAAACATTTAATCATGCTCGTTATGGATAAAACCATTTTTTATATAACGATCCTTGTTCTGCTTTTTGCAATACACAAAATAACTGCTTACAATGAAAAATATCTGTGCAAGGGTCATTGTAATACCGGTTCTTAAAATGTTGGATGGATGAAACATACTGCATAGTACAATACCGGTCACAAGCAGCCCCACGTATGCAACATAATCCTTTAAGACAATCTTTCTTTTCATGAGCAAATAGTAGAAAAGACATATGATAAATAAATCCATCAGACCGAATGAAGCTTTTACATCATACAGCAGCATATATATTTGTGAACATATTAAAATCACAGCGCATATAAATTTTTGATAGACATTTTTCATGCACAACTCCCTCGCTTTTCACTCATTCATATCGTATTCAGGTAATTATAAGGATACTTCTTTGTGTATCTTTATTATAGCATAGCTATGATAAGGTATAGAAGGCAAATAAGCTTCACTTTTATTATTTGATTGAGATAGATAATTCATGACAGCTTAAAGGTATTATTAACGCTTAGAAAAATATGCAAATTTATGCGTGATATAGGGTACATTGATGACGCGTGCGGGAATCAAAGCTACATGCATCACCGACTAATAAACTCTGCCCTAATTGATGCTTAACGTACTAAGACACCATTGGTTTGTCCCTATTGACATAAGTAATGTACCTTTCTTCAGGTATGCTTAAATATCTTAAATAAACTCTAACAAGCGATATAAATCAGTATACCTCATCATATTTATTTTCAACACAAGAGATAACTCTTATATTGTGAGCTATATTTGACTATGAACGAGCTTCACAACCTTGTGATTTATGATAATACCATTGAATCTAAAGAAAAATGATGATTTACATATGAACAGGTTATAAAAATAATAGCTGATAATGCAAAACTCAATGATAAGCAACAGCTAAGTGAACCAGATGATTACAATAGCATTTTAATAAAATAAAAATGACCTTTGTTTGCGAGGTCATTTTTCTGGTCTAAAGGTTACTATATCCTGTATATCACAATCGAGTATCTTACAAAGGTCATGTAATGTATTTATTGTCACACTGTTTCCTTTACGAAATGCATCTAATGTTCCAGTGCTTACATGATACTTATTTATTAAGGTAAGGTGTATTGCGATATATGCTTTTCTTTAAGTGTATTCCACAGTGGCTCATAACTTATCATGTAATCACCTCATTCCAATATAGATTATAATGCAGATCATCATATCAAATATTGCCGAAAATTAGGCTATATAGTAAATGAATTATAATAATTCATTTACAAGGAGGTAGGACATATCATGAACAGAGAAAGCTTGCATATTGACGCTGTCAATAGAGATGCTTAAATCAAGTTTTATAACGCTTTATCGAACGAAAGAAAGGATAAATTTATGGGCTTGGTAGAAACACTTTCAGGACTTCTGACAAAAATAAAGATACTGAAATTTCAAAACCATCGTCAAAAACTCGTCAATCGTGTTATAAGCAGTAAAAAAGCCCTT
This sequence comes from Clostridium sp. HGF2, assembly GCF_964240115.1. NCBI lineage: Bacteria > Bacillati > Bacillota > Clostridia > Eubacteriales > Clostridiaceae > Clostridium > Clostridium sp. HGF2. Next base: position 479,886 of record NZ_CAXSSO010000002.1, read on the forward strand.
GTTTAGGGCTTTATCTGTCTATTGGTGACGCGTACGGGATTCGAACCCGTGAATGCTTGCGTGAAAGGCAAGTGAGTTAACCGTTTCTCCAACGCGCCATCATTTAATCGCGAATGCCAGTTAATAATACCACAAGAAGAATTAGTACGCAAGTCTTTTTTTTGAAAAAAACAAAAAAATGAATGCTTACATAAAAAGCAGAATATCGCAGAAACTAATCTGGTAAGGAATAAGAATTATAAAGAAATAAAGCTTTTCAATATATCGAAATAGCGCGTATAATATATGCGGTTAGATAAATGAGGTAGGAAGATGAAAAAGATATTATTTTTAACAACCGGTGGAACCATCGCATCCAGCTCCAGTGAAGAAGGTCTGGTGCCATCCCTGACAAGCGAGGAAATTTTGCATTATCTCGGTGAGCATCATGGTGATATTGAAATAACCTGTGAGGATTTGCTGCGGCTGGACTCCAGTAACATGCAGCCGGAGGAATGGCAGCTGATTGCAAGGCGTATTGCAGAGGCGAAAAGCGGATATGACGGTATTGTTCTGAGTCATGGTACAGATACGATGGCCTATACAGCCGGGGCGCTTTCCTTCATGCTGCGCAATCTGGACATACCCCTGATCATAACAGGAAGTCAGCTGCCGCTGCTTCATCCGCTGAGTGACGGTGTGGAAAATATTCGTGTGGCATTTACCGCTGTATGTGAGGATATGCAAGGTGTTTATGTATGCTTTAACAGAAAAATTATGCTGGCAACACGTGTTGTTAAGGTTCGAACGATGAATTTCGACGCCTTTGAGAGTGTAAACATAGAGCCGTGCGGACTGGTGGATGCCAGAGGTCTGCGTATAAACAGGCAGCTGCTGATTCATCCAACGAATGCGTTTGCTTTAGAGGATGATCTGTGTAAGGAGGTCGTGCTGATTAAGCTGATACCGGGCATGAACCCGCTGCTGTTCGACAAGCTGGCGGAAATGGATATCCGCGGTATCGTCATCGAAGCCTTTGGTGCCGGTGGAATCAATTTTGTGCGTCGTGATTTGATCAGCAAGCTGGAAGAAATCGTCGCCCGCGGAATCAGTGTAGTCGTATGCAGTCAGTGTCTTTACGAATACAGTGACTTCTCTATCTATCAGACTGGTCAGAAGGTATTGCAGCACGGCGTGATTCAGGGCTATGATATGACAAGCGAGGCCTGTGTTACCAAGCTGATGTGGGCATTGGGAAAAAGTACGGATACAAAGGAAGTAAAGCGGATATTTGAAACCAATTATGTCAATGAGATAACATTGCCATAGGCCTGTGTGCTGTTTTGCTTAAGGATTCATGTTAAACAGAAGCTGTTATCAATCGATGACCCGTAGCTGGTTGAAGGCTTCTGTTTTTTATGTCTGGCAAACAACATGAAAGCAGAGACCGGCCTTTTATATTGCTTCTTTCTGTTTGATAAAAGGATGGCTGTCGCAGGGGAGTATGAGCTGAATTTCCCTTATTTTATCGGTTTTCAGCTATAGTAAGCTAAAATATAAGGATTGGTATCATTTAGTATTGAAAAACATATAAACTGGTACAATATATTAGTTGACAATTCATTGACAGAATGCTACGATATGCTTGGTGATAATGATGATAGAGAAAAGAAAAGCACCGGCGTTTCATTGCCCCCGCTGGGAAGAACTGCCGGATATGGATTTATATATGGATCAGGTCGTAACCCTGTTAAATGAATATCTGAAGCCGTTTCATGCGAAGGATCAGGAAAAGATGGTAACCTCCACCATGATCAATAATTATGTGAAGCACGGAATCGTTTCCCCGCCCGTCAAAAAGAAATATACGAAGAACCACGTTGCCTATCTGATGGTGGTCTGTATCTTAAAGATGGTGTATCGCATGGATGAAATCAGCAAGCTGATTCGTGTGCAGATTTACAAATATCCCATTGATCAGGCTTATAACTATTTCTGTGCTGAGCTGGAATGCTGTCTGAAATGCATTTTCGCCCATAAAAAAGTGCATCATGCGCCAAGTGATGATGAGGGAAGTCTTGTGGTCGACCTGATTCGTAATACCGTGCAGGCTGTGGCGTACACGATTTATGTACGGCACGAGCTGGAGCATCCCCAGATTATGATACAGGAGGAATCCGATACATAGGCGGCTTTCACAGTAACATGTGGAAGCTTTTTTATTTTTTGTTTATTTCCTTCCATCAGCCGCATATAGTATAGCAAGAGGGATACCAAATGAACGAACTGCTTGTGATTGCCTGGCTGCTGCTTCCTGCTTCCGCTTTGCTGATACAATATTATCTGATACAAAAACGACAGAATTTGCTGTGGATCCTGCCGCTTTTGAGTCTGGCCGTCACCTTTTTTATCGGACTGGCGGCTGTATTGTATGCTTTTTTCCTGATTATATTTACAAAGGTTCTGATGGCAGAAGATCCGCATCAAAGCTGATGACCTCACTCGTTTTCATATCGAGAATATATTCATGGGAAACGATCCAGCACCGGGTTTTATAATTCCGTGTCCGCAGATACAGAAAATCCGCATAAAAACGAAGCTGGAAACCGATCTGATCCTGTGAATCCCCGTGCTCTATACGTACGAAGGAAGGCAGATTGATCAAAAACAGATTGCGTCTTGCCAGAACCTCGCATAGGGCGAAGCTGTTGTGCAGATGTCCGCTGATGAAAATGATATGAGGATGTACATCCTTCAGCATGTCCACCTGCAGGTGCTGCTGCGTACCGGTATGATCTTCACTCATAACATGGGTATCCTGCAGCGGCTGGTGTGCGATGATGCATACCGGCTTGTTTTTATCATCCTGCTTTAATCCGTTTAACAGCCAGTCCACCTGCTTTTTGGTGAGAATCATATCGTTCTTGCTTGGCCGCTCACTATTCAAAATATAAAAATGGACGCCTTCTACATACCGGTCAAAATAAATACTTTCCGCATGTCGTGGCAGCAGCTTCCGGTATTCCGGATGAATGCGGTTTTGTGTGCGTGAAAACAGATTATAGAGATCGTGGTTACCCAATGCAGGCAGAATATGAATCGGGAATTCCTGCAGCTGCGTAAGCACCTGTTTCATCTGAAACGGATAGCCGTTATTTGTCAGATCACCGCAAATTGCCACATGGCGAACCTTGCGCTTCCATATATCCTCCAATGCGGCTTCCAGCTTTTCATTCTGTCTGGGGAAAGCGATGTGCAAATCTGACAGCAGCTCCATTTGCAGATAGCTTTTTTCGTTGCAGATCCGATTGGCAAAGGCCGTTCTTTTTTTATCCATAGCAAATCTCCTCCTGCTGTATATTGTGGACAGAAAACGCTCTTCTATAACGCATAGAGAAAAAGAATTACAGCTGTCGAACAGCTTTTCCACCGCTGAAAATCACAATTTCTGTTTATATCTTTTTTCGCTTGTGATACTATAATACTGAACGAAAAAGAAAGTTGAGGTATGCGAAGATGGATTATGCAAAAGAAGCGCTGCGTCTGCATGCAGAGTGGAAAGGAAAGCTGGATGTCAATCCCAAAATGGAAATCAACACCAAGGATGATCTGAGTCTGGCGTATACACCGGGAGTTGCTGCTCCCTGTCTGGAAATCGAAAAGGACATCAACAAAAGCTATGAGCTGACCGGACGTGGAAATCTGGTAGCGGTTGTAACTGACGGGACGGCGGTTCTCGGCTTGGGAGATATCGGACCGGAGGCAGGGATGCCGGTCATGGAGGGGAAATGTGTTCTGTTTAAGGAGTTTGGCGGTGTGAACGCAATCCCTTTATGCATCAAAAGCAAGGATGTGGATGAAATCGTACATACAATTGCCCTTTTATCCGGCAGCTTTGGCGGCATCAATCTGGAAGATATCGCAGCACCGCGCTGTTTTGAAATCGAGGCGAAGCTGAAGGAGCTGTGTGATATTCCGGTATTCCATGATGATCAGCATGGAACTGCCATCGTTACCGCAGCTGCTTTGTTGAATGCAGTGAAGCTGACAGGTAAAAACATGGGGGATTTACGTATCGTCATTAACGGTGCAGGCTCTGCCGGTATCGCGATTGCCAGACTGCTGCTGAATATGAAGTTCGGTGACGTTATTTTGTGTGATTCCAAGGGTAGTGTTTATAAGGGAAGAGAAGGCATGAATGCGGGCAAGAAGGAGATTGCCGAGCTGACGAACAAGGGAATGCTGAAGGGAAGTCTTGCGGATGCCATGAAGGGGAGCGATATCTTTATCGGTGTATCTGCCCCGGATGTGGTGAGTGAGGCTATGGTAGCCAGCATGAATGAGAAATCCATTGTCCTGCCGATGGCAAATCCGGTACCGGAAATCATGCCGGATAAGGCAAAGCATGCCGGAGCCTTCGTCGTGGGAACAGGCCGCAGTGACTTTGCTAATCAGATCAATAACGTTCTGGCATTCCCCGGCATTTTCCGCGGTGCTCTGGATGTTCGTGCAAGCGATATCAATGAGGAAATGAAGGTTGCTGCTGCATATGCAATCGCTTCCTTGGTAAGTGATGAAGAGCTGAGCGTAGATTATATTATCCCAAGCGCTTTGAATAAAGAGGTGGGTGCTGTTATAGCCGAAGCTGTTGCACAGGCGGCAAGGGAAAGCGGTGTAGCGCGCATATAATTGAATAGAGAATACGGTGACCAGTATGAAGTATAGAAATCGCCGTATTTTTCTTTGGTAAGCAGGTGGAGGGAGCGTGCCGTCCGACGGATATGGGAGAATAAGCCTTCATCTGTAAAGCTCAGCCTGCGTTTTCTATTTCTATCATAAAAAAAGAGCTCCTATCAGCCTGATTGCGGAGTTCTTTTTCTATCTGTATGTTATGTAAAAAATATTATACCATGTTTTCTGCTATGACATAGGCATCAAATTCTTCCGCACTCAAAAAGCCGAGTGCCACACAGGCTTCTTTTAAGGATATCCCATCCTGATAGGCTTTTTTTGCTGTTTTTGCGGCATTCTCATAGCCAATATGCGGATTCAGAGCAGTAACGAGCATCAGTGAATGCTGCAGATATTCCGCCATTTTTTCTTCGTTTGCCCGGATACCCTCTACACAGTGGATGCGGAAGCTGCGCAGACCGTCACTGAGCAGGGTGATGGATTGCAGGAAGTTATAAATGATTACCGGCATGAAGACATTCAGCTCAAAATTTCCCTGACTGGCCGCAAAGCCGATGGCCGCATCATTTCCCATGACCTGTACGGCTACCATGGTCATCGCTTCACATTGTGTCGGATTTACCTTTCCCGGCATAATGCTGCTTCCTGGCTCATTTTCCGGTATCCGAATTTCCTGCAGACCACAACGCGGACCGCTTGCCAGCCAGCGTACATCATTTGCCATCTTCATACAGTTTGCCGCCAGTGCCTTCAGCGCACCATGGGCGAAGCAGATATCATCCTTCGCAGACAGAGCGTGGAATTTGTTCGGGTCGCTGATAAATTGAGTAGCCAGCTGATCGCTCAGCCTTTCACAGACGAGATCGCCGAATCCCTGCGGGGTATTCAGTCCGGTACCGACTGCCGTCCCTCCAATGGCAAGCTTACGCAGGGAATCAATTGCCTTTTGCAGCATATCGATATTGTTCTCCAGCATGCCTCTCCATCCGCTGATTTCCTGTGAAAAGCGCAGTGGTGTCGCATCCTGCAGGTGTGTACGTCCGATTTTGATGATATGCTGATTCTCTTTTTCCAGACGCTTTAAAGCATGAATCATTTCCTCCAGCTGGGGCATTAGCTGTTTACGTAGTGCTTCAATCGCTGCGATATGCATAGCAGTAGGGAACGTGTCATTGGAACTTTGTCCCTTATTCACATCGTCATTTGGATGCAGCAGCTGTTCCCTTGCAATTTCATTTCCGCGATTGGCAATGACCTCATTTACATTCATATTGCTCTGTGTTCCACTTCCTGTCTGCCAGACAGAAAGTGGGAAGTGGGCATCCAGTCTGCCGCATAAAATCTCATCACAGGCAGTGGCAATCGCATCCAGCTTACGCTCCTCCATACGGCCAAGCTCATAGTTGACCTTTGCGCAGGCCAGCTTCAGATGTGCAAAGGCACAGATCATGCTCAGAGGGATTTTCTCATCCCCGATTTTGAAATTCTCATAGCTGCGCTGTGTCTGGGCTCCCCAGTATTTATCTTCCTCCACAGCGATTTCACCCATGGAATCATGTTCCATTCGTGTTTTCATAAGACGCACTCTCCTTTTTATCTCTACACTGATTTTATCATGTTCCGGTATGAAAAAAAAGAGCCGGACAGGAAAGAGCGGCTCAGAAAGCTATGCACAAAAGTAAAAGACAGAGAAGCAGAAGTCCCGAAATACTGGTACCGATGATGCCCAGCACCAGACCGGCAATCGCTCTGCCTGCCGGACGTAGCACCCTGGCTCTGGCTCCCATGACAATAGCCAGAATTCCGCAAGCCAGAGAAACAAGCACAATCAGCATTCCCGGCAGCTACCGGAAAAAGGAAAACAGGATAGCAGGCACACAGAATGATACAGAAACAATGCCGAGAACCATGGATGCAATCGCTGTACGGATTGTCGCGCTGTTCATATCAAATCCATCCTTTCAATATAAAACGGGCCATAGCCCGTTTAACCGCCAATCTGATAATCGTCATCCAGTACCTTGATTTGACTGTCACCGATAATGAAATAATGCGGATAATGATACAGCAGATTCTTATTCACAAAGGAAATGCTGCCCAGCAGAATATCCACAGCCTCAATGGATGTACGTGTCATAAGATCGGAAATAAAATTGAAATCTGTTTTCATGTCCTTGTAATGTGCATCGGAGAATGTGTAGATGGTGTTTTCCGGAATAAAGCCGGTTGCTCTACTCAGCGGTTTCACAATATTTCTTGCATAAGCCGGAGCACTGATTTCATAGCCGTTCATACTCAATGGGGTACCATATTCCACGATAGCCTTTAGAATACGCGCATTACCAATCACCTTTTCCAGAGAATCATCCTTGACATTGATGACAAATTTACGACCTTCGGCAAACTGATTGATATGATATTCGTTCTGAAAGAACAGATACATGTGATGATTCAGTGTCTTTGCGACATCCTCTCTCACCGGCTCATATCCAACCCAGCCTCCAAAATCATTTACATCTGCAATTTCGATTCCATACATAACCTGTTTCATATGAATTCTCCTCTCGTGTGTAGTTCTTATCTATATTATATACTGAAATGAATGTAAAAAACAGATTTTACGCACAAATTCTCCATGCTTTTCCTTATACAGAAGTGTTTACAGTCGCAAAGGTATGCCATCATATGCGAATTCCTTCGAAAAATACTGACTGCGTGGCATACAAAGCAGTATCCTACAGATACCCGGAAGTGGTCTTCCCAAACTGAATGTAACAGGTAGTAAATATTCCGCTAATAGTGCTCTCTGATTTTTTTACAAATTTCTATTATTTCCTATCCACATATGATAAAATTATACAAAGGTTTACCAGTGCTTTTACAGAGTCTGCATGCTGTATGCACAAGCGATAGCATAGGCTTTTGATAGAGAGAGAGGATATCGGGGATGAGTAGAAAACGGATTTGTGAGGATTGCGGAAATAAGTGCAATGATGAATATTGTCCGATTTGCGGAAGGAAAACAAAGGTATACAACGAAGCTTCCCGTCAGGAGGATACGCTGTATGATGCCGCAAAGTATCGTACCACGGCTGATACGAAAAAAGCGGAGAGTGGCGTGTTTGAAGAAAAGAAGGAGCGCATCGATGACAGTGAGCGTGTAAGGGAGCACCGCTATAATCATCCCAATGCGAAGAATTTGCGCCTGCGCATGGAAAAGGGTGGACATCCGTATTATGAGCATATCAAGGGAGGGGGTACGCAGAAAAATATCCGTTTGGTTCAGCTGTTCAGCCTGCTGCTGATTATCGGTATCGTGGTTGCGGTTGCTGTGGTCGCTGTGACCTCCTTTCGCGATGAGCCTTCGACATTCACAGACAATGAGGACATTGGTGACAGCTTTGTGAGTGGAAATATTTCCAAGCATGAGGTGGATGAGAAGGTTTCCCTGACCTGTATGGTAAAGGATTATGAATATGCCGAAGGTGTCCAGACGGTCATTGTGGAAAATAACAGTCCGTATTTTGTGAAAACGGATTTGATAAAGAACGGAGAACCGGTGGGATATTTGAATCTGCCTTCCCATTCAAAAACGGAGAATCTGATTTATGATGAAAATCTGTCCTCCTGTGAGAATAAAATCTACGGGGTGTATGAAATGGATATCGAAAAGCCGCAGGTAGCCTACACATTTACGGATACGTATGTGGAAGACTATACGCTGCAGGCAAGGATGGATGTAAAGGAAGCTATTGATGAAAAGCAGCTTGCCGTTCTCATGCGTTATCTGTATGCACAGGCCAGTGAATCCTTTCTGTATGAGCTGTATGAGGTGAACATCTATCAGGGCGATCGATACCTGTTCGATTCCTGTTTTGACTTTACACGAGGAACCATCAAATTCAATTCCGTGGAGGCATCTTTTACTATGGAGGACATCGTTATCGAAAATTAGGACTTTTTCTAATAATGAAAACGTGGTAAGATAGTAAGGAATATGAAGGAGAAATAGGTTATGAAACATACAGTGCGTTTACAGGAAGAGATTTCAAAACATGTGTCCGCAAGAAAACATATTACAACACAGATCGAATACTTCTGCGACAGCGAAGAGGATACGAAGCATCTGACACAGAATATCACAGAGGTGCTGACAAAGCATCTTGGTGACAGCAGACTTGCCAAAATCACCTACGACTATCATCCGGCTGAGAAAAAAGTGGAAGTTGTGATTATCGAACACCAGTAAGAAGCTTTGCGATGTCTTGATGGCATCGTTTTTTCTTTTCCTGGTGAATGCCATGGAAAGAAAAGGATCAAAAAAGCATTTTTTATGCACATTCCTACACGCAGTGGGATTCAAGCGAAAAGGAAGAGTGAATTCTATGAGGCAGGAGATTTTCCGCTCCTTCATTTTATTGCGGCTTTACGGATTTTCCATTACCATATAGCATCCTTATACGAATTGTGCACCTGTTATCAATGATACACAATGTGCAATCGATGTTCCCTTATAAGCAGGTGGTTATATTGCTGAAATCGGTTGAAAAGGAAGAATCCGGATAGGATGAAAAAAGTCGGTAAACTATACTGTTCCTTCATATCGGGGATGTATAGCTTATTAGCTATAAAAAAGAAGCTGTCATACAATTGAGAACCGATTTGGTCTCTCCTGTATTCCAGCTTTCATGCTGTCGTATATTCCCAACACGGATAAGAAGCAGGAAGGAAAAGAGGCTGTTTCTCTTTTTATACTTTCTGCTTTTTATTACTGTTATTTTTGATAGACGTGCTCAATTTCTGCGACATACATGGTATGATAATCCTTCTGCGGATAATTCTTTTCAATCAAGGCGGCATCCAGGAAGCAGTCCTCCCGCATTTCCTGCGCATACAGCTTGCGGCATACAAGCACCGTGTTTGCTTCTGTGAAATAAGGTGCATCGTTTATGAATGCGGTATGCAGACCGGCTTTTTCTATCTTTTGCTCATCTCTGCCACTGACCGTGCCAAGATAGGAAAGTGTTTTGCGGTATTCCTCATCGTAAAAGGAAAGGGTAAAGCAGTCTTTCTGATCAATAAATTCCTTGGTATAGCGCTGCGGACGCAGAAATACGAAAGCAACCTTCTTGTTCCATAAAATTCCCATGCCTCCCCAGGAGGCTGTCATCGTATTCACAATACCGTCCCTTTCGGCGCTGACCAGCATCCATTCCTTTCCGATCATCGTAAACGCATCACTGTGCAGCTGACTTGTTTGTATCTCTTTAAGCTCCATAATATCAGATCCTTTCTTTTCCATTATTATAGTGTATGCAGATTCCGTTTACAAGTTGAATATAGCGGGTAATCACTTGCAAAGCTGCGCTGTGTGCATTATGATAGCCTTATGAAAAGAGGGAATCTGTTTATGAACATAACCTATATTACACACAGCTGCTTTCTGGTGGAGCTGGATAGCTGTTATCTGCTGTTTGACTATTACAGGGGCACGCTGCCGAGGATGAAAGAGGACAAGCCACTGTATGTGTTTGCCAGTCATGCGCATGCCGATCACTACAGCACCAGGATTTTTAAGCTGAAGCACCCGTCTATTACATGGATTTTATCCAGTGATATCGCAGCTGCGCATCCCCATATACAGGTGGAAGCAGGGAAGTGCTATACAGTGAATGAGCTGCAGCTGCGCACGCTTGCTTCTACGGATGAGGGTGTTGCCTTTCTGGTGACAGCTGAGGACAATTGCATCTATCACGCCGGTGATCTCAACTGGTGGGACTGGGGCGATGAAGATACGCCGCAGGAACATGCAGAGATGAAGGAGCGCTATTTCCGGGAGCTGCAAAGCATCAAAGGGATGCATTTTGACGTTGCCTTTCTACCGGTGGATCCCAGATTGAAGGAGCGTGCGCTGAAAGGAGCCCGGGCTTTTCTTCAATATGCCTCCTGCGATCTTCTGGTACCGATGCATTTCTGGAAGGATACTGCCGTCTTTACATGGCTGCGGCATTCAGAAATCCAGAACATAGAAGCCATGCAGCTCTGGCTGGGATTCCAGGAACTGGAAACGTTTACAAAAGTATAAGGTTTCTTCACCTTCCTGTGGAAGTTTTTTCTGAAGTATGCTACTATTGTACTATATAAACAATAGAAAAGGGAGTATGGATAATGGAAACAAAAGAAATCATCAAACATGCCTTAAAGGATTATCAGAATATTACCGGACTGCGCAGCTATGTGGTATATGACAATACGGTAATTCAGAGTGCTTCGGAGAAAAATTATTTCTGCAAGTGTTTGAAATCCAGCAGTAAGGCTTTGAAAAAGTGTGAGGAATGTACAGAGGAAACATATGAGAATGCGAGAAAAATCGATCATGAATGTGTGTATTCCTGTCATGCAGGTCTCATCAAATGGGCGGTACCGGTACAGCGTGGAGATTTCCACTGTGTTATCGTCAGTGAAGGTGTTCTCGCCATGAAACAGATGGAGGATGCTGATAAATGGGCAAAATATCTAAGCAGGGAGTATCAGCTGGATGAGAGTATGCTGCTGAAGAATTTTAAGGTCATTCAGACGATGGATGAGGATCAGATGAATGCTTCGATTGAGCTGTTAAAGGATTTGTTGTCCTATCACTTTGCCATGGCGGAAAAGCAGGCGTAGCGTTATATTTTCATACAATGGAAGCGTGTATGTTCAGTCAGGGAATCGCTGAAGGGATAAACATACATGCAAAAGGGATCGATACCGTTTCGATGATATCGATTCCTTTTTTGACTTTATGAGATGTATCCTGTCCATTTCTGATAAGAAATTACGCATCCTTCAAGCTTGGCTGTTTTATTGCTTAGTGTCAATTGCTCTATGGAATATATGGGAAATATGGCATAAGAAAGCATTTTGATATGAATCGCAGGATTCCCGAGACATATGAATGGCGAAAAGAAAGTGTATCCTTTATAATAAAGACAGCTACAATAATAGAGAAGAGGGTGATTTTATGACAATTACAAATCCATATATACTGGCAGCGATTGGAACCGGGTTCACATTTTTGATGACTGCCCTGGGCGCTGCGACAATCTTTTTGATCCGCAAGGAGATGAAGAAGGGAATGCAGTCTGCCTTTCTCGGCTTTGCGGCAGGTGTGATGATTGCGGCTTCTGTCTGGAGTCTTTTGATTCCCAGCATGGAACAGGCAAAAGAACTGGGAATACCGGAATGGCTTCCGGCAGGCGGCGGCTTTGTGTTAGGCGGTCTGTTTCTGCTGGCACTGGATAAGGCGCTGCCGCATCTGCATCCGGGAAGCGATGAACCCGAGGGACCGAAAAGCTCCCTGAAGAGGACGACGATGCTGGTATTTGCCGTTACGCTGCATAACATTCCCGAGGGCATGGCAGTCGGTCTGTCCTTTGCCTTATCCACATCGGCGGGGGCCTCTACAACATTGGCTGCCGCTGTCGCATTGGCAATCGGAATCGGCCTGCAGAATTTTCCGGAGGGTGCCGCCATCTCCTTACCGCTGTACAAGGAGGGCTGCTCGCGTGCGAAAGCATTTCTTTACGGCGCATTGAGCGGTATCGTGGAGCCGATTGCAGGAATCGCTACGGTTGCTATCGTCGGCGGGGCCACCATTGCCATGCCATGGCTGCTGTCCTTTGCGGCAGGGGCAATGATTTATGTGGTGGTGGAGGAGCTGATTCCGGAAGCAAATCTGGATGCGCACTCCCATGCCGGGACCTACGGTGTCATGATCGGGTTTCTGATTATGATGATCATGGATGTTGCCTTGGGATAAAACGATTTCTAAATTATCGTAGGGTCCTGAAGAAAAAACAGCAAAAACGGGTCGCACTGACCCGTTTTTCTTTGTACTGTATCAGATATTTCTTGCAAGCTCATAGGCATCCCAGATCGCATACATGATATTATGTACCCGGTTGGAATCTCCGATATTGTATACCTGGATATCCATATCCTTCAGTTCCTCATAAATCCTGTTGTTTGCGATATAGCCGATAGAGGTGATGATGCCGTCCGCAGGCAGCAGCTTTTCACCCTGTGGCGTAGAAATGACAATACCCTCATCGCTAGATTTCACTACGCTGGATTTGGTGTGCACATCGATCCTGTGGTAGGTAATCAGATCCTCCAGCATGAAATGATTCATATGCGGCAGAGCACCGGCTCCTCCCAGAATTTCGTCCGCTATTTCCACAACTGTGACATGGCTGCCCTGCTGTGCCAGCCAGATTCCTGTTTCACAGCCGACAAGTCCGCCGCCGATGATGACAACATTGCCACTGATGTTTTTCTGTCCCAGCAGCACCTCGTCCGCGCTCGCAACTGGCAGAGGTCCTTCAACCTCCATATGTCTCGGTGTTGAACCGCTGGCACATACGATGACATCCGCATGATAACTGTCGATTGTATCTGGAGTAACCTCATGATGATAGCGGACATCAACCTTCAGCAGCTCCAGCTGACGCTTGTAATAGGAAATCAGCTTGCGGTCATAGCGTTTAAAATGCGGAACACCGCCGGGAATCAGGTTACCTCCCAGCTGATCGCTTTTTTCACACAGAATGACAGAATGACCTCTGAGTGAACACACCCGTGCTGTTTCCAGTCCTGCAACACCTCCGCCGATAACGAGTACGGTTTTCTTTGTACAGGCTGCAGTAATGCCGTAAATTTCCTCACGTCCGCACGCCGGATTTACTGCACAGCAAATCGGACCATTGGCAATTCTTCCCAGACAGCCCTCATGACAGCCCAGACATGGCCGGATTTCATCCGTTCTTCCCGTTCTGACCTTTTCTGCGAACTCCGCATCCGCCAGCAGCGGACGTCCGTAGCTGATAATATCACAGCAATCCTTCAATGCCTCCACTGCCATATCCGGATCATCCATCCGCCCGGCTAAGATAATCGGTACGTCGACCTCTTTTTTCAGAATTCTTCCGAATTCGCGGTACATGCCGTCTTCAAAATACATCGGTGGGTGATTCCAGTACCAGGAATCATAGGTTCCAGCATCCACATTCAATGCATCATAGCCGGCATTAACCAGGATCTTCGCAGCTGCAATGCCTTCCTCGATATCCTTTCCGACCTCCGTGTATTCCTCCTGCGGCAGACCTCCCTGCCGAAGACCCTTCATACAGCTTTTCAGACTGTAGCGCAGCGATACAGGAAAGTCAGGTCCGCAGACCTTTTTGATTCCCCTGACAATCTCTGTGGCAACACGCAGACGGTTTTCCAGAGAGCCGCCGAATTCATCGCTGCGTTTATTAAATAAAGCAATGGCGAACTGATCCAGCAGGTAGCCTTCATGCACCGCATGGATTTCCACACCGTCAAAGCCTGACTTTTTCGCAATCGCCGCAGATTCGATGAAGCGCCTGATCAGATTCATGATTTCCTCTTTGGTCATTTCACGATGTGTGATACGCGGATCAAAGCGGTTGGTGTTTTCACTTGGAGCGATATGCTTTGCCGTAAAGCCGGGCAGGGCACTGCGTCCCAGACCGCCGGTCAGCTGAAGAAAAATCTTGGAGCCGTATGCATGAATGCGGTCATTCATGCTATAGGTACTGTGAATGAAAGCAAGCGGATTGCTTGTCGGGCATGGCAGACCGTTTGCGGGGATGCCCTCGATACTCATATCGACGGAGCAGATACCCGTGATGATCAAACCAACGTTGTTTTTTGCGCGCTCTACGTAATAATCCTGCAGGCGCTGGTTGAAGCCGCCGAAGGAATCCGCATACCCGACCGGCCCCATGGGTGCCATGGAAATCCTGTTTTTCAATGTACAGGAGCCAATGCCTGTTGGTTGAAACAACTCTCGATGATGTGTCATAAAGTCCTCCTTACCGAATACGTTCGGTCAATATCTAGTTTCATTCTAACAGGCAATGTAAGCGTTGTCAACACTTGCCGAATACATTCGCTGAAAGGATTTGTATGTCTGTGTCAGGTATGATATAATCAACTGGAAATCGGGTGAAGAGGATACCGGAGAAAGCTTTTGAGGCGAATCGTCATTAGGCAATTTCAGAATCTTGCTTTACCCACAGGAGGTCAGTTGGATGGAAAAAAAACAAACGCGGAAGGAACAGGCATTGCAGACGCGCTCCAATATACTTACTGTATGCACAGGACTGCTGCGTGAGCATACCTTTGATGAGCTCAGCATATCCATGATCTGCAGGGAAGCGGACATATCCGTGGGTGCCTTCTATCATCATTTTAAAACGAAATCCGACATCATTGTGGAGCTGTACCGCGATGTGGATGATGTCTTCGTGAACGATATTCTGCCTGTCTGCAGGCAGCTGCCGCCGCTGGAAGCGATTTTGCAGTACCTGTGTGAGCAATGCGGCTATGCGGAAACGATGGGGATTGACAGTATCAAAAATGTGTACAAGGCGCAAATCGACAATGGAAATACCTTTTTTGCGTCCAATGCACGCGGTCTGCCCGACGGTCTGCGCTGTCTTTTGCAGCGTGCGGTGAGGGAGTGCTGTCTGAAAACGGATACGGATATCGAAAAGCTTTTGGAGGATCTGCTGATTATGAGCAGGGGGGTAATCTATTACTGGTGTATCCGAAACGGAGAAATCAATGTGCGGGACTATATCTATCATATGGCAGAGGGATATTTGCAGGCATATATTGCGAATCCGTCCATTTCTTTGTGATTATCATACAAAACAGGTATACATACAATGCGGATAGCACGAAATTCACAGAAAAATGAATAAAAAGTACAGAAATTTGAAAAAACTGTACTTTTTTTAAATTCTTCACGTATTCCTTAGTGATTTGTGTTAAAATATTGATAAATGATAAACGCTTACATATTTGTGTAAAGGAGGCAATTTATGACGTTCATGAGACAGGAACTGATTCAGGATATACGAAATGCAGCGGGATGCAAGCCAACTGCCGGGACACTTTACAAGGCAATCAACCGTGCGGTGCGCAAGCAGATGGCAAAGCTGGAGCCTGTTGTATCAAAGCGGAAGCTGTACTATATCTCCGCAGAGTTTTTGCTGGGAAAAATGCTGACAAGCAATCTGATTCATCTGCATGCTCTGGAGGATGTAAAGACTCTTGTCGGGGAATATGGCTGGACATGGAAGGAAATACAGGATATTGAGCAGGAGCCAAGTCTTGGTAACGGCGGTCTTGGAAGACTGGCCGCATGCTTTCTGGATTCCATTGCAGAGCTGAATCTGTGCGGGGACGGGATCGGTCTGTATTATCACTTCGGCCTGTTTGAACAGCGCTTTCTAAATCATAAGCAGACAGAGCTGCCAAACGCATGGATCGACACGGTCAGCTGGTTTGATAGGGTGCCGGTTGATTTTCAGGTTAAGCTTCCATGCTGTACCCTGCAGCCGGTGCGCTACGATATGGATGTTATCGGCTTTGACGGGAAAAAGAACCGTCTGCATCTGTTTGATGTGGAAAGTGTTGAGGAGGGCATCGTTAAAGAGGGCATTCAGTTCGATAAAACGGATATCCGACGGAATCTGACGCTGTTTCTGTATCCGGATGACAGTGATGAGCAGGGCAGACTGCTTCGCATTTACCAGCAGTATTTCATGGTAGCCTGCGGTGCGCATATGATTCTGGAGGAACAGAAGCAGCTAGGGCATGATCTGCACAGACTGTATGAGCATGCCGTGATTCAAATCAATGATACCCATCCATCTCTGATCATACCGGAGCTGATATATCAGCTGATGCAGGAGGGTATTCGTATGAAGGAGGCGGTGCGCATTGTTGAAAAAACGTGTGCATACACCAATCATACGATTCTGGCAGAGGCTCTGGAAACCTGGCCGATGTCCTATCTGAAAACCGTAGTTCCGCATTTGTGCGGCATTCTGCAGGCACTGGATACCGCAGCAGATCAGCGCTGCAGTGCAGCTGGTGTGGCATTGATCGATGCGGACAATCGCATGCATATGGCACATATGGATATACATTTTGGAAAAAGCGTCAACGGGGTTGCGGCTTTGCACACAGAGATACTGAAGCAAAGCGAGCTGCATGCCTTTTATGAGCTGTATCCTAAAAAATTTAAAAATAAAACCAATGGTATCACCTTTACCCGCTGGCTGCATGCCTGCAATACACAGCTGTATACGTATCTGATGGAGCTGCTGCATATGGATTCCTGGCAGGATGAGCGCCTTGCAGAGCTGCATGCCTATGCACAGGATGCGGATGTCATTGCACATCTGCAGGCCATTAAACAGGAAAAGAAACGGGAATGGTGTACACATATCCGCAACAAGCAGAGGGTGGCAATCAATCCCAACAGTATCTTCGATACGCAGGTCAAACGGCTGCATGAATACAAGCGCCAGCAGATGAATGCGCTGTGGATTATTTATAAACTGAAGGAAATTCGCAAAGGAAATCTGCCAAAGCGGCCGATCACCTGTATTTTCGGAGCCAAGGCGGCACCTGCATATACGATTGCCAAGGATATCATTCATGTGCTGCTCTGTCTGCAGGATATCATTGAACACGATGCCAGGGTATCTCCGTATCTGCAGGTCTGCTTCATTGAAAATTACAATGTGAGCGAAGCGGAGCTGATCATTCCGGCAAGCGACATATCCGAGCAGATCTCACTGGCAAGCAAGGAAGCCAGCGGGACAGGAAACATGAAGTTTATGCTGAACGGTGCGCTGACGCTGGGAACTCGGGACGGTGCCAATGTGGAGATTGCCGATCTGGTTGAGGAAGACAATATTTATATCTTTGGAAAAAGCAGTGAAGAGGTCATTGCGCATTATGAAAAGGCAGATTACTGTTCACGGGATTATTATGAACAGGATGCTCTGCTGCAGGAGCTGGTGGATTATCTGATCGGTGAGGAAATGCTTGCGACAGGAGATCGAAAATCGCTGCATCGCTTTTATCAGGAGCTGCTGAACAAGGACTGGTTCATGACGCTGCTGGATACCAGAGAGTATATAGCATGTAAGGAACAGATGCTGAAGGATTATGAGAACCGCAAGCTTTGGGGACGGAAAATGCTGCACAATATCGCATGCAGCTCCTTCTTCTCCAGCAAACGTACGATTGAGGATTATGACCGTGACATCTGGAACTTAGGATAGGAGGAATTATGGAGAGACAAACTGGAATTTTAATGCCTATTTCGTCATTGCCTGGAAATCAGGGAATCGGTGATTTCGGCAAACACACCTATCGGCTCATAGATGCCATCAGTAAACAGCATATCCGCATCTGGCAGATTTTGCCACTGAACCCTGTAGGCTATGGGAATTCGCCCTACCAGCCGTTTTCATCGTACGCAGGGGATGAAATCTACATCAGTGTGGATACACTGGCAGATTACGGACTGCTTAAGCAAAGCTCTATCCGCAATTATAATAAATTTTCAGAAAAGGTGGATTATGACGGGGTTCGTGCTTTCAAGGCACCGTATCTGAAAAAGGCATACAAGACCTTTTTGAAGATGCAGGATACCTTTGCTCAGGAATACCAGCTGTTTTGTTCCACTGCTCCATGGCTGTATCCATACGCTGTTTTCATAACGCTGAAAAAGCATAATCAGATGGCAAGCTGGACACAGTGGCCAAAGGAGCAGCGTGAATGGATTCGCAACCGCCGCTTTTCGTTGAAGGAGTTTGAAGAGGAAATCCGTTATGAACAGTTTCTGCAGTTCATCTTCTATAAGCAGTGGAATCAGGTAAAAGCATATGCGAACGCACATGGTGTGGAAATCATGGGCGATCTTCCGTTTTATGTCGGACTGGACAGTGCGGATGTCTGGCAGAATCAGGAGGATTTCCTGCTGGATCCGCAGGGAAATCCAAGTCATATCGCAGGAGTACCGCCGGATTATTTCAGTGACGACGGACAACGCTGGGGAAATCCAATCTATAACTGGAAGCAGATGAAAAAGGATCACTATGATTTCTGGATGGAACGGCTCGCCTGGAATCAGCAGCAGTATGATATCATCCGTCTGGATCATTTCCGTGCCTTTGATACCTATTGGAAAATACCGGCATCCTGTCCGACTGCAAAGGATGGAGAATGGATCATGGGACCTTCCTATGAGTTTTTTGATGAGGTGTTCCGCCGATTCCCGGATATCCGTCTGATTGCAGAGGATTTGGGCGATCTGCGCAGACAGGTTGGCAAGCTGCGTGATCATTACAACCTGATGGGCATGAATGTCATATCCTTTGAGCTGCAGCCTAAGCTTTTGAAGAAGCCGCGGAAAGAGCATATCGTTTTATATACGGGAACGCATGATAATGATACACTGGAGGGCTTTTATCAGCTATTGACACAGAATCGGCGTATCGCCCTGCGCAGATTTTTCCATAACTGCGGCTATGATAACCGAATGTTTCACGAACTGGTGATTCGTTATTGTCTGGATAGTGCCGCCGATGTGGTCATCCTGCCAATGAGTGATATCCTTGGCTTGAAAAGTGAGGGGCGCCTCAATACACCGGGAACGATCGGCAGTCCGAACTGGGAGTGGAAGGTGAAAAACCTCAAGGAATTTTATGCACTGCTGCCAAAGCTGGGAGAATGGATGCAAGCAGGCGGGCGCAGCTGATTGAGATAATCAATATATTGAACATGGAAGCTGAAAAAAGGGTATCCTGTCTGTCGTATGGATAGAACCGGATTGCCCTTTTCGTTATGATGATAGATATCTTCACTGTTTTTCTGTTTTCAATTCGTTTTACATACATACTGAATTCCTTTTACCAGGCTGTAGATCAGGAACCAAAAACGATACAGCATAAAAAGCTTTTTCATACATTTTAGATTTCATGGATGAAAAAGCTTTTTGTTTTATTGCTGCGTTAGGAAAAATATGCGAGCTGATAAGTATCAGCGATTCTGGTTTGGCGTCTGCCGGGAAGTGCCCTCATCCGAGGAGGAAGTGGTATTGTCAGCTTCTCCAAGTGTGACTGTAAAGGTCTTAGTGGAACGATCCCGCAGGACGGTAATTTTCATAGTTTCTCCAGCCTTGTGGGAATTTACCACGGTTTTAACATCGGAAATACTTTCTACATCCTTGTCATCTACTTTTAAAATCTGATCACCGGCCTGCAGTCCTGCTTTATCAGCTGCCTTACCTTCCACGACACTTGCGATATAGACCTGTGTGCTGGTATCGGAGCTGAATGGATTGTTGCTGGTACCCAGGGTCAGTGTAACTCCCAGAGATGCGCGTCCCTTTACATAACCGTTTTCAATTAGATTTGTGATAACATCCTTTGCACGGTCGATAGGAATTGCAAAACCAAGACCTTCGATATTGGAACCACTGGATTTGGCATTAACAATACCGATCAGTTCACCCTGATCATTGAACAAACCGCCACCGGAATTTCCCGGGTTGATAGCAGCATTTGTCTGTAGAAGATGCATTGTCTGATTATCTATCGTCACTTCCCGATCCAGTGCGGAAATGATGCCGCTTGTCACGGTACCGCCAAGTTCACCAAGTGGGTTTCCAATCGCAACTGCGGTATCCCCTACTTCCAGCTTGGAGCTGTTGCCCAGTACAGCAGGCTTTAGGTTGCTTGCCTCGACCTTTATAACAGCCAGATCGGTGGAGGAATCATTGCCTATCAGTTTGGCATCGTAAGACTTTCCATCCTTGGTTGTTACCTTGATTTTGCTTGCACCGTCAATTACATGATTGTTTGTCACGATGTATCCATCCTTGCTAAGAATGACACCGCTGCCGGCACCTGACTGAACTGCCTGTTGGAAAAACTCATTCGTGGAAACTGATTCTGTTTTTATCTCCACAACGCTTTCCATGGCCTCATTCGCGATATCCTTGACTGACATACTGGTCGCGTTTGCTGTATTGCTTTTGGAAGAATTCGTTTTCTCAACTGCCTGATAAAGCACGGTTCCGTTTCCATTCGATTTGCTCAGCTGATATGCCAGTGTTGCTCCTCCAAATCCGCCTCCGATGGAAATCAGCAGACATCCGCTGATGATGCAGGCATTTTTGTGACGCTTCATAAACGATGGCTTTTTTTCCTTCTGCAAAGGTGCCCCTGCAGCTGCATCATCCATGTTCATTTCCGTGTTTTCTGATTTTTCATTGAACGAATTTTTTTTAACATCTTCCTCATTATGTTCTTCATATACTTCAAAGTCTTCCATATGTGTGTCCTCCTTCTATGCATAAGACTACAAGTGACATAGTCATTTTACGAGTCTTATTTTACAAAAACATTATCTCAGAAAAATATAGTAAATGTGTGAATTTCTTATGAATTCTGGATGGAATGTGTGAAAACATGCCGGAAAAAATCGAAAATAAAAGATTTTACAAAGAAAAACACGGAAACTTCCTTAACCATACAGACATGTTGTGCTATAATGAAAAGGGATTTTCTGAAAAGAAATGAATATCGTCTGTATTATGCGATTAACATAAGATAAGAAAAGTGAAAATGTCGGAGGGTAAAAACACATGGCTAAAACTACAAAAAAGAAAACATTAACAAAGAAAACAGCCAAGGCTGCAGCTAAGACAGAATCAAAGACAGCACAGGAACAGCTGAAGCTAACAGCGGAACCGGAAGCGAAGAAAATAACAGCAGAGAAGGAACCGGAAAAACTAACAACGAAAAAGATTGAAAAAATCACGACTGCGAAGGAAGCAGAAAAGCTGACTACAGCACCTGCACCAGAGAAAATCGAAACAAAGGATACCGTGAAGCTGGAAACAAGTGCAGCGAAAACTACAGGGGTAAAGAAGCCGACAGAAGCAAAAGCGGAGACTAAGAAAAAGCCGGTAGCGAAAAAAACTGCGGCAAAGAAAACAACGAAAAAAGAAGAAAGCAAAGAGGAAGCAGTAAAGGCAGAGGATAAACCGGTAAAGAAAGCTGCAAAGAAAACAGCAGCAGCGAAAAAAGCAGAGCCGACAGCGAAAAAGGCTGTGAAGAAGACTGAGGAAAAGAAGGCAGAGAAGAAGCCTGCGGCAAAAAAGGCAGCAGCGAAAAAAGCAGCACCGAAAAAGGCAGATAAGGAAAAGCTGGAGGCTTATGCAGCACTGTCCCTGGATGAAGCAATTCAAAAGGCACAGGCAATGGGTGTGCAGCATGTATACGAGGACTATACAAGATTCCTGCTTGATGAGGCAGACAGTAAACAAATTGCGAAAAACATCATCGATGGAAATGCTCTTTTGGAAAAGGGTTTCACATATGATAAGGACGGCTTTGATACGGATTTGATTTCTGTCGTTCTGGAAAAGGTAGCGGATACCATGGATGTAAAGGCTATGGATTATAAAGAACTGAAAAAGGATATCACGGCATGTCTGAAGGCTGAGATGACAGCAGATGCGGAAGCAAATGCTGCGGAATACCTGAAGGAGTTCAAGGTGTGTGAGAAGCTGCTGATGATCGGGCAGCGCAAAAACATTACAGATGCAGCGATCGTCAGTGATTTGATCGGTGCGGATGTGGATGCGTTTGTAGCACACTTCTTCCAGTTTGCATATGCAATTCTACCAGGCTGGCAGTATGATGATGTAAAATTCTATGAGGACTTTGCATTTGCGGTGCTTTCCCAGTACAGTGATCTGTATGAGAAATATCAGTTGAATATCCTGCTGGATGTTGCAGACCTTTACATCAAGCATGGTGATTTCGGTCATGGTGATGAATGCTATGGCTATATCCTGCGTGACAACCAGATTAAGGACTATATTTATTACCGTTTTGCTTCTGTGTATGAAGACATCGACTTCAACAAGGCGAAGGCACTTGCCTATGAGTCCCTGCAGTATGTTGACGGACGTTATACGTACTACCAGAACATCATGGATATCATTAACAAATAAATGAAAGCTAAGACCGGGAATCGTATGATCTACCGGTCTTTCTTTATGCTGCTTTGCTGAAATCCAATGCAGATAGTGATTGCAGGATTTACGTTACGATATGGAGCTTACAAAACATGATAACATAATAGGTCATTTATAAACTTGGTGGGTGTTTCTCATGAGAGACGTTATACATGGATTTTCTGAGAGAATCCTGATGGGGAATATTTTTTTCTAAAAAATGAAGAAAATGCTTGACGTAAGGGAATATTATTTGTTATACTATACAGGCAGTTAGAAGTATGGCGCGTTGGAGAAACGGTTAACTCACTTGCCTTTCACGCAAGCATTCACGGGTTCGAATCCCGTACGCGTCACCAAATGCAATTTGGACGAACTATGACAAATAGTTCGTTTTTTTATAAATCTGTGGTATCTGACTATAATCTTTCCTTAAAGTTTATAGTTGGGTACCACTTTTTTGTTATTCGGAGGTATGGATATGGCTGACAAAACGGACATTATACGCAATAAAAGAATCGTTTCTAACTTCACTCCGCAAGAAATGAACCAAGTTGAAGAACTTAGAACACGGTTAAATATCAATACTTATGGAAAATTAGTTCGTGTTATCTTACTTGCCGTTGCCAGAAATCCTGAGTTTGCGTTCCTTGCTTCTAAAGATAACACTTGGGATGACTTACCTGAGGATGTCAGAGAAAATATTGCATTGATCAGTAAGGTTGACGACACATTGGATATTCTGAATGATCATGGGTTGTTCAATAGAGATGGAGAGGAGGTAAAGAATGATCCCGGGACTTGAGTTGATAAAAAAGATCCATGCCGGTGCTGATGATACCTGTTATTCATCCATCCTCACCACTTGGGAGGAAAAATCGAGGTATGAACGATTGGAAGAGCTGATGTCTCTTTTATGTAAAGGTATGGATATGCAAACGGCTGTAAATCAGCTACATATCACTCCGGCCGGCGCAAAAGCCTTGCTGAAAGATTGCGAACATATCCGGATGGATAAAGGAAAACGATGTATGTATGATCATATGCTGCAGACCTCTATCTTTCTGGACCAATGTGAAGAAATGATGTTCACTCAAGCGGAAGATGTCTATTATTCACTCAATAGCTTTTATAAGCCTGAGAAAGCAGGCAGTAATGTCAGACATATCAATGCTATGGTATTGGATTTTGACTATTACAAGGATGACAGGTTTATGGACTGGGAAGCTGAAAGATTTTATAAAAAGAAGATTAAGGACAAGCTTCCCTTCCCTCCGACTGCTGTCATGGATTCCGGTCGTGGTCTTTATGTCATCTATGCATTCCAGCACTGTTCCTACCATATGGAAGGTCTCTACAGAGCCATCATGAAGGCGTTCTATATCCGTTTTGAAGAATTATGCATCGATGCCGGTGCGATGCTCATCACGCAGGTGATACGACTACCCGGTACGATCAACAGTAAATCCGGAAGACAGGTAAGGATCCTGCAGTATGAGGATACGGATTACCGTATCCAGGATTTCATTGAAATGCTCCCCTGGTCAGTGGAGGAGGTCAAGCAACATCGGCTGAAAAAGGAAAAAAAGAAAAAGCCGGAGAAGGAAGTGAAAAAGGACATATCGGCAAGGAAACCTTATTTTAAAGATTTCTATGAAGACATGCGAAAGCTGATCATCCTAAGGAATCATAACTGCCAGTATGAAGGATACCGAGAGTTGCTGCTATATCTTGTAAGAGAAAGAGCCGTCTGGTCGGGATATACGATCAAGGAATCGGTCGACCTTGCTATGGAGCTGAATAAGGAGATGCATCAGCCCTTGTCTGAAAAGGAAGTGGAAACTGTTTGCAGACCATCGCCGGGGAGACACAAATGTTCGATTGCGAAGATTATCGAAAAACTGAATATCGCGATGGTTGAGCAAAAAAGGCTAAGAGTGCTTAAGCGGAAGTGGTTGAAGAAATCAGAGTATGCCAAAAGGAAACGCAAGAATACACTGACGAATCTAACACCCAAACAGCAGGAGATCCTGGAAAGGAGAACGAGAGTATGTGAACTGAAGAACGTACATCATCTGAAGAACAAAGATATCGCCGATATCCTTGCGGTCGACAGATCTCTAGTCACGAGGGACCTGCAGCATATCAAGCAGAATCCCTCCAGATTCAAGATCTTATTAAAAGATTACATGGATAGGCTGAAGGAAAGAAGAGAAACAGATGACTATCGACTACGGCTCACCTATCAAAGGCAACAACAGCTTGAAAAATGGATGGGGTATGCACAGACAGCCCTGGATTACCTAGTCCGTGATCTGGATGTGTCCGTGACCTAAACACAAGCGGAAACGAGGGCTATAGAAATACGTTAATTTAGCAGGTATGCCTATAACCTATATCGAAGAAACAACTCCTAAAACGGCTGAAAACAAGCCGTGGTGCATGTACTCAGATGTGCAGAGATAAGGGAGTTGCAAAAAAATAGGCAGCATTGAAAAATCTGTGCAAGGGTGTTTTCGCAGAGATAGAACAACCATAAGTTTCCCCATTGATAGCCTTTTGAGGGGCATCCCCTTGCTGACGAAAACGAAAGAAAGAAGGACAAGAACATGAAAGAATACAGCATAAAACTAAGACTTACGGCAACAGAGGCAGAACAGCTCGTAAAAGCTGCAGCACAGCACGATCAGAAGGTTTCCAAACTCCTGGAATCCTTCATATACGACTTGGTCTCTTCCGATGAGCATCGTGGAGGAGATGAGGAGACGGAAGCAGCACAACAGTGGTATCAGCGACGCAATGAGGCGTTATACCCACATCATACGACCCCATTGACAGAAACGGATGCACTCCAACAGGCGGAATCGGATGCGCAGAAACGCTGTATACAGGAGGCATTCCGCTATACTCCCCTTTACTTCGAATGGATAAAAGCAACAATGGTAGAGAATGGCGTGATCATGGAAGACCAGGATCATGAGTGCGTATACTTTTTTATCAATACATATAATACTGTCGAATTTGACGGTGGATACGGAAACAGCTGTAATGACCTGCAGCGCGTTTGTACATATGAAAAGATCTCGTGGAAGGAAGTGGAAACTCGCCTACGCAGCTATACGAAAGAACATCAACAGGAATTACAGTATCACCTGCGAGAATGTTTCAAACAACTGCCAAAACAAGACGACAGTATCGACTATGTGCGGATAAAGATGACGAGGGATATATATCGTCTGGAAGCTATGCTGCGTGAGATCCTTGGAAATTTCTGTTATGAGTGAGTCACTGTTCGAACTGGATGAAACAGGAGAAGGAGGTAGTGTGACATGAAGAAATCAAAAACTGGAAGGGTCCCTGCATGGGTACTATCACATCTGAAAAGATACGGTAATTGTGCCATCGGAAGGAAGATCGCAAAAGAACTCGGAGATGAATTATTGCCCCTCCTACGAGAAGAGGGTTACGATTGTGAGTTCCTCACGATCGATCATAGCGGGGAAGGAAAAAGCGGAACGACCTACCTCGTCAGATGCCTATGCGGAAACAGAAGATAACAGCTGTACTTCATATGTTGCGCTACTTACATCAAGGCTGTGTCGGATATGCACAACATATTGAAATGCAGAAATGGATTCGACAAAAAGGATTGCATAACGTCTATCACTTCATGTGGGAAACCTTCCAAGATGCTTGGAAGAGGTGAAAGCGTCATGAATAGAAAGGAAAAACGGAAATGATGAAAAAAATCAGATGTATCATCATCGTATCGGCAATCATACTCTCAGCAGCATTACCCGGGTTAAAGAAACTGCAGCCGTTGGAACAGGAAGGCGTGAAGCTGACAAAATGTACGGATGGCGATACCGCACATTTTATGATCGATGGGCAAGATACGAAGGTGCGATTCCTAGCTATCGATACACCGGAGACGAAAAAGCCAAACACGCCGGTACAACCCTATGGCAAAGAAGCAAGCCAATATACATGTGATGCCCTTAGCAGCGCAAAAGAGATCCGTTTGGAATATGAAAAAGAAAAGACCGATACGTACGGAAGGTGCCTGGCGTGGGTGTTCGTAGATGATGAATTACTGCAGGAAAAGCTCATACGAAAGGGATACGCCAAAGTAGCGTACCTATACGATGAGTATACGTATACCGGCAGATTGCAAAAAGCAGAGAAAGAAGCGAAAGAGCGAGAGCCGGGTCTATGGGATAAGGAATAAGGAGAATTTTATGAATGAAAAAGAGAATCCACACGTATAAGTTTACGATTTATTTTGATAGTAATGCAAATTGTGAATGTGAGACTGAAGAAATATCTTACGAGGAACTCACAAAGATGTTGGATATGCCAGTGAAACAGGCATTGAATAAGTTTGGATATATAAATTTAAGAATAGAAGTATTAGACCATGAGGAGATGAAATTATGTCACATACAAAACAATATGAGCTGATCATAGAGCGTGCAAAGGATATGCAGATCATACAGATGGAGGAGGATCTTCTTGGAATCATGATGGATCTTGAAAGTGCAGATGAGACGTTCCACGTACGTTGGGATGACTTATTGGCCGCAGATGATTTCAACTTCGTACATGATGTTTGCGGCATCCGGAATCACATCGTCCGGGATAACTTCCCATCACATGATTTTGGATACTTCGTACCACGTTTTGCGGGAGATAGGACATGATGATCCTACGGTTAGAATTCGTACACGAAAGTGAAAGGACGCAGCTTCTAAAGAAGATCCGGGAGGATTATATCATCGTGGAAGAAAGTAAGGTGACCCCTTCCAAAAAGAAAAACAGCAAGAAGCTGCTGCAATTCATAGAAATAGAGAAACGGATCTAGCGGTACCACTCACTGGTACAACGAAAACGAAAACAAAAACGTAAAGAGGAGAAATAGAAATGAATAAAATCATCGCTATAACAAACAGAAAAGGTGGCAGTGGAAAGACGACAACCGCCAAGAATCTAGCATACGATCTCACACTGAACAGGAAACATGTGCTGCTCATCGATCTGGATCCACAATGCAATGCGACCGAAGGGCTGACGAGTAGAAAGTATAGCCGGACTGTCATCGGGATGCTGGAATGGATGCCGGTACGAAAGTGTATCTACAAAACAAGGTTTAAAGATCTGGATATCCTGCCGGGTAATGATTATCTTGCCAGTACAGAGGTACAGGACGATATCTTGATAAAACAGGTATTACCAATCCGAGAGGATTATGATCACTTCATCATCGACACATCGCCCTATTTCAATAAGCTCACCGCAGAAATACTGAAGATCAGTGACCTGGTCATCATCCCAACCCTGCTGGAAGACGATTCTATGAGAGGCGTCATGACGACAATCCAGGAACTGATGGCATTGTTTGGGGAAAGCATCCGCTGCAGGGTCCTGGCAACGATGGTGGACAGAAGCAAATATGCAGAGAATCTATTTACAGCTTTGAAAGAGGATATCGGAACATTATGCTTCGACACCTATATCCGGGAGAATCGGATACCAGTCCGAAGAGCAAGGCAGCATCATGCGCCGCTCTCTTATCGCTACCGGTATACATCGAAGGCTGCCAGAGACTACGAAAGGCTCACAAAAGAAATACTGGAGGTAATATGATATGGCGAAGAAAAGTATCCTCGGGGAATTCATGCAAAGCTCTGCAGGAAAAAAACTGGGCTTTGACAATCACATCATGAATATCCATTACACGAAGATAAAGCGACCGCAACGGAATCGCGAATTAAGAAGAATCGATGAATTGGCTGAAGATATCCAGGAGGACGGTCTGGAAAACAACCTTCTGGTGCGAAAGATAGAAAATGACAGATACGAAGTAGAACTGATCGGAGGGGAACGCCGATATTCTGCGATCCTGCGGAATATCGAACATGGAGATATGACCTACGAATATATCCCCTGTAAGGTCTTGACGATGAGTGATATAGACGCACGGAAACGGCTGATCCTCAATAATATTGAAAATGATCCGTTGACGAATGCCGAAAAACTGGAAGCTGTCGAGGAACTGAAAGAGATATACAAAGCAAAGAAGGAGGCCGGGGAAAACATCCCGGGGCGTATCCAGACGATCATCGCAAGTGAGATGGGGCTGAAGAAATCCCAGGTAGCCAATTATGAAAAGATCCTGAATCATGCATCAGAGGAAGTCAGAGAGAGCATCCGGAAAGAAGAACTGCCTCTTGATGCCGCTGCGACACTGGTGGATCTGGATGAAGAGGAACAACGCCGATTTCTAAACGAACATGATACCTACAGTAAGAAAGCGGTGGAATCCTACAAAGAAGCAAAGCATGCGCAAGAGCAGCCGATCGAAAAGCAACTCTATTATGATGAACACGATGAGATTCAAGAAATCGATATAGAGGATGTAGATCAAAGGAAGGATACAGAGGATGAGGAAGCCTTAGAAAGTGAAGCATGGGACAGCATAACAGATACGCCCCCTGTAGAAACGATCGAGGATATCATGACGGATATCGTCAATAACATGGAGAAACTGGAGCCGAAACTCCGTGGTGTCGAATTCCGTAATGAATATGCACAGTTTCAAAAGATCCAACGAGAGATCGATACATTGATGGAAGGATTAGGTCTGGTCTGTGAAGAGGCGTAGGTCCTATATCTTTGTACCAGTGACTGGTACAAGGTCGTGCATAACATGGAAACACATAAGGAGGAGAAATGAAAAATCGCAGAACGGATATATCCTGCAGGATAAAAAAATCAATCGTAAGTGTAGCGATCAATGTGACCACGATCGTACAAGAGCTATACGCAGAGGACCGAAAAGAGCTGATCGCTCAGATATCTGAAAGGAAAAGAAGAAAATATAAAGTTGCTTTGCATATGGTCAATATAAGCAAAACGATCACACACCTTGCGATGAATTATCTGCTCATGAAGATCATGTGGCAGATCGTCATGGACCCACCATTCGGCAAAGAAAAATACATGTTCTCATTCGAAGGCTGTCGTGCGTTGTTTGCTTGCTTCACTGTGATCATCGTCGATATTGAATGCACGAGGTGGATGTGTAAAAAGAAATCTATCAATATAGATAAATACCTTCGTATGCTCCCCTACCTGCCGATTAGTGGTGTCATATATCTATTCATAGCAGATATTGGAAACACAGATATCCTTTATCATATATTCCTTATCTTCCTTCTATTTTCGATATGTAAATCTCTGTCGAAAGCTATGGAACCTATCGTTTATCCATATTCCTCTATATCTCAGTAAACAACGAAAGATCAAGTGTACCAGTGAGTGGTACAGCAAAGAAAGGAGTACGTGCATATGATATTCTGGAAAAGATTCTATATCGTAAGGGAAACAAAAAGGCTCATGTCTACTCTGCCGATCACGAAAACACCTGTTTCTTACTTGTATTTTCAAATAGAGAGGATCGATTTCTATCGAATGAAGTATCGCTTCATTCTGGAGACCGATGCAGCCCACGGTCATCGAATCACAACATCCTAGAGAAAAGCAAGCCATCGATATTTGTACTATGATATGCCGGATAGTTTGCAGTATACGAGGACAGAAATTTGGAAATTGAGAATGCAAAAAAACAGTCAGCAAACGGTGAGGATCCCTTTCTACACCGATGCGATGCATTTGTTTGAAAATGAAGATATATGCTTTTTCAGTTGGTGTGATAATGGCATCACACCAACGAAGCCGGGATTGTATATATTGGGATGAATCTGTAGTAACAGGAATGCAAATCAAGGAGTCTTATACATGAAGATAAAAGAGAATCTTGCATACTGTAGAAGAAAAAGGAAATTGAGTTATCGTGAGCTTGGAGAGTTGACGAATATCAACTATGTTACTCTTTACTATATAGAATGTGGTAAAACTCCAAATCATCAGATATTGGTCATCGTTACATTAGCTCAGTTTTTCAATATCAGTCTTGATGAATTTGTAAATGTTGATTTGAAATGTAAAAACAATATAGAGGATAAAGCAAACGATACATAAAACGGAATACATATAGAGCGTCATTATAAATGTACCAGTGAATGGTACAAAAAAAATCTGCTGTTGCAGTCGGCAGAGAATCACCATAGCCTCATCTTCTGTAAAATAAGTGCTATGGAAATGGACAGAGCCTCAACGAGAATCATTACTACCGAGATTATAAATCTTTATAAGATTTATAAATCGCGAGAATACTAGAAACTATTGTTAAGATCTTAATTATGTAATCAAAATATTCCATAATCATCGGCTCCTTTCTACAGGAGACGATATCTGTCCAGATTCCCTGCCGACTGTAACAGCAGAAATGAACAATTACTTGTTCATTATAGAAAGTATATCATGGAAAGTGAGGATTTTAAATGTATTTACAAAAAAACTTCAATTATTTAAAAAAGAAAAATAATCTTACTTATCGAGATATCAGATCATTCCTCAAATGTGGTACAGAAACGATAAATATAGTAAGTAATGGTGATCAAAATAATGTGCGTATCGAGATAGTAGTAAAACTTGCTGAATTGTTAAATGTAAGTCTAGATGAATTGGTTAAAATAGATCTTGAAAATCTAGAGAAAAATACATAATTCAAAATATGTACCAGTGAGTGGTACAAAAATCTGTTGTAGAAGTCGACAGAGTAGCGATTACAGTCTATACATCTCAAGGATTTTTGAGATAAGAACTGTAATTTGAACTGATACTTATGAAAACCAAAAAACTAATATGAATCATATCTTACTTCTTAGAAGTTTTATATAACTCAATAAGAGTCCTGATAATCAATAAAATTATATTTACAAAATTAAAAATTCCATAAACATCATCTCCTTTCTACCAGGAGATGACATCAGTTCCGTTTCTCTGCCGGCTTCTACAACAGATCATAGTCGTGTAATTCGCTACAGCTTTCAAAACAGAAAGGATGAGTATGATGTATCTACAAAAAAATTTCAATTATCTAAAGTTTAGAGAAGATCTATCCTTTAGAAAAATTGCAAAAGAAACAGGTATCAATACAAATACGCTTCAGATATTATCTAAAAAAATGATGGAAATATGAGGATAGAAGTAGTTTTGAAGCTTGCCGATTTCTTTCAGGTATCGTTAGATGAATTCGTAAAAAAGGATCTAACGACGAATTTCTAAGAGGATGTACCACTCACTGGTACAGGAACGTATATCGGTTTTTATAGATGAGGTCACAGTGAGGAGGAATCACATGAAGATTGAAACATATACAGAATTATCAAAAACATTACCAAGCGCAAAGATGTGCTATGAACAACTGCCTAATGAAGAAATCGATAAGGAAATGTTGGCACCATTCGTATGTTTGATACAAGTGTGTGAAAGCGTCTTTGAAGAGGAAACGACACGCAGGGAGAAGCAGCGTATCGGGATACAGAATGCGCAACAGAATGGTGTCCGTATAGGACGCCTTGAGGTTCCTTGTAGTAAGAAATTTTTGAAGCTGGCATATCTGCAATCTAAAAATAAAATAACAGCAGCAGAAGCTGCTGAACAATTGCATAGATCTCTATCTACCTATTATAAGCTACAGAATAAATATTGTAAGGAAATAGAGCAATGGAAGAAGCAAGAAGTCTGATCATATTTCTGATCATCAATCTATCTGCCTTCCTCTGTTATCTGCTAGGAAAAGCAGATACGGAGAAGCGAAAACATCATGAAGAAGAATAAGCAAAAAAAACTCATATAGACTTTGTTATGAAAATGTACCAGTCACTGGTACAAAGGAAGGAGGCTATCGATGGTATGGATCCTTATCATTGGAATCGTATGCATTTCATTCAGCATATTGTCATATGCCCTTTACAAGGTAAGTGATGAAGCTGATAGACGAGCAGGATATGACGAATAAAAAATGTACCAGTCACTGGTACATTCGAGCATTCCTACCAAACATCTTATGAAAAAGATCCGATAAGATGGATATTCATATGAAAAGGTGTCATGAGCCATATCTCGGCATAAACATAGGAGCTTACATACGGAGCGGAGAAAATCATGCTAATGTTCCCGGAATACATCATCGTTCTCGGAAACAGATGAAATTGTGAAAACCAGTCAGTACTGTAAAAAGTTGAGATTCTTTTCCGCAATATCCCATCTTCTGGACGATCGTAGAAACATGAGAGTAAAATGTAATAAAGAAGTTCTTCTGTATGCATGGATCAGGCCTCTACGATCGGCTACAAGCTAGGATATGATCCGCTTATAATTATAACAGATAAGAAAGAAAAAGCCAGAATAATGCAAGGCAATCGTACCAGTCACTGGTACATGTCATGTGCAAGTGGAAATGATACATTTGATCAACAAATAGGAATTTAACATAAAAAGAGATATCGAAGGGTATATGTAATTGTTATCCCCTTACGATAGTGATATACTAAAAATAGATAGAAAAGTGGAGGGAATATATTATGAAGAAATTATTAAGTATCGCTGCAGTGGCAGCGCTCGTATTGACAGGTTGCAGTAAAGAGCTGAAGGTAAAGACGGTTGATAAACTGACTGTGGAGTATGGCGATACATTGGATAACAACAAACTCTTTGACGCAAAAAAATCTGATAAAAATATCAAAGTAGATAAAGTACAGGATTTCAATGCAAAGAAAGTTGGAAATCAGACCTTGAAGGTCACATTTACTGATGGGGACAAGACTATCCAGAAAGATGTGAAGATCACAGTTAAAGATACGAAGAAACCTGAAATTGTACTGAAGAAGGATAAAGTCACGATCACTGCAGGTGATAAACTTAATCTGAAAGACAATGTAAAATCAGTAAAGGATCCCGTAGATGGTGCTTTGAAATACAGTGATAAAGAAATAAAAAAATCCGGCTACTACATTGATAAAGGAAAATTAAACACAAAGAAAGCCGGAACTTATGAAGTCATTGTAAAAGCATTTGATGTGAACGGAAACAAGACGGAGAAGAAATTCAAAGTCATCGTAAAGAAAAAAGAAAAGGCAAAAGCAACTACTGAAGGACAGAAATCTGAAGCAGCCCAGAATAACAATAATGCTGGACAACGATCAGAGACATCCTCTCCATCTACAGGTAATCAAAATGCAGGGACAAGTGGAGGACAAGGAAGCAGCACTGCGAATACCGGAAGCTCCCACGGTTCCAATGGAGCACAGAGTTCCGCTCCTTCCCAGGCAAAGCCATCAACACCTGCTCCAGCACCTTCAGCTCCGCATATCACATATGATGGTAGAAAGCAAGGTTTACCTATTTCTATGCAATCACCTATATTTGATGATCCAAGGGCTGCAGAAGCATGGGCCGATCAATTCTTTGGTACTCTGGATGAAAGTAGTCCATATTATAATTTAGGATATAGCTCTTGTTATATAGGTTACAGTGATGGAACTGAAAAATATTCAATATATTGGTATTAAAATCATTTAACAATAAGGAAGCGAAAATATCGCTTCTTTTTTGTTAATAGAAAATCAAGGCGGACAGAGGTTCGTCTTTTTTTATTGGAGGTGACCATATGAATTACTACAAGGTAAGTTATGACTCGCAGCTGCTCGCAGCGTAAGGCGAATACAAGAAAAGGTTTCATATATGTCATCGTATGAGTAATTCCTACATCAGAAAATATGTAAAAATTTATGGAGGAAAACAAGATGCGGAAGAAATTAAAAAGTATCGTCATGATATTCGCTTCGATCTTGCTATGTGGATCCAATATGTTGTCCACGATAACGATCAAAGCCAATGTCACAAAGTTGGAAGATACCGGATACTGGCATAGTGGACAAGCACATAATCCGGATAATCCTGTACAGACCGCATGGTTCGATCATCAAAAGATTGAAAAGATCCATGTCGAACAAGGTGTCGGTGTATGCAGTGAGCCTTGGGAAGTAATCAATGGTTGGAGCGGATATTCAACATCTTATTCGGATAAAGAACATATCGCTAAAATTTGGTACTATGCCTACGTCAACACTAATCAATCTAAGTGGAATTATGCAGTTGGCCAGCTGATGGTATGGGAATATCTAGGATATAAACCTACAGATCATAATATCTCCAATTATGAGAAACGAAAAGCTGAAGTCAATACAATGATTAAGAATATGAAAAAGCGCCCTAGCTTCAATGGAAAAACAGTTACCTTGAATGCTGGTGAAAGTACTACACTAACAGACACCAATAACGTCCTGCAGGATTTCAAAGGTAAAGAAAGTATTCCGAAAGGACTTAGTGTAAAACGAAGTGGAAATAAGCTAACGATTACTACCAGCTCCAAAGCTAATGATAACAGTACATATAGTTTGGATAAGATCAAGCCGGAAATGATCGGACAATCCATCGTCCATCGAAAACCAGGCGGACAAGATATTATCAAACCCATGCTCTTAGACCCAGGAACATTCAAACTAAAAATTCAGGTCAATAAGTATGGTGCACTAAAGATCACCAAGCAAGACGAAGATGGAAATCTAGTCCCGAACACATCCTTCAAGGTATCAAAAAATGCCGATATGTCTTCCCCGATCGGAACCTACCAAACAGGTTCTGATGGTACTGTTACGGTAAATGATCTTGCCCCTGCGACTTACTATGTCCAGGAGAGCGCTGTACCAAGTCATCTGATTCTGGACAAGACGATCCATACGGTAAGCGTATCTGCCGACAAGACGACCTCTTTCACTGCTCGAAACGAATGGAAGAAAGGTCGTGTCCAGATCCGTAAGGTCGATACGGATTCCAAGAAACAAGTCGCAGGTGCGACGTATGCGATCTTCAACCAACAAGGTCAAGAGCTTCAGCGCCTCGTTACGAAGGCATCCGGGTATTCCATGTCCGGGTATCTGCGTGTCGGAGCGTATTATGTGCAGGAGGTCATTGCGCCGAAAGGATATACGCTCAATAAGACGAAATATCCTGTCACGATCTCCAAGAATAACCAGACAATTACCGTGACAGGCACAGATAAGCGCCAGTCCGGTACATTGAAACTATCCAAGGCAGATAGTAAGACGAATAAAAAACCACAGGGAGACGCAACGCTACAGGGTGCTGTCTATGAGTTGCGGGCGAAGGAGAATATCCTGGATCCTGCTGACAAATCCGTAAAATACAAAAAAGGTGCGCTGGTCGCAACGCTGACCACGGATAAGAATGGTAATGCCACGAAAACAGGTCTCTATCTGGGAAAATACACCATGAAGGAGACGAAGGCCAGTCCGGGATATCGCCTGGATCCTAAGTCATATAATGTGACGATCAATCCTGCAGCACAAACGACCAGCGTTATCACAGTTTCAAAAAATGTCCTTGAGGATATCATCAAGCTGCGGATCCATAAGGTCCAGGAAGAACCGAAGCTGAATATCCCGAATACGCTCTTCACCTTCACAAAACCGAATGGAACTGTCTCAGAAGTAAAAACAGATAAGAACGGCTCCATCCAGTTTGTCGGTCTTCACCCGGGCGTCTATACATTGAAGGAAAAAGCTGTCATGGATGGCTATGATATCAATCCTACCGAAGTACGTTTTGAAGTGGTATCCGGTGGGGGCGTCAAGGTACTGACAGACCTGACGAATACAGGCATCACCTTCCAGAAGACAGATGCATTCGATGGCATCATAACCGTGCGTGATAAGGTATCTCCGTTTACGTTGAAGATCACGAAGCTCAACGACCACAAGCAGCTGCTGGACGGTGCGGAATTTACGCTATACAGCGATAAAGCCTGTACGAAGGTAGTCGCAAAGAGGACCTCATATAACGGTGTATTGAGCTTTGCCGGACTGAAGGATCGAACGAAGTATTACCTCAAAGAAACGAAAGCACCGGATGGATACCGTATCCCACTAGATCCGGATACGAAACAGCCGCATATCTATGAGATCGAGACCGTCTCTTCGCCGGTCAATGACCTGTTCGAGTTATGGGTAGACGGTAAGAAATATACACCGAAAGATACGGTCACGACAGGTGCTATCCGCATCGAGGGTACGAAGAAAGCAAGAGTCGTACATATGGAGATCGTGAATATGGTAGGTATCAAATTACCGGAAACAGGCAGTGATCTCATGTTCCCGATGTTTATCATAGGCATGGGATTGATGTTCTTAGGGAGAAAAAGCTTACGAGGAGGAGTTAGAGAATGAATAAAAAGAACGTAATGAAATATCTGGGGATCCCTGCTTTAGCGACAGGGATGCTGTTATCCGGTGCACTTCCGGCATTGACCATCACTAGTCTGGTAATCCATGCAGCTCAGGAGATCACGACGCCGGGCGGTATCGTAGACCTGAAGAAAGGCGGTGCCGCCATCACCATCGAAGCGAATGAAGGACAATCGCTCATAGGAAAGAAGTTCCGGCTGTATCAGCTGTTTTCTGTAAAGAATGCAGCGCACCTGGAAAGTGTGAACTATACCTGGACACCTGCCTATCAGGATGTCCTGCAGAAGGTCATCGGGAAACGCCTGAACAAACCGGCAAAGGATGTATCGGAATATGAAGCAGTGGATTACATCCAGTCCTTGAATCACCACAAGGTAGAAGGCGCTGCGACAGAACAGAAGTTGGAAGGAAGATACAGCGAGTTTCGTTATTTCATAGAGGAAGTGACGACAGAGCTGCGTGCCCAGAAGAAACAAGGGACCGATATCCATATCACGCAAACGATGGATAACGGCAATATCCGTTTCGACGGTCTGGATTTCGGATACTACATCACCGATGAGATATCCGATAATGCAGGGACGCACTCCGCAAGCTCTCTGTGTATGGTAAACACGGCTAATCCGAATGCTTCGGTACAGATCAAATCCGACTATCCTTCGATCACGAAGAAGATCCTGGAGGATGACCACAAAGAAGAGATCGGTGCAGATGGATGGAACGATATCGCAGATTATGAGATCGGTCAGACTGTTCCGTATCGTTATGATACAGCTGTACCGGATATGAATGGATATCACAGCTATTACTTCGCTTTCCATGACAAGATGGATAGAGCACTGACCTTCGACCCGGATACCGTAAAGATCCAGATCATGGATGGAAAGAAGACCTATGATGTCGATCCAAGCGAATACAACATATTGGAAAATGTAGGAGGAACGACGTTCAAGATAGAGATCGAAGACCTGAAGAAGATCGTAGACCGCGAGTTTCCGGAAGGCATGAACAAAGACAAGGAGAACATCTATGGACAGAAGATCGTCCTTCGCTATGATGCCAAGCTGAACGATGAGGCTGCCAAGGATACCGGAAGACCGGGCTTCGAGAACAGTGTGAAGCTGGAGTTCTCCAATGACCCGGATGTGGATGGTGTCGGAAAGACCGGAGAGACACCGTGGGATACGGTCGTGTGCTTCACCTATAAGCTGAACGTATCGAAGGTCAATGACCATGACGCACCGTTGAAGGACGCAAGATTCCGTCTGTACAGCGATGCGGACTGTACGAAGGAAGTATATCTGAAACGTACTCCTGACGGTTATAACGTGATCAACCGTGATGCTGTAGGCGGTAATGATCATGACGGTGGAACACAGCCGAAGGAAGCCGTCGAGATCGTCACACCTTTGGATGGCAATTTCACGATCTATGGTCTCGATCAGGGGGTGTATTACCTTTCGGAGGTAGAAGCACCGGATGGATATCGCCGTTTATTGGATCCGATCGTATTGACGGTAAGACCGACCTATACGAACGATAGAAACAGCTACGCAGCCGGCGAAGGCGCAACGGATAAGATCCTGCAGAAGCTGGAGGCGACTGCACATTTTAAAGAATTCTATGATGGTGCAACTTCTGAAAAAGATAATAAACTGGAGACAGATGCGACGCAAGGTTCCATGAATCTAACGGTAGTAAACAAAGTAGGAAGTAAGCTGCCGGTCACAGGATCACAGCTGACGATCGTCATGGTCGCTCTTGGGGCAGGGCTGATGATCGCCGGTTATGGTATCCACAGAAAGAGAAGCCATGTGGATGATGGGAAATGAAGAGTAGAAAAAGATCCGGAAGACGATGGTGGAGCATAGCGATCATCCTCGTCGGCTTTCTGATCTGCAGCTATCCCATAGTGAGTGGTCTGTATCAGCGAAGTGTACAGTCCGATTCCCTGAAGACATATTCCAAAGCGCTGCGCCGCAATGAAGATCAGGTGGAAGGTCTGTTGAAGGCGGCAGATACCTATAACGATATGTTGTTTCAAACTCAAGGGAACTATATCCAAGGTATCAGTGACAAGTATCTGACAGAGAAGGCTTATGAAAAACAGCTGCGATTGAAGGACAGCGATGTCATGGCACGCATCGAGATACCGAAGATCAGTGTCGATCTTCCCATCTATCACGGTGTGAGTGAGAGCGTCCTGTCAAAAGGTGTGGGACATCTTCGATCCAGCAGTCTTCCTGTTGGTGGTGAGAGCACACATACGGCATTGAGCGGACATCGTGGTCTTCCATCATCAAAGCTATTTACCAGATTAGATGAATTGGAAAAAGGCGATCTCTTCTACATCGATGTACTCGGCAGGACGCTTGCCTATCAGATCTGCGATATCCAAACGACAGATCCGGATGATATCGATAAACTGAGCATACAAGAAGGAAGAGACCTCGTGACGCTCATCACCTGTACGCCATACGGGATCAATACGAAAAGGCTGCTCATAACAGGAGAACGGGTAGCTTATGAGAAACAGGAAAAGGAATCGATCCAGGGATCGATGATGTCGATACGAGAACTTATCTTTACGGCAGCACCCTTTGTGATCATCACGCTCCTGTTGGGAAAAGAAATCTATCATTATAGAAAAAGGAGGTCAAAAGAACATGAAGAAGCGTAATAAGATAGTTCGCATCATGACATTATCGTTGTTGTCATTATGCTGCATCCGGCCGATAAGCGCACAGGAAGCACTTCCCCAGCCTATGGATCTTTCTACACAGGAGAAAGGCAGTATCCATGTGGAACTGGAGGAAACACAAGACAAGTTATCCAGAGAAGGCGTCGGTCTTTCTCTGGCCTATGTCGCAACGATAAAGGAAGGGAGCTATCAGCTTACCGAGGACTATAGCTCTGCGAATGTGGAACTGAATGCCATCGAAACGGCAGAAGGACTGCAGGAAGCCGCAGATACGTTGCGGCCACTCGTGAAAGACGCGATACAGACGAAACAGACAAATGTGCAGGGTATCGTAGATTTCACAGATCTGGAGGTAGGTGTCTATCTGTTGTATGTGAGTGATCAGGCGGGCTATGAAACGATACAGCCGACACTGATCAGCGTACCGATGTGGGATGAGACCGTCAAACAGATGAACTACCATATCGAAGTATTCCCAAAACATGCGCCTTTACCAGCATTACATGTGCGGAAAGTCGATTATTATGATCATAAGAGCATTTTAAAAGAAGCTGAGTTTACTCTGTATTCGGATGCGGAGTGCACAGAAGTCATCAAAACAGAAAAGACAGATTCGAAGGATGGGGTCGCGTCATTCGATGGACTATTATATCAGACAGTATACATAAAGGAAACGAAGGCTCCTGCCGGTTATCAGCTATCGGATGAGGTCGTGAAGGTCACGATCGATGACGAATGGGTCAATGGTGACGATAATCTTCGTACGATCGTCTATGCGGACAGGCCGCTTGCGACATCCGGCGGTCCTGATACCGGCGATCACACGAGTGTAGTTGGATGGATCTTCCTGCTTGGAGTATCCACATGCACTGCCTTCTTCTTATTGCGTAGAAAGCATGAGGCACAGTGAAAAAAAGCCAGTATATGACATTCATCCTCTGTGTCCTCCTACTCTGCCTGGGATGTTGGTATCTCTTATTTCCGAAATCGGCAGATAAAGATGACCTGTCAATCACATTCAAGGATACGGAAAAGGTGAAACTGAACGAAAAGATCGAACCTGTCGATCTGATCCGTTCCACGACATCTGTGAAGATCCTATATCCGACAATCGACACCTCATCCCCGGGGGTAAAGAAGCTCTTATATATCGCTGTGGGAGAGGATGGAGAACAAAAAGAATTCATGAAGGAGATCCGGGTGGTGGCGCCGACACCACCTGTCCTTGAACTCAAGAAGGATACGGTCGAGATCTATGTGAAGGAAGCATTCGATGCAAGAGGATATGTAAAGAAAGCCTATAGTGATTATGACGGTGATCTGGACGTGTCGATCCGTGGGAGCTTCGATGTGAAGAAAGCCGGTACGTATACGATCACGTATCAGGTCAAAGATTCCAGCGGCCATACTGCCACGAAGGAGCTGCGGCTCATCGTCAAAGATAAAGATAAAGAAGAGGCGCCAAAGGAAAAGGAGCCACAGCATCCACAGAAGACAGAACGGCCATCAACTGCACAGCCGCCGAAAGAACAAGATACGATGACAGGCTCCGCTTTGTCTCCGAAAGCAGAGAAGCCACAGGAACCAGCCTCATCGATTGGCGTACAAACATGGCTGTTTGCCAATGGAGAGAGTTTCTCCTCCGCACTGGAGAAATGTAATGCCGCAGGAGCGGCAAGTGGAAGGAGGTACCAGTGCAATGTGTTACAGGATGATTCCGGTATCTATACAGGCTATCGGCTCGATCTACGATGATGTACTAGTGACTGGTACATCTGCCAATAGAAACGATGTAAGGATGATAGAAAGGAGTGAGGAAGATGCTGTTCAAACGGCTACATAAACAACCGGATAAGGATATACAAGAGCACCCGGAAGGAAATGAGGAACGACAGGTAGAACATACAAAGGAAGAGTTGGAAGCACATCTACAGAAGCTGATGAAGCGACAACGGCGTATCGTGCGATTGAAGAAAGCAGTTCTGTATCTGACCGTAGGCATCGGTCTGCTAGGAGGCTTCCGTTCCCTTGCTCAGGAACGGCCGGACATAACGCCTGCAGTAGCGGTGAACGACTATAGCTTCCTGGAGGATTATATAAAAAACTATTATAAATATCCGCAGGATGAAGAAAGTCAGCAGTTCTTACAGGAATTCACGACCGGAGGAAGCTGGAACGTATCCTATGATCAAAAGATCAAGAGTGCCGAGGTAGGAACCGTAGAAGTATATCAGGTGGAGCCATCCGATACAGAGGAAGGCCGGCTCACATCCTATGCCAGAGTATCTCTCGATCTGAAAGACGACGAAGGCAAGAGTAAACGACAAACGGCATATATCGCGATACGTTCTATTCAAAAAGATGGTCACTATATCGTGGATCGTCCGATCTCGATGATATCAACTGCGCCAGCTGCTATGAATGAAGATATGAAAAAAGGACTGGAGACAGAAAAAGAAGATATCAAGGGAACGGACTGTACGGAACAGGAGAAGCAGGAGATCACGAATACGATCCAGTTGTTCTTTACGACCTATGCCGCTGATCTGGAACAGGCACGGCTCCTGATGCAGGATCCGGAAACGCTGAAACCATTGGATCCGGATACGAAGCCGGTATTCGTCAGTCTACAGTCCGCAATACAGAATGAGGATGAGATACAGGCAGATGTGATCGTCCGCTATGAAACGAAGGAACTATTCCAACAGGAACGTAGCGTGCGTTTCCTGTTCGATAGAAAAACGAACAAGATCATTTCAAAGGAGGAGTATTAGGTATGGATTTTACAAAATTAGAAGGATTCAAGGTCATTTATTATTTGGTATTGCTCATCGTATTCGTGGCGCTCATGGTGTTCCTGTTGCGCAGCGCAAAGGAATCTCTGCGCCGCACCGGTGGGAAATGGCAGTCCGTCATCGATGAGATCGTCATCGGGTTCATCGTATTGATCGCATTCACCATCATCGCGCAGATAGAGCCATCTTCTATCATCTCCTTCCTGACGAAACCTCTCAAGTGGATATGGGACCTCGTCCTGAAAGCATTGCGGTTCGTAGGCGTCAAGATCTAGAGGGCCATCATGAAGAGCGCCTATAATTATACGGCTGTCGAGACACACAAGCAGAAGCTGTATATCCCCTATATCGGGATCGAACTGAATGGCTGGGGGATGGTACTCGTGATGCTGGGGGGTCTGTTGTTTGCACTGATCCCCATCGGTATCCCTGCGTATCATCTGTTCGGATCCTTGGGGATCCTGTTGTCGATCGCGATCGCTGCGGTACTGGAGATCGGCGCTGTGATGTTCCTGACCGAGATAGACCGAGAGAGCCGCAAGAACAAGCTGATCACGTTCTACTATCGGGATGTGAAGAACTATCGCATCCTGTATGATTCCCAAGGACACACACATAGATTATCGAAGGAAAGAGAAGGGAGAGTGCATCGGTGTGTACGTTGAACCTTATTACAGCTATGGAGAAGGAAACATCGTCTACTGTAAGGAATGTATCTGTTATCACTATGAGATCCGTCCGATGAATAGCCTGTATGCATCCGATCATCAGCTGCAGACATTGATCGATAACCTGCATCGTAAGATCCTTTCCGTCAATATGCCGGGAGCGATCTATATCCTGCCACAGCGCATCGATGAACAGGAGATCCTAAAGCATTATAAGACGTTATATGAGACGAATGGTGATCCACAGACAGAGAAGCTGTATCGCTCCTTCATGAAGGATATAAAAGCGCAGCTGACAAATGGTATCAAGTATCGCTATCGGATACATATATGCTTTACAGATAACCGTGACCCATTGAAGAAGAAGTGGTTGAGTGGTTGGTTGAGTAAGAACAACGATCCGTTGGAAAAGCGGATGGTCGATCTGAGCGAGGTCATCGATGAACAGATATACAAGAAATTAAGTATGGATCTGAGTGTGGAACGACCGGACAAGAAAGAGATACAGCGTCTATATGATTATCTGGCGATCCCGATCGAGATACTGATATCCGATTATTACACGATCCCGCAGGCGACAGAGCTGGAATATCATTATCAGACACTGAAGAACAAAGGTGGATTCCGTGAGTTGTATTCTCGAGTGCTCATCGCAGATAAACTCATCCAGGATCGATTGGAGGATGGGTATCGTGCGAATGTGGCGGTCAATGAGATCCAGCTCTATACCTTCCCTGTCGACACGATCATCAAGTTTGATCTGGAACATACGCAGACCTTCAAGAGCAATATGACCGGAAAACGTGAGGAGATCCATAAGAATGCACGCCGTTACTGGCAGAGCAGCGGGCGAAAGGACAAGGAAGCACAGAAAGCCTTCGAGCTTGCGAAGATCGGTGAAGATGTGGATCCATCGATCGAAGATTCCAAGATCCGCTGGCAGATGATGCTGCGCATCCGTGCCAATACGCAGGACATGCTGATGAAGCGCAGCGACAAGCTGCAGAAGAGATTCGAAGGGAAACGGATCCAGTTGACCTATGCGATCGGCGAACAGGAACAGCTTGCGGAACACCTATTTCCATATAAGAATAGCTGTTACCGGTATGTGAATCTGACCGATGTCCTGTACTTTGCGCATTTTAATTTTTTCGGTGGCTTATACATAGGAGAAGCAGACAAAGGAGTCGTGCTCACATATACGAGACCTGCAGACCTGCCGGTACGGATCGATATCGAGGCTCCGATCAAGGGATTGACGCAGACAGGTTCCTCTACGGTGGCCTTTGTCGGAGAGACCGGTTCCGGAAAATCACAGATTGCCAACTACTTTGCACTCCTCTCCATGATCTTCTATGGGCACCGGCTGCTGTTGGTCGATCCGAA
This sequence comes from Clostridium sp. HGF2, assembly GCF_964240115.1. Lineage (NCBI taxonomy): Bacteria > Bacillati > Bacillota > Clostridia > Eubacteriales > Clostridiaceae > Clostridium > Clostridium sp. HGF2. The sequence continues at coordinate 524,240 of NZ_CAXSSO010000002.1, forward strand.
AGGTGACCGTCACAAGCTCGTGAAGCTGTTGGATCGATTCGGTGATCTGACCTCTCACCTCATCATCGGAGACCCATCTTGTCCAAACGGTATGTTCGATGCCTTCCTATTACATCCGGATTCTCCCTTAGATGCATTGGCAGCGGCCAAGAATGATATCATCGCCCTGGTGCGTGCCATCAATCCACAGCAGGAGATCGATCTGATGCAGGTCGATGAAGCATATATGGAGCTGAGCGAAGCGCTCAATAGTGGAAAGATCACACGGATCACGATGCGAAGATTGGTCGATGTCATGATGAACAGGGATCCCAAGCTTGCACGCAGTCTGTATTCCCTGCGCAATGATCCGATGGCTCGCCTGTTCTTCGGGGACGACGATACCGATATCTCGAAGGTGTTCCGTCTCGATCGCCCCTTCAATCTGATCACGTTCGCGAAGATGCCGGTGTATTCCAGAGATTCAGGCACCTATAGCTATGATTCCGGAAATCTGGAACATCGGATCTTCTCCCTCATCCTGGGAAAGGTCAATGAGATCACGAACATGTTCCTGCGTATGTATAAAGGACAAGCAAAGACGATGCTGTTCGATGAGGCAAAACTGTATTCGACAGTCCCGGGTGGTATGTCCGTATTAGTGAACAACAATCTGATTGCAAGATCGGAGCTGTGCAATATGCTGATCATCCTGCAGAACTGGAGCGATCTTCCGGATTCCATCATCAATAATACCGGGCAATTTTTCATCGGCAATATGAAGAGCAAGGACGAGATCCAGCGTATCCTGTGCCATTTCGATCTGGATGGCAATTCCACGCTGTCCGCTATCCTGCAGGATCGAACGAAGGAGGAAGGTGTCGACCAGGCAAAGCAGCACAATTTCTTATACTGTGATTACAACAACCGCAAATGCCTGACGAAGATGGCGATCTTGCCGATGTTCTCGGATGCCTTCCGCACCTTCAAGGATATCGATGAACAGGGGGCGAAGTCATGAGATGGCGTAGATGCCTCACCATCCTGAGCTTGCTGTTCCTGCTGCTGGTCCCGACAGGTATCCATGCGGAATCTATGGATGGAGCGATCGGCAACGGTAATTCTCCGGGAGAGACGACAGCACAGAAGAACGATGAAGAAAAGGCAGATACCAATACTTCGGATTTTCTCTCGGATGCGATCCTCAGTTTAGATAAAGATACGAGAAAAAAAGAAATGGACCAGGATTATATCAAGAATCTCTATAATTCCAGTATGACAGCGAAGACCAAAGGGCTCAACCTGCTTGATGGGGATTCCATCGTCACATGTTTCATGAATTTGATCACGCTGCTTCTGGAAATGATCGGGTTCGTGATCTCCTTCTTCGTGTTGACGATCTATAACTTGGTATCCTCCAGCTTTTTGGGGACCGTCATACAGGGGATCTTTGATATGATCGACAAGGTCATTTTCGATTGGAGCGATCCTAATTCCTGGATCAATAAAGTGCTCCTGATCGCTGCATTGTCATCCATCCTGTATAAGCTCATCAAAGACTTTACCAGGATCGTACGATGGCAACAGATCGTACAGATCGTGCTTACCGCCTTCCTATCGATGACCTTCATCACCTTCATCGGCCAAAATGGACGCAAGATCGCAAATGGGTTTGAGGAAGTGACGACACAGATGTTGACGGAAACGTTCGTATTCGGAGAAAAGAAGGAAGATCCGGAGATCATGAACAAGCAGAACATCTTCGATATCTTGCAGAAACAGCCGTTCATGGTACGACATTTCGGTACGACAGATCTTGCGAAGATCGCCGGTTCGGACGATAAGGATGCTATCGAAAAGGTAGAAAAGCGAGTACAGCGCCTCCTGAACGATCCATCACAAGACAATGCGGAGGATGAATATGACAAGTTCGGAAATCATGCGATCACGCATGATGGTGGTTCCGCAATGCGGGTCTTGGGACTCTCCTTCGTCTTGTTAGTACATCGTGGTGCGATCAGTATCGTCATCGCAGCGATCTGTATCGGCTTAGGGGCTGTAAAGGCCGCAAAATATATCGTTCTGGGATTGAGTGTATATCAACTCATTTGGTGGCTGCTCAAGCATGGACGCAAAGCTCGCCAATGGTTCACAGACAGGCTCATGTGGTGCATGGTCACGATCTTTGCGGATATCCTGTTCAGTATGGCACTGTTCTTCCTGGTAGAATTATGCACGAAGATATCCGCTTACAGTGTCCTGCTCATGCTGGCAGTCGATGTGATCCTCATCGTCTTGCTCAGATTCGTGATCAAGAATCTACCGACGATCATGTCGAAACTGATGGAAGATGGAAAGATCGTGGCAGAAGGAATGCTGTTGGGTACCTCTCCGATGTCGACGTACCGACAGTTGAAAGGCTCTGCTTCACAAAGTGATGCGTTTGATGGGGGCGGTGAAGGAAACGGCAGTGGAACAGGTGGCTATGGAGAAAGTGATGATGGTGATCTTCGTGATCATGATGATCCATATGATAGCAGCTATGATGACGACGCCTTGCGAGATGAAAAAGATCCCGATATGTATGCGGACGATATACAGGATGATGTGGACTCTGCGGATCATGAGGAAGCACCTGCAGATGGTGACAGCGAATCGGCTGGTCCTGCCACAAATAGTGAGGGTGCGCCTACAGAAGCAGAGAGTGAAACAGAAGGATCTGATGAAATGACTTCTGAGACACAGGAAGACATCGATGGTGGGGCACAGGAAACGGATCCGGGAGATGATGGTGAACCATTCGATGAAGAACATGCAGCTGACATACAGAACATGAGCGCAGAAACGCAGGAAGAGGAAGACCTGAGCGATGAAGCGGATATAGCGGAAGAAGATATGTCGGATATCGATATGGACGATGACGATGATCTTATCGAGGATGCAGGAGCCCCGGATATCTCAGATGTGGGAGGAGTTCCGGAAACAGTGGATCCTGAAACAGAAGATGATCTGAAAGATCGCTCGGATGATGATCCTATTCCTACAGAAGCTTCGAAACATACGGATTCTGAAGAGGCAACGGAAGAAACATCGTCAGCTTCTACAGAAGACAGCCCAGATGTAGAAATGAACACAGAACCTACACAAGCTACGCAGCAGCCGGATGATCCAAACAGTGTGCCTGCAGGAATGGATGTCGATGAAGGAGGACAAGAGAGCGGACCGATAAACGAACAGGATGTGCCAGCAGAACATGAGGCTTCAACAAAACCGGAAGAGGATACACTGCCGCAGGAAGAGGAGAACCTCCTGAATGAAGGCGATTAAGAAGCTCCTTCTCCTTTTCCTTCCCCTTATCATTATCATGATGATGTTTCTGATGTTCCTTGGCGGTGGTGTGAGAGATGGGAATGAGACGCCCAAAAACAATCTCAGTTCCTCTGTCGAATATTATCGTCCCTATGTGTCCAAGATCGCCAAGCTGGAAGGCATGGAAGATTATGTGGATCTGATCCTGGCAGTGATGCAGGTAGAATCCGGTGGGACAGGCAGTGATCCTATGCAGGCATCGGAAGGGCCGTTCAACAAAAAATATCCGCAGATACCCAATGGGATCAAGGATCCGCATTACTCGATCCGCTGCGGTATCAAAGAGCTGCAGGATTGCCTGAAAAGGGCGAAGGTCAAGGATGCATCCGATGAAGGTCGCATCCGGGTGGCATTAGGCGGATATAATTTCGGAAATGGATTCATCGAATGGATCGATCGTGAAAAAGGTGGAAGATGGACACTGGAAGCAGCACAGGAATTTTCCGATATCATGAAGGGAAAGACCGGATGGAGCGTCTACGGAGATCCTCCTTATGCCGATAAGGTGATGTCCTACTATGACGCATTGGATTTTATCAGCGGGGACGGTATCCTGATCCCGCCATTGAAGGGCTACACGCTCACCAGTGGGTATGGGAATCGACCATCGATCGGTGACTTCCATTATGGTGTCGATTTGGATGGCTCCTATGGTGCATCGATCTACGCTCCCGGTGATGCGAAGGTATATCAGGCATCCTCGAGCTGTCCTGCAGATGGAGGATACCTTGGGAATATGTGTCCGGGTGGTGCTTATGCAGGTGCCGGAAACTTTATCCAGCTGAAGATGAAGTATAAAGGAAAAGAACTCTATATCCTGTTTTGCCATATGAAGGATGTGGACGTCAAGACAGGACAGACCGTAAAGAAAGGACAGCGGATCGGCAGCCAGGGACATTCGGGTAATTCGACAGCATCCCATGTACATATGGAGATGCATTTCTCAACCCCTGTGATTGCAACGACAGAAGGCAGTGTGGATCCGGAAACATACATCAAATTCAAATAATGGAGGCTACATATGGAAAAGAAAACGATCGTGTCTATGGGGATCCTCATAGCTGTGACGGCAGCATTCCTATGGATGAATCAGCCATCGGAAACGAAGGTGAACTCGCAGCAGAGCAGTACCACGATACAGAAAAAGCCAACAACGGAGCCATCTCCTCAGTCGGATGTTCCCAATGATGTGGAAGAGGCCTGTAAGAGCGCAGCAGAACGCTTCGTGAGAGTGAAGAGCGAAGGCCGCAGCAGTGATATCTTCCTGGATCGTATCGAACCGGTCAAGGAACTTCTCAGCGATGACTTGTACCAGTCACTGGTACCGGATCTGAGTAAGGATGAGCTTGCGGCCATGCGAAGAGAGAGCAAACGTATCAAAAAAGAAGAAACGACAGAAACACAGGTCATATCGATGGACAGCGCTATCGACAGGATAGCGGATGATGACTTTGAAGTTTATGTCATCTACACTGCACAGACACAGCATGCGGACAGGAACGATACGAGCCGGTATCTGGTCCGGATGCGTGTACAGTGGGTCGATGGGAAAGCGAGGATCTATAAGATGGTAGAAGAGAGCAGCCTGGGAAACGGCTTCTATGAAAAGTAAGAGGAGGATCCGATATGATAGGAAGGAAAGCAGACATCATCCATCGCTTATATGAACTACAGGAAAAGATGGAAGAGAGCGAAGGATATTGGAAAGATGCCCTGGAAAGTGATGCCCTTATGGAAAGTGAGGGATACGAGGAACAACATCAGGTCCTATATCAGGAATATTGGGACATCATGATGAAGGAAGTAGAAGAAAGGTGGCGCAAGTATGTGGAGGGGATCCTTGGTGATGGCCATTTTACAGAAAAGATATATGTGGAAGAATTGGAGATGATCATGGAGGCAGACGGTAAGCTCGTGGATGAATATCAGGGATACATCCTGCGCTCCGGCATGGATCCATTCGGTACGCTGACCTATTGGATCAAATCTCCGGATGGTGAACCGGTAGAAGAAAGTTTCGACTTCGTAAGCGATGCAGATGCGATCATATCGTTTCGTGACATGGTCGATCGAAACGAGTTTTATTGAGATGAGGTGAAGATATGGTACTAGAAGAAATATTGAAACATGATGAGACGTTCCGCTATCAGCTCCTCTCCCGGATGGTGGAGGACTGTAACTATTATCTGGGATATGGCAACCGAAATGCCAAGGACCTTTGGGCCAATGATGAATGGGAGCAGATTGAGATCATGCAGGCCTTGTATGAGAGTTTTCCTCCCGAAAAGAAACCGGAATGGCTCACACCGGACGATATCCTGGGATATGGAGAACGGATGCTTACTCCTCTTGGAGAGATATAGGTGTTAGGAGGAAGGCGGAATGTTATATCAGATATTACCAAGATATGATCATCAGTTCCAGGCAGATACGATGCGGATGTTTTTAAAGACATTGTCCGGAACGAAAAGGCGTCGATCGTTGCGAGATCGTCTATCGAAGCTCTTCGATCCAAACTGTATCCTGGATTATCGTTTCATCATCGATTGCGACGGTAAGGATCAAACGGATGGGATGATCTCTTTCTACTTACAGGTGAGTGATGAAAGAGAGAATGGGCTCGTCCTGAACAGTCTGCAGAACATGTTCCAGGATAAGGCGAACGTATTCGAAGCGGTGAGACCGCTCACGCCGTATACGACAGTACATACCTTGTTTACGGATGATGTGCTGGATCATGCGAAAGATACGAAAAAGAGCCTTGCGACCTTCCGGGATGATCAGATCTTCCTGTTCATCCTGGGGACGATGCGCAACAAGACGAGGATCACGATCGATTTCAGTGTCGAAAAGAATTACAGTGCAACGAAGAGCATGTTACGAGGTGTGAGTACGGATGTCGATGTGCAGGTGATGATCAAGGTATCCGGAAAGACGAGATACCAGAGAAACCAGATCCTGGAGATCACGAATACGATCATCAATCTGACAGCAGGAGAAAAGGAGCTTCGGGCGATCTATCGGGATACTTATAAATTTTCCAAACTGACAGGAAACGAACTGATGAACCTGTTTCAGATCCCGACCTTCTACAATAAGAAGGATCTTGAGATCCTGAAACGGATACACAAACTTGAGATCGGTCAGCGGACATTGAAGGAGGAAGAATTTGCGTCCGGGATCAAATGCGGACATGTCTATCATCCGATGCAGGATCGTGTGGTCTTCCTGAAGCAGCTCCAGCTGCGGAAACATATGGTCATTTCCGGACAGACCGGTTCCGGAAAATCGAGCTTTGCGGAGGAGATGATGCGCGATATCCTGACATCCATCGTGCAGGGGAAAAAGAACATACCGGGATTCACGTTCTTCGATCCTGCAGAGACCAGTGTGCTGGGGGTCATCGATATGATGCTGAAGCTGCAGGCGGATGGTCATGATATCACGAAGCTACGTGAAAAGATCCATTATATCGATTTTGGGTATGAGGATTGTATCTTTCCTATCTCCTTATTGAATAAGGATGTCCCCTCTACCGAGATACTGGACTATTTCCGGATGTTATTCGGTTCCGCAGTCACTGTCCAGGTAGACCGTATGATCACCAGTGCGATCAATACGATCCTACTGGATGAAGATGAGCATACGATCATGGATATCCCAAAGATGTTTCAGGATGAAACGATGCGTGAGCGACTGTATGAGCGACTGAAGGATAATGTATATGCGGATGATGCATGTGCCTTCCTAAAAGGGCGCTTCGATAAACAGCAGGTAGATCCCATCCTGAACCGTACCGATCCTTTCATCAATACGCCGAAGAAGAAGCTCATGTTCGGTATGCATAGTAAGTATGATGGGTTGCGGAAGATTTCAGAGTGGATCGAAAAAGGTGACATCATCTTATTCAATCTGAAAGGTCTCAATGACAATGACCTACGGATCATCGTCGGATATATCTCTTTAAAATATTATCTGATCGGTCTGAAGCGGCCGGATACTTCACGGCTGCATCTGACCTTTATCGATGAATGTCACAAGGTGCAATTCGATATCTACGAGCGCTGGCTGGCGGAGCTGAGGAAAGGCGGTATGGCACTGATCCCGATGACGCAATATCTGGAACAGTTCCAGCAAGGCTTCCTGAAGGCCGTCCTTGGGAATGCCGGTACGAAGGTGACCTTCCGACAGGGGCGTGATGGAGCCGTCCGTATGTCCGCAAACCTTCCCGGCCATCCGGATATCGATGGTCTGCAGGGACTTCCCGATCGGATCGGATATGTATCTACAGAAGATAACCGTATTGCGAAAACGGTACTCGTAGAAGTAGATCCACCATATCGGTATAATGCCGGAAAAGTAGTACCACACAAGGAAGGAGAGAATGTGCAGGCGGAAATGAATACAGAGAAGAACCGTAACGAAGCACGCAGCTTGATGCGGCGTGACTTCCTGTCGAAAGAAGAGGCAGAAAAGATCGTATTCCGTAAAATAAAAAGACGAAAGAAAGGTGATGGAGAATGGGACGGATAAGATTTCTGCTGTATAAGATATCGCAGCTCCTCCCAAAGGGACAACGCCGACCGGTGATCCTGATCTCATCGATTCTTGGGTTGTTCGTCTTCTTTCAGTTCATGACAAGGATCAGTGATTCCTACCTGCTGTTGAGTGTGCAGCAGGTATTCCGGGATACATGGAAAGCATTGCAGGATGAGCAGGTCGGAGGACTTACGATCGTATTCATCTGTGCTATCCTGGGATATGGTGGATATCGATACTACGGTAAGATACAGACGGCCATTACCGTCTGTTATTTAATCATCTTCATCCTTGGGATCTTGCCGTTCATCATGTCGATGTAGGATGAAAAACTATGGTATTTATTATGGTATCTGCTATGGTAAATACTATAACACATACACCATTGATTTTTGTCTTGAAACCCTTTATTTAAAGGCTTATTTAGACTTCAAAATTCTGGACAATTACCTTATTTTACCTTATAAAATAATATAAACTATAACAACCTTATGGGACGCGACTTTATGCCTTAAATCAGAGTCTATATTGGCCTGATTTCATATGCTTATATCTAATGATATAACTATTTATAATATGTGATACTACTGTATAGATATAGTAACTATTACTTTAATATAAACTATTTATTATGATAACTAAAGGAGGTGTCTTTTATGGGAAACAAAAACAAACCAAGGATCTTAGATGATGATATCGACCTGATGATTCGCATAGCAAGGCATGGATTTGTGGATATGGACTATATACAGTTATTTGTTTATAAAGGTAGAAAAACACGGACGATCAAAGAAAGATTAAAACAGTTAGCGCTACATGATTATTTAATTGTAGAACGGACATTCATACCTGCGAACCATACAGCAAGTTTCCGGACCGGATACAAGATCGTTACTTTAGGGAAACGAGGTCTCCAGTACATGGAAGATATGGGATATGAGGCCAAGGACAATACAAAAGCATTTTTAAACTACAGTCCTTATTACATGTATCATCAAGTGCAAGTGGCCACTGTTTGTGACATCTTACAACAGGCATACGAACAAGGTGTATCGAACTGGTATGTGGATGAAATACTTAATGAAAGAGAAGCATATCTGGAAAAGGCTTCCAATCGGCCGGATGCTGTCTTGATATTCAAACACAAGGATAGGACAAAGACATCTGCGGTATTGGTGTATTTAGAGATGGAAAGATCGTATCCAAAGCAGGAACGACTGGAAAGAAAAATCAGAGCGTACAATCGCTTGGTCAACGAGGAGTTATACGCAAACACATTATCTCTGACTGTCATAGATCATCGTGTCTTATTTGTCAGCAAGGTAAGAAATGACCGACAGCTCCTGACCCGTAAGATACAGGAATATAAAGGCAAGATCGATTTTAATCTGTTGGTGGCAGGATATGAAGATGTCACAAAAGATCCTTTGAACGATATATACGAGATGCCTTTACATGTAGAGGAAACATATAAACTCATGGGGCAGCTGCCATGATGAAGGAACTATATGAACGCCGTCGATAAGTATTATAGAACGAAGCATGAACTGCTTCAAGAAGGTTCTTATGCAGTAAAGATATTCTGTGATGCCAGCTTAAAGGATGGTGTCCTCGTCAGCGCGATCTATATCGATGATCATATCCGAATACATACCAAAACTAAATACCTAAAGAATGAAAAGAATATTCAGAAAGGAGAAGCCTATGCGATCAAGATGGCATTGGATCATATAGCTAAACATTTTTATAAAGAAGCCGTCATATATACAGAGATCGATTCTATCATACATACACATCTATTCAGTGTCGTATTAGGGAAGACAAAGATTCAAGAGATTCCTAAGCAGCTCTGCCCTACTGCCCGGATGCATCAAAAACTCTGGTCGCAGTTTCGCTATGTGTACCGGATGAATAAAAGGATCGTACTGCAGAAAATAGATAGCAACAAAAATCTTGCACATGCGATTGCTTGTCAAAAACGTGAAGAATTCTTGCATCCGCAGGTACGACCTGCATGGAAACGTTGGATGATATTCTTATGTAACCGATTGATAGCGCAGCTCAGTAAATAAGTAGATATAAGTAACAAAAGTCACAGTTGAGATAAACATTACATTTTATGTATCTCAACTACGAAATATATGATATAATTTTGTACGAAGATAGATTATTCCACTTCGACTGTGAACCCTTTCCAGTGAATAGTTCGGAGGTGGTCATTTTGAATATTGACTTATATATCAGCTTTCTGATCATACTAGTTATATTGGAAACTGTGAAGCTAATAAAAAAGTGATCGCCCTCTAAACACTAGCACCGTTTAGGGCGATCGCTTTTGAACCAGGAATAATCTATCTTCACTATTGTGGAGGAGATCATCTTCATTTATATTATACACGATATTTAAGAGGATTCAATACAAAAAGCCTAAATAATAAAAACTTAATTACACCTATCAGGTGTTTTTTGTGCTAGATAACGAAGCAGCTATATCGTAATAATCTTTCATTTTATCCGGAAAAGACATATACATAAACAGGAGTCTATCATACAGTGAACAGGCAAAATAACAATACTACACTTTCCCACAATTAAGAGCTATAATGCATATCCGTAAAGGATGTGATCAAAATAGAAGATATGAGGTTGATCCTTGGGAATGCGTACGAGGAGATTAAGAAGCTACCTGATAAAAGTGTGGATCTGATCATCACAGATCCACCTTATGACATCGATACAAAATATACATCTTGTATGAGAAATGATATCGGAAAAAGTTATCATTCTGTGATAAGAGAGCTATCTGCGGATGATCTTACTTCAGGAATAGAGCTATCCATATTGGATGACTTTCTTCGTGTGCTGAAGACAGTTAATATTTATATATGGTGCAATCGCCGACAGATCATCCCCTATCTTGATTTTTTCGTGAAAGAACACGGATGTAATTATGATATCCTGGTGTGGATCAAAACGAACCCGATTCCGGGGTGTGGCAGAAATTATCTAAACGATAAAGAATATTGCTTATATTTTCGGAAATCCGCACGATTACATACTACATACCAAAGAGGTCACACATACTGGATCACACCTACGAATAAAAAAGATAAGACGCTATATGGCCATCCAACTGTAAAACCACAAGCAATCATAGAGGACCTAGTGCTCAACTCTTCTGAAGAAGGTGATGTGATTTTGGATCCTTTCAGTGGTTCCGGTACAACAGGAGCAGCTGCGGTTAAATATCATCGCTCTTTCATAGGGATCGAAAAAGAGAAAAAGTATCTGAATATTTCACAACAGAGGATACATGAAATGAGACTATTCAGTTAATGTACTCCAGCATTATTCCAAAGTCACACTTTCATAGCTTATACATTGACAATGGGATAAAAGCCGGCTATATGCCGGCTTTTAAAATATGATAAACAAATGAAAAACTAATGTGATTAGATGAAGAAACTTCTTGTAGTGAAGTAACACTACAAGAATAGTATGACTATGTAATCACGTATTATTCACTATTTTTTTGATTGTCTTTTCTATTTGAAGCAGGATAATCTGTTTGAAATAGGATAATGCTTATAAAGAAAAGAGCTACCATGAGCAGCTCTTTTCAAGAATTAAGAAATTGAGGTGTGAGTAATAACTATCACTCAATATAATATATGTATGATCACAAAAAAAGTGCAGATAAAATAAAGCACTGGAAATTTGATAAAAAATATATGATAAAACAGCGAACGGACTTTAATTTTGAATACCTCACATAATTTCACATAAAATTATTACAGGTAGATATTGAAAAAATATTTTTCTATGAATATAATATAGTTTCTTATATTCTTATCTGATCTAAGCGTTTATCGACAGAAAGAGATACCAATCATCGATATGATGAGGGCATCTCTTTTTTTCTGTCTCTTTTATCCAAAAGGAGGAACATAAACAAAATGCTAAATGCAGGGATTATTAGAAAGACAGAATTAAAAGGAAATTTCATGATGGGAACAGATAACCAAAATAGAAAAGCCATCGTTGTCATGGAGGATACATTAGAAAAACTAAGCTGCAATCTTATCTGCAAATGAATAATTATCAAACACATAATGTATGTTTTATACAGAAGGAGAATACCTACCCTATATTCTTATTGCGATGATCCACAGCTTCTGCCCGGATGATCTAATCGTTTTACGTGCGGATGAGCTATCGTCGGATCCTGCAACTGTGCAGGACATTCTCGACATATCGTTCCGTATGAAAATAAGAGTCATTTCTATCCTAGATCGCATTACGGTCAAGGCTCAAGGTGCTTATCTACGCAAGATGGAACATATGACTTTCACAAGTGTTGTCAGACAGAGGACCGGCTATTTCTAGAGAGCCGACATTTATGATAAATTAGGTATAGAAAGTAAAGAGATAAAAAAGAAAAAGCGGATCAGCATATATTGTCGTGTATCCACTAGAAAACAGACGCTCGGCTTGGAAAAATAAAGATCGTAAATGGTCATAACTGGAATGAGCTGACTGACGGAGAAAAACGAGGATTTGTCGAACAGTCCTTTCAAGAAACCTTTGAAGTGGACGAGTATATACCCCTGTTGCTTCATAAACGGCACATACTTCACTACCTATTTCTTGTTCAATATAGTCTCGTTGTACATACTGACAGAATCATGAATAATCGTCATTTTAGATATAAGCGCATTCATATACAAGAATAGAGAGAATGACGTTTCTTTTATACTAACTAAAAGGTTTATAAAGCAGTCACATCATTCCTTCTCTTTCGGCTTTATTCTAAATTGTATGCCTACAAAAAGAGAAAGCTAGAAATAATGGATATCTAAATTATCATAGGGATAAGTTACCCCTCTAAATTATCAGAGGGTCAAGACGAAGGTTAGCTCTAAATTAGATAGGGTCAATCTTTTTGTTCATTTATAAAAAAAACTTTCGCTGTATGATGTAATTGTCAAATAACATATCCAACGAAAGGAGTGGTTTTCCACTATGGACATTATAACAGATTTACTCAATCTTCCTCAAGAATCAACTTTAGATGTCTCCTCACGTATTGAGAATGATATTCTCATTATCCAGCTTACCTTAAAGCCATTTCCCTGTAATTGCCCTATTTGTGGTACACCTGCTTCACGCATAAAAGAATACAAAATCAAACGTATTAAGCACTCCGCATTAAATCATAAAAAGTGTGTGATCGAATACCATGCAAGACGTCTTGTCTGTAATCAGTGTGGGAAAACTTTTTATGAGGATAACCCTTTTGTACCTCCTGGTCACTCTTTAAGTAATTTAACTATTATCAATACTTTACAGGAGCTTAAGGAATCTAATGCAACTTTTGCCAGTGTAGCCAGACATAATATCATATCGCCCACAAAAGTACAGGAGATATTTGATCTATATGTACGGATACCCAAAAGCACTTTGCCAGAAATCATCTGTATTGATGAGGTTTATGCAATGAAGGATAACCACAGTAAGTATGTTATAGTGTTTATCGTGATATTGTCCATATAAAATTCAAAAATGCATCTATCGCTGTTGATTCTTTTCATGTAATGAAAAATATCAATGCCGCTTTAGACAAGGTCAGAATTCGCATCATGAAAGGGAAGAAGTCTGATTCTGTTGATTACTATTTACTTAAAAAATTCCATTGGCTGTTACTCGCTGGAGAAGTGAGAGAAAATAAACGTAGATATAATAAGCGATTGCGCAGATATATCAATTATCCCCAGTTGCTTGATCTAATCTTAGATATTTCAAGTGAACTTAAGGAGACGTATTTATTCAAAGACTCCTATGCAGTTTTTAACATGACCAGTGATCACAAGAATGCAGATGAAAAGATTTCAGATTTTATGAATATGAACAAGGACTGTAAAATACCTGAAATGGTTGAAATCCTCCATATGTTGAAAAACTGGCATGACGAAATCATTCATTCTTTTATAGTGGTTGATGGCAGACGTCTATCCAACGGCATTATGGAATCAAGAAACTCCATTGTTAAATTGATCAAGAAAACAGGAAATGGATATGTCAATTTTGCCAGATTCAGAAATCGCTGTATGTACTGTATGAACAAGGATGCGATTCCTAATATGGCTGGTATCGATATACCATTAAAAATGAAGGGGCATAAGCGAGGTAAATATAAAAAATAGTCTTTCTCACAAGATGTTATTTGACACTATAAAAGGCAGTGCATGTTCATACTCTGACATTTCCACTGCCTTTTTGAAACCCTATTATACTTTAGAGCACACCTCAATCATCATAAAAACCAACGTTTATTTAGAGCGTTTTTTTTCAGAACCCTATGTTAATTTAGAGATCCGAAATAATTATACACCCTAGCTCTCTATCATCAAATGTTGAATTTATAGTTGATTCTCTTCCTTATGAAATTTATTCTTTCTACTTCAATTTTATAGTAAGCAGGTTGTTTTTCTTCCTGCTTTTATTGTCACAAGATCAGTATATCACTTAATGAATTGGGGATACTGGTAATACATAAATAGATGATGATTAGGCATGTTACATACCTAATTCTGTCGATTATTACTTACACCTAATTCTTCATATTCCATCTAAGGAACATTACCATGAACCATGACATGGAATGTTGTATTGATCTAACATTTCTTTTATTGATGCGACCACATGTTCATTAGGCATTTGAACAGGTTTTCTTGTAATTCCAGCATGTATACCCATCATATTTAATGTTTGCTTCATAACAGAAGGCGCCACACATTTTTTTAAGACCAATCTCAATGGGTCCATTAAATCCCTTTGTACCTGTGCAGCATCTAGGTTCCCCTTTAGAAATTCTTCATACAATTTTACTTCAATTTCTGGAATGATATTCGATGTTGCCGCTACACTGCCTTTTGAACCGGCAATAAATGATTTCAACATTAATGAATCTGATCCATTTAAAACAATAAAATCTTTTTCCTTAGAAATCTTAATATATTCTAATTGAGTATCAAAGTCTCCACCACTATCTTTAATTCCAATAATATTTTCAATGTCTGCTAAATTATAAGCAGTCTTCGGTTTAATTTTACAACCAGTCTGT
This sequence comes from Clostridium sp. HGF2, assembly GCF_964240115.1. NCBI lineage: Bacteria > Bacillati > Bacillota > Clostridia > Eubacteriales > Clostridiaceae > Clostridium > Clostridium sp. HGF2. Next base: position 539,250 of record NZ_CAXSSO010000002.1, read on the forward strand.
CCGGGTATATTGTATAACAAGAACGGAATATCTACATTTTCTGCTATTGTTTTAAAATGAATATATAAATCCTCTTGACTTGGAACTAAATAGTATGGAGTTACCAATGATAGTGCATCAGCACCAGCATCAACTAATTTCTTACTTAATTCAATCGTATGAATAGTACCGCAACTGCCTGCTCCAGCAATGACAGGCACTCTTCCTGCTGCAGCCTCAACAACTGCTTTTGTCAAAGAAACTCTTTCATTATCAGTTAGTAAATGAAATTCTCCATTTGTACCTGCAATAAATAAGCCATTTACTCCTTTCTCAATTAACCAATTTGTCATTTTTTTTGCTGATTCTATGTCTAAATCCTCATTTTCATAAAAAGGAGTAACCATTGCAGTAATTATACCTTTAATCTCCATTTTTTATTCCTCCAATCCTCTTAAAATATTCCCAATTGCTATTTGCATCGTTTTTTGATCTGCTTCTTTGGTAAAACTAGCAGAATGAGGTGTTATATTGTATGTGGGTAAAGTTATCAACTCATCAGAACGTTCTTTTAATTCTATATCCTCTGAAACAAATCCTAAATGTCCAGAAAGTAGATTTTCATAAAGAGCATCTTCATCTATTAGCCCTCCTCTTGCTGTATTTACAATAATTGCTCCAGTTCTCATTTTAGAAATTACATCTTTACTTATGATTTTTTTTGTTGTTTCAAGTAAGGGCAAATGTAGTGAAATAATATCTGCTTTAGAAATCACCTCTTCAAATGTGTTTAACTCAATATAATTTTTTAAACTTTCTTTTTGAACGAAAGGATCATATCCGCATATTCTCATTCCCAATGCATTAGCATATTTTGCTACCTTTTTCCCTATGCTTCCTAACCCAATAATGGCGAGCACTTTTCCTTCAGCCTCACTACCTAGAATTCTTTTTTCTATATGGTTTTTTGAATTTTGACATAACTGATAATATTTTCTCAAACTTGTTAAAATCATCATCATTGTTGTTTCTGCAACAGATACAGAGTTTGCATTCAAAGCTTTACAAACTTTGATATTTTTCTCTTCAGCAAACTTCACATCAATATTATCTAAGCCAACACCATATTTTGAAATTATTTTTAACTTTTTTGCTTTCAAAATCACTTCTCGATCAATCAGATCATTTCCAGTTAAAATTGCATCTACATCACCAACTAAATTTAATAAGTCTGTTTTGGAGTATCTATTTCCAGTATCATTTACAATCACTTCATATCCCAAAGATTTCAAGTAGGTTATTTCATTTTTTCCTTGCTCATAAAAAGGGCGAGGTGTAATTAAAATTTTTCTCATATACCGCTCCTATAAGACACCAAAGAAAGATAAAGCAAGTGAAAGGATCACCACTGTTAAAAGAATTCTTAAATAATGAGGTCCAAATTTTTTAATATAGAAATAAATTGCAAATACTGCAAGAATTGGCAAGAAACAAGGAATGATACTATCTAATGTCTGTTGTATATTAATTGAGTTACCTCCATTCGTAGTAATTATCAATGGTGTTGTTATTTTAACATAAGTTGCAGATAAAGCTCCCATCATGAATAATCCGAACATTCCAAAACCATCAATGATTTTATGTATTTTACCTGACTGTAGAATATTCATTATTGAATCACGGCCTTTTTCATATCCAATATTGATTAAAATTTTACCACAGAAGAACATATATACTACTTGATAAATCAATGGAATGAATGAAGCAAGAACAGAACCACTCATAACGAAAGGAACACAAATACCTATAACAATTGGTCGAAGTGTACCAAAATCTAAAGAGTCACCAATTCCTGCAAGCGGTCCCATCAATCCAGACTTTAAACCAGTAATAAACTCCATACTACTGTTTTTCGTTTGCTCGTCATTTGATAATGCAATTTGTTCCTCTAGAGCAATCGTTATCCCATTAATGACAGCTCCCCAGTTTGCCTGGGTATTATACATGACTAAGTGTCTTTGTAACGCCACAGATAAGTCTTCTTTTTTAGGGTATAACTTTTTCAAAATTCCAATCATTGAATTACAATAAGCTAATGCTTGTAAACGCTCAAAATTCAAAGATGTTTCTGAAAAAGCATGCCATAAGATATATGAACGTATAATATCTTTTTTTGTAACTACCTGATTTGTAATATACTTTTCCATTATTCAAGACCTTCACTTTCTTCTACAATTACATTATTTGTTTTCTTCATTTGCATAAGCATTAGGACTAGGCATGCCCCAAAGATAGATACGCCAATTGTACTGAGACCAGAATAAGCGACAAGGAAAAAGCCTGAAATAAACATAGGGATATACTGTTTCTTACCAATAACAATCATGGTTATTGCAAAACCTAAAGCTGGTAAAATATTTCCTGCAACAGAAAGCCCATTTGTTGCCCAAATTGGAAGTGAATTGACAAATGTTTGTATTGCTTCAGGACCAAATAAACAAGCAATAAATACAGGTAAAAATCTCATAGGAAAAGCTAATAAGATTGGGTATACTGTTGCACATAGCTGAATTCCTTTCACATTTCCTTTAACTGCATAGCGATCTGCCATATGAACAAAACCTGAATTTAAGGTTTTTCTAACATTTTCAAGAACAACTCCTAATAATCCTAAAGGAATAGCCAATGAAATAGCTACTGTTGGGTCAATATTGGAGGTAATAGCGATTGGAATAGCGATACAGGATGCCAGTCCTTCATCTGCTGGTGGATTTCCTCCTGGTGCAATAGAGCCTATGTATATCATCTGTAGTGTAGCTCCAACTTGCAAAGCAGTTTCCATATCATTGAATATTAACCCTATAAACGGTGCAATTGATAATGGCATGCGCATAATAGAAAATCCATACCATACTTTTGCTTGTGAAATCCAATACAATAATCCGATAATCAATGCTTGTAAAATAGTCATTTTAATCTCCCTTCTGCCGCTCTCACTTGCGGCACAAATATCAATCAAGATATAACCAACACTACTATTGTATACAATATTTCTTATTATTACGCATTCTGTTAGCAGTTTCACCTTTACCTAATGTTAGCTGATATACAGGTGCGCATCTTCTTTACAGATGGGAATATTTTAAATGTTTTCCTATCATAATTTTAGCCTAATTTTCTTTTTTTGTTCTAACCTCCTAAATATATATTCACATTAAAATGCAAACTATACTTGATTTAGTTTAGAAAATTAACAAAGAATATATTTTTTTAGATTTTAATATCAATTTAATTTTTTTAAAATTTTATCCAATTCCTCTATCTCTTCCCCTGGAATCGTTTGAAAATATATTCTTACTCCTGTTTCTGCAATACCCTTTAATTTTTCTCCATCCGATGTACTCATATATATCCCATAATGAACATTTTTTCTATCATCCTTCTGCTCATACCCTCCCAATTGAAGACTATTTAATCGCAATCCATCTCCAATTGCAGCTATTGCCATCTCAATGGATTTAAATAAAAGAAAAATTCTCCCTTTCACCGTTTTATTAGGCAGCCATAAATTTTTTGCTTGTGCCACGGACACAATATCTACTTGAATCCCTGTGGGGGCGGCCATTTTATAAATCTGTCCCATAAATTTATCTTTCGATAAATTATCATCAATTATAATAATCCGATCCGCTCCACACTGCTTTAACCATTTTGTAATCACTTGACCATGAATCAAACGATAATCAATTCGTGCATGTACAATCTGCGCTGTCATTTTTTCTCCTCCTCTTGTATATATTGATATCCTTTGCAGGATTCTTTACCTGCTAAAACTGCAGCTTGCTGCAATTCCTCCAATGAGATTTGCATATTTGCCTCTCTTTTGATAAGTACTTCAATTAACATTCCCATATTAATACCACTCACACACCTAGCATGATAATTGCCAGTTAATGCAAATCCTACATTCGACGGTGTTCCTCCGTATAAATCGACTAAAAATAAAGTTGGACCTGGATTGTTTCGAATTGCTACTTTTACCTTATTCATTAATTCCTCCATAGACATGCCGGGTAATAATGAGAAACATTGGATATCTTGCTGTTCTCCTATAAGCATCTTTGCACTCTCATATAAAGCTTCTCCTGCTTGACCATGGGTCATAATTATAATTTTTACTGCCATCATTTACTCCTTTCTAATTACATATTCATTATATGAAAACGCTTAACTTATTTAAATGGGCATAGAATCCAAAATTTTCATCTTTTTTTTGGATATATAGTACAGACTTTTGTAACATCGTTTTTTTCACTTGATATAAAACACTAATTGTTTTATGATAGTCACATGATAAATAAGGATATAGTAGAGGAATTTATAAATACATTAAGTGAGATTCCAGATTATCAAGTTTTTATTTACAATCATAAAGGCGTTTTGATTGGCAATACTTTGAAGAACACAGAAAGACGATTGTCCTCTGAGATATTGGCATTTTTATATAGTAATACTCCTACGACGGCTATCAAAGAAAATGGACATAATAGTGTTCTATCAAAAATATATAAAAACAGCAAACTAGCGGGATGCATTGAAGTTTCTGGAAAAGATGATGCTCTTTTTCCTATTGCTTTAGCCTTGAAAATGAGTATTGAAATCCGTTTAAAATATGATCAAATTCAAATTGAAGAAGAGCAGATATTAAATATCAATGAGAAGCTTTTTGATGTATTACTTAATGATGTCAATAACATACAAAAAATTAAAAATTTATATGAACAAAGCCAACGTTCGATCAATATACCTCGCCGAATGTTTATATTAATTCCTGTACAGCCTAACATTAAAAATTTAAGAAATATGGATTTTTTTTATGATTCATCTGAAGATATTACGATTTTAAAAGATGACTGTGTAATTATTCTTAAGGATATGACTAAAGCAAAAGATAGTGAAAACGAGTATTCTAAAGAATTTATAAAACATATTTATGATATAACTTCTTTTGAAGGAACTATTCTTATTGGCTATACCTCTAAAACATATGATACCATTAAAGAATCTTTTAAAAACTTAACTTGGTTACGAGATTATATACACACTCATAAGATAAAAAGTGGATTTATATTCTTCAAGGATTATATTGATGATTATTTTTTATCCAATTTTCCATTTGAAATATTGGATAATATTTTTAGAAACTATATATATGAAGATGATGAAAAAATTTTTGAATTCATTGAGACAACAAATGCATTAATACATAATAATTTTAATATTGTGCGATCAAGTAAAGAATTATATATTCATAAAAACACATTAATGTATCGTTTAGAAAAGATAAAAAAAGAATTCGATTTAAATCCAAGTATTTCTGAAGCAGATCGAAGTTTTCTTAAATATCTTAATTATTACATGAAATATATTATGCAAATGAGGAGAGAAAATGTATGAAAGAGATTAAACTTGTTCGAATTGATGATAGACTTTTACATACACAGATAATTTTATTTTGGTTAAAAAAATTTAACATCAATACTATTTATATTATAAATAATCAGTTAGCAAAAAATAAATACTTGTGTCAAATATATCAACTTTCTACACCTCCACATATTAGTTTGAAAATCTTTTCGATTGAACAAGCTGTTGCATACGTAAACAATCAAAAGAATCATAGGTCCTCCTTAAGAATTATGGTTCTTATAAAGAATCTAACAAATTTAGTTACTTTACATAAAGCTGGATTCCTAATAGACACAGTCCAAATTGGAGGAGGTATTCTAGAAAATGTCAAAAGTAAACGTCAAGTTACCAATTATATACTCACCAAATACCATGACGAGATTTCCTATTTGATTAGTTCTAATATAAACATATACTGTCAAAATGCAACTGATAGTGAAAAAATATATATACATACAAACCACAAATAGCTTTTTATGTTACTATTACCCGATAGAATAAAACGCTGAAACACAATATGTGGTCATAAATGAACACATAGCTTTCTTTATTATCACAGCAGAAGGAAAGGACCTTGTTCTTTTTGTGCTAGATAACGAAGTAGCTATATCGTAATAATCTTCCATTTTATCCGAGAATGACATATACATAATCAGGAGTCTATCATACAGTAAACAGGCGAAATAACAATACTGCACTTTCTGACAGATAAGAGCTATAATGCATATCCGTAAAGGAAGTGATCGAAATGGAAGATATGAGATTGATCTTGGGGAATACCTACGAGGAGATTAAGAAGCTACCTGATAAAAGTGTGGATCTGATCATCACAGATCCACCTTATGACATCGATGCAAAATATACATCTTGTATGAGAAATGATATCGGAAAAAGTTATCATTCTGTGATAAAAGAGCTATCTGCGGATGATCTTACTTCAGGAATAGAGATATCCATATTGGATGACTTTCTTCGGGTGCTGAAGACAATTAATGTTTATATATGGTGCAATCGCCGACAGATCATCCCCTATCTTGATTTCTTCGTGAAAGAGCACGGTTGTACTTATGATATCTTAGTATGGATCAAAACGAACCCGATTCCGGGGTGTGGTAGAAATCATCTAACGATAAAGAGTATTGTTTGTATTTTCGGAAATTCGCACAATTACATACTACATATCAAAGAGGTCACACATACTGGATCATACCTATGAATAAAAAAGATAAGATGTTATATGGTCATCCAACAGTGAAGCCACAAGCGATCATAGAGGATCTAGTGCTCAATTCTTCTGAAGAAGGAGATGTGATCTTTGATCCTTTCAGTGGTTCCGGTACGACAGGAGCAGCTGCTCTTAAGCACAGAAGAAAGTTTATCGGTTTTGAAAACAATCCTAAACACTTCGATACATCTATTAGAAGAATAGATTCTATGCGGTTACTTTGTTAAAATAGAAGGACACCTGTATAATATTGATTAAATCTGAAAAAAACGATAGCAACATTTCTCTCATACCGATTGATGAAGTCATGTTCCATATGCTATACTAATCTTACAAGGAGTGATATTATGGATAGACCTAGTAGGATAACGATCGATGGGATCGAATACAATTTATTAACTGATGAGGAACTGGGAGAACTAGTCTTTATAGAGAAACTTGAAGCACAGGTGGATGATATCCAAGCTGGAAGGATAAAAAGTATACCCTTAGAAGAATTGAGAAATAGATATGACGAAAAGATACGCAATAAAGGTCTCTAATCTATTTGAAAGAAAGCTTGATGATTTGAGTGATTATTTTGAAGAGACTGATTATAGATATTTCAACTATATCTATAACCTGATCTTAGATAAATTTGATTTAATATCTGAGAATCCGTTGATGTATCCTGCTTTGTCAAAAAAATTAAGAAAGATCGTCATTCCTGAAATCAAGTATAATATCTACTATAATATCTATGAAGATGAAAAGATAATATACGTTGTTAATATGTTTTCGTTCAAGGAAGAACAAACTGAGAAAATCATCCGAAGAGGCTTATAAAAGCCTCTTTAATTCGTATTTTTCACATGATTTCACATAAAATTATTATAGGTAAATATTGAAAACATGCTTTTTTATGCATATAATATAGTTGCTTATATTCTAATCTAATTTAAGCGCTTAACGTCAGAAGGAGATACCCATCATTTATACAATGAGGGTATTTCTTTTTTTCTCTGTCTCTTTTATCCAAAAAAGGAGGAACATAAACAACATGTTAAATGCAGGGATTATTAGAAAGACAGAAATTCAAAAAAATTACATGATAGCAAGAGACAACCAAAACAGAAAGGCTATCGTTGTCATGGAGAATACAATAAAAAAAAACCAGACTACAATGCTATCTGCAAATAAATGATTACCAAGAACATAACGTACGTTACGTACAGAAAGGAAATAACTACCCTACCGCGCTTATTGCGATGATTCACAATTTCCAACCAGAAGATTTGATCGTATTACAAGCTGATGAGTTATCATGTGATCCTACAACTGTACAAAATATTCTGGATCTGTCATTTCATATGAAAATAAGAGTCATCTCCATTCTAGATCGCATTACGATCAAGGCTCAAGGCGCTTATCTACGTAAGATGGAGCATATGACTTTCACAAGTGTCGTCAGACAGAAAACCGGCAATTTCTGGAGAGCGGATATTTATGATAAATTAAGTATAGAAAGTAAAGAGGTAAAAAAGAAAAAGCGGATCGGTATATATTGTCGCGTATCCACTAGAGAACAGACGCTCGGCTACTCCATAGATAATCAAAAAAATAAATGCCGGGACTATATGAATCTATTTAATGATGACTATGTTGAACCGGTTTTCTATATAGATGAAGGTCATTCTGCTTCAACACTTGAGCGTCCTAGCATCAAACAAATGCTGCAGGATGTCAGAAATCATCAGCTCAATGAAATCATCATTTACAAGCTTGATCGCTTAACCAGGAATGTAATTGATACATATGAACTCCTGAGTATGTTTACAGAAAACGATGTAAATCTTGTAGCAGTCATGGATAATCTGGATATCACTACTGCGAATGGGATGCTAGTGGTCGGTATCTTGGCTATTTTTGCTCAATGGGAAAGAGAAACGATCATCGAGAGAACGAATGACGGTCTTTTGCAGATGGCAATGGAAGGAAAATATCCGAAAAGCGGAGTTCTTCTTGGTTATACTAAGGATAAAGATAAATATCTATCCATTGATGAAGAAACTGCCCCGATTATCAGAAGTATATTCATGTATGCAAGAGCTGGTTATCCACTATCCGATATACGAATAAAGATCAAGGAAATATACGATTACAAATTACGCACGGATCGAATAAAAAGAATTATTTTTGAAAATGGATATTATGGTGAATTTACCTATAAAGACTATGTCTTCCCCGATGTGATGCAAGCAATCGTTAGTAAAGAAGAAGCAATGGAAGCTAAAAAAGTAGTTGGGAAAAGAAGCGTTGCATATGGTAAAGAACAGAACAAATTCTATTTTAGAAATAAAATAACATGTAATAACTGCGGGGGATTGTTAGGTGGTATTCCAACGTATAAAAGTAATAAAAAATATTATTACTATTATTGTAAAAAGTGTAATCAGAGGATCAATCAGGATGTGATCAGTCATCAGATAATACATGATATGATCACATATACAGATAAGACGGATTATAAAAATGAAGCAGAGGTTATTCTACTAAGCATCAATAGGCTGCAGCGTAAGCTTAAAACAGTCTCCAAACAGTATGCAGAAGATTTCATATCGGATGAAGCATATGATACTGTCGTAAGATCTATCAATTTAAAATTGAATAAAGAGAAAGCAAGGTTTGGGAGAATAAAAATAATAAATGGTCATAATTGGAATGAGCTATCTGATGATGAAAAACGAGGATTTGTCGAACAGACTATTTTAACAATGCGTGTTGATTTAAATAAAAAAGAAATCATTAAAATCGAATATCATGAGAATGATAGCAAGAAAAAGTGACTTTTTTTGAAAAAGGTATGGTAAATTGACACGAATCATGGTATAGTATTCCTGACGATAAGCCAAGAATTAGAAAAGAGTATAGGAAGATACAAAAGAGGCAGAAATATAAATAATACTAGGAATGGTTCGTGTATGTAACGCACGTGGCACCATTTAAACCATACCTCATACATGAATTTGTGTGAGTTTTTATTTGTTGCATATAAAAGGCACACTCTGTATGGATGATTAAGAACCATCTTTTGCGTAGTGTGCTTTTTTATGTGCTTGCGTACGGGTTGGGATAATACATGATTTCTATTCTTTACTTTTTTAAACATACAAAACGAGCCTTATGATGTTACTTTGACCCTGGGAAATAAGAGTCACAATATCCCGTCGCAATTACTGTATGTTTGTTTTCAAAAGCGGAAATATATATCACCCATATTATTATACAAAATCCTTCTTTATTTATCTATCTTTGCTTTTTGTCTTTCGGAATGTCCTTGGACATTTTTCTTCCATGTACACCGCGGATACATCATGGTCATCAACGGTATGAAAAGCGGTTTTTTGTTTGAAATAGATGTTTTCCCTACCTTTTCTGTACAGAATATATTATAATAAAAAGCAGTGTTAGCGGGTGCCTTCGTGCACATGACACATAAAGGAAAGGTGACGTTATGGTTGATTTCATCGCAACACCATTTGCGTTTGGTGATATAGAAAAATTAAAGACGGCAGGTGCGCAGAGTGTACTGATTGCGGTACCGTTTTTCTCGGCGAGAGGAGCTGCCTGTTTTCCAATAGAGGAGCTGCCGGATATCAAAGCGGAATGTGTCCGTTGTCAAATCAGCATGTATGTTCTGGTCAACCGCATTTTTGTGGAGGAAGAGCTGGAGAGGCTGCGTGACTTTCTGAAGCTTTTGAAGGAGCTGGATGTGGAAGGCATCTATTACGGGGACGAGGGTGTTCTTTATGAGGCAGCGCGTCTTGATATGAAGGACCGGCTTATTTACAACCCGGACACCCTGATTACCAATGCCATGGATATGCAGTATTATCTGGATGAGGGAATCCGCATGGCAACCATATCCAAGGAAATCACCCTGCAGGAAATGTGCACAGTGGCACGGGATGTACAGGGGGAATGTGAAGTCGTTCTGCATGGCAGATTGAATATGATGCATTCCAAGCGGAAGCTGCTGAGTGCCTATATGGAGTTTCTGGGGAAAGAGGAAGCGGTAACGGACAATCATCAGCTGTATCTGATGGAGGAAACACGGGATGATCATATGCCGATTGTTGAGGATGCGCTTGGAACCCATGTGTTTACCGGATTTACACTTGTCTCCTTTGAAGAAATACGGGAGCTGTATGAAGCGGGTGTACGGCATTTTCGCATTGACGGTATCTTCCATGATATCGAGTATGTATGTGAAGCGCTTCGTCTGTATCAGGATGTGTTAAAGGGCGTGCGGGACGGCCGTCAGACCTATCAGGAATATGAAAAGAAATACAAAGAGGATCATGTGAGTCATGGCTTCTATTATACGAAAACAAGCAAGGTAAAGTAGGTGAGAGCTTGAAGAAGATAGAATTGCTCGCTCCGGCAGGTGATCTGGAGCGTTTGAAAATCGCGGTATTGTACGGTGCGGATGCCGTATATCTGGGAGGCAAGCAGTTTTCCCTGCGCTCCCGTGCCAGTAATTTCGGATTAAAGGAGATTGCAGAGGGGGTTGCTTTTGCGAAGGAGCATGGCGCCCATGTGCATGTGACTGTGAACATGCTGCCCCATGAAGAGGATTTACACGGCTTAAAGGAATATCTGATGGAGCTGGAGCGAATCGGTGTAACGGCGATCATCGCTGCCTCTCCCGGCATCATGATGTGTGCCAAAAAATGGGCACCGAAGCTGGAGGTTCATGTTAGCACCCAGCATTCCTCCACCAATTCCAGCGCCGCAAATTACTGGCAGGAGAAAGGCATGGATCGTGTCGTTCTCGGCCGTGAGGTTACGCTGGAGGAAATCAAAGCAAGTGCTGCTCATACGCAGGTACCTTTGGAGGTCTTCATCCATGGCGGTATGTGTATCTCCTATTCAGGACGCTGTGTACTCAGCAACAATATGACGGGCCGTGATGCCAATCGCGGTGGGTGTGCGCAGAGCTGCCGTTGGAAATATCGTCTGTATGAGGGAGATCGTGCACTGCATGATGAACAGGATCTGTTTTCCATGTCCAGCAAGGATCTGATGGCTGCCAAATATATTCCGGATTTGATTACGGCGGGTATCGCCAGTCTGAAAATCGAAGGACGTATGAAAAGCGCGTATTACATCGCCACCCTGATCAAAACCTACCGCATGCTGATTGATGAAATTTATGCGGAAGGCGGAAGACTGAGTGACAAACGGATGGAATGGTATTATAATGAACTGGCAAAGGCGGAAAACCGACCCACCGGGTGCGGCTTCTATGAGGGTATGCCGAGCTTTCACGGGCATTTGTACGGTGTCAACGGAGCCGGTGTGACACAGGAATTTATCGCCTATGTTCTGGATTATGAGGAAGAAAGCGGCATGGCAACGCTGGAGGTGCGCAATAACTTTCGCGGACATATCGCTGCGGAGGTTTTTGGACCGACGATATCCGCCACACGTTTTGAGCTGCAGGAGCTCTATGATATGGATGGAAATCTCTTGGACGTTGCCAAAACACCAATGCAGAAAATCAGAACCCATGTACCCCTGCGTCTGGAAAAGGACGCCATGATTCGCAAGGTTGTGACAAGGAATCGCTCCGGTATATACTGAACGGTGTGTGGATATGTGGGTATGCGGTATTGCGGCATAACGAAGGTGTCGGATATCGCAGTGCTTTATAAAGGATACTAAGGAGAGAAGATTATGAAACTGAGTAAGTCGTATTTTTATACATTGCGGGAAAACGTGAAGGATGAAGACAGTACAAGCGGAAATCTGCTGGTGCGTGCGGGAATGATCAAAAAGAGCAGCAGTGGAATTTATATGATTATGCCTATGGGGAAACGCGTACTGAAAAAGATTGAGGAAATCGTACGTGAAGAAATGGATGCCGCAGGTGCACAGGAGCTGCTCATGCCTGCCATGATACCGGAAGAAATTTATGAGAAAAGCGGACGCCGTGAGGCTTTTGGTTCCAATATGTTTGCATTAAAGGACCGCTATCAGAAAAATTATGTGCTGGGACCGACCCATGAAGAGCTGTTTACCATGGCAGCGATGATGAAGGGAAGCTCCTATAAGGATTTTCCATATAACCTGTATCAGATTCAGACAAAATTCCGTGATGAGACAAGACCGCGCTATGGCCTGATCCGTGTGCGTGAATTCATCATGAAGGACGCGTATTCCTTTGATATTGATGAAGCCGGTCTGCAGGAATCCTATATGAAGATGTTTCAAGCATATAAGAATATTATGGATCGCTGCAATCTGAACTATAAGATCGTCAAGGCGGATACCGGAGCTATGGGCGGTTCTCTGTCTGAGGAATTTCAGGCAATCACCGAAATCGGGGAGGATGTCGTGGTGACCTGTGAGGGCTGTGACTTCTCCAGTAATCTGGAAATCACCGAGGTTATCGATACCGGCAGGCCATCCGATGTAGAGGCGCTGGATATGGAAATCGTGGAAACTCCGGATGCGAAAACAATTGAGGATGTTGCGGCATTCTTCCAGAAATCCGTAAATGATTTTGTGAAAACACTGATTTATTTCATTGATGGGAAAACGATGGCCTTCCTGTTGAAGGGGGATCGGGAGCTGAATGAAACCAAGGTGCTGAAGCTGCTGCAGGCAAATGAAATGGAGCTTGCGTCCTTTGATGAGGTGGAACGTGTTACCCATGCAAGGGTTGGCTTTGCAGGTCCGATTGGACTGGAGTGTCCGATTATCATGGATCGTGAAGTGGCAAATATGAAAAACTTTATCGTTGGAGCAAACAAAACCGATCATCATATCAAAAATGTAAACCTGAAGGATTTCACAGTGGAAACCGTTGCGGATATTGCACAGGTTCATGAAGGGGATATTTGTCCGAAATGCGGAAAACCGCTGAAGTTCTGTAAGGGCATTGAGGTAGGCAACACCTTCAAGCTGGGAACCAAATATGCAAAGGCACTCGGTCTGGAATATCAGGATGTCAACAATAAGCTGCATCCTGTGGAAATGGGATGCTATGGCTTTGGTCTGGAGCGCTGCATGGCGGCAATCGTGGAACAGCATAACGATGCATCCGGTATCATCTGGCCAACAAGCGTGGCACCGTTTGAGGTCGCTGTGGTGGTTGTGTCCAGCAAGGATGATGAACAGATGCGCATTGGAAATGAGCTGTATGAGGCACTGAAAAAAGAAGGCATTGATGTTCTGCTGGATGATCGCAAGGAACGTCCGGGAGTGAAGTTCAAGGATATGGAGCTGATCGGTATTCCATACCGCATCACCGTCGGCAGAGGAATCAAGGACGGCAATGTGGAATTCCGTGCCAGAACAGCTGATGAAAACAGTGATGTTTCCCTGCATGAGATTGTTGACATGGTCAAGAAGGAATTACAGAAATAAGTCTGCGTGAGACTTTCAGGCAGTCTGAATATGCTGTGAAAAAGTTCGAAGGGGATTCGGACTTTTTTCTAAAGCTTAGAGCGCGAAGTGATGCATGCGAAGAGCAGGCTGCCTATGCAAGTGCTGAAGCTTTTAATAACTGCTGTAAGGTACATGGGAAAGGTACCTTACAGCTACAGATGAAAGCCGGTTGGATCACTTGACGATGAGAATCCCCATCATCGCTTTCTATATATGGAAGACCGAAGTGCTTCAGGATTTCAAAAAAAATACGGTCTTTTTACAAGCGTGTGACAAAATTGCGGTATACTTTTCCCGGCTCTCGCATATCATGTAATCGTTACCAGTATGCTGTGCCGACAGATGAGCACAGCTGCGAAACAGAAATTGGAATTGAAAAAGTTTTCATAAAATGAAAATATTACAAAAACTACTTTCTTATTTTTTCTTTTTATTGTATAATATAACCCGATAGGGTTATTTAACTTTATTTTCCAACTTCATTTTTGAATTTGAAAGGAGCAGATTATGAAAGAGACATTGTATTTAACAAAAGAACTTGCAATACTGAACTACAGCGCAGGATACGCACATTCCGGTGACCAGCTGCTGAATTCTTCCACGTTCAGTAATTATGTTCATAACTACCTGGATTACTTAAAAGCTGATAACGAGGCTTTATACTTCTACGCATTGAACGGCAAAACAACCAGAGAGGCAACCTTTGAAATTCTGAAGCTGTTCCGCATGCTGCGTGTATTCAAAGCGGAAGAGGTGGATTCTCCATATCTGAACGATAAAGCGAAGCTGCTGGAGTTCGTGGAGGAAATGTACAACTTCTGGAAAAAGCATCAGCGATTCTCCGTAATGTCGATCGGACAGGGAAATGCATTGCAGGATCTGACCTTTGTGGGCGCAGATTCCAGCTTTACCAGTCTGATTCTTGGATTGTACCGTAACATCGAGGAACAGATCATGGGAAGAAAAAACCGTGTATACCGTCAGCTGCAGGCTGGTACCAATGCATCGATTGCAGTGAAAAACATTGATAATCCAAAGCTGAGCCCTAAATACGATGCATTAAAGGATATCGAATTCATTCAGTCCGTTATGCTGCGGACACCGATGATCCTTCATCCGAAGTCAAACAAGCGTACCGGGATGTTTACAGAACGGGATACCAATCCGATTACGGAATTTACCGGAACACCGGATGAATGGTTCTGTTATCCATGCAAGGTCGGAAGCCTGCTTGCTTTTATCTACTTCCACCGTGACTTTATTTCCTCTGCCGTATCTCTGGCAAATCTGTTTGAGCTGGCGAATGAGGATGAGTGCCGCAAAAAACCGGATCTGATTTGTTTATTCGGTAATCAGGATGACAAGGAACAGACAACCTTCCATTATGATGCTGAGGATGATGTATGGATCGGATGTGTCAGCTATCATGAACGTATTGAATACTTCGGTTATCTGAAGAAAATGACACTGACACTGCATAACGTAAGAAAAATGCAGAAGGGCTGGCTGCCGATTCACGGAGCATTCGTCAATATTACCTTAAAGAGCGGAAAACGCAAGGGTATTATGCTGATGGGGGATTCCGGAGCAGGTAAGTCCGAATCCATTGAAGCCTTGAAAATTGCCGGTGCGGATGTCATTAAGGACATTGAGGTTGTCTTTGATGATATGGGTACCATTCATCTGGAGGACGGTGTTCCTTATGGACAGGGTACGGAAATCGGTGCCTTTATCCGTCTGGATGATCTGGATCCGGGAACCCCGTACCGTGATATGGACCGCTCCATTTTCATGAATCCGGAATCCAGCAACAATGCCCGTGTTATCACACCGGCTGCACCATATGAAATCGTAGCGATGAATCATAGAATTGACTTATTTGCCTATGCAAATAACTATGATGATAAGCTGGGGCTGCATCGTTTTGATACTCTTGAGGATGCGAAGGCAACCTGCAAGGAGGGAAAACGTATGGCCAAGGGAACGACACAGGAGGTCGGTATTTCCACAACCTACTTTGCGAACCCGTTTGGACCGATGCAGCAGCAGGAGGTTTGTGAGCCTCTGATTGACCAGATGTTTGTCGCACTGCGCGACAGCGGCTGCTTCGTCGGAGAAATTTACACCCACCTGGGACTTGATAAAGAAAACCGTGACGGTATTAATATCGCGGCCAAGGAGCTGCTGGACTTCATCGAAAAAGACTAAGTCTGTAAAGCTGCTGTTCTCCAACTGGAGACGGCAGTTTTTTTACGGTTATACTTCTATAAGGAGAATGGCTGCGGACGGACGCGGCTATTGGTATGAAGGAAGATCGGCGGGGAATACTGAAACAGATACGATATACAGGATTCTAAGATATATATACGATGAAACAAATATGTATGCATAACATAGATGATTGTATGCAATATAAAAACAATGTGAATAAAATGTATCCAAATTGTAGAAAAACACTCTTTTCGAACGGTGATATTCATAGTACAATACAGATAAGGATACAGGAGGAAATTGTATGGATATTTCAAATATTTATGATGCCAAGGAAGTATTGAAGGATGTTATTTCCAAAACACCGCTGGTGCATGCGGATAAGCTGCATGAAAATCTGTGGATCAAGGCGGAAAATCTGCAGGGAACCGGTGCCTTTAAGCTGCGTGGAGCTTACCATAAGCTGCATTCTCTGACACAAAAGGAGCGCGAGAAGGGCGTGATAGCCGCAAGTGCCGGAAACCATGCACAGGGAGTCGCTTATTCCTGCATGAAGATGGGAATCAAGGGAACGATCGTTATGCCGAAAACCGCTCCGCTATCTAAAATCGAAGCAACGCGAAGCTATGGTGTTGCGGTGGAGCTGCAGGGAGATACCTTCAATGATGCCTATGAGTATGCAAAGAATCTGCAGGAAATCACAGGCGCAGTATTTGTGGAGCCCTTCGATGATGAATATGTCATTGCCGGACAGGGAACGATCGGTCTGGAAATTCTGGATAAGCTCAGTGATGTGGATACGGTAATCGTACCGATTGGCGGGGGCGGTTTGATCAGCGGGATTGCCGTTGCAATCAAAGCAATGCGTCCCAGCTGCCGAATTATAGGCGTACAGTCCGAGCATGCACCGAGCATGAAGCAGTCGCTGGAAAAGAAGGAGATTATCAAGCTGCAGAATGTAAGTACGATTGCGGATGGAATCGCTGTAAAAACTCCGGGAAAGCTGACCTATGAGCTGTGCAGCAAGTACGTGGATGAGGTGGTAACCGTCAGTGAGGAGGAAATTGCGGCCGCCATACTGACACTGCTTGAGAAAATGAAAATGGTCGCTGAGGGAGCCGGAGCCACCAGTGTTGCGGCGGCGATGTTCGGTAAGGTGGATCTAAAGCATCACAAATGCGTTGCAGTTCTTTCCGGAGGAAATATCGATGTCAATCTGCTGTCTAAAATAATCGACCTCGGCTTGATGAAGACCGGACGCAAGGCAGTCATCAATATGAACGTTATGGATAAGCCGGGGAATCTGTCCCGTATGATTGAGCTGATATCCAGAACCGGAGCCAATATCATTTCTGTAAATCATAACCGTATTCAGAATGCCATGCTGTTTAATCAGTGCAGAGTCGGCGTTATTATTGAAACCAATGATAACAAGCATATCGCAGATGTGCTTGCAATTCTGAAAAACAACGGCTATGACCCGCATCTGGTCGAGCATGTCTGATATTTATATCGATGCGGACGGCTGTCCGGTGATTGAGGAAACCCTGCAGGCAGGAGAGGATTTCGGTTTTCCTGTAACACTGGTATGTGATACCTCCCATGTCTTTCCCTATGAGCATGTCGTTATCCTTATGGCGGATAAAGGAAGAGACAGTACGGATTTTCTGTTGCTGTCGCATGTAAAAAAGGGAGATATTGTTGTTACGCAGGATTACGGTCTGGCTGCACTGGTTCTCAGTAAGGAAGGATATCCAATCTCCTGCAATGGAGTCCCCTATACAACGGAAAATATCAATCGCCTTCTCACAATGCGTCATGTCTGCAGTGTGGAGCGTAAGCATGGCAATTATGGAAATCATGCGAAAAAGCGGACACAGCAGGACAATGAACGGTTTCTGGATGGTCTGTATGCATTGTGTGAAAGTCTGCAGGATAAATAAAAACGGATATACCGGCTGTTTTCCCCATTTGTTTGAATGGGGTATACCATAATAGAAAGCACAGAACCATTTCACAGTCCAGTGGAAGCGATTCTGTGTTTTTGCATTTAGAATCGTAGTGAATCACTGTTTTGTATAAGTCGCTGTCAAGACAGGGTGTTGGATGCCTGAACAATCAAGGAAATCACAAGCTGTCTGTGCACTGCATACACTTCACCAGCAATATTTTTCATAAAGAACACCATCAACGGTATGGTAAGCTGTCAGCTGTGTCAGTCAATCGGAGAAAGGCCTTTCAAAAGATGGCAGAGAGAACATGGGTTGCAAATTTGTAAAAAAAATGATATCGTTATGACTCGGGATTTGAAAATTCCAAAGATAAGTAGCATCGGACAATCAAGTCCGGTACCACCCCGGGAAGCTGCAGGAACGAGAAATGGAGTGAATCGTATGAAAGAGCTGTATCTGCAAAAGGTTACGTCGCAGGACATGGTGAACAAAATCAGAGGTATGCGCAGTGAAGAAATCAATACGTATCTTACGGAGCTTGGGTGTACGCTTACCTGTGAGGGTATTCGGGGGCGTCTGGAAGCCACCTACAACGATCTTGCAGTCGCGGATGCTATCTTTGAAACACAGAAGATTGACGATACCCATGCAACGTTCCCCAAAGCCTTCATCGATGAAGCGGTGCTGGAGATTGCAAGAAGAGAGGACTTCGGCTTTACCCATTACGGTCTTATATCCGATGCGATTCTGGATTTGATGGAACAGGGCAGTGAACAGGTTGCGGCGGATTTGCTGGAACAGTTCCGATTGCTGTTTAAAACTGCGAAAAGATTTCATATTGACAGCCTGGAAGCTATGATGTATCAGGTTAACGATGGCTTGGATATGATTGGTGTGGTTACCTTTCTGCTGGATATATTGATGGAGCAGGGACGCAGGGACAAGGAACAGTACCGTGTACTTATCGCATTTGTCGATAAGTTTCTGCATGTATTTTCCAAAACGAGCGATTTCTTCCGTGTCGGGATGCAGTATGAACAGGCAAAGGCATATATCGCACTAAAATCAAAAAAAGGAGAACAGATGTTTCAAAAGCTGTTAGCCACACACAGTGATGTAACCGACGTGGTGTTGCATTATGCTCTGGCATATCTGGATGATGATGAAAAACGTACACGCAGGCTTCTGGAGCGTTATGCCTCACGGCTGGATAAGGAAAGTCCGGCATATGAGGAGATTCAGGAGCTGAAAAAAGATGTATATAACTAACATGAGGTGATTTCATGCAAAAGAATTTTGTACAGCGACATGCTTTGTTCTTTTCTGTCATTGTATTCTGTTTCGTAATCGTACCCTTTATACGAAATGCCTATGCACAGGAAAAAGCAGATAAAAAGCAGCAGGCGGAAACACTGGTTATCCGTACACAGAAGCAGGCTGAAGAAAAGAAGGTCACAAAGCGACGGGTTGTTCTAGATGCCGGTCACGGCGGCTATGATGACGGCAGTGTTGCGGCGGATGGCACAAAGGAAAAAAACATTACACTGCAGCTGACGAAAAAAATCGGAAAGCTGCTGGAGAAGCAGGATGTGGATGTTGTGTATACACGAGTGCAGGACAAGGTGTCCTGGCCGTCGGATAATGAAAAGGATTTGCTGGAGCGTTCCCGCATTGCCAACACATCAAAAGCGGATTATTTTATATCGATTCATATGAATTTTTCGGATACAGCGCAGGATTCCGCAAGGGGTGCGGAAATCTGGGTAAGAGAGAGTGATGCGAAAAGCAGGGCACTGGCAAAGCAGGTAAATAAACAGCTCACGGGTCTGAAGGGGATGAAAAGCAGAGGGCTGAAGGATGAGGCGGACGCCCCGCTTTCTCTGATGGAATATACCGATATTCCGACTATTTTAGTGGAGGCAGGCTTTTTATCCAATGATGGTGACCTGTCCTATCTGAAATCAGAGAAGAATCAGGAGGCAATGGCTAAGGCGATTGCGGATGGTATTGTGCATGCATTTGATAAAGAATCATAAAATACCGCAAAATCTTTCTATTTTACTGTAAAAATGATACAATATGACTTATACTATAGGAAAAGGAGGAATATTTATGTTTGAACGCAATGAAGATTATTTTGAGCCGCAATATGCAGCAACCAGCCTGCAGAAGCATGCTGTACGTACATTTGGATGGATGACATTGGGTCTTCTGGTGACTACGGCTACTGCCTTTGCTGTATACTCCACAGATTTGATTTATTATATTTATACTATGCGATTTGCGCCACTGATTCTGATTGCCGCACAATTCGGTGTGGTCATCGCTCTGGGGGCACGTCTGATGAAGATGTCCGCCACAAGTGCCAAGATTTTATTCCTGGCGTACTCTATGCTGACCGGTATCACCTTCTCAACGCTTGCTCTTGTATACCTGCCGGGTACACTGGCTATGGCGTTTTTGATGACGACTGTGTATTTCGGAAGTCTGGCTGTCATCGGATATACGACGAAAATGAATCTGCTCCGCTTTGGACCGATTCTCTTTGGCAGCTTGCTTGCTTTGATCATCACTGAGGTTATTATGATGTTCATGGGGGCTGATACCAGCACAATGCTGATGAGTGCCATCGGTCTGTTGATTTTTACCGGACTGACTGCCTATGATGCACAGAAGATGAAGGCACTGTATGCAAGCTATGAAGGGGATGAAGAAATGCTGAAAAAGCTTTCGATCTATTCTGCTTTTGAGCTGTATTTGGATTTCATCAATATCTTCCTGTATATTCTGCGTTTTGTAGGAAACAGAGACTAGCTGTATAGGTTAATAGAATGCTTCCCGCCGTCATGAGAACGGTATGGAAGCATTTTTTTGTGTACAGGATACAAAAAAGCCAACATGTCATAAGGCATGAGGGTACTCGGCGTATGAAATCATAATCTTCTCTGAATAGGCAGGTGTATACAGTAGGCGTATATGTGTATCCTATATGGCGGTTTTCTGCAATCCGCTTTTGATTCGAATGGTTCATAGATGATACCGGCATATGAAAACAGCCGCAGTACATATCCAATATGCTGCAGCTGGTATAGTTATTTTATATGCAGATAGTTTGCGATATTCGCGTTTGGATCCAGAATCGGCTCAATGCTTCCGCACCGACTGCTCATAATCACAGCCAGTCCGGGGCCGTGTCCGCTTGTATAGGAATCCGCATGCACAACAATACCGACAGATACCGCTCCCCTGCGATAGTGCGGACCGTTGTGGTTATCATGATCCTGAATCATGACCAGATCACCAAAGCGCAGCTCATTGATTCCGAATTCCTTATTTGCCTGTGCATCCTGCGTCATAATGTCGTAATCCCCCAGCATGGTGGTCGCACTTCCCAAACCGCTTCCCATGAGATAGGCCGGAACACAGGTCACAACCGGTATTTTGATTCCCTGCTCCTCCTCTACGATTCCCAGTCCTTCAAACAGCGCTGGATCGATGTTCATCAGCTGTATCTCTTCATGATCGATCAGTTTAAGTCCCTGTCCGCAGGCTTTGATCAGCACCTTATCCTCTGTTGTCATCAGCTCCAGCGTTTCTTCATCGAAATAAACCATTACATGATCAATACCGCCATGCTTTCCGGTCACATAGCCCTCTTTGCCCTTTGCATCGCCGCTGATGACCTTCGCCCTGTTTCCGATACAGGCAAAGGCCTGCAGTGCATTGTTTTCTTTTTCTACAGGATTCTTCAGACTAACGCCCGGCTCTATGTGATCTCCTGCAATACCCATGCAGGAATCACCGATTTTATAGTTGTAAATAATACCGCCTGTCGCCATCGGGATTCTGCCATATCCGTCATAACCGACACGATATCCGTTTCCACTCATGATGGGATGATCCACCTTTCCCTGAACACTCATCACAGGCAGTGAAGCTTTATTTGTCTGCATATCAATCACTCCTTTTCCATGTTTTTACCATGCATCCATTTTACTATACCATGAAGAACTCTTCAACATGAAAACGTAATCTGTGGGTATTCTTTCCAACGCTTCCATCATTTTATGCCAGGATGCGTGTACAGCAGGCTGTACCGGAATTGCTTGAACAGGCAGCTGCAATCGAAAAACTTGAGAAATTGATAAAAATCCGCACCATAAGGAAAGTAACCCACAATTCTCACATATGCTTATGATATAATCGAACACAAAAGACAGGAGGTGATGGCATGCATAGCTGTAAGGTACAAAGTCATCCTGCCGCTCATGTGCAGCCGGCAGAATATGAGGAACAGAGGAAACGGGTATCCCTTGGTCTGTTTCCGAGTGCATTATTAAAAGCGCAGGAGCAGGTGATGGGGAAGGAACATGCATGGGAGCTGCGCTATTATCAGCGTGAATTTTCCCTTCCGCTTTCCCGCAATATCTTCGGACTGTTTACAATTCCAGTCTATATCAATCATGTACGGGCTGTTTTTGTTGTGGATACAGGAGCACAGATCAGCGGCATCAAGAGTGAAAAAATTGCACAGCTGAAGCTGAAAAAAACAGGAGGTAAACTGCAGATTGGAAGTATCGGCGGAACCCGGCGGGATATGCAGGGGCTGGTAGCGGACTCCGTCCAGCTGGGGGGACTGGAGGTTTTAAACATGGCGATGATTGCACTGGATTCCTCAGATTTTTCCCTGCGCTTCGGTAACATCGATCTGTTCGGCTTCGACGGGATTCTTGGCTGGGATATTTTGCATCAGCTTGACTTTGAGCTGGATGATGTCGCAAAGCAGTTCATCGTTTTGAAAAACAGGTTTCGGATCCCCTATCCCAATATGCTGAAGGGAAGCTTTCCCTGCTTTCTGGTAAAACGAGCCGATCAGGAGATTTCGCTGTTTGGCTTTGACAGCGGCTCCCGTGTCAGCTGGATTGGGGAACAGGCGATTCAGGAGCATGCGCTCACGGTTGTACATGAAGGCAGTGCCATGGGCTTTGGCGTGCATGGACTGGAAAGGATGGATTTAAAGATTATCAAGCAATGGACGCTTTATCTGGATAAGGCTGAAATCACCCTTAAGGATACGATGACAGGGCGGGTCAGGCTGTTTGATGATTTTGCATTTGACGGAGTATTCGGAAACGAAATCTTCAGAAAGCGCAGAATACGCATCCTGAACAGTGCCAATATGGTACTGCTGGCATAACCCTTTTCCTTTTGGAGGGCTGAAAGTCAGGGAACTGCAGGAGTTTGAACCGACGCTTCCGTTTGTATGCTTTCCACCGCCTCAGCTTCCCGGCGGTTGTTTTTTTTGTCGGATTATAGTATATTTATAGAATGAAATAGGAGGAATGAACATGATATACCATGGAACAATAACAATGGAGAACGGGGCAGAGCTTCCCTTTGAGCTGTATCCGGAGGATGCTCCGCTCACCGTTGAGAATTTCGTCAAGTTGGTGAAGGAGGGCTATTACGATGGCAAAACCTTTCACCGTGTCATTAAAAACTTTGTATCGCAGGGCGGCTGCCCATATGGAACCGGTGCCGGGGATCTGGGCTATACGATTCCCTGTGAAACGGCAAACAACCCGCATAAGCATGAGGATGGAAGCTTGTCTATGGCACATCGCGGTAAGGATACCGGCTGTTGTCAGTTTTTTATCTGCCACTGTCCGCAGCCGCATCTGGATGGGGTACATACCGTATTCGGCAAGGTGACAGACAATCTGGGCGCTGTACGCAATATGCGCAACGGCGATGTTATGAAAAAAGTGGTCATCGAGGAAGTATAAAATGGATGATGTCAAACGACTGGGAACACCGCTGCTGATCATCGTACTTTCAGCCTTTCTTACCAAACTGGTGGAAACCTGGCTGAAGGGCGGCTTTGTACATACGCTGCTGATCATCATCATGGTTGCTTCTCTGTTTATGTTCGGTGTTTCACTGAATCGTAAAAAGCGAAGCAATGCTGTTTTTCGCAAGGTGGTCGCAATCGTTATCGTTCTGCTGCTGCTCTTTATGCAGCTGGGTTATCTGGATCTTGCCATTGTGAACCGCTGGTTTGCATACCTTGGCATGGGGTCCTTTTACATCAATATGCTATATATATTCTGCGGCTATCTGTTCGTGGATTAGGAGGCGGCTATGTTTGGATTTTCTTTTGATAAAACAATGGAGGAAGTAAAGCAGGAGCTGGATGCAGGGAAAGACATCCAGCTGATCGACGTGCGGGAAACGGATGAATATCGGGATGGTCATATTCCCGGAGCGGATCACCTTGCCCTGAGTGAGCTGGAAGACAGGGCAGCTGCTGTTGTGGCGAAAGGGAAGCCGCATTATCTGTACTGCCGCAGCGGGCAGCGTTCCAGGACGGCATTGAAGAAGCTGCGGGCTCTTGGTTATGATGAGCTGTATAACATCGGCGGTATCGTTCACTGGCCCTATGAACAAAAAACAGGGAGTCAGAAATGAGGACAGCACGCCGTATGCGTTTGCAGGGAGCCGGCAATGTACGGGATCTCGGCGGCTATCCCTGTGGGGAAACGATAACGGCATGGCAGTGCTGCTATCGCAGTGATATGCTGAATAACCTGACACAGGAGGACTGGAAAAAGCTGCAGGAAGCTGATATTCAGCTGATTCTGGACCTTCGCAGCAAAACGGAACAGATACAGGCACCCTATGACAGCGAACGCTATGGAATTGCGCGGGTATCGCTTCCCTTTATGAAGGAGGAGGTGCCACTTGCGGATTCATTGGATGAGCAGGCTCAAAAGAGGTTCCTTGACAGTATGAAGCTGGATTATGTGGATATGGTGAGAGCAGTACCGGAGGCGGTATGTGCAGCACTTCGCCATATACGAAATACAAGAAAAGCGGGACATGCGGTCTTGTTTCACTGTACGGCAGGCAAGGATCGCACCGGCATACTGGCAGCACTCCTGCTGAAGCTGTGCGGTGTATGCAATGAGGATATCCTTGCGGATTATCAGGTGTCCGCCACCTATAATGCATTGGGTGTAAACCGGATGCTTCCGGCGGATGTAATGGCGATCCCGGCAGTGCGCGCATTGCTTGACAGCACACCGGACATGCTGCAGCCGCTGCTCACCATGCTGGATGAAGCAGGCTGTTTTTCCTATCTGAAATCCATCGGCATGCGTCAGGATGAGCTGGAAGAGCTGTCTGCACTGCTGCAGGAGCCGTAACGAGCCAGTGCATGCAGGAACCTCATGCTTACTGACAGCTACGCAAATACCACTGTATGTGCAGGTCTGAAATGTCATTGCGACATTCTCCTGCAGATACAGTTTTTTTGTATCGGCGCATATAAAAAAGAAAAACCATACAGCCGAAGCTGCATGGTTTGGATGGTTAGTCTGCTGTTTTCTGACGGACAAGCTCAAAGGCGAAGATTGCCGTAGATGCCGCTGCCGTCATGGCATTGCGGAAATCCTGACGATAGGGAATAAACAGATTCTGGTCGCTGTGATTTTGCACATGCTTACTCAACCCGCGCATTTCACCGCCGATTGCCAGACACAGCTTTAAAGGAAAGGCATAGTCATACAGGGAGATTGCATCCTTGCGCTGTGCACATATAAGCTGTATGTCTGCCTGCTTCATTTCATGAAGCAGAGCCTCCATATCCGTTGCGACAATCAGATTCAGATATTCACTGGCGCCTGCACTGGCTTTGGTAACAACTCCTGCAGCAGTAGTCCAGTTCCGCGGTGGAATGATGACGCCGTCGCAGCCTGCCGCATACAGCGTACGCAGTATGTAGCCGAAATTAAAGGGATCCTCCACCCCCTCGATCAGTGCCAGAAAAACTGAATCCTTTTCAGCGACAGCCTGCAGTGTCTGAAAGCTGCGCTCCCCGCAAAGTGCCAGCAGCCCGCCATGCGTTTTTCCCTGTGCAAGCTCATCAATGGCTTCCCGGCTGTTTTGTTCGATCGGGATATTGCGCTGTGCTGCCTGACGAAGAATAAAGGCGGTATCGCGATCCTTTTTCTTCTCATCGACCATGATTTTTATGATATCCCGCTTCTGAGCGAGTAAAACGGCTTTTACAGAGATATTCCCCTCTACGATATATTGTTCCATACAACAACCTCACTTTTCCTGTTTCTATATTATATAGGAGATGCCGCAACTTTAAAAGGGAATTCTTCAATTCTCGTACGATTCATGGTATGATACTCATGTTGAAGATGAGGAGGGATATCATGAAGGTTGCCGTTGTGACCATGCATGTCAAACAGGGAAAATGTGAGGAAAACGTTTCCTATATGAAACAGATGATTCAGAAGGCCAGAGAGGAACAGGCGGATATGATCGTATTTCCGCAGAATGCCGTCAGCGGATATCTGCTCGGTGATCAGTGGCTGGATGATGACTGGTGCCGCTATGTGGACAGCTTCAATGAAGCACTGCTTGCGGAAAGTGAGGATATTGCCATTGTCTGGGGAAATATCCGCTATCGCAATCGCAGAAGATTCAATGCGGCATTTTTTGCGTATCGCAAGCAGACGCATATGCGGGTTAAGCGGAATACGCCCTATACGGATGATGCGCGCTATTTCGAGGAAAACCCGATCAACAGCGCCATTGAATTTAAGGGACACGTCTTTGCATTGAATTTTGGACGTGAGGTTCAGTTAACAGATATCAATATCAATCTGGATGCCGCAATGTACGAGCTTGATCAGACATACAGCTTAAAGGGCAATGTCATTTATGCCAATGCCCTCGGTATGCAGAACAGTGGCAAGGATGTTGTGGTCATGGCCGGAGGCAGCGGTGTCCGCATGAAGAAGAAAACCATTTATCAGGCTGCTTGGTTTCATGAGGAAATGCAGATTGTAGATCTTGCGGAAACAAGGGAAGTGGAATCCACACAGCCGCAGCTGCTGGATGCGCTGCTTCTGGGAATCCGGGATTTTGATGCGCAGATATTTAATCGTGCAATTCCCTGGATCGTCGGTATGAGCGGTGGGTTGGACAGCAGTGTGACGGCTGCACTACTGGTTGCCGCCCTGGGGCCAAAGCGTGTTTACGGCTATAACATAGCAACACGCCACAACAGTACGACGACCATTTCCAATGCTGCTGCGGAGGCGAAGGCTCTGGGCATTGCATATCAGGAGGGAAACATGGAAACACTCGTGCAGGCAAGTGTTGAGCTGTTTCATAAGGAATACGGCTACGCGGTGGAAGCAATGCCTTCGCTGGTAATGGAAAATGTACAGGCACGCTCCCGCGGTTATCTGTTAAGCGGCTTTGCAGGTATTCTAGGCGGTGTTGTTGTGAATAATGGGAATAAGGTGGAAACCGCTCTGGGCTATTGTACCCTCTACGGGGACAGCATCGGGGCATTGTCGCTCATCGGTGATTTGACCAAGGTGCAGCTGTTTGATTTGTCAAAAGCATTGAATGCGCACTTCGGCAAAGAGGTGGTGCCGCTGAATCTGCTGCCGTGCGTGCATGAGCATGGGATGGATTGGACAATGCCGCCGAGTGCGGAATTGAAGGATGCACAGTTTGATCCGATGAAATGGTTCTATCATGATTATCTCATCGAGCATCTGGGTACAGACCTCAGCCTTCGCTCATTTATGGAGAGCTATGCAGACGGCAGTATCTGGAAGCAGGACATTGCACGCTGGATGAAATATTATCATCTCGATGACCCGGATGCCTTTTTAAAGGATTTGGAGTGGCTGCTGACCACCAGGGCAAAAAACGCTTTCAAGCGTCTTCAGCTGCCACCGCTGTTAAGTGTGCATAAACGAACACTGGCCAATACGAGGGAAGCGCAGATGCGTGAGGACCGCTATGTGTTTGAAGAGCTGAAGCAGAGGATCCTGAATGACTAATACTTTCGAATTTGTAAGAAATGAAACAGAATTTTCATGATAGAATAGATAGGGATGGAGGCGATTTATATGAAATTTAGATTAACCGAGGACATGAGAAAGAAAATATGGCTGTATGTGATTGTGATCGCCATAGGAATCAGCATATATTTCGCTTTCGATAAAATTGATTTCATCATTCGCTCACTCAGACGCGTCTGTTCTCTGACAACACCGTTTATCCTTGGATTTGCGATAGCATTTCTGTTAAATAAACCGATGGAGCTGATTGAAGTAAAGCTGCTTGGAAGGCTCCGCATGAAGCCGCAGCATAAACGAAGCATTGCCGCCGTACTGGCGGTTCTGCTTGGAATCATCATTGTATGTGCCTTTCTGGCACTGCTGCTGCCGCAGCTGTTTGACAGCATCTTTTCCCTGGTGAAGGCATTTCCGGGCTATGTGGAGGATTTCCAGAAATTTGCATTGGATTTTGTTGAAAAGTATGCCATTGATACCCAGCAGGTCACCAATTACATTACGGATACCGATTTCTTTGAAAAGCTTACCGGCTTTGTAACGGATGCACTACCGCAGATGGCAAAGGCCACCTATGCCTTTGGAAGCACACTGCTGAACATCCTGCTGAGTATTATGGCTGGTCTGTATATGCTGATCGACAAGGAACGTCTGTCCGGCTATGCAAAAAAAATCAACTATGCACTGTTTCCGAAGGAAATCAGCGAGTATCTGCATCGTATGGTACTGGCAAGCGGTGATATCTTCAATAACTTTATCGTGGGAAAGGCGATCGATTCCCTGATCATCGGAATCCTCTGCTATATCGGATCTCTGATTTTTCAGTTTCCGTATGCACTGCTGTTATCGGTGATCGTCGGTGTTACCAATATGATTCCGGTATTCGGACCGTTTATCGGTGCTGTACCGGGGATTGTAATTCTCTTCATCATACATCCGATTACCGCATTATACTTTGCACTCTTTGTCTTCGCCCTGCAGCAGTTTGACGGCAATATTCTGGGACCGCTGATTCTGGGGGATAAGCTGGGACTGCCTAGTATCGGTATTCTGTTCTCCGTCTGTGTAGGGGGCGGACTGTTCGGTATCATCGGTATGTTTATCGGTGTACCATGCTTTGCTGTGATTTATATGGCGGTGAAGGAATTTGTAAATTACCGTTTAAAGAAAAAAGAAATTGATCTGGAGAGTATTTCCAGAGAAATGAAGAAGGAAGCGCTGGAGATTGAAGAGCGTATGGAGCAATTGGAAGAATAAAGGCAAGCGGGGATTCTGTGTTCAACAGGCACCGCTTTTCTTTTGGGAGGATCATATGCTGAAAACAGATAGATGCAGTATATATGAAATAAAGGAATCGGATTTAGCGGATGTACGAATTCTTTTTACAGATGATGAGGTACGTACCTATCTTGGTGGTGCTTATGATAAGGCCAGTGCAGAGGAAAAGCTCCGCAATATGATGATGGGGATAGACAATCAGGGCTTTACAGTGCGCAGGACAAGTGATTCTGATTGAAATCGGACCTTATCATAATGGCATGGAGCAGGAGATTTCCTATCAGTTTGCACCGGAGGTTTGGGGACAGGGCTATGCGAAAGAGGCAATCCAGGCTGTTCTTGTATTTCTTTCAGAACAGGGAACGCTGGAAAGCATCCTAGCAGAAACGCAAAAGAAGAACATTCGCTCCTGCAGACTGCTGGAGGCTCTGGGCTTCAAAATGCGGGAATCTTTGATACGCTTCCGCCAGCCGCAGGTGGTATATATGAAGCGGTTATGCAAAAGTATCAAAGCGTCTAAGGCATTTAATGAAATGCTTGAATAGAAGTAAGCGGGTAGTGCCTGAATGCAGTATAGGATAGTGAATGGGGAATCTCCTGAATCGGATAAGAAAAAGAGGCTTCTAAAGCATTGCTGTACGCAATGGTTTAAGAAGCTTTTATCATCTGTTACGATGAGACTCTATACATCCTGATTTAGCGGATAGCGGGGTTCCATGCGCCGCCTTACTTTGCACTGAATATTTCCAGTGTCTTTTCATAGGCGAAGATACCCTTTAGATGGTGCATCTGGAACCGTTCGCAGAAGTAGTCGCATTTGCATAAAAGCAGATAATAGATTGGCAGGCCGCAGCCATACAGGGATTCAAAGTTTGCCTGTCCCTTGGCGATAATCATATCGCTGGATGCAAGTAGTGCTCGTGCGTCTTCACCAATATGACGCAAATCGCAGCCGGCAAGCGGTACCTGGCTGCTTGTACATGTACACACCTCATCCAGATGTATCTGCCGGACATCACGCATCGTCGCGTCATTGAGCACCTCGCCGCCGCGTACCATGACCGCGATCTGTAAATGCGGAAAGTGCTTTTGCAGCTGCAGTATGAGTAGCTTATCCAGTACGATTTCTCCGCAGTTATCACAAAGATAGAGCAGACTGCTGCTATTTGCCGCCTGTGATAGGAAGCGTTGATAGACACTAGCATCCAGTGTTTCCTCTTTTACCTGCTTCAACAGGGAGTACAGAATATCCTCATCCACATGATCCATGGCACCAAAATCGATGTAATTGCCGCAGCGGGCAAGCCGCAGAGCATAGGAAAGAGGATCAAACTCCTGCTCAATGGCATTTTTCAGCATCGGCTCCATTTCTAGCAGGATGGTATTGAAATACGTTTTTATTTTCGCATAATCCGGAAGACTTCTTGGAACAGGTGGCTGTAGCTGACGAATCTGATCGGAAATCCAAGGCATTGTATCTGCGGGGTCTGCCTCCAGCATGATCCGCATGACGTCCTTGAGATACTCTGCTTTCTGATGCTCATCCAAACAGGCCCGTATGCCTGCCTCCTCTTTATTTAAAAGACATAGAATACAGCGGGAACTGATATTCATAACATCACCTCTGTCTCTAAGTATAGCATGCTCCTGCGCAAAAAGACACCTTGTGTTCCTTATCCTGTGAAGGGTTTATCATAACTGCAGGCTGTATCAGAAAGTAAGGTGTTCATTTGAAGCACTTCCTGCAGATTGCTGTGAATTTGATATCAGCCGGTATGCATAGGATGCGCATACCGGTTCAGCATTTGACTGTATACATAAGTAGGACCCTATAAACGGATATATCAGACACAGCTGAAAAAGGGAGGGATGAAAAAAGACACCATTCGGTGCAATGTCATTAAGTTAAAGAAAAATAGATGAGAGACATTTATACAAAAAGTATAGGTGTCTTTTTTATTTAGGCTTGACAAAAT